>JACFNP010000024.1 GCA_019454835.1 Rubellimicrobium sp.
TATCTGGAGAGCATTCTCATGGCTGAGGTGGGGTGATTGGATTCGGGACCCTGGGCTCACGACGCGGGGAGGCGCGGCGGGGGGCGGGCGCGGGTGCAGGCCCACCCCCGTCATTGCGAGGAGGCGAAGCCGACGAAGCAACCCCGATGTTGCATGTAAGTGGTCGGGGTTGCTTCGGCTTCGCCTCGCAATGACGGTGCGCAGACCGCCGCCGTTACACGCCCTTGCCATCCCCGGCCCGGTCGTCTAGAGAGCGCGCCTGTTGTCATCTCCACCGGAATCAGCGTGACCGTCAGGGCGCTCCGGTGAGTGTTGAAAGGACCGACCATGGCTCTCAAGGCCGCTGAACTGGGGGCGAAAACCCCCGAAGAACTTCGTGCCGATCTTCTTGCGCTGAAGAAGGAATCCTTCAACCTGCGCTTCCAGCAGGCCACCGGCCAGCTTGAAAACTCGGCCCGCATCCGGGCGGCGCGCCGCGATACCGCGCGCATCATGACCGTCCTGAACCAGAAGGCGGCCTCCGCTGCCGCAACCGGGGAGAACTGAGATGCCGAAGCGTATCCTGCAAGGTGTCGTCACCTCGGACAAGAACGACAAGACCGTGACCGTTCTGGTCGAACGCCGCTTCAAGCACCCGCTGCTGAAGAAGACCGTGCGTTCGTCGAAGAAGTATCGCGCGCATGACGAGGCCAATACCTTCAAGGCCGGCGACATCGTGCGCATCCAGGAATGCGCGCCGAAATCGGCGAGCAAGCGCTGGGAGGTTCTGGCCCCCACGGCCTGAACCGCCTGACATGACGAAACCTCGGGGCGCGTGTGTCCCCGAAGGTCGGGAGTAGAAAATGATCCAGATGCAGACGAATCTGGATGTCGCTGACAATTCCGGCGCGCGCCGGGTGCAGTGCATCAAGGTTCTGGGCGGCTCGCACCGCCGCTATGCCTCGGTAGGCGACATCATCGTGGTGTCCGTGAAAGAGGCGATCCCCCGTGGCCGGGTGAAGAAGGGCGACGTGCGCAAGGCCGTCGTCGTGCGCACCGCGTTCCCGGTGCGCCGTGAGGACGGCACGCTGATCCGTTTCGACCGCAACGCGGCGGTGATCCTGAGCAACCAGGGCGAACCCGTCGGCACCCGCATCTTCGGGCCGGTCGTGCGCGAGCTGCGCGCCAAGAACTTCATGAAGATCATCTCGCTTGCGCCGGAGGTGCTGTAATGGCCGCCAAACTTCGCAAGGGTGACAAGGTGATCGTGCTGACCGGCAAGGACCGCGGCAAGCAGGGCGAGATCGAATCGGTCGATCCCAAGGCGGGCCGCGCCGTGGTGTCGGGCGTGAACATCGCCATCCGCCACCAGCGCCAGACCCAGACCACGCAGGGCGGGCGGATGCCCAAGGCGATGCCGGTCGACCTGTCGAACCTCGCCATCGTGGACAGCAACGGCAAGGCCAGCCGCGTCGGCTTCCGCGAGGAAGACGGCAAGAAGGTCCGCTACGCCAAGACCACCGGGGAGACGATCTGATGCTCGACTCTGCGACCTATACCCCGCGCCTCAAGACGCTCTACCGCGATACGATCCGGGCAGCGCTGAAGGAAGAGTTCGGCTACCACAACGACATGCAGGCGCCGAGGCTCGACAAGATCGTCCTCAACATCGGCTGCGGTTCCGAAGCGGTGCGCGACAGCAAGAAGGCCAAGTCGGCTGCGGAAGACCTGGCGATCATCGCCGGTCAGAAGGCAGTCGTCACCAAGGCCACCAAGTCGGTCGCGGGCTTCCGCCTGCGCGAAGGCATGGCCGTCGGCGCCAAGGTGACGCTGCGCGGCGACCGGATGTACGAATTCCTCGACCGTCTCATCACCGTGGCCCTGCCGCGCGTCCGCGACTTTCGCGGCGTGTCGGGCAAGGCCTTCGACGGGCACGGCAACTACGCCTTCGGCCTGAAGGAGCACATCGTCTTCCCCGAGATCAACTTCGACAAGGTCGATGAAATCTGGGGCATGGACATCGTGATCGGCACGACCGCCAGGACCGATGCCGAAGCGAAGGCGCTGCTCAAGCATTTCAACATGCCGTTCAACAGTTGATCGCGCGAGGATATTGATATGGCAAAGAAATCCATGATCGAGCGCGAGAAGAAGCGGGAACGCCTCGTCGCGCAATACGCAGAACGCCGGGCCGCGCTGAAGGCCGCCGCCATGAACCGCGACCTTCCGGTGGAAGAGCGTTTCAAGGCGACGCTGAAGCTGGCCGAACTGCCGCGCAACTCGGCGGCGGCGCGGTTGCACAACCGCTGCCAGCTCACGGGGCGGCCCCATGCCTATTACCGCAAGCTGAAGGTCAGCCGGATCGCCCTGCGCGACCTGGGTTCCAACGGGGAAATCCCCGGCCTCGTGAAATCGAGCTGGTGAGGAGGGCGCAAGCATGAACGATCCTATCGCAGATATGCTGACCCGCATCCGCAATGCGCAGGGCCGGCACAAGTCGTCGGTCTCGACGCCCGCCTCGAAGCTGCGTGCCTGGGTGCTCGACGTGCTCAAGGACGAAGGCTACATCCGCGGCTACGGACAGGGGACCGACAGCAACGGCCACCCCACGCTCGAGATCGAGCTGAAGTATCACGATGGCGCCCCCGTCATCCGCGAACTGAAGCGCGTATCGCGTCCCGGCCGCCGGGTCTACATGGGGGTCTCGGACCTGCCGCAGGTGCGCGGCGGCCTCGGGGTCTCGATCATCTCGACGCCGCGCGGCGTCATGTCGGATGCACATGCACGGGCTGCCAATGTCGGCGGCGAAGTGCTGTGCACCGTATTCTGAGGAGGGCGAGATGTCGCGTATCGGCAAGAAGCCCGTCCCGCTGCCCCAGGGCGTCAGCGCCTCGATCTCGGGCCAGACGGTCGAGGTGAAGGGGCCGAAGGGCACCCTGTCCTTCACCGCCACCGACGATGTCACGCTGGCGCAGGAGGACGGTGCGCTCACCGTCACCCCGCGCGGCCTGTCCAAGCGCGCCCGCCAGCAATGGGGCATGACCCGCTCCATGGTGGAAAACCTCGTCACCGGCGTCTCGACCGGCTTTCGCCGCGAACTGGACGTGCAGGGCGTCGGCTACCGCGTCGCCATGCAGGGCAACGTGCTGAAGCTGTCGGTGGGCTATTCGCATGATGTCGATTTCAAGGTGCCTGCAGACGTGACCGTGACCGCCCCCAAGCCCACCGAGATCGTGGTCGAGGGGATCGACGCCCAGCGTGTCGGCCAGGTAGCGGCGAACATCCGCGAATTCCGGCCGCCCGAACCCTACAAGGGCAAGGGCATCCGCTACCGGGGCGAGTTCGTCTTCCGCAAGGAAGGCAAGAAGAAGTAAGGACGCAGGATATGGCAAACACGAAACGCGACCTGTTTCAGAAGCGCCGCCAGCGCGTCCGGAACAAGCTCAAGGCAGTGAACTCCGGGCGGCTGCGGCTGTCGGTGCATCGTTCGCTGAAGAACATCTCGGCCCAGTTGATCGACGACGCGAACGGCGTGACCATCGCCGCCGCCTCGTCGCTCGAAAAGGACCTGGGCGTTGTGGGCAAGGGCAATGTCGAGGCCGCCGCGAAGGTCGGTGCCGCCATTGCCGAACGCGCCCGCGCGAAGGGTGTCGAGGAAGCCTATTTCGACCGTGGCGGGTTCCTCTTCCACGGTCGGGTCAAGGCCCTCGCCGATGCCGCGCGCGACGCCGGCCTGAAGATCTGAGGAGACGGGAATGGCAGAACGTGAACAACGCCGGGACCGCCGCAACCGCGAGGAAGCGGCCCCCGAATTCGCCGACCGTCTGGTGGCAATCAACCGTGTCTCCAAGACGGTGAAGGGCGGCAAGCGCTTCGGCTTTGCGGCGCTCGTCGTCGTGGGCGACCAGAAGGGCCGCGTCGGCTTCGGCAAGGGCAAGGCGAAAGAGGTGCCCGAGGCGATCCGCAAGGCGACCGAACAGGCCCGCCGCTCGATGGTGCGCGTGCCGCTGCGTGACGGCCGCACCCTGCACCACGACATCGAGGGGCGCCACGGCGCCGGTCGCGTGGTGATGCGCGCCGCCGTGCCGGGCACCGGCATCATCGCGGGCGGCCCGATGCGCGCGGTGTTTGAAATGCTGGGCGTGCAGGACGTGGTGACCAAGTCGCTCGGCTCGCAGAACCCCTACAACATGATCCGCGCCACCTTCGACGGGCTTGCCCGCGAACAGTCACCGCGTGCGGTGGCCCAGCGTCGCGGCAAGAAGGTCGCCGACATCCTGCGCCGCCCCGAGGCGGTCGAGGCGGCAGCCGAAAGCGTGGAGGCCTGATCCATGGCAAAAACCATCGTCGTGAAGCAGGTGGGTTCGCCCATCCGCCGCCCGGCCAAGCAGCGCCAGACGCTGATCGGCCTGGGCCTGAACAAGATGCACAAGACCCGCGAACTCGAGGACACGCCCTCGGTGCGCGGCATGGTGAACGCGATCCCGCATCTGGTCGAGATCATCGAGGAAAAGGGCTGAACGGCCCGTTTTCGTGACTGCAGGACGCCCCGGTCGCAAGACCGGGGCGTTTTGCTGTCTGGGGGGTGTCATTGCGAGGCGAAGCCGAAGCAACCCCGACCGCTCACACACAACATCGGGGTTGCTTCGTCGGCTGCGCCTCCTCGCAATGACGGGGCGACCCCATGCTTGCCCCGGACAGCCGCCTCGCCTATATGCCGCCAGTCGCCCCGATTCCGGGTGCGGCGGCATTGACACGCCGTGTTTGCCCCATCGGTTGCTCGCGGGGCACATCCGGCAAGGAGAGAGCGACATGAAACTGCATGAACTGCGCGACAATCCCGGCGCGACGAAGAAGAAGAAGATCGTCGGCCGCGGCCCCGGCTCGGGCAAGGGCAAGACCGGCGGGCGCGGCATCAAGGGCCAGACCTCGCGCTCCGGCGTGGCCATCGGCGGGTTCGAGGGCGGCCAGATGCCGCTTTACCAGCGCCTGCCCAAGCGCGGCTTCGTCAAGCCGAACCGCAAGCAATACGCGGTCGTGAACCTCGGGCTGATCCAGAAATTCATCGACGCGGGCAAGATCGACGCCAGCGCGGAAATCACCGAGGACGTGCTCGTCGCCTCGGGCCTCGTGCGGCGCAAGCTGGATGGCGTGCGCGTGCTGGGCAAGGGCGAACTGACCGGCGCCGCCAACATCGCCGTCACCGGCGCCAGCAAGGGTGCCGTCGAGGCGGTCGAAAAGCTGGGCGGCACGCTGAAGGTTGCGCAGGCGGCGGTTGCGGCCGAATGACGGCTTGTGCCGTGTCGGCACAGCCCCTAAACCCGTGAAAGCGTTTTCAGGCGCCACCCGTCGCAGTCGCGGCGCGGTGGCGCTGTCCTGACAGAGAGATCCCCATGGCATCTGCAGCCGAACAGATGGCCGCCAACCTGAGCTGGTCCGCGCTGGGCAAGGCGACCGAACTCAGGCAGCGCATCGTCTTCACAATCCTGCTGCTCGTCGTCTACCGGATCGGCACCTACATCCCGGTGCCCGGCATCGACGGGACCGCGCTGCGCGACTTCATGGACGAGGCGTCCTCCGGGATCGGCGGAATGCTCACCATGTTCACCGGCGGCGCGCTGGCGCGGATGGGGGTCTTTGCACTGGGGATCATGCCCTACATCTCGGCGTCGATCATCGTGCAGCTCGTCGCCTCGCTCTACGAGCCGTTGAAGCAGCTCAAGAAAGAGGGTGAGGCCGGGCGCAAGAAGATCAACCAGTATACCCGTTATTTCACGGTGCTGCTGTCGTTCTTCCAGGCCTACGGGCTGGCCGTCAGCCTCCAGGCGGGCAATCTCGTCTCCGATCCGGGGCTGTTCTTCATCTTCTCGTGCATCATCACGCTGGTCGGCGGGACGATGTTCCTGATGTGGGTCGGCGAACAGATCACCGCGCGCGGGATCGGCAACGGCATCTCGCTCATCATCTTCGTCGGCATCATCGCCGAAATCCCCGCCGCCGCCGCGCAATTCCTGGCACAGGGCCAGACCGGCGTGATCGCCATGCCGGTTGTGCTGGGCGTCATCGTGGTGCTGGTCGCCTCGCTGTTCTTCATGGTGCTGATGGAGCGCGCGATGCGCCGCGTGCCGATCCAGTATCCCAAGCGCCAGGTCGGCATGAAGATCTACGACGGCGGCACCAGCCACCTGCCGATCAAGATCAACCCCTCGGGGGTGATCCCGCCGATCTTCGCCTCGGCGCTGCTGCTGCTGCCGACGACGATCTCGACCTTCAGCCAGACCGGCACCTCCGGCCCGGTGATGAGCTGGATTCTGGCCTATTTCGGCCCCGGCCAGCCGCTCTACCTGCTGTTCTACGCAGGCATGATCATCTTCTTCACCTACTTCTACACCAACGAAGTCGCCTTCAAGACCGAGGAAGTCGCCGACAACCTGAAAAGCCAGAACGGCTTCGTGCCCGGCATCCGCCCCGGCGCGCGGACGATGGAGTTTCTCGACTATGTCGTGGCGCGCATCCTCGTGCTGGGATCGGCCTATCTGACGCTCGTGTGCCTGCTGCCCGAAATCATGCGGCGCGAATTCGCGATTCCCTTCTACTTCGGCGGCACGTCGATCCTGATCGTCGTCTCGGTCGGCATGGACACGATCCAGCAGATACAGTCGCATCTTCTGGCGCATCAATACGAAGGGCTGATCGAGCGGTCGCAGCTTCGCGGACGCCGCAGCGGCGGCGCCAAGACCGGCAAGCCCAAGGCAAGGGGACCGGCGCGCAGATGACCGACATCATTCTTCTCGGCCCGCCCGGCGCGGGCAAGGGCACCCAGGCCCGCCGTCTGGTCGACGAACGCGGCATGGTCCAGCTTTCAACCGGCGACATGCTGCGCGAGGCGCGGTCCTCGGGCACCGACATGGGCCGCCGCGTGGCCGACATCATGGACAAGGGCCATCTCGTCACCGACGAAATCGTCATCGGCCTCATCCGCGAACGCATCCTTGCGGGCGCCACCGGCAAGGGCGTGATCTTCGACGGCTTCCCCCGCACCCTGCCGCAGGCCGACGCGCTGGGTGCGCTGATGGAGGAAACCGGGCGCCGGATCGACCATGTCATCGAACTGACCGTCGAGGACGAGGTTCTGGTCGAACGGGTCTCGGGCCGCTCGACCTGCGCGACCTGCGGCGAGGTCTATCACGACCGCACCCGCCCGATCCCCGGCGACGGGCGCTGCGTGAACTGCGGCGGCAAGACCTTTACCCGGCGCGGCGACGACAACCCCGACAGCCTGCGGGTGCGGCTGCTGGCCTATTACAAGCAGACCTCGCCGCTGGTCGGCTATTACTACGCCAAGGGCCTGCTGCGGCAGGTGGACGGTCTGGCGGCGATCGGCGATGTCGCGGCCTCGGTCGCGGCGATCCTTGACGGCAAGGGCTGACGGGGGCGTCGTTTCCAGGCACTCCGCAGCCCGATGGACGATCCGTCACCCGCAACCGGACGACGGGTCAGACCGCCGCCGTCACCCGCACCTCGCCGACGCGCAGCCCGCGCCAGTTGAGAAGCTGCGCGTTCGCGTAGCGCCGGGCGACCGGATCAGCAGCGTCCAGAACGCCCAGACGCACCAGAAGCGCGGCAATCATCGCCTCGGCGGCGCGGGCCGAGCCGTCCTCGATCTTCAGCGCCACGCCGGTCGCCAGATCGGGGATGATCGCCACATAGACGCCATCCGCGCCGATCTTCACCGCCGCCCGGCCCCGCGCGGCGCGCATCAGTTCGGTGCAGGCCCGCCCCTCGCCCGAGATGAGCGCCGGATGGGCGATCATCGCCCGCACCAGCCGCGCCTGCGCCGCCGCCCACACCCCGCCGCCGGTGCCCGCTGCGGCGTAACCGGCCATCGCGCGCGCAAGGCCGGAGATCGTGGTGGCGAAATTCGGCGCCGAACAGCCGTCGATGCCGAAACCCGGCGACCGTTCGCCCGTCACCTCCTCGAACGCCGCCCGTACCGCCTGCTGGACCGGATGGCCGGGGTCGACATATTCCCGACCGCCGCGGATATGGCGGTTCAGGGTCAGGAAGCCCGCGTGCTTGCCCGAACAGTTGTTGTGGACTTGACAGGGCGCTCTGCCCGCCCGGACCAGCGCGTTGCGCGCCTCACGGTCGGCAGGTTCGTGGGCTCCGCAGCGGAAATCATCGTCGGCAAGACCCAGCCCGGCGATCCAGTCTGTCACCCGCGCGGTATGGATCGCGGCGCCCGAATGGGACGCGCAGGCAAGGGCAAGCTGTTCGTCACCCAGCCCGAAGGCATCCGCCGCGCTGCTTTCGACCAGCGGCAGCGCCTGGATCATCTTGCAGGAGGAACGCGGGTAGATGACGACATCGGGGTCGCCCCAGACAGCTTCGGTTTCGCCGTCGCGCATGATGACCGCGTGGCCGCGATGGCGGTTTTCCACCCGCCCGCCGCGCCGGACCTCGACCAGTTCGACCGCTTCGCCCATCTGCACCCCCCTGCCGGCATGAATCCGCGCAGCCTTGTGACCTGGCGGGGGTTTCCCCCTTGGCCTCGACTGCGTTATGGCTATCGCTATCGAGTTGATGGCGGTCTTTCCAGAGACAGCAGGCACTGAGGTCTGCGCGGGACGGGCCGGAGGCAAGGGACAGTTGGAGACTGCGGCATGATGACAGGACTGGCTCGCGTGGCTGCGCTGGCGGTGGCACTGGGTGCAACGGCGGCGCACGCGCAGGAGACGACCTCGAACCGGGTCGCGGCAACGACGGACTGGAGCGTCTTCGAGGAAACCGACCCGCGCGAATGTTTCGCGGTCTCGGCCCCGAAGGAGCAGGTGAACACCCGCGACGGCGCCCCCGTGCAGGTCCAGCGCGGCGAGACGCTGCTGTTCGTCTTCTACCGCCCCGCAGAAGGGGTGAACGGTCAGGTCACCTTCACCGGCGGCTATCCCTTCGCGGCCAATTCGACCGTGACGCTGGCCATCGGCGGCACCAATTACACGCTGTTCACCGAAGGCGAATGGGCCTGGCCCGCCACGCCGGACGACGACAGCCGCATCGTCGAGGCGATGAAGCGCGGCTCGGACGCCGTGCTGACCGGGGTGTCGGGGCGCGGCACGCAGACGCGCGACACGTTCAGCCTGCTGGGCTTTACCGCCTCGGTCGACGAGGCGCGCACCCGCTGCAACTGACGCGGCTGCGCCGTCATTGCGAGATTGCTTCGCTTCTCTCGCAATGACGGGGGGACGGGCATCGTCATTGCGAGGCGAAGCCGAAGCAACCGCGACTGCTCACATGCGACATCGGGGTTGCCGCGTCGGCTGCGCCGCCTCGCAATGATGGCACCGCCGCCGCACCGCGCGCTTGGATTCGCGCCCGCGCGGTGCTATCTGCCGCCTGCCCCCGGAGAGCCGCCATGACCCCTGCCGCCGTGCCTGAAGCCGTTCCCGTCCTGCAACCCGCGCCCGCAGGCGCGCCGGTGACGCAGGATCTGCATACCATCCCCCGCAGGCTGCCCGAAGGCGGCAGGCCGAACCTCGTCGGCATGACCCGCGAGGCGATGCGCGCCGCGCTGATCGCCGCAGGCACGCCCGAGCGGCAGGCGAAGATGCGCGCGAACCAGCTCTGGCAATGGGTCTATCACTGGGGCGTGCGCGACTTCGACGCCATGACCAACCTTGCCAAGGACTATCGCGCGCTGCTGGCAGGCCATTTCGACATCGCCCTGCCGCAGATCGTGACCCGGCAGCTCAGCGACGACGGCACCCGCAAGTATCTGGTGCGCATCGAGGGCGGCCACGAGGTCGAGGTCGTCTATATCCCCGAAAGCGACCGCGGCACTTTGTGCATATCCTCGCAGGTCGGCTGCACGCTGAACTGTTCCTTCTGCCACACCGGCACGCAGAAGCTGGTGCGCAACCTGACCACGGCGGAAATCGTCGGCCAGATCATGCTGGTGCGCGACGATCTGGGCGAATGGCCGGTGCCCGGCGCGCCCAAGGTGGAAACCCGGCTGCTGTCGAACATCGTGCTGATGGGCATGGGCGAGCCGCTGTATAATTTCGAATCGGTGCGCGACGCCATGCTGATCGCCATGGACGGCGAGGGAATCGCCCTGTCGCGCCGCCGCATCACCCTGTCCACATCGGGCGTCGTGCCGGAAATCCACCGCGCCGCAACGGAGATCGGCTGCCAGTTGGCGGTGTCGCTGCACGCCACCACCGACGCGGTGCGCGACGTGCTGGTGCCGATCAACAGGAAATGGAACATCCAGACCCTGCTCGACACGATCCGCGACTATCCGCGCCTGTCCAATTCGGAACGGGTGACGTTTGAATACGTCATGCTCGACGGCGTGAACGACAGCGACGAGGACGCGCGCCGTCTGGTGCGGCTGATCCGGGGGATTCCGGCCAAGATCAACCTGATCCCGTTCAACGAATGGCCGGGCGCACCCTATCGTCGCTCGCCGCCCGCGCGCATCCAGGCATTCGCCGACATCGTCTACAAGGCGGGTTACGCCAGCCCGATCCGCACCCCGAGGGGCGAGGACATCATGGCCGCCTGCGGCCAGTTGAAATCGGCCTCGGAACGCGCGCGCCGGGCGCGGCCCGCCGTCGCGGCCCCGCTGGCATGAGCCGCAACCGCGCGCTAGAAGGACCCGCCAGACAGGAGCGCGCCACATGAAGATCAGGGTCGGCAAGGTCGAATTCGAGGTCACCCCGGTCAGCGCCGCGATGCGCGCGGCCGTCACCGCCGACCCCAACATGGCCCAGGCCATGCGCCGCGAGGTCTGGGAATGGGATGCCGTCGCCCGCAAGGGCACGCCGCTCGTGCCGGTGGTGCAGCAGCGGGTGACCACCCTGCCCAACGGGCTGAGCTTCTTCGTCGCCCGCGCGGGCAGCGAGGGGCCGCTGGTAAAGAACGACGCGGCCTCGGCGAAGATGGCGCAACGGATGCTGAAGGCCACCGGCGCGAAAGACCTGCGCGATCTCATGGGAGCGCTGAACCGGGTCATCGACCTGCCGCGCCTGCGCCTGCCGCTCGACGTGTTCCGGCCGCTGAACGAGACCACCTCGTATCGTCTGGTGCTGGCCAGCGATTATGCCGTGGTCCAGTTACGCGCCGCCGACCGCAATCTGGTGGCCAACCTGCTGATGCCCGCGCAGGTCGGCGTCCATGCCGAGATCACCGCCATCCCCGATCAGGCCGCGCATGACGCGAAAGGCATCGACCTTGCCGCGCTGCGCCCCGGCTTCATCGTGCCCGCCCACACGCCCGCCACGCAGACCATCCGCCGCGCCGCGCTGGCGCAGAGGTTGCAGGACCTGCAACAGACCGTCGCGGCGCAGGGCGGCCCCGAGACCGCAACCCCCGCCCAGCGCGCGCTGGCGGGGCAGCTTTCGGCGGAATGGAAAGTGCTGACACCGAAGCCCGCCGCAGCGCCCGCGTCGGCGTAGCACCGGGGGCTTTGCGCCCCCGGACCCCCCAGAGTATTTCGGCAAGGATGAAAAGGCGCGGGGTCGGCTGCACATTCCGTCATTGCGAGGAGCCGAAGGCGACGAAGCAACCCCGACGGCATTGCGCGAGCGTTCGAGGTTGCTTCGGCTTGCGCCTCGCAATGACGATGTGTGATCCGTCATTGCGAGGAGGCAAAGCCGACGAAGCAACCCCGATGTTGCGTGTGAGCGGTCGGGGTTGCTTCGGCTTCGCCTCGCAATGACGGGAAATGTTGCGCGCCCGATTGCCCCGGCAAACCCACCCCGGAGCATCCCCGCAAGGACGAACGGCTCAGCCCGGCGCGGACTCACCTGCGGCGCTGCTGCCGTTGCGGAAGGATTCGATGATGGCGAAGGCCTCGTCGGCATCCTCGACATAGCGGAAGAGATCGAGATCGCCCGGTGCGATGGTCCCCGCGTCGACCAGCGCCTGCCAGTTGATCAGCCCCTCCCAGAAGGCGCGGCCGAACAGCAGGAACGGCACCTTCTCCATGCGCCCGCTCTGGATCAGCGTCAGGGATTCGAACATCTCGTCCAGCGTGCCGAAACCGCCGGGAAAAATGCAGATCGCCTTGGCCCGCATCAGGAAATGCATCTTGCGCATGGCGAAATAGTGGAAGTTGAAGCACAGTTCGGGCGTGACGTAGGGGTTCGGCACCTGTTCGTGCGGCAACACGATGTTGAGACCGATGGAATGGCCGCCCGCCGCCGCCGCGCCGCGATTGCCCGCCTCCATGATGCCGGGGCCGCCGCCGGTGCAGACGACATCGGTGGTGCCGCCGGTCTGGAGCGAACGGCGGGTCAGCGCCTCGGCCAGTTTCTGCGCCTCGGCGTAATGATGCGACAGGGCGGCAAGGCCCGGATTGCGGGCCACGCGCGCCTGTTCGGGCGCGGGAATGCGCGCCGAGCCGAACATCACCACGGTCGAGGTGATCCCCGCCTCGTCCAGCGCCATCTGCGGCTTCAGCAGTTCGAGCTGCAGGCGGACGGGGCGCAGTTCCTCGCGCAGCAGGAAATCGCGGTCGGTGAATGCCAGCCGGTAGGTGGACGAGCGCGATTGCGCCGTGTCCGGGATCGTCCCGGCGCGAAGTGAATCCTCGACCGAATCGCGCAGGCGGTGCGGCCGCCTCCGGCCTTCCTTCTTCATGGTGCCGTCCTTGTCGTTACCCGCCCGCACATGCCATTGTCGCCCGGCATTGTCCAACCAGAGACCCGCCCATGCCCGCCGCACCGATCACCCGCGACGACATCGTCGCCGCCCATGCCCGCATCGCGCCCCATGTCCATCGCACCCCGGTCATGGCGGCGCGGGTCGCGGGGTTCGACCTGGGCTTCAAGTTCGAGCACACGCAACTGACCGGCAGCTTCAAGGCGCGCGGGGCGTTCAACACGCTGTTGTCGTCGCCGGTGCCCGAGGCGGGCGTGGTCGCGGCCAGCGGCGGCAACCATGGCGCGGCGGTGGCGCTGGCGGCAGTCCGCCTTGGTCACCGGGCGCATGTCTTCGTGCCGGAATATGCTGGACCGGCCAAGATCGCCCTGATCCGCGCCACCGGGGCCGAGCTGACCGTGGTGCCGGGCCAGTATGCCGACGCCGCCGCCGCCGCGCGCGACTACGAGGCCCGCACCGGCGCCATGCAGGTGCATCCCTATGACGCGCCCGCGACCGTGGCCGGACAGGGGACGTGCTTTCGGGAATGGGACGAACAGGGCTGCGACGCCGACACCGTGCTGATCGCGGTGGGCGGCGGCGGCCTGATCTCGGGCGCGCTGGCGTGGTGGGCCGGGACGCGCCGGGTCGTCGCGGTCGAACCGGCGCTGGCGCCGACATTGCACGAGGCGCTCGCGCATGGCCCGGACACGCGCGTCGAGGTCGGCGGCATCGCCGCCAACGCGCTGGGCGCGCAGCAGATCGGCCATATCGGCTATGGTCTGGCCCGCGCGCAGGGGGTCACCTCGCTTCTGGTCGGGGATGACGACATCGCCGCCGCCCAGCGCCTGATCTGGGACGAGTTGCGCCAGTTCGTCGAACCGGCGGGCGCGACAGCGCTGGCCGCGCTGACCTCGGGGGCCTATCGGCCCGCGCCGGGCGAGAGGGTCGCCGTGCTGCTGTGCGGCGCGAATCCGGCGCCGGGGCCGTGGGGATGATGCCTCTGTCGTCATTGCGAGGAGCCGAAGGCGACGAAGCAACCTCGATGTTGCATGTGAGCGGTCGAGGTTGCTTCGGCTTCGCCTCGCAATGACGGGGCGCGGCGCGGCCCTTCGACCCTGACCGTTGCCACAACGCGCCGTCGCCGTTACGACAACCAAACACCTGACGACGGAGCCCGCCATGATCGACCCCGCCCTTCAGCCCGCCATCGAATCCGCCTGGGACGCGCGCGACACGCTGTCGCCCGCCACCAAAGGCCCGGCGCGCGAGGCCGTCGACGCCACCCTGCGCGCGCTGGGCAAGGGCGAGTTGCGGGTCGCCGAACGGCACGGCAGCGAATGGCACGTGAACCAGTGGGCCAAGAAGGCCGTGCTGCTGAGCTTTCGCCTGAGCGAGACGCGGGTGCAGACCGGCGGGCCGCAGGGCGGCACCTGGTATGACAAGGTCGACAGCAAGTTCGCCCGCTGGGGCGAGGCGCAATGGCAGGCTGCCGGTTTCCGCGCGGTGCCCGATGCAGTGGTGCGCGACTCGGCCCATATCGGCCGCGGCGTGGTGCTGATGCCGTCCTTCGTGAACGTCGGCGCCTATGTGGGCGACAACACGATGGTGGACGGCTGGGCCACCGTCGGATCCTGCGCGCAGATCGGCGCCAACGTGCATCTTTCGGGCGGCGTCGGCATCGGCGGGGTGCTGGAACCCCTGCAGGCCGGGCCGACGATCATCGAGGACGACTGCTTCATCGGTGCAAGGTCCGAAGTGGTCGAGGGCGTCATCGTGCGCGAGGGATCGGTCCTTGGCATGGGGGTGTTCATCGGCCAGTCCACCAAGATCGTCGACCGCGAGACCGGCGAGGTCAGCTACGGCGAGGTACCCGCCGGTTCGGTCGTGGTCGCAGGGTCGATGCCCTCGAAGGGCGGCGTGCACCTCTATTGCGCGGTGATCGTGAAGAAGGTGGACGCACGCACGCGGGCCAAGACCTCGATCAACGAGTTGCTGCGGGACTGAGCATTTCGCAGCCGGATGGAACATCCGGCGCCCGCGACAATGCGAAAAAACGAAGGGCGGCGCATTTCGCAGCCGGATGGCACATCCGGCGCCTGACGCCGTTCAGGCCCCTACAAGGCCGATGCCCAGGAAGATCAGCGCCGAGAGAACCCCCGTCACCGGCACGGTGATGACCCAGGCGGCGGCGATGGTCAGCACATGCGAGCGGCGGACCAGCTTGCGGCGCTTGCGTTCCTCGGGCGGCACGCGCGGGCGGTCGAGTTCGGCCATCACCAGCCGCATTCGGCGTTCCGAATCCCATTCGCGGAAGAAGCCCACGCCGAAGATCGCGCCGACGGCGATATGGGTGGAACTGACCGGCAGGCCCAGCGCCGAGGCGATGATGACCGTGATCGCCGCCGACAGCGCCACGCAATAGGCGCGCATCGGGTTCAGCTTGGTGATCTGGTCGCCGACGATGCGGATGAGCTTCGGCCCGAACAGCGCGAGGCCGAAGCTGATGCCCGTCGCACCGATCAGCATGACCCAGAACGGAATCGCCATCGCCGCCATGACATCGGCGCCGCGCGACGCCTGCACGATCGCGGCCAGCGGCCCGACCGCGTTGGCCACGTCGTTCGCGCCATGGGCAAAGCTCAGCAGTGCCGCCGAGGCGACGAGCGGGATGCCGAACAGCACCTTCAGCGAGCGGTTGCGGTTCTCGAGGCCCTCGGACTGGCGCCGCGTCACCGGGATCATCACCCGCCAGACCACCACGCCCGCGACAAGGCCGATGCCCAGCGCCTGCCCGAGCGGGACGCTGACGACATGGCCAAGGCCCTTCAGCACCAGATAGGTGCCGAACGCCCCCGCCATCACGCCCACCAGCACCGGCACCCAGACCCGCGCGGCGGCAATCTTGTCGGGCCGGTAGACGATGCGCGACTGGATGAACCACAAAAAGACGGCGGCGCAGAGACCGCCCATCAGCGGCGAGACCACCCAGCTTGCCGCGATGGTGCCCATCATCGCCCAGTTCACCGCCGAAGCGCCGGCGGCGACGGTGCCCGCGCCGATGACCCCGCCGACCACGGCATGGGTCGTCGAGACCGGCGCGCCCACCCAGGTCGCCAGGTTCACCCACAGCGCCGAGGCCAGCAGCGCGGCCATCATCGCGCGGATGAAGACGCCCGAATCCGCCAGCTTTTCCGGGGCGACGATGCCTCTGGATATCGTCGTGACGACATCGCCCCCGGCCAGCAGCGCCCCGGCGCTCTCGAAGATGACGGCGATGACGATGGCGCCGCCCATGGTCAGCGCCTCGGCGCCCACGGCCGGACCCATGTTGTTGGCCACGTCGTTGGCGCCGATGTTCAGCGCCATGTAGGCGCCGAAGGCGGCAGCGGCGGCGACGATCAGGGTGTTGCCGCCCTCGGGCAGCAGCAATCCCGCCGCCAGCGCCGCAAGGACGATGAAGATCAGCGCGACACCCGGCGCGATCAGCGGACGACCGGCCCGCGCGGCGGCGGTCTCCAGCCCGGCGAACCGCCCCAGGTCACGATCCAGAGTCTCGAGATCGCGGGCCTCAAGATCGTTGCGGGCCATGGCATTCCTGCGGCAGCTTCGGCGGCTGGATACGTCAGATCGGCGACGGGCACAACGGACATGCCGCGCTGCGGCAGACAGCAAGGGCCGGTGCCCGCGTCACGGCGCGGCGGCGCAGCCGGTGCGGCGGTGCCGGATGTGGCCCGGTGCAGGCGGCGGCTTGTCTGCGATTTTCCCTGCCCCGCCGCGCAGGGAAATCGGGCGAACGGCATCTTCCGTCATTGCGAGGCGAAGCCGAAGCAACCCCGACCGCTCACACACGACATCGGGGTTGCTTCGTCGGCTGCGCCTCCTCGCAATGACGGGATTTGCGGGCGTCGGTGCCGCGTCGGCCCCCGCAGGGCGGTTCGCCCGATTTTCCCTGCCTCGCCGCGCCTTTGTCTTGAGCGGCGCCGGGCGCCGGGTTAGGCTCGCCCGACATGTTGCCGTCGTTTCCAGCCGGAGAGTGCCCCGTGACGCGCCTTCTTCCCCTCGCCCTCCTGCCGCTTCTTGCCGCCTGTGCCGACGGCGCCCCGCTTGGCCTGCCGTTCGGTTCGGCAGATGCCGGTGCCACGGCAGACGAAGGGCCGGTGCCGGTGCCGCCCGAGGTCGCCCCCTACCTGCCGCCCGGCGTGCCCGGCACGCTGGTGATGCGCGACGCGAACGGCTGCTACCTGTTCACCATCGAGGAAACCGACCCGCCGAGCGGCTTTCCGGTCCGCGACAGCCACGGCAACCAGGTCTGCCCCGCAGGCGAGGGCGCCTGACACCTGCCCCGGCCCTGCCCCAGGGCAACCGGGCGGAGTGCATCTTCCGTCATTGCGAGGAGCCGAAGGCGACGAAGCAACCTCGATGTCGTGCGCAAGCAGTCGAGGTTGCTTCGGCTTCGCCTCGCAATGACGGGGTTTGCCGGACGCCCGATTGCCCCGATCCCTGCCCGCTCTGGCCTTTGGCTGTCGACGGGTGCAAGGAACGGCGGGGCGCGCAGCCGCGCCCGTGACGTGATTGCAGGAATATCCCATGGCACTGCTCCTCGGCATCGACACTGGCGGGACCTATACCGATGCGGTTCTTCTGAACGATGCCACCGGCGCGGTGATCGCCGGGGCCAAGTCGCTGACCACCCGCGCCGATCTGGCGCAGGGTGTCGGCGCGGCCATGGATGCGGTGCTGGAACGCGCCGGGGTGGCACCCGCCTCGGTCGACATGGTGTCGCTGTCGACGACGCTGGCCACCAACGCGCTGGTCGAGGGCCAGGGCGGGCGCGTGGCGCTGGTGCTGGCCGGGTTCGACGAGGGCGATCTGGCCCGGCAGGGTCTGGGCGAGGCGCTGGCGGGCGATCCGGTCATCGCGCTGGCGGGCGGGCATGACCATCAGGGCCGCGAGCTGGCGCCGCTGAACCTGGATGCGCTGGATGCGCGGCTGGCGGCGCTGCCCGCCGGGCTGGCGGGCGTGGCGGTGGCCGGTCAGTTCGCCACCCGCAATCCCGCGCACGAGCTGGCGATCCGCGATCTGGTGCGGGCGCGCACCGGGCTGCCGGTCACCTGCTCGCACGAACTCTCGGCCGCGCTCGGCGGGCCGCGCCGGGCGCTGACCGCGGTGCTGAACGCGCGGCTGATCGGCATGATCGACCGGCTGATCGCCGCCTGCGAGGGGCATATGGCCGCGCGCGGGATTCCGGGGCAGCTCATGGTGGTGCGCGGCGACGGCGCGCTGATCTCGGCTGCCGTGGCGCGCGAGAAGCCCATCGAGACGATCCTGTCCGGCCCCGCCGCGAGCATCGCGGGCGCGGGCTGGCTGACCGGCGAGCGCGACGCCATGGTCAGCGACATCGGCGGCACGACGACCGACATCTGCCTGCTGCGCGACGGCCGCCCCGCCATCGACCCGAGGGGCGCGCAGGTCGGCCGCTGGCGCACCATGGTCGAGGCGGTGGCGATGCATACCTCGGGCCTTGGCGGCGACAGCGAGGTGCATCTGCGCGAGGGGCTGGCGGGCGGCCTGACACTGGGGCCGGGGCGGCTGGTGCCGATCTCGCTGGTGGCCCGCGACTTTCCGCATCTGATCCACAACACGCTCGACCTGCAACTGGCGCGCACGCTGCTGCCCGATGGCGTGGGCCGCTTCGTGGTGCCGCTGTTCCGCACCCTGCCGCCGGGTCTGGACGAGCGCGAGACGGCGGTGGCCGCGCGGCTGCTTTCGGGGCCGGTGGCCGAAACCGACGCGCTGAAGAACCGGGTCGAACATTCGGCGCTGGGCCGGCTGGTGGCGCGCGGGCATGTGCTGATCGCCGGGGTGACGCCCTCGGACGCCAGTCATGTGCTGGGCCGACAATCGGACTGGGACGCCGCAGCCGCCGGAAAGGCTCTGGCGCTGTTCGCGCGCCAGAGCCGCGACAACGGCCAGCCGGTCGCCGCCGACGCCGAGGGGCTGGCGCGGGCGATCACGCAGCAGATGACCGTGCAGACGACCGGCGCGCTGCTCCAGGCCGCCTTTGCCGAGGATCCGCGCTTTGCCGGGCAGGACGCGCAGGCGCTGGCCGATCACCCGCTGGTCGTCGCCGCGCTCGATCGCCACCGGGGCGCGGTGGTGCCCGGCCTGACGCTCGGGGTGCCGGTGATCGGGCTGGGGGCGCCTGCCCACGCCTATTACGGCGCCGTGGCCGACAGGCTGGGCGTGCGCATGGTACTGCCGGAACATGCGGGCATCGCCAACGCCATCGGGGCGGTCGTGGGCCAGGTGTCGATGGCCGCCGAGGGACAGGTGACCTCGGACGGGCCGGGCATCTTCGTGGCCCATCTGCCCGACGGCCCCGAGCGATTCGGCAGCAGCGATGCCGCGATCTCGGCGCTGCGCGCGGCGTTGCAGCACGAGGCGCGCAACCGCGCGCGCGAGGCCGGGGTCGGCGACCTGCACCTGTCCGAGACGCGCGACGTGAACGAGGTGGCGGTGCAGGGGCGGCCGATGTTCATCGAGGCGACCCTGCGCATCACCGCCTCGGGCCGACCGCGCATCGCCACCGGGCATCTGTGACGGCGGGGCAATCGCATATGCCTGCTGGGGCGGGCGGCCTCGGGCTTTCCCTTTCGGGCGTGCGCGGCATGACCGCAGGGCAATCGGGCGAACGACATACCCCGTCATTGCGAGGCGCAGCCGAAGCAACCCCGACCGCTCGCGCGATGCCCTCGGGGTTGCCGCGTCGCCTTCGGCTCCTCGCAATGACGGCGTATGCCGCGCGCCCGGTTGCGCAGGGCGTGGTCCGGCGGCATCCTGATTGCTGCGGTCCGGGCCGGTTGTCCCCCCCGTCGTCAAGCGGGGGTTAACCATTTACGCCCAAGGGTCGCGGCGCATCGCCGGTCGTCACCCCCCGGCCCCCGTAAAGGAGACATCCATGCGCGTTCTGGTCACCGGCGGCGCGGGCTATATCGGCTCTCACACGCTGGTCGAGCTTCTGTCCGCCGGGCATGAGGTCTGCGTCATCGACAACCACGCCAATTCATCGCCCGAGGCGCTGGTCCGGGTGGCCGGGATCGCGGGGCGCGATCTCGGCTCGCATGTCCTCGACATCCGCGACACGGCGGCGCTGGCGGCGGTGGCGCAGGGCTTCCGGCCCGATGCCGTCATCCATTTCGCCGGTCTCAAGGCCGTGGGCGAGGGTGAGGAAAACCCCCTCGCCTATTACGAGGTGAACGTCGGCGGCACCCTGTCGCTGCTACGGGCGATGGAGGCGGCGGGTTGCGGGCGGATCATCTTCTCGTCCTCGGCCACGGTCTACGGGATGCCGCAATATCTGCCCTATGACGAGGATCACCCGCTGGCCCCGGTCTCGGTCTACGGGCGCACGAAGCGGCAGGCCGAGGACATCCTGCGCGACTGGGCGGCGGCGCGGGGCCGGGCGGGCGCACCGGCGGCGGCGATCCTGCTGCGCTATTTCAACCCGACCGGCGCCCACGAATCGGGCCGGATCGGCGAGGATCCGCGTGGCGAGCCGCAGAATCTCATGCCGTATCTGGCGCAGGTGGCGACCGGACGACGCGCCGCGCTGCGCATCTTCGGCGACGACTGGCCCACCCCCGACGGCACCGGCATCCGCGACTATATCCATGTCGTCGATCTGGCGCGCGCGCATGTGGCGGCGCTGGAGCGGGCGGCGCAGGCCACCGGCACCGAGGTCTACAACATCGGCACCGGGCGCGGGGTGTCGGTGCGCGAGATGCTGGCCGCCTTCAGCCGGGCGGCGGGCCGCGCGCTGCCCCATGAGATCGCGCCGCGACGGCCGGGCGATCTGGCCGAATCGCGGGCCGCCTGCGCGCGCGCGGCCGAGGTGCTGGGCTGGCGGGCCGAATACGGGCTGACCGAGATGGTCGAAAGCCTGTGGCGCTGGCAGTCGGCAAACCCCGACGGCTACGGCGGCTGACCGCCCCCGCCCCCGCACGCAGCGCGTCGGCCACCGTCGCCACGGCACGGCGCAGCGGAAAGAGCGCCGTCTCGGCAATGAGGCGCAGGTCAAGCCAGAGGCTGCGGTTTCGCTGATAGATCAGGTCGATGCGCGCCTTGCGCGGCACGCAGCGCCGCAGATAGGTGGCCTCGGTCTCGGCGGCGGTGCGGCAGCGCGAGAGGATGCGTTCCTCATGCGCGCGAAAGCGCAGCGTGCCCAGCCCGGTGATCCCCGGCCGCGAACGCAGCACGGCGGCATAAAGCGCGGGCCGCGCCGCGACCATGCGCGGGATCGGCGGTCGCGGCCCCACCAGGGTCATGTCGCCTTTCAGGACGTTCCAGAGCTGCGGCAGTTCGTCGGCGCGGCTGGCGCGCACAAATCGCTGGAGCCGCGACATGCGCGCCGCCTTGTCGCCGCCGGTGACGCCGTCCGCGTCCCGGACGGGCCGCATGGTGCGCAGCTTCACCAGCCGGAACCGGCGATCGGGCGCCTGCATCCGTTCCGAGACGTGAAAGACGGGCCGCCCCTCGGCCAGCAGGAGCACGAGGATCGCCACCAGCAGCGGCACCGCCACAAGCGCCGCCAGCACCAGCACCAGCACCAGATCGAGCCCGCGCTTGGCCGGGGTAATGCCGTCCGCCGCCCCGTCCGAAAGGCGGACACCGGCGGCGGATGGCCCGGTCGGACATGACATGATGCGGTCCTTCGGCAGGTCGGTCCGGGACAGCACACATGCGCAAGATGAAGAATTCGTTTAGATCACACCCGCACGCCGCCGGCTTCGCCGCCACGACTAGGGCAATCGGGTGAACTGCCCTGCGCAGGTCCGCACGGCGCCGCCGCCCGCAAACCCCGTCATTGCGAGGAGGCGCAGCCGACGAAGCAACCCCGATGTCGTGAGTGAGCGGTCGGGGTTGCTTCGGCTTCGCCTCGCAATGACGAAACACGCAGTTCACCCGATCACCCTGCCGCCGCGACAGCGTTCTTGGCGAAGGGCGGGCCGGTTGCTAGGATAAGGCGCAGGGCCGCACCGGCCCGAAGCAGAGCGGAACAGCCATGCGGATCACCTGCCCCAACTGCGGCGCCCGGTACGAAGTCGCAGAGGACGCGATCCCCGAAGGCGGGCGCGACGTGCAATGCTCGGCCTGCGGACATGTCTGGTTCGTCGCGGCCGCCGGTGCGGCAACGCCTGCGCCCGATGTCCCCGACGCAACGCCCGAACCGGAACCGCCACAGCCCGACCGACCCGAACCCCCACCGCCGGAACCCGCCGCCGACGACCCCGCGCCGGTGCCCGTGCCGCGCCGCCCGGCGCTCTCACCCGAGGTGACGGCGATCCTGCGCGAGGAAGCCGAACGCGAGCGCGCCCGCCGCGAGGCCGAGCGCGCCGCGCAGCAGTTCGTGGCACAACCCGATCTGGGCCTTGACGGGATGGCCCCGACGCCCGCGCCCGAGCGCATCGAACCCGCGCGCCCGGTGCCGCCCGACACCGCACCAGCCGCCGACCCCGCGCCCGAGGCCCCGCGCGGTCGCGCGCGGCTGCCCGACATCGAAGAGATCAACGCCTCGCTGCGCGCCGCCGCCGAGCGCGCGCCCGCGCATGTCGGCGAGGCGGCGCAAGCCCGTGGCAGGGGCGGCTTCCGCGCCGGGTTCCTGACCGTCCTGTCGCTGGCGACCCTCGCCCTCGCGGCCTATGTCGCCGCACCGCGCATCGCCGCAAGCGTGCCTGCGGCGGAACCGGCGCTTGCCCGCTATGTGGCGGGCGTGGACCGGGTGCGGCTGTGGCTTGACCTGCAGGTGCAGGGCGTCCTGCCCGCCGACTGAGCATTCGCAGGCAGACGGGAACGTTCGACTGCGAAATACCCTGTGATCGTCACTCCAGATCGCGCCGCGCCCGCAGCGCCGCGCCGATCGTCCCCTCGTCCAGCCAGTCGAGTTCGCCGCCGACCGGCACGCCCTGCGCCAGCGTGGTGATCCGCACACCCGCAAGGCGGTCGGCCAGGTAGTGCATGGTCGTCTGCCCGTCGAGCGTCGCGGGCAGCGCGAGGATCACCTCGGTGACGCCCTCGGCACCAAGGCGCCCGGCAAGGCGCGGGATGCCCAGATCGTCCGGCCCGATGGCATCGAGCGCCGAGAGCAGCCCGCCGAGCACATGATAGCGGCCCGCAAAGACCCGCGCCCGCTCCATCGCCCAGAGATCGGCCACATCGGCCACGACGCAGAGCTGTCCGGTGGCGCGCGCCGGATCGGCGCAGATCGTGCAGATGTCGCCGGTGCCGAGATTGCCGCAGGCCGAACATTCGCGGATGTGCGCCCCAACCGCCGCCAGCGACTGCGCCAGCGGCACGAGCAGCCGGTCGCGCCGCTTCATCAGATGCAGCACCGCCCGGCGCGCCGAACGCGGCCCCAGCCCCGGCAGCCGCGCCATGAGCGCGATCAGCTCCTCGATTTCCGGGGGCGCGTCGGCCATCGGCTCAGAACGGCAGCTTCATGTCGGCAGGCAGGCCGAGGCTTTCGGTCAGCCGGGCCATTTCCGCCTGCGCGCGGGTCGCGGCGCGGGACTGGGCATCGCGGATCGCGGCAAGGATGAGATCCTCGACCACTTCACGATCCTCGGGACGAAAGATCGAGGGGTCGATGGTCAGGCCCTGCAGCTCGCCCCTGGCATTGGCGCGCGCCCGGACCAGCCCGCCACCGGATTCGCCCTCGACGACAAGACCGGCAAGATCGTCCTGGAGACGGGCCATCCGGTCCTGCATCTCCTGCGCGGCCTTCATCATCTTGCCCATGTCGCCCAGACCGCCAAGCCCGCCAAGCCCCTTGAACATCATCCCGCCTCCATTGTGCCCGGCCCCGAGATAGAGCCGGGGGCGGAAAGGGGCAAGGTCGGGGGGGAAGGGGGGTCGGGCGAGCGGCATGTTCCGTCATTGCGAGAAGGCGAAGCCGACGAAGCAACCCCGATGTCATGTGTGAGCGGTCGGGGTTGCTTCGCCTTGCGGCTCGCAATGACGGGAATTGCGGGCAGCAACGCCGGGTCAACCCGCGCAGCCGCGGTTCGCCCGATTGCCGTGCCACCCCCCGATTTCCGTTGTGCGATTTTGCCGCGACGCACTACAACGCTGGCAACGACAGGGGGACAGCATGAGCGCGATTGCCGGGATCGTTCACGGGACAACAGGCGCCGACAGCCATATCCGGGCCATGACGGCGGCGCTTGCCGCGCGGGGGCCGGACGGCGAGGGCGCCTGGAGCGACAATGGCGTCGCGCTTGGCCAGCGCCTGCTGGTGCCGGACGGCGAGGCGGCGGAAGCCGTGCCTGCCGTCTCGGCCTCCGGGCGATACGTTCTGATTTTCGACGGCGAAATCCACAACGCCCCCTCGCTGCGCCGCGACATGGAATCGGCAGGGCAGGCGCCGGAACGGCGCGGCACTTCCGATGCGGCGATGCTGGCAGAGCTGATCGAGGCGCACGGCCTCGATGCCGCGCTCTCGCTCGTCGCGGGGCCGTTCGCGCTGGCGCTGTGGGACCGCAAGGAGCGGTGGCTGTCGCTGGCGCGTGACCGGATGGGTGTCAGGCCACTCTACTGGGGGGGCGCGGGGGAGGCGTTCGTCTTCGGGTCGGAACTGAAGGCCCTGCGCCAGCATCCCGGCTTTCAGGGCGGGATCAGCCGCGAGGCGCTCACGCTTTTTCTGCGTTTCGGTGTCGTGCCTGCACCGTGGTCGATCCATCCCGGCGTCTTCAAGCTGGAACCCGGCTGCATCCTTGAGTTGCGCACAGACGCCCCCCCCCCCGCATAGCGTGTATCCGCCGCGCCCCGGCGCGACGGACGGCCCGCTCTCGATCCGGCGGTGGTGGTCGCTGAACGACGCGGTAAGCGCGGGTCTGCGCGACCCGATCACCGACGCCGGCGCAGCCGATGCGGCGCTGGAGGACGTATTGGGCGCCGCCATCGCGCGCATGACGGCGGGCGGCGCATCGACGGGGGCCTTCCTGTCGGGCGGCATCGACAGTTCGCTGGTCACGGCGCTGATGCAGGAACGCAGCACGCGCCCGGTGCAGACCTTCACCATCGGCTTCGACGAGGCCGCCTTCAACGAAGCGCCCTTCGCGGCGGATGTCGCGCGCCATCTGGGGACCGAACACCACGAAATGCACGTCACATCCGCCGATGCCCGCGAGGTGATCCCGCTGCTGCCCGACCTCTATGATGAACCTTTCGCCGATTCCTCACAGGTGCCGACACATCTGGTGGCCCGCGCGGCACGAGCGCAGGTGCGCGTGGCACTGTCGGGCGACGCGGGGGACGAGCTGTTCGGGGGGTATAACCGCTATTTCTGGGGGCCGCGCATCTGGGATCGCATCGCATGGATGCCGCGTCCGCTACGCAGGGCGCTGGGTGCCGGGATCGCTGCGGTGCCCGAGGCAGGCTGGGACAGGCTCGCGGGCATGGCGGGCCGCGTCGGCGGCCCGCGCGTCGTGCGCGCGGGCAACAAGGCGCACAAGGTAGCCATCCCGCTACGCCACGCGGCCAGTGTCGATGACCTCTACCGCAGCCTCGTCAGCCAGTGGCACGATCCGACGCGCGCCATTCCGGGCGCAAACGAGGAGCCGTCAACCTTGCTCGACGACCCGCTCCCCGCCGGTCTCGACGATCCGGCAGCGCGGATGATGGTGCAGGACCAGCGGCTTTACCTGCCCGACGACGGTCTCGTGAAGGTGGACCGCGCCGCCATGGGGATCGGCCTTGCGACGCGCGCACCGTTCCTCGATCCCGAGGTTGTGACGCTGGCCCATCGCCTTGCCCTGCCGCTGAAGATCGAGAGCGGGCAGGGCAAGGTGGCGCTACGCCGCCTGCTTTACGCCCGCGTGCCGCGCGAATTGATCGAGCGGCCCAAGGCGGGCTTCGGCATCCCGGTCGGCGACTGGATTCGCGGGCCGCTTCGGCCCTGGGCCGAAGACCTTCTTGCACCCGCGCGTCTGGCCGAGGGCGGCCTGCTTGATCCCGCCCCGATCCGCAGGACATGGAACGAACACCTCTCGGGCCGCCGCGACTGGATCACCCGGCTCTGGCCAGTGCTCATGCTGCAGGCATGGCGCGCCCGCTGGGAGTGAGCACCTCACCGCCGAACGAACACACCTGACGCCCCCGACCACGCGACAGGACAACAGATAAAACCGGTTCGCCGCACCGGAGCGGACGTGCCCGCCCCGCTCACCCCTCCTCGAACGGGTCCCAGTCGTCGGGGGCGTCATGTGCCTCGTCCTGTGCCGCCGGTTCGGGGGTTGCGGGCGGGCGGATGGTCACGATCTTCGCGCCCGGAAACTGGGCCAGCACCGCCTGCACCAGCGGCAGGGCCAGCGCGCCCGCCTGTGCGGCGCCCTGTGCGGCGGCGCGGGTCTCGGCCACGGTCGGCGCACCGCCCTGCCCGACCACGACCACCGCCCAGCGGCTGCCGGTGATGGCCTGCAGGCGCTGGCCCAGCCGGTGGGCAAGATCGGGGCGCGCGGCGGGGGCGGGTTCAAACTCGATATGGCCGGGGCGGTAGGCGACCAGCCGCACGCCGTTCTCGATCTCGACCAGCAGGGGCATGTCGCGCGCCTCGGCGACCAGCGCCAGCACGTCCTCGAAACGGGCATAACGGGCAAGCGGGGTCGTCGCATCGGGCGCAAGCGCCGGTGCCGCCTGCGCACGCGACCCCGCCACGGGGCCGGTGCCGCCGCCCTGCGGCGCGGGGCGCGGCCCCGGATTGCCGCCGCCCCCGCCCGATGGCGGTGCGCTTTCGAGGCGGCGGATCAGTTCATCGGGCGCAGGCAGGTCGGCGACATGGGTGAGGCGGATCACCGCCATTTCCGCCGCCATCATCGCGTTGGGCGCGATCGCCACCTCTTCCAGCGCCTTGAGCAGCATCTGCCACATCCGCGCCAGCACCCGCTGCGACAGCGCCCCGGCCATCACCAGCCCGCGCGCGCGTTCGTCGGGCGACACCGTCGGGTCTTCGGCGGTGCCCGGCGCGATCTTCACCATGCTGACCCAGTGCGCGACCTCGGCCAGATCGCGCAGCACGGCGACCGGATCGGCGCCTTCGGCATACTGGCGGCCCAGCTCGTCCAGCGCCGCCGCCGCCTCGCCCTTGAGGATCATGTCGAACAGGTCGAGAATCCGCCCCCGGTCGGCCAGCCCGAGCATGGCGCGCACGTCCTCGGCCCCGGTCTCGCCCGCGCCGTGGCTGATCGCCTGGTCGAGCAGGCTGGTCGCGTCGCGGGCCGAACCTTCGGCGGCCCGAATGATGAGCGCCAGCGCGGCATCGTCGATCCCCGCCCCTTCGGCATCGGCAATGCGGCGCAGCAGCGCCTGCATCACCTCGGGTTCGATCCGGCGCAGATCGAAGCGCTGGCAGCGCGACAGCACCGTCACCGGCACCCTGCGGATTTCGGTCGTGGCGAAGATGAACTTCACATGCGGCGGCGGTTCTTCCAGCGTTTTCAGCAGCGCGTTGAAGGCCGAGGTGGACAGCATGTGCACCTCGTCGATGATGTAGATCTTGTACCGCGCCGAGGCCGCCCGGTAATGCACCGACTCGATGATCTCGCGGATGTCGCCGACCCCGGTGCGGCTGGCGGCGTCCATCTCGAGCACGTCGACATGGCGGCCCTCCATGATCGCCACGCAATGCTCGCAGACCCCGCAGGGTTCGGTCGTCGGGCCACCCTGGCCGTCTGGGCCGATGCAGTTCAGCCCCTTGGCGATGATGCGCGCTGTGGTGGTCTTTCCAGTGCCGCGGATGCCGGTCATGATGAAGGCCTGCGCGATCCGTCCCGCCGCGAAGGCATTCTTCAGCGTGCGCACCATCGCATCCTGACCCACGAGATCGGCAAAGGTCTCGGGGCGGTATTTGCGGGCGAGCACCTGATAGGCGGGCGCGGCGCTGGCGGGATCGGTCATCGTGGCCTCGGGTCTGTGGCGCCGCGAACCTAGGCGCAAGCGCGGCGCGGGTCCACCCGGACCTCAGGCGTCGGGGTGCCGGTAGTCGATCACCCTGCCACCCGCATCGACCATGCACAGATGGCGGCGGTCGCCGTCCAGCGTCTCGACCGTGGCGATGCCACCGGCCTCGGACAGGAAGCGGGCGGTGACGGCGGATTCGGGCCGGCGGACGTGCTGCGCGATGGCGGCGGTGCAGGCGGCCTCCTGCCGGGCGACAAGGGCAGGATCGGGCACGGCCTCGGGCAGGGCGCAGGCGGCAAGGGCCAGCGGTGACAGGAACAGGGCGCGGCGCATGGCGGTCCTCCGTAACGGGGGCGCGGGCAGGCTAGCATGGGGAGCGCCGGGGAAGAAGGGTGTCGCCGCCCGCAACTCCTAGGGCCGTCGCATTTGCCCGGCGCGGCAACCCGCTTGTTGCGACGGTGGGGCAGCATGACCGGCGCTCGCAGCGAGGGTGGGCGCGGATGCGCCCGCCACAGAAACGCCCTTGGGGGGGCGGGGCGGGCGCCGGTCGTGCTGCGCACGCCCGAAGGGGGAAACTTGCGGGCCGCGCGCTGCCTGGTCGGCATGTGCGATTGCCCTGGGTTCACAAACCCCGCCGCTTGAGCCGCCCGCTGATCGGCGCTAGCGCAGGGCGCATAACAAGTGAGGGCGCCGCTTTCATGCACCGGCTGAACCTTGTCGAGACCGTGATCATGCTTGAAACGGTCGTGCAGTGGCTGGTGCTTGCCACGGCGACGGGTATGATCGTCGGCAGCGGCACGAGCCTGTTCCTTCACGGGCTGTTCCGGTCGATGGCCGCAACCTCAGGCATCACGCTCTGGCAACAGATGGCGATCCTGCCGGTCGCGGGGCTTCTGAACGGGCTTCTCCTGCATTACGGCTATCGGGTTGGCCCGCGCGGGCGCGACGACAATTTCTTTGCCGCCGTGAACATCCAGCGCGGGCGGATGCCGGCGCTTACCCTGCCGATCAAGCCCGTGGCCGCGATCATCACGCTTGCGGGCGGAGGCTCTGCGGGGAAGGAAGGCCCATGCTCGCATATCGGCGCTTCGCTCGGGGCGCTGGTCGGGCGGGTGCTGCACCTGAACGACGAGCTGCGTGTGCGGCTTGTGGCCTGCGGGGTCAGCGCCGGGTTCGCAAGCGTGTTCGGCACCCCCGTCGCGGGCGCGATCTACGGGGTCGAACTGCTTGCCATAGGCCGCATTCGCCACGATTTCCTGCTGCCAGCCGTGATCGCCGGTGTCGTGTCTTACCAGACCAGCCTTTTCTGGGGCATTCCCTACGAATATTATACCCTGCCCGGCGGGACGGGTTTTGGCGCCGCCCTGTTCCTGAAACTTGCCGTGCTGGGGGTGCTGGCCGGACTGGCCGCGCTGGTCTTCGTCGAGGCGGTTCACGGCGCGGGGCGCGTTACCGCGACGGTGCGGCGCAGATGTGGCCTCTGGCCGCCGCTGATGCCGCTGTTCGGGGGGCTGCTCATTGCGGCGCTCATCCTCGTGATCCCGCGCGACTATCTCGGGCTAGGCCTGCCGCTCATCGACCGCGCGCTTGCGGGCGAGACGATGCCTGCCGCCGGGTTTCTTCTCAAGATCCTGCTCGTCGCCATCACCATCGGCTCGGGCTTCTACGGCGGTATCGTCACGCCGCAATTCGTCATCGGCGCGATGCTTGGCGCAGGGGTCGGGTCGGTGCTGGGCGTCGATCCGGCACTGGGTGCGGCCGTGGGGCTGACCGCCGTGGTGGCTGCGGCATCGAATACGCCGGTCGCCGCAACACTGATGGGGGTCGAACTGTTCGGTACCTCGGTTAGCCTGGCCTATGTCGCAGCACCGGCGGTGATTGCCTATCTCGTCATCGGGCACCGCAGCATCTATCCGCGTCAACGGATGGCCTATGCAAAATCGTCCTGGATGCGCATTCGCCCGGAAAGTGCCGTCGATACCGAGAAGGCGCGGCTGTCTCGCGGCCTTCTGCGCATGACGTATGCCCTGCGCCGCCGGATCGGCCGCCGCCGACGGTAAGACGCGCGGCCCCGCTGCGTCGGTGCAGCCGCTTTCCTTCGCCCCGCCCCGCCGCTAGAACGGCGCCATGGACATTCTCAGCCAGATCAGAGCGCGCAAGGCCGGGGAACTTGCCCAGCGCAGTGCCGCGACCCCGCTTGCCGAGATCGAATCGCGCGCCGGTGCCGCGCCTGCCGTGCGCCCGTTCGCGGACGCGCTCGCCGGGGCGCAGCGCGAGGGTTACGGCCTTATCGCCGAGATCAAGAAGGCCAGCCCGTCGCGCGGCCTCATCCGGGCCGATTTCGACCCGCCCGCCCTGGCCCGCGCCTATGAATCGGGCGGCGCGACCTGCCTGTCGGTGCTGACCGACGGGCCGGGCTTCCAGGGCGCCGACGACTATCTCGTGGCCGCGCGCGAGGCGGTCGCGTTGCCGGTGCTGCGCAAGGATTTCCTCATCGACCCGTGGCAGGTGGCCGAATCGCGCGCGCTGGGCGCCGACTGCATCCTGATCATCATGGCGATGCTGTCCGACGACGAGGCACGCGCGCTGGCCGAGGCGGCGCAGCGCTGGGGCATGGATGTCCTTGTCGAGGTCCATGACGAGGACGAACTTCACCGCGCCGAACGCATCCCGGCACGGATGATCGGCATCAACAACCGCAACCTGCGGACGTTCGAGACCGATCTCGACACCACCCGCCGCCTCGCGCGCATCGTGCCGCCCGATCGCATGATCGTCGCCGAAAGCGGGCTGTTCACCCCGGCGGACCTTGCCGATCTGGCACGCTACGGGGCGCGGGCCTTCCTGGTCGGCGAAAGCCTGATGCGCGCCGATGACGTGGCCGCCGCCACGCGGGCGCTGCTGGCCGACCCCTACCGCGCCACGCAGGTCTAGGGGGCATCATGCCGCTGTCCCATTTCGACGCCGCCGGTCAGGCCCATATGGTCGATGTCACCGACAAGGCAGAGACCGACCGGGTCGCCACCGCCGCAGGCTTTGTCCGCATGACCCCCGCCACGCTGGCGCTGGTGCGCGAGGGGCGGGCCGGGAAGGGCGACGTGCTGGGCATCGCGCGGGTGGCGGGCATCATGGCGGTAAAGCGCACTGCCGACCTGATCCCGCTCTGCCATCCGCTGCCGGTGACGAAGGTGGCGCTGGAGCTGACCCCCGACGACACCCTGCCCGGCGTGCGCGTCGCCGCCACCGTGCGCTGCACTGGCAGGACCGGGGTGGAAATGGAGGCGCTCACCGCCGTCTCGGTCGCCTGCCTGACGATTTACGACATGCTCAAGGCCGCCGAACGCGGCATGGAGATCGGCGGCATCCGGGTCACCCTGAAGGACGGCGGCAAATCGGGAAGGTTCACGGCATGATTTCCGTCGCCGAGGCTCTGGAGTATCTTTTCGCGCTGGTCACTCCGATGGATGCCGAGGAGATCGGCCTTGCCCGCGCCGGGGGGCGGGTGCTGGTCCGCGACGTGATCGCGGGCCACGACCAGCCGCCTTTTGCCGCCTCGGCGATGGACGGTTACGCTGTGCGCGAGGCCGATGCCGTGGCGGGCCGGACGCTGGCGCTGGCGGGCCATATCGCGGCGGGGCATCCGGGCGCGGCGGTACTGCAACCGGGGCAGGCGGCGCGCATCCTGACCGGCGGCGCCATGCCCGAGGGCGCCGACCGCGTCATCATGCAGGAGGACGTGACCCGCGACGGCGACAGCGTGACGCTGAACCTCATCGGGCCGGGACGGCATGTGCGGGCGCGCGGCTGCGATTTCGCCGCAGGCGCGCGGCTGGCGGCGCCGCGCAGGCTCAAGGCCGCCGAGGTCGCGCTGGTCGCGGCGATGAACCACGCGCGCGTGACGGTCGCGCGCAGGCCCGATGTGGCGATCCTGTCCACCGGCGACGAACTGGTGACGCCGGGCAGCGCGCTGGGGCCGGGGCAGATCGTCGCCTCGAACGGCTACGGCATCCGCGCCATGCTGCAGGACGAAGGCATCGACGCCCGGCTTCTGCCCGTCGCCGCCGACACGGTCGATGCGCACAAGGCGGCGCTGGCGCTGGCGGGGGATGCGGATCTGGTCATCACCATCGGCGGGGCCTCGGTCGGCGATCACGATCTCGTCGCGCCGGTGGCGCGCGCGGAAGGCTTCGATCTGGCCTTCCACCGCATCGCCATCCGCCCCGGCAAGCCGGTGATGGCGGGGCGGCGCGGGCGGCAGGTCATGGTGGGCCTGCCGGGCAACCCGGTCTCGGCGATGGTCTGCGCCACCGTGTTCCTGATCCCGCTGGTGCGCGCCATGCAGAGCCTGCCCGCCCGCGCGATGCCGCGCGACGAGATGCCGCTGGCCGCTGCCCTGCCCGCGAACGGCCCGCGCGAGCATTACCTGCGCGCCGAGATCACCGCCGCCGGGGTCGCCCCCTTCGCCGCACAGGATTCCTCGCTGCTGTCGGTGCTCTCGCGCGCCGATGCGCTGATCGTGCAGCCTCCGGGCCACCCCGGCGCGGCGGCGGGCGAGGTGGTCGAGGTGATCCGGCTGCCGGGCTGAAGCGCATTTGTCTTGAATTGCAGCGATTTGGGCGTTGACACAAACCGGGAACGCTGGCAGAACATCACGTAAACTGCCTCCGGGGATGGTGCCATGCTCACGCGCAAGCAGCTTGAACTTCTGGAATATATCCACACCCGCCTGCAACGCGACGGGGTGCCGCCCTCGTTCGACGAAATGAAGGATGCGCTCGACCTGCGCTCGAAATCCGGCATCCACCGGCTCATCACCGCGCTGGAAGAACGCGGCTTCATCCGCCGCCTTGCCCATCGCGCCCGCGCGATCGAGGTGATCCGTCTGCCCGATGCCGTGGCCGAACGCCTCGGCGCCCCCGAACCCGCCCCCGCGCGCACCGCGCAGGTGGTGCGGCTGCCGGTGCCGCCCGCCGCAGCCGGCGTGGCCGAGGTGCCGGTCATGGGCCGCATCGCCGCCGGTGTGCCGATCGCCGCCATTTCCGAAGTGCATCATCACGTCACCGTGCCGCAGTCGATGATCGGCCGGGGCGAACATTACGCGCTTGAGGTGCAGGGTGATTCGATGATCAACGCCGGGATCAACGACGGCGACATCGTCATCATCCGCGAAGGGGCCGTCGCCGACAACGGCGACATCGTCGTGGCCCTGGTCGAGGAAGAGGAAGCGACCCTGAAACGCCTGCGTCGCCAGAACGGCATGATCGCGCTGGAAGCCGCCAATCCCGCCTACGAAACCCGGCTCTACCGCGAAGGCCAGGTCCGCGTGCAGGGCCGTCTCGTCGGGCTGATCCGCAGCTACTGACCCGCCACCGCCACGCTGCCGTCACGCCGCCCAGTCGATCCCGCGCTCGCCGCGCGCCGCAAGCCAGCCGTTCACGCGCGAAAACGGCCGCGACCCCAGGAACCCGCGCCGCGCCGACAGGGGCGACGGATGCGCGCTCTCGATCACCAGATGATCGCCGCGCCGCAGGTGCCGCCCGAACCCCTGCGCATGGGCGCCCCACAGCAGGAACGCGCGGGGCCGGTCGTCCAGCCGCGCCAGCACCTGCCCGACCAGCCGCGACCAGCCCAGCCGCGCATGGCCCCCGGCCTGCCCCTCGGGCACCGACAGCGCGGTATTCAGCAGCAGCACCCCCTCACGCGCCCAGCCTTCCAGCCCGGTGCCCCGGCGCGTGATGCCCAGATCGTCATGCAGCTCGCGCAATATGTTGCCCAGTGAGGCAAGATTGCCGCGAAATCCCGGCGCGATGGAAAACGCCAGCCCGTCCGCCTTGCCCGGCGTCGCGTAAGGGTCCTGCCCGAGGATCACCACCCGCACCGCATCGGGCGCACACAGGTCAAGCGCGCGGAACCGCAGCGCTGCGGGCGGCAGCACCGGGCGCGGCGCGGTATCTAGCGCCGCGCTGATCCCCGGCCAGTCCTCGCGCCAGAACGGCAGGTCGCGCCAGCCTGCGGGCGTCACGCCTGCGGCAACGGGCTGATCGCGGCCAGAAGCGCCACCGCGCGGGCCGCAGCCCCCGAGGCGATGCTCTCGCGGGCAAGCGCCACGCCCTCGCGCAGATCGCCCGCGCGCCCGGCGATCACCAGCGCGGCGGCGGCGTTCAGCAGCACCGCATCACGATAGGCCCCCCCGGCCCCGGCCAGCACCGCGCGCAGGGCGTCGGCGTTCTCGGCGGGCGTGCCGCCAAGCAGCGCCTCGAAGGGATGGACGGGCAGCCCTGCCTCTTCGGGATGCACCTCGTATTCGCGCACCGTGCCGCCCTTCAGTTCGGCAACATGGCTGATCCCGGCAATCGACAGTTCATCCGTGCCGTCGCCGCCATGGACCAGCCAGGCGCGCGTGGTGCCCAAAGTGGCCAGCGTCTCGGCCATGGGCCGGATCATGGCGCGCGAAAAGGCGCCGGTAAGCTGGAATCGCACCCCCGCCGGATTGGTCAGCGGCCCGAGGATATTGAAGATCGTCCTCGTGCCCAGTTCGGCCCGCGACGGCATGACATGCTTCATCGCCGGATGGTGCATCGGCGCCATCATGAAGCCGATCCCGGCCTGCTCCAGCGCCCGCTCGACCACTTCGGGGCCGACCATGACATCAATGCCCAACTGCCCCAGCGCATCCGCCGCGCCCGATTTCGACGACAGGTTGCGGTTGCCGTGCTTGGCCACCGGCACGCCCGCGCCCGCGACGACAAAGGCGGTGGCGGTTGAAATGTTCAGCGTCCCCTTGCCGTCGCCGCCGGTGCCGACGATGTCGATGGCGCCTTCGGGGGCGCGCACCGGATTGCAGCGCGCCCGCATGACGCGGGCGGCGGCGGCATATTCCTCGACCGTCTCGCCACGGGTGCGCAGGGTCATCAGGAAGCCGCCGACCTGGCTGGGCGTCGCGTCGCCGTTGAAGAGGATGTCGAAGGCGGCCTCGGCCTGCGCGCGGGTCAGCGGCCCGGCGACGGCGGCGGCAATCAGGGGTTTCAGCGCCTCGCTCATGCCGCGCGCTCCATGGCGGGCAGCCGGGCGAGGAAATTGCCCAATAGTGCGTGTCCGTGTTCGCTGGCGATGCTCTCGGGGTGGAACTGGACGCCTTCCACGGGCAGCTCGCGGTGGCGCAGGCCCATGATCGTGCCGTCGGCCAGCGTCGCGGTGACGGCCAGACAGCCGGGCAGCCCCGCGCGCGCGACGACCAGCGAATGATAGCGCGTCGCCATGAAGGGCTGCGGCAGCCCGGCGAAAACGCCCTCGCCCCGGTGATGGATCGGGCTGGTCCTGCCGTGGACGATCTCGTCCGCGCGCACCACCTGCCCGCCGAACACCTGCCCGATGGCCTGATGGCCAAGGCAGACCCCCAGCACCGGCACTCCGGCCCGCGCCGCCGCCGGGATGAGATCGAGGCTGATCCCGGCCTCGTCCGGTGTGCCGGGGCCGGGCGACAACACGATGCCCGCAGGCCGCAGCGCCAGCGCCTCGGCCACGCCCAGCGCGTCGTTGCGCACGACCCGCACCCCGGCGCCCAACTCGGCCAGGTAATGCACCAGATTCCAGGTGAAACTGTCGTAATTGTCGATCAGAAGCAGCATCAGGGGCCTTTCGCACCGGCCGCAGGTTCGGGTCGATTATGGGATGGAGCCGCGCGGACCCCTTGCGTATAGTCGCAAGTGATGGGCCTCGTGCCGCCGGGCGTCAAGATCCGGCAGGCGCGGGCGGCGGCAGGGCTGCGACGGCAGGCGCGGGGGCGGCAAGGATGCGTGGTGTCTTTCTCGGAGCGGTCTCGGGACTTGCGCTGTCGGCCGTGGTGCTTGGCACCCTGTCGCTGGTGGCGCCCCAGCCCGCCGGAAACCGCCCGCCCGAGGCGCCTGCAACCGAGGCGCCCGCCCCGGCAGCGGTGATCCCCCCCGATGACGGCGCCACGACCGGGCCGACCCCCGAAGCCGACCCTGCCGCGCCCGAAGCCGGGATGCCGGGCCTCGCGCTGCCCGAGGACGGCGGCGCGCCCGAGGCCGACACCCTGCCGCCGGCCACGCCCGAGATCGGCGCGGGGGCGGCCCCGCTCGCCGAGCCGGAACCCCCGTCCCCGGTCGCGGCACCCGAGGCCGCAACCGCCGCCGACCGGCCGGTCACGCTGGCGCCGCAGGGTCCGGCGCCGCAGCAACCCGCACTCGAATCCCCGCCCGAAGCCGAAGCCGCCATGACCCCGGCCAACCCGCCCGTCGCCGAGGCCCCGGCGATGGACTCGCCCGCAGGCGGTGATGCGACGCCGCAGGCCCTGCCTGCCGGTGACGACGTGACGCCCGCCCCGGCGCCCTCGCCGCTGGCTGGCACCGACAGCGCGGACGCCGTCGCGCCCGATGCCGACGCAACCGCCCCGCCCGAGGCCGCGCTCGATCTTGCCGCGCTCGCCGCGCCGGACGAGGGGGCCGCCCCCGCGCTCGGCAGCCCCGCCACCGCCGGGGCACCCGCCGGTGCCGCCGCACCGCTGGCACCGGCTGCGCCCGAGGATGACGCCCCGGACGTGGCGCCGGACGGCCCGGCACCCGATGCGCCGCGCACGCCGGCCATCGCGTTGCAGGGCGACGGTACGCCGCGCCTGCCCGGCGGCGACAACGGCGTGGTCATCCGCCGCCCCGGCGCCGACGATGCCGCCGCACCCGGTCTGCCCGAGGCCGCCGACACCGCCCTGCCGCCGGTCTGGCAGGCCGCCGCCGCATTCGACAATCCCGGCACCCTGCCCGTCGTGGCGCTGGTGCTTCTTGACGACGGCACGCTGGCCGATGCGCCGCAGGTTGCGGCGGCGCTGCCCTTTCCGGTCACCGTCGCGCTTGATCCGCTGGCCGCTGATGCCGCGATGCGGGCGGACGCCTACCGCGCCGCCGGGGTGGAAACCGCCGCGCTGGCCCGTTTCCCCGAGGGCGCGACCGCCACGGATGCGGTCGTCGGGCTGGGGGCGACCTTCGCCACGCTGCCCGGCGCGGTGGCGCTGGTCGATGCGGGCGACGGCGGCACCGATGCCGCGCGCGATCTGGCCGAGGCCGCGCTGGCCTGGCTGGGCACTGCCGGGCGCGGCCTTGCCTGGCTGCCCGAGGGCGGCGACCCCATCGCCCGGCTGGCTGTCGGCGCCGATGCCCCCGCCCGCGCCATCCTGCGCGATCTCGACGGCGCCGGGCAGGATTCGGGGGCGATCCGCCGTTTCCTCGACAATGCGCCGATGCGGGCGCGGCAGGACGGCGCGGTGATCCTGCTGGCCCACCTCCGGCCCGAAACGCTGAACGCGCTGATGCTCTGGGCCGCGACCGCCCGTGCCGAGACCGTCACGCTCGCGCCGCTGTCGGTGGCGCTGACCGAAGGGCGCAGCCCGCCGGTCGACTGAATTCGCCACGCTTTTGCGGTTCACCCCGCAGGGGCTTTGCGGCATAGGTGGCACGCGCATTCCCAGCCTGCGAGGACGCCATGCACGACATTCGCGCCATCCGCGACAACCCCGCCGCCTTCGACGCCGCCCTCGCCCGGCGCGGCATGGCGCCGGTCAGCCCGCGCATCCTCGCCATCGACGAGGAACGCCGCGCGATGATCCTTGCCGCCGAGCAGGCCACCGCCGAACAGAACCGCACCAGCCGCGAGGCGGGCGCCGCCAGGGCTGCGGGCGACGAGGCCGAATTCAACCGCCTGCGCGAATTGCTGGCCGACAAGAAGGCCGAGATCGCCCGGCTGAACGATGCCGCCCGTGCCGAGGACCAGCACCTTCTCGACCTGCTGGCCACGATCCCGAACCTGCCGCTGCCCGATGTTCCCGACGGTGCGAACGAAAACGACAACATTGAAATCCGTCGCTGGGGCACCCCGCGCGAGTTCGCCTTTGAACCCCTCGAACACTACCAGATTCCCGCCGCGCGCGGCATGGATTTCGCGCTCGCCGCAAAACTGTCGGGGTCGCGCTTTGCGGTGCTCTCGGGCGCGGTGGCGCGGCTGCACCGGGCGCTGGCGCAGTTCATGCTTGATCTGCACACCGGCGAACACGGGATGACCGAATCCATCACCCCGGTCCTGGTGCGCCCCGAGGCGATGTATGGCACCGGGCAGTTGCCGAAATTCGGCGAGGACAGCTACCAGACCACCAACGGCTGGTGGCTGATCCCCACCGCCGAGGTGACGCTGACCAACAGCGTCGCCGGTGAAATGCTCGACGCTGCCGCGCTGCCGCGCCGGATGGTGGCGCATACGGTCTGCTTCCGCTCCGAGGCCGGATCGGCGGGCCGCGACACGACCGGGATGCTGCGCCAGCACCAGTTCGAGAAGGTCGAGATGGTCGCCATCACCACCCCCGACCAGTCGGAATCCGAACACGCCCGCATGACCCGCAGCGCCGAGACGGTGCTGGAACGGCTGGGCCTGCCCTATCGCACCATGCTGCTCTGCGCGGGCGACATGGGCGCGGGGGCGCGGCGGACCCATGATCTCGAGGTCTGGCTGCCGGGGCAGAACCGCTATCGTGAAATCTCCTCGGTCTCGACCTGCGGCGACTGGCAGGCGCGGCGCATGAACGCCCGCTTCCGCCCCGAGGGCGGCGGCAAGCCCGAGTTCGTCCATACGCTGAACGGCTCGGGGCTGGCAGTCGGGCGCACGCTGATCGCGGTGCTGGAAAACGGCCAGGAAGAGGACGGCTCGGTCACCCTGCCCGAGGCCCTGCGCCCCTGGCTGGGCGGCAAGGGCCGGATCACCGCCGCTGGCGAAATGGCCTGAGCCGCGCCTTCATCCTTGCCGAAATACTCCGCGGGGGCGCGGGGGCGCGAAGCCCCCGCCCCGGTCGGGACCGGGGTTAGAGCGGGTCGCGTTATCATGGATTCGGCGGACCCGCTCTAACTTGTTGTTTTGTCGCATTGTCGCGGGCGCCAAATGTTCCATTTGGCTGCGAAATGCTCTATGCCTTGCCCAGATGCTTGCGCAGCGCCGAAGGCTGCGCCTTCTTCCTGTCCTTGAACGGGTTCTTGTCGCCCTGATCACGCAGGGTCAGCCGGATCGGCGTGCCCGGCAGGTCGAACGCCTCGCGCAGGCCGCCGACCAGATAGCGGCGGTAGCTGTCGGGAAAGGCGTCGGGCTGGCTTGCCATGATGACGAACGCCGGGGGCCGTGTCTTGATTTGCGTCATGTAGCGCAGCTTCAGCCGCCGACCGCCCGGCGCGGGCGGAGGATGGGCCTCGGTCATGGCCTGCAGCCAGCGGTTCAGCCTGCCGGTGGACACCCGGCGGTTCCACACCGTCCAGGCGGAGAGGATCGCGTCATGCAGCCGGTCCAGCCCGCGCCCGGTGAGGCCCGACACGGTCACCAGCGGCGCCCCCTTCAGTTGCGGCAGCAGGCGACCGAAGGCCTCCTGCAACTGGGCAAGCTTCACCTGCTTGTTGTCTTCGAGATCCCATTTGTTCACCGCGACCACCACGGCGCGGCCCTCGCGTTCGGCAAGGTCGGCAAGGCGCAGGTCCTGTTGCTCGAACGGAATCCCGGCATCCAGCAGCAGCACGACCACTTCGGCGAAACGCACCGCGCGCAGGCCGTCGCTGACCGACAGCTTTTCGAGCTTTTCCTGAATCTTCGCGCGCTTGCGCATCCCGGCGGTGTCGAAGATGCGCATTGGCGTGCCCTGCCATTCGGTGCGCACCGAAATCGCGTCGCGGGTGATCCCGGCCTCGGGGCCGGTCAGCAGGCGTTCCTCGCCGATGATGCGGTTGATGAGCGTCGACTTGCCCGCGTTGGGCCGCCCGATGACCGCGATCTGCAACGGATGCGTGGCGCTGAGTTCGGGGAGGCTGTCGTCCTCGTCCTCACCGTCCGCGATATCGACATCGGTTTCGGGCGGCGCCTCGGCCTCGGTGCCGCGCCGTTCCGCGTCCAGGGCCTCGGCGACGGGGGCAAGCCGGTCGTAAAGCTCGTCCAGCCCCTCGCCATGTTCGGCGGACAGGCGCACGGGTTCGCCCAGACCCAGGGCGAAGGCGTCCAGATAGCCCGCCTCGCCCGCATTGCCCTCGGCCTTGTTGGCGGCAAGGATCACGTTGGCATTCTTGCGCCGCAATATGTCTGCAAAGGTCCGGTCGGCAGGCGTCACGCCCGCGCGGGCATCGACGAGGAACAGGCAGACATCGGCCATTTCCACCGCACGTTCGGTCAGGCGCCGCATCCGTCCCTGGAGGCTGTCGTCGGTCGCCTCTTCCAGCCCCGCCGAATCCACCACGGTAAAGCGCAGGTCGCCCAGCCGCCCCGCGCCTTCGCGCAGGTCGCGGGTGACGCCGGGCTGGTTGTCGACCAGCGCCAGACGCTTGCCCACCAGCCGGTTGAACAGCGTGGACTTGCCGACATTGGGTCGGCCGACGATGGCAAGGGTGAAAGACATGGCGCGCCCCGACTGGTGAGGCCGCCGGATACACGAGATCGCGCCTAACGGAAAGCGGCGAGCACGCCGTTCTTCAGCAGGACATAAAGCACCCCGCCCGCGACCACCGGCGCCGAGGCCGCACCGTCGGGCAGCGCCACCTCGCCCAGCAGCGCGCCGCTGGCCGGATCGAACTGCCGCAGCACCCCGTCGGACGAGGCCACGATCAGCCGTCCGCCCGCAAGGATCGGGCCGTATTGCACGAAGCGTTCCGACCGCTGGCGATGTTCGGGGCGCGTCCACAGCGGCAGCGCCACCCGCCAGACCACCTGTCCGTCGCCGGCCTGCAACCGCACGAGTTCGTTCACGTCGTTGACGACGAAGACCGATCCGCCCGCGACCCAGAGGCCGCCGGTCGAGCCTTCGCCCGCGCTCCAGCGGCGATCACCCGTGGTCGTGTCGATGGCGGCCATGCGCCCGCCTGCGTTGGCCACATAGGCGGTGTTGCCGACCACGACCGGCCCGCCCGCGATGTCGGTGGCGCTGATGCCGCCCGACTGGCCGGGGCGCGACCCCGCGACCACCTGCGCCCAGCGCTGCAACCCGCCGTCGGGAAACACGCCGCGCACCTCGCCCGAGGGGAAGGGCACGATGGCCATGCCCGGCGCCATGGCGACCCCCGCCCCACCGGCGGCATAGGTGGACACGGCGGGCGTGCCGCCCATCTGCCAGCGGATGCGGCCCGTTGCGGTATCCAGCGCCCAGGCGCGCGAGTCGCGGCTGACCACATAGAGCAGGTTGCCCGAAATCGTCGGCGCGGCGCCTGCGGGCGCGTTCACGTCCTGCACCCAGCGTTCGGCGCCGGTTGCCGCATCCAGCGCATGGATGCGCCCGTAACCCGTGGTGACGTAGAGCACGCGGCCATCGCTTGCCAGCCCGCCGCCCGAGGCATCCTCGCGCCGCGCGTTTGGCGGGGTGAGATCGACCTGCCACAGCAGCGCGCCGGTCGGCGCCAGCGCCGAGACGATCGCCCGCGCGTCCATGGCAAAGACGCGGCCACCCGCGACCACGGGTTCGGCGGTGATGCGAGCACGGCGGCTGTCGCCCTCGCCGATGGCGGTGAAGAACACCGGCTGCAAGGCCGGGCCAAGCGCCGGATGCGCAAGCTGATGCGCGGCATTGCCGCCGCGCTGGGTCCAGTCGGCGTTCACGCTGGCGGCGGGCAGCGGCACCGGCGCCGCACGGTTCGCCTGCGCGGCCGTGGCGCTGGCAAGGCCGTCGCGCAGCGGCAGGCGCTGGCCGGGCAGCGGCGGGTTGCGGTCGCCGCAGGCCACGAGCAGCGATACCGTGGCAAGGACCGCAAGCGCGAGACGCAGGCTCACGACCCGTCTCCGCCGGAAGTCGCGTCATCGCCCAGCGCGGTGCGCAGGGCGGCGGCGCGGTTGCGCAGGCTGGACGAGGTCGCCGCATCGGCGAGCAGCGCATCCAGCGTCGCCCGCGCGCCCGCAAGATCGCCCGCCTCGATCCGCGCGAGGGCGATCTGTTCCTCGGCGAGCGGCGCGAAGGTCGCGCCGGGAATGGCCAGCGGTTGCAGGGCGGTGATCCGGTCCTCGGGCGGGGTGATGCCGGTTTGCAGCATCACGGCGCGCAGCGCGGCAAGATCGCGGTAGACGCCCGGCTGCCGGGTATCGGCCGCAAGCGCCTGCAAGGTGGCGATGGCCGCATCGCGGTCGCCCGCCAGCATGTCCTGCCCGGCGATCAGCAGCAGCGGCAGCGGCCCGCCGACGCCGCTTGCCGCAAGGGCGGTCGCCCGCTCGGCGGGATCATCGGCCTCGAGCGCATCGAGCAGCGCATCGCCCGCGCGGGCGGCGGCGGCGGCATGGCGGACCTTCTGCCATTCGAGGAAGGCGGCGGTGCCGACGACCGCCACCACGATCAGGATGCCCAGCCAGGCCCAGCGCCGGAAAAAGGCATAGAGCCGGTCGCGGCGGACCTCTTCGGTCACCTCGTCGATGAAGCTGTCGGTGTTGCTCATCGGCCTCCCCACGCGGGCCACGCCTGACCCGCGCCTTTCCTATCGCGGAACACCGCCCGCTGCCAAGCCCCGGCTTCTCGTTGGGGGGTGATGGGGTGAGCGGCCCGAGGAATTCCCCCTTCGGTCGTGCGCAGCACGACCGGCGCCCGCCCCGCCCCCCAGGGCGGGCGCATCCGCGCCCACCCCCGGTGCGGGCGCCGGTCATGCTGCCCCAACGTTGCAACACGCGGTTTGCCGCGCCGGGCATATGCGATTGCCCCCACCCGCTCGCGCAGGGCAATCGGGCGAACTGCCCTGCGCGGATTGGCACAGCACCGCCGCCCGCACATCCCGTCATTGCGAACGAAGTGAAGCAATCCATTCCGGGTGCAACCCCCGGCCCCGTGGATTGCCACGTCGCCTGCGGCTCCTCGCAATGACGGGGAGTGATCGTCACCCGCGAGGCGCAGCCGAAGCAACCCCGACCGCTCGCGCAAAACATCGGGGTTGCTTTGTCGGCTGCGCCTCCTCGCGGGTGACGGCGGTTTCTCGTCATTGCGAACGAAGTGAAGCAACCCATACCGGGTGCAACCCCCGGCCCCGTGGATTGCCGCGTCGCCTGCGGCTCCTCGCAATGACGGGGAGTGATCGTCATTGCGAGGCGAAGCCGAAGTAACCTCGACCGCTCACACACAACATCGGGGTTGCTTCGTCGGCTTTGCCTCCTCGCAATGACGGGAGATGCCGCGCGCCCCGTTACCCGGCTTCGCAATGCGGGGCAGCGGCCTCAGGCCGCCTCGCTTTCCTTCTCTGCCTCTTCCGCCGCCTGCCGCGCCCAGAGGCCCGCATAGCGGCCGCCCAGCGCCAGCAGTTCGTCGTGGCGGCCCTGCTCGACGATCCGCCCGCCATCGAGCACGCAGATCAGGTCGGCGCCCGCCACCGTCGACAGCCGGTGCGCGATCATGATGACGCTGCGGCCATGGCCCATCGCATCGAGCTCGGCCTGGATCTCGCGCTCGGTGGCGGTGTCCAGCGCCGAGGTCGCCTCGTCCAGAATCAGGATCGGCGGGTTCTTCAGCAGCGTGCGCGCGATGCCGACCCGCTGCTTTTCGCCGCCCGACAGCTTCAGCCCGCGCTCGCCGACCTGGGTCGCGTAGCCGTTCGGCAGGCCCATGACGAAGTCGTGGACATGCGCGGCCCGCGCGGCGGATTCGACCTCGGCATCGGTGGCGTCGTCGCGTCCGTAGGCGATGTTGTAGCGGATGGTATCGTTGAACAGCACCGTGTCCTGCGGCACGACGCCGATGGCCGCATGGAGCGAGGTCTGCGTCACGGCGCGCACGTCCTGCCCGTCGATGCGGATCGCGCCCGCCTGCACGTCGTAGAAGCGGAACAGCAGCCGCCCGATGGTGGACTTGCCCGCCCCCGACGGACCGACGAAGGCGACGGTCTGGCCGGGCAGCACGGTGACCGAGAAATCCCGCAGGATCGGGCGGTCGGGGTCATAGGCGAAATCGACGTGATCGAAGACCACCTCGCCGCGCGACACCTGAAGCGCCGGGCCGCCGGGCGGGTCGGTCACTTCGGGCGGCTGCTCCAGAAGGTCGAACATCTCGGCCATGTCGACCAGCGCCTGCCGGATGTCGCGGTACATCGAGCCGAGGAAGTTCAGCGGCTGGGTGATCTGGATCATGTAGGCATTCACCATGACGAAATCGCCCACGGTCAGCGTGCCCTTCTCGACCCCCAGCGCCGCCATCACCATGACCGCGACCAGCGCCGCCGAAATGATCGCCGACTGGCCCAGGTTCAGGGCCGCGAGGCTGGTGTTGGTGCGGTTGGCCGCGACCTCGTATCCGGCCATGGCAGCATCGTAGCGCGCGGCCTCGCGGTCTTCGGCGTTGAAATATTTCACCGTCTCGAAGTTCAGCATCGAGTCGACGGCCTTCTGGTTGGCCTCGGTGTCGCGGTCGTTCATCTCGCGGCGGATGGCGACGCGCCATTCGGTGAGGATGAAGGTAAAGACGATGTAGACCGCCACCGTCACGGCCACGACCAGCATGTAGCTGACATCGAGCAGCCACCACAGCATCGCCGCCGTCAGCAGCAGTTCGAGGATCAGCGGCCCGACGCTGAACAGCAGCACCCGCAGCAGGAAATCGACGCCCTTGACCCCGCGTTCGATGACCCGCGACAGGCCGCCGGTCTTGCGGGTGATGTGATAGCGCAGCGACAGGCGGTGGATGTGGCGGAAGGTCTGGAGCGCGATCTTGCGCAGCGCCCGCTGGCCGACGCTGGAGAACACCGCATCGCGCGCCTGCGCGAAGGCGACGTTCAGCAGCCGCGCCGCGCCGTAGGCCACCGTCAGCCCGACCGCGCCCAGCATCAGCATCCGCGCCCCGCTGTCCACGGTTCCGCCCAGCGCATCGACCGCCCAGCCGAAGATCACCGGCGTCACGATGGCGACGGCCTTGCTCAGCGCGAGAAAGACCAGCGCGGCGATGACGCGCAGCTTCACGCCGGTCTCGCCCTTCGGCCACAGGAACGGCGCCACCGCCCGCAGCGTGTCGCGGCCACGGCCTTCGATATGGGCAGGAACGGAAGAATCGGCGGCAGCAGGGCGGCGCATGGGCAGGTCCGGATCAGGTGATGCAGCGCCCCACATAGGCAGCCGGGGCGTGATTTGCCAGAGTGCGGCGGGACTTGCCGGGCTACGGTGCCGCAGCGGCGTCGATCTGAGGCAACAGGAACACCTGGCCCGGATAGATCAGGTCGGGGTTGCGGATGCGGTCGCGGTTGGCCTCGAAGACCTGCACATAAAGGATGCCGCGCCCGTAGCGTTCGCGGGCGATGCGCCACAGCGAACTGCCCGGCTGCACGGTCAGCACCGACAGCCCCGCCGATTCGCGCGCGCCTTCCGCCAGCGTGGCGGCCAGCGCATCGACGGATTCGCGCAGGAAGGGCGATTCGATGCGACTGACGACCGCGCCTGCGGCGTCCATCTGGTCGACCCGCAGCACATAGGTGCCCGGCGCCACGTCCGGCAGCGCCACGTCCCAGCGCCCGTCCATCACCGAGGTCGCGGCCACCGAGGCATTGTCGAGATAGATGCGCACGAAGCCGTCGCCGCCCGCACGCCCCGCCAGCGAGACCTCGCCCTCGGGATCATACGAGATGACATCGAGCGCCACGCTGGCCAGCGGCACGCCCGGCACCTCGGGCGGCGGGCCGAGCACCCGCACGCCCTGCGCGTCGAGAGCCAGGACCGGCGCGGCCCCGGTCTCGGGCGCGGTCGCGGCAAGGTCGGGGGCAGCGGTCAGCGGCGCCCCGGTCGGGGCCGGGGTTCCGGCAAGGCCGCGCGGGGCGGCGTCGGCGGGGACGGGGGCCATCGCGGCCGGGGCAGCCGCCGTCGCGGGCGCGGCACTGCCCAGGGGGGCGGCGGGGCTGGCATCCGCACCCGGCAGGGCGGGGGCGGCGGCGACCAGGCCGGGGGATTCGGGCGCGACGAGCGCCGGTTCCGCGCGAACGGCGACCGGGGCGCCGGCGGCAGGCGCGGCAGCCGTCGCGGGCGCGTCAGCATCGGGCGCCGGGGCGTCGCCGGAGACCGGCATGACCTCGGGCGGCTCGGCAGGCAGGTCGGGGGGCGTCGCGGCAGGCGCGGCGGCGGCGTCGGGCGCGGCCATGGCAGGCGCGGTTCGTTCCGGCTGGTGGTCGGGGGAGAGCGCGGGTTCCGGCAGCGCCGCGCCTTCGTCCGCAGGGGCGGCGTCCGTGCGCGGGTCCGGCAGCGCCGCGCCTTCGTCGGCAGGCGCGGGTTCGGCGGGGGCGGTGTCCGCGCGCCGGTCCGGCGGGGCCGGTTGCGGCGCGATCAACACTTCCTGCCCGGACGGCGCCGCCCGCCCCTCGGGGTCGGCCAGCAGCGCCAGCACCTGCGGATCATCGACGGCAGGCAGCGACAGCAGGGTGGCGAACTGGCCGTCGGCCCCGGCGCGGGCGCGCGCCACCTCGGCACCGTCGATCAGGATCGCCACATCCTCGTCGGGCAGGGCACGCCCGGCGACGACCGAAAGGCCGTCCCCCTCGACCCGCAGCGACAGCACTTCGGGAGGGGCGGGCGCGGTCTCGGGTTCGGCAGGCGCATCGGGCGGCGCAGCGGCGGCATCGGGCGCGGGCACGTCCGGGCGCGGCACGACCATGAACGCCGCCACGGCCAACGCCGAGGCGCCTGCGGCTCCGGCCAGCCATGCCCAGGCGTTACGCATCCTCGGGCGCCCTTTTCGCAGATGTCGGGCCGACCATAACGACGCCCGCGCGCAGGGTCAAAACCCTGTGCACGGGCGCGGGGCGATACGTCATTGCGAGGAGGCGAAGCCGACGCGGCAACCCCGAGGTTGTGTGTGAGCGGTCGGGGTTGCTTCACTTCGTTCGCAATGACGAGACCTACCGTCATTGCGAGGAGGCGAAGCCGACGCGGCAATCCATGGGCCGGGTGCTGCGCCCGGAATGGATTGCTTCACTGCGTTCGCAATGACGGGGGATGCGGGGGCACCACCACCGGCCCCCCGCGTCATTGCGAGGAGGCGAAGCCGACGAAGCAATCCCGATGTTGTCGCGCAAGCGGTCGGGGTTGCTTCGCCTTGCGGCTCGCGATGACGGGCCTTGCGGGCGGCACCGCTGCGCCGACCCGCGCGTAGGGTCAGAGACCGGCGGCGACCGCTTCCCAGTTCACCAGATTGTCGAGGAAATTGGTGATATAGGCCGGGCGCTTGTTGCGGAAGTCGATGTAGTAGGAATGTTCCCACACGTCGATGCCCAGCAGCGCCTTCTGCCCCAGCGCCACCGGGTTCACGCCGTTTTCGGTTTTGGTCACCTTGAGGCTGCCGTCCTTGTCGCGCACCAGCCACGCCCAGCCCGAGCCGAACTGCGCGCCACCGGCGGCGGTGAAGTCGTCCTTGAACTTCTGCACCGAACCGAAGGCCTCGGTCAGCGCCTTTTCCAGCTCGCCGGGCATGGCGGTGGTGTCGGGCGTCATCCAGCCCCAGAACTGGTTGTGGTTCCAGAGCTGCGAGATGTTGTTGAAGATGCCGTTCTGCGCGACGGCCCCGGCCTGATAGGTGCCGGTGATGATGTCCTCGAGCGACTTGCCGTCCCACTCGGTCCCGGCGATCAGCTTGTTGCCGTTGTCGACATAGGCCTTGTGGTGCAGGTCGTGGTGATATTCCAGCGTTTCCTTCGACATGCCCTTCGCGGCAAGCGCGTCATGGGCATAGGGAAGATCGGGAAGCGAAAAAGCCATGTCTGTGACTCCTGTTCTGGAATGGTCGTGCCTTACAAAGGGATTTGCCGGGGGAAGGTCAAGGGCGGCAGGGCCGCCCGCAACTCCCGTCATTGCGAGGCGCGAGCCGAAGCAATCCATGCCGGGCGCGGGGTTGCGGCATGGATTGCCACGTCGGCTGCGCCTCCTCGCAATGACGGGGTGGGGTCGTCATTGCGAGGCGAAGCCGAAGCAACCTCGACCGCTCACACACAACATCGGGGTTGCTTCGGCTGCGCCTCGCAATGACGGGGGCGCCTCAGAACGCCCCCACGGCACCGTCGCGCGCCGAG
>JACFNP010000066.1 GCA_019454835.1 Rubellimicrobium sp.
ACACGACATCGGGGTTGCTTCGTCGGCTGCGCCTCCTCGCAATGACGGGATTTGCCGATCGCCCGATCACCCGCGTTCGACGCCCGCGACAATGCGCAAGAACAAACAGTTGAAGCGGGTCCGCCGGGTCCGTGAAAGCGCGACCCGCTCCGGGCGCAGTCACGGGCGGCCCTCGGCGCCTCCGGCGGCGGCAAGGACCGCATCGGCGTCGATCCCGGCCACGGCCCCGGCAAGACGCCCGCGCCCGTCCGGCGCAAGGCGTGTCGCCACGAAGGCTTCGGCCAGCGCGGCGGGGCCGTGGCGCAGCAGCACCGAGGCGCCCAGCAACAGCCCGGTGCGTTCGACGAACCAGCGGGCCTCGGCCTCGGGGACCGGGCCGGGCCAGCGGGCGCGATACAGGTCAAGTGCCGCGTCATACTCGACCGCCAGCCCGCGCGCCGCGTCCAGTTCCGCCGCCAGCACCGCAGCCGTCAGCGGTTCGCGCGACAGGCTGCGCAGCGCATCAAGGCAGATCACGTTCGCCGCGCCTTCCCAGATGCCGTTCAGCGGCGCCTCGCGGTAGAGAAGCGGCAGCCCGGTGTCCTCGATGTAGCCCATGCCGCCCAGCGCCTCCATCGCCTCGGCGACCACCACCGGGCACAGCTTGTTCGCCATCACCTTCGCCACCGCGACGCCGATGCGGGCGAAGGCGCGCGCCTCGGGCGTGGTGCCGTCGAAGGCCCGCGCGACATGCAGCCCCAGCGCCAGCGCCCCCGCCCAATCAAGCGTCAGGTCCGCGAGCACCGCCCGCATCAACGGCTGGTCGATGAGGCGGCGCTGGAAGGCGGTGCGATGCGTCACCCACCACAGCGCCTCGCGCAGCGCGGCGCGCATCAGGCCGACCGGCGCCAGCGCGGTATCGAGCCGGGTGTGATGCACCATCTCGAGGATCACCCGCACCCCCGCGCCCTCGTCGCCCACCAGATGCGCCAGCGCGCCGTCGTATTCGATCTCGGCCGAGGCGTTCGAGCGGTTGCCGAGCTTGTCCTTCAGCCGCATGAGCCGGATGCCGTTGCGCCCGCCTTCCAGCCAGCGCGGCACCAGAAAGCAGCTCAGCCCCGCGCCGGTCTGCGCGAGGGTGAAGAACCCGTCCGACATCGGCGCGGAACAGAACCACTTGTGCCCGGTCAGCCGCCAAAGGTCGCCCGCGCGTTCGGCCCGCGTCGCATTGGTGCGCAGGTCGGACCCGCCCTGCTTTTCCGTCATCGCCATGCCGAGGGTCAGCGCCCGTTTTGCCCCGGCAGGCGCCACCGCAGGGTCGTGGTCGCGCGCGAGCACCTTCGGCAGCCACGCCGCCCCGATCCCGCTCGCCGCGCGCAGGAGCGGCACCCCGGCGGCGGTCATGGTCAGCGGGCAGCAATGGCCCGGCTCGACCTCGCTGGCCAGAAGCACCATCGCGGCATGGGTGGCATGGCCGCCCGGCGCACCCTCCCAGGGCGTCGAATGATAGCCCGCAGCGGCGGAAAGCCCCATGAAGCGATGCCAGGCCGGGTGAAAGGCCACCTCGTCAAGCCTGCGCCCGCCCGCGTCGAACAGGCGCAGTTCCGGCAGGTTGCGGTTCGCATCTCGCGCCGCCTGCCGCAGCTCGACCGTCCCGAGCGCCGCGCCATAGGCCGCCAGCGCCCGCGCATCCGCCCCCGCATGTCCGGCGAAATGGCGCAGCAGCGGATCGTCCGCCCAGAGATCACGGTCGCCCGGATCGGGCGGCTGATTCGCAACCTCATGCGTCCGCAGGTCGGCACGTCCGGGAATGGCCATGGCACAGCCCTCCGTCATCCCTGCCAGTCACGCGGCAGTCTTCAGGAGAATATGGTGGAGCAGAGGGGGATCGAACCCCTGACCTTATCATTGCGAACGATACGCTCTCCCAACTGAGCTACTGCCCCATCCGCGAGGCGGCTTCTGCATCTTCGATTCCGGCCTGTCAATGGGGTGAAACACGTCCGCAGGGCAATCGGGCGAACCGCGTGTTCCGTCATTGCGAGGAGGCGCAGCCGACGAAGCAATCCATGCAGCCACCGCGCGCCCAGCATGGATTGCTTCACTTCGTTCGCAATGACGAGAGTATGATCCGTCATTGCGAGGAGCCGCAGGCGACGAAGCAACCCCGATGCTGGGTGCGAGCGGTCGAGGTTGCTTCGGCTGCGCCTCGCAATGACGACACCACCCCCCGTCATTGCGAGGAGCCGAAGGCGACGCGGCAATCCACGCCGCATCCTGCACCCGGCATGGATTGCTTCACGTCGTTCGCAATGACGAGAGTATGATCCGTCATTGCGAGGAGCCGAAGGCGACGAAGCAACCTCGATGTCGTGTGCGAGCGGTCGAGGTTGCTTCGGCTTCGCCTCGCGGGTGACGGAACATGCCGCGCGCCCTTCTCGACCACCCCGCCCTTGCATCCGTCGCGGCCATGCCCGATACCGAAACCCGCAATCGCACCGGAGGCCCGCCATGACTGCCCGCATCTACCGCCCCGCACGCAATGCGATGCAGTCGGGCACGGCGCGCACGCATGACTGGGTGCTCGAATACACCCCCGCCACGCCGCGCGGCATCGACCCGCTGATGGGCTGGACCTCGTCCTCGGACATGAACTCGCAGATCCGCCTCAGTTTCCCGACCAGGGAAGCCGCGCTCGCCTATGCCGGGGCCGAGGGCATCGAGGCCGTGGTCCATGACCCGCATGAACGCAAGTATGTCCTGCGCGCGCAGGGTTACGGCGAGAACTACGCCCACAACCGCCGGGGCACCTGGACCCATTGACCGACACGCTCCCGGCGCCGCTCTGGCTCGTCACCCATTCGGGCGGCTTTCACGCCGATGACGTGCTCTCGACGGCGGTGCTGCAGCGGCTTTTCCCGCAGGCCCGCGTCATGCGCAGCCGCGATCCGGCATGGATCACGCCCGCGCCCGACCGGATCATCTACGACGAGGGGCGGCTTTTCGACCCCGCTTCGCGCATCTTCGACCATCACCAGCGCGGCGCGCCGCTGCGCGCGGGTGGCCAGCCCTATTCGTCGTTCGGGCTGATCTGGCGGCACTACGGGCACGACTATCTGGCGCAGCTTGGCGTGCGTCCCGGCGATGCCGATGCGGTCCATGCCGCCATGGATGCGCGGTTCGTGCTGCCGGTGGACCTGATGGACAACGGCGCGCTCGATCCCGGCAGCGCCGGAGTGCTGGCCGACCTGACCCTGCCGGTCCTGATCGAGAGCCTGAAGCCGCCCTTCGACGCCCGCAACCAGCAGGCAGACGCTGCGGCGTTCGAGCGCGCGGTCGGGATCGCGGCGGCCATTCTGGAATCGGCGGTGGCCCATGCGGCGGCCGACCGGCGCGCGGCGGGGATCGTGGCCCGCGCGCTGGCGGCAGCCGAGGGCGAACGGGTGCTGGAACTGCCCTCGGCGGTGCCGTTCCAGGAGGCGCTGATGGCCCCCGAAGGCGCGTATGTCCTGTTCGCGATCTACCCCAGAGGTGACGGCTGGGTGCTGACCGGCGTGCGCCGCACGCCCGACACCTTCGCGCTGCGCGCCGATCTGCCCGCCGCCTGGGCCGGACTGTCGGGCGCGGCACTCGAGGCCGCGACCGGCGTGCCCGGCGCGCGGTTCTGCCACCGGGGCCGGTTCCTAGCGGTGGCCGATTCGCGCGAGGCGGTGCTGCGGCTGGCGGCACTGGCGGTGGCCAACCGCGCCGCCGTGCCCTAGGCCGCGCGGGCGGTGCGACAGCCCATCCCGCCGGATTGCCGCCCTGCCCGTAACGGCGGAAGGCTCAGCCCGCCGCCTTCATCGAGGCTTCGATGATGTCCAGCGCCTCGTTGAACACCTCGTCCTGCACGGTGATCGGGGCGAGAAAGCGGATCACGTTGCCCCAGACGCCGCAGGTCAGCAGGATCAGGCCGCGCTTCTGGGCCTCGTCCTTCACGCGGGCGGCGAAACCGGCGTCGGGGGTCTTGCTGCCCGGCGTGTTGAACTCCACCGCGACCATGAATCCTGGCCCCCGGATGTCGGCGATCTGCGGCACCGCGTCGCGCAACCCTTCAAGACGCTGGCGCAGGCGGGCGCCCAGCAGTTCGGCGCGGGCGCAGAGGTCTTCGTCCTCGATCACGTCGAGCACCGCATTGGCGGCGGCAATCGACAGCGGGTTGCCCGCGAAGGTGCCGCCCAGCCCGCCGGGGTTGGCCGCGTCCATGAGATCGGCGCGCCCGGTCACGGCGGCCAGCGGCAGGCCACCGCCGAGGCCCTTGGCCATGGTGGTCAGGTCCGCCGTCACGTCGTAGCGCTCCATGGCGAACATGCGGCCGGTGCGGGCAAAGCCGGTCTGGACCTCGTCGGCGATGAAAACGATGCCGTGTTCGTCGCAGATCGAGCGGATGCCGCGCATCAGCTCGGGCGGCGCCGGGTAGAAGCCGCCCTCGCCCTGCACCGGCTCGATGATGATCGCGGCCACCATCTTCGGGTCGAGATCGGTGCGGAACAGCGCCGCGATGGCGTCAAGCGAATCCTGCGCGCTGACGCCGTGCAGCGGCACCGGGAAGGGCACATGATGCACGCCCGGCATCGCCACGCCGAAACCGGCCTTGTAGGGCTGGACCTTGCCGGTCAGCGCCATGGTCATGTAGGTGCGGCCGTGAAAGCCGCCGCCGAAGGCGATGACCGCCTGCCTGCCGGTGGCGAAGCGGGCGACCTTGATCGCGTTCTCGATGGCCTCGGCGCCGGTGGTGACGAACAGGGTGCGCTTCTCGAAATCGCCGGGAACCAGCGTGTTCAGCCGCTCGCCCAGCCGGATGTAGTTCTCGTAGGGTAGCACCTGGTGGCAGGTATGGGTGAAGCGGTCGAGCTGTTCCTTCACCGCCGCCATCACGCGCGGGTGGCGGTGGCCGGTATTCACGACCGCGATGCCTGCGGCAAAGTCGATGTAGCGCTTGCCCTCGACATCCCAGACCTCGGCGTTTTCGGCGCGGTCCACGTAGATCTGGGTCTGCATCCCCACGCCTCGGGCGATGGTGGCGTTGCGGCGTTCGGCAATCTCGGCGTTGCGCATCTCGGTCATCCTGCGAAAGGGGCGGCGGGGCCGCGTCTGCCCCTGCCTGCCATATTCGTGGCCACGGTGCCAGCGGCCACATCGGCGCAGGGCACCGCGTCCGTTCCCCCGTCATTGCGAGGAGGTGCAAGCCGACGAAGCAACCCCGATGTTGTGTGTGAGCGGTCGGGGTTGCTTCGGCTGCGCCTCGCAATGACGATAAAAGTGCAACGCCTGATCTGGCGCGGGGCGAGTGACCCGCGCCACAGCGCTCCGCAGCACCAGGAACCGCCCGTGCGCCCGGCGCACGGGCCGCGCCCGCCCCGCCCTCGGCGGGCGCGATTCCGCGCCCACCGGGGCAGGCGCGTCCCGTGCAGGACAGGTGGGGAAGGCTGACCCCCCCGCGCCCTTCGCTTGCGCTCGGGGCGAAGGGCCGGGCCGGGCTGCACTGCAGCCCGTCTGATCCGGCCCTTGGACGCCCCGATTTTCAATGCTGTTGCAAGTAACCCAGGGTCCCGAATCCAATCACCCCACCTCAGCCATGAGAATGCTCTCCAGATA
>JACFNP010000067.1 GCA_019454835.1 Rubellimicrobium sp.
ACATCTGCAAATACGCGCTGTCGAACTCGATCACCGGGGCGTGGTTCGGTTCCTATTACGTGAACACGCCAAGCTGGGAGAAGGTGCCCCCGCATCTCCAGCAGCTCTACCGCACCACCATCGACCAGTCGCACCACTATCGTATCCTCTGGTACTGGGGCGGCGAGGCGCGGCTGCGGGTGCATGGTGAGAAGATGGAACAGACCGCCCTGCCGCCCGAGGAATGGAACCGGGTGATCGAGGACGGCAAGGAGTTCTGGGACGAGGTCGCCGCCGAAAGCCCGCGCGCGGCGCGGGTGGTGGATATCTTCAAGGAATACGCCTCGGACATGGAGAAGGCGGGCTACCCGTATCGGTGAGGTGATGATCCGGCGTTGCTGACCGGACGCAAAACGGGGCGGCGGGCGCAGGCCTGCCGCCTGCGGCAGGCTGCTTCAATCGGGCGGGCGGCCTTGCGGGGCAATCGCGTGAACTGCCCTGGGCGGGTTGGCGCGGCATCGCCGCCCGCAAATCCCGTCACCCGCGAGAAGGCGCAGCCGACGAAGCAACCCCGATGTCGTGTGTGAGCGTTCGAGGTTGCTTCGTCGGCTTTGCCTCCTCGCAATGACGGACTATACTGTTCACCCGATTGCCTTGGGCGGCCTTGCGGCAGCCGGGCGAGCGGATTCCGGTTGCGCTGCCCTTCGGTGCGGGTCACGCCGACAATATCACCCGGCCGCCGACCCTGATCTCGACCGGGACGCGGTAGCGCTCCAGCGTGGCCTCGTTCACCTCGACCCCCAGACCGGGGGCGTCGGGGGCGTGGATCAGGCCGTTTGCATCGGGCGCGATCCGGGTGACGGTCAGCTCCTGCGCCAGCGCCGACAGGCCCGTCGGATATTCGCAGATGCGGTGATCCTCCAGCCCGACATAGGGTTGTAGCGAGGCCGACAGCGCCAGATTCGAGGTGAACGTGTGGTTTACATAGGTCACGCCGCGCGCGGCCGCGTATTGCGCCACCTCGCGCGCCGGTCCCAGCCCGCCGATGCGGCCGCAGTCGATCTGGATGAAGCGCACCGCGCCGTGGTCGATCAGATGCAGCGCCATGTCGCGATCATGCGCGGCCTCGCCGCCCGCCACGCCCACGCTGCCCGAACGCGCTGCCAGCGCGGCATAGGCCGACAGCGCACCTGCGGCGAAGGGTTCCTCGAACCATGTCACCCGTGCGCGTTCCATCGCGGGCAGGCGCTGCGCGGCGGCTTCGACATCCGCGCCGAAGATCTGGCCCGCGTCGATGAGCAGGATGCCGTCCGCGCCCAGCCCCTCGCGCGCGGCGGCAAGCTGGTCCTCGTCACCCTGCAGGCTGTCGCCGAACGGCGCCCAGCCGAATTTCGCGGCGCGGAAGCCCTGCGCGCGGATGGCGCGGGCGCGCTGCAAGGTTTCCTGCGCATCCGCCCCGAACAGGACCGAGGCATAGGGCGTCTTGGGAAACGCCTGCGCCTGCCCCAGCAGCCGCCAGGCCGGTTCACCGCGCGCGCGGCCCAGCAGGTCCCACAGCGCCATCTCGATGCCCGACCAGGTATGCGGCGCCTGCAGCAGGTCCATGGAATCGTAGGCGATGCGCGCCGCCATGGCGCGGATGTCGTCCGGCCCGTTCACCTCGTGCCCCAGCACCGAGGCCGACACCGGGCGACAGGCACCATGCGACATCGGCGTGACGAAGGCCGCCATCGATACCAGCGGCGAGGCCTCGCATTCGCCCCAGCCGGTCAGGCCTCCGGCGGACACGCGCACCACCAGCGCATCCTGGCTGCCATCGGCGGCGGTCGTGACCTGCGGCATGGCAAGGTAGAAGAAATCGACGGCTTCGATCCGCATGGGAGTCTCCGATGGTCAGGCGTGGCGCAGCAGGTCGAGCGCATTGCGGTTGGGGGTCATGGTGGCCAGCGCGTCAAGATCGAGGGCAAGGCCCAGCCCCGGCGCGTCGGGGATCGCAAGGCAGCCGTCGCCATCCAGTTGCCACGGCGTGACGACCGCATCGTCGACATAGGGCGAGCCGCCGATATATTCGACCAGATCGCAGGACGGGATCGCCGCCGCAAGCTGCAGGTCGGCGGCCAGCCCCACGGCGGTGTTCCAGCCGTGGCCCACCACCTTCACGCCGAAGGCTTCGGCCATGCGCGCGATCTGCATCTGCTCGGAGATGCCGCCGACCTTGGTCACGTCCGGCTGCACGATGTCGAATGCCCCGTCCCGCAGCCACGGCAAATAGGTCTGCCGCCGGGTCAGACATTCGCCGCCTGCGACGGGCACCGGGCTTTGCCGCCGCAATTCGCGGAAATCATCCATCGCGTCGGGAACCAGCGCCTCCTCGAACCAGGCCACGTCGTGATCGACCAGCATCCGCGCGGTGTTCAGCGCCCATTTCAGCCCGTTGGGCCAGAAGGCATCGGACGCGCCCGCATCGACCATCAGCAGGCAGTCGTCGCCCGCACCCGCGCGCGCGGCGGCGACGATGGCCTGGTCCAGCCGCGCATCGCCCCGGCGCCCGAACGGCCCCCAGCCGATCTTGATCGCGCGAAAGCCCTGTTCGCGGTAATGCGCGCAGCGCTCGCGCATCAGGCCCGGCTCCTCCATCAGGATCGAGGCATAGGCCCGCACCCTCTCGCGGTGCCGCCCGCCCAGCAGCCGCGAGACCGGCTGGCCGGTGATCTTGCCGAACATGTCCCACAGCGCGATGTCGATCCCCGAGATCACATGCGTCAGCGTGCCGCCGCGCCCCATCCAGAAGGTGTTCTGATGCAGCTTCTCGGCCACGCGCGCGGGTTCGTCCGCGCGTTCGCCCAGCAGCAGCGGGCGCAGCACGTCCAGCCCGGCCTGCGCCAGCCGCCCGTCGGTAAAGACCGACCCCGTGCCCACCGCGCCCGCGTCGGTGGCCAGCACGATCAGGGCGTGGACCGAATCCTCGGGCCTGATCTCGTTGGTCCAGCCCCCCTTGGGCGAGCGGCCCTGAAGCGGCAGACATTCGGCGCGGGTGATCTTCATCTTGTCCTCGGGGTTGGTCAGAAGGTGGCGGTGACGCCGCCGTCGACGGCGAGCACCTGGCCGGTGATGTAGCGGCAGTCGTCGCCGCAGAAAAAGGCGATGGCGGCGGCGATGTCGTCGGGCAGCGCCGCGCGGCGCAGGGGGATGCGACCGTATCTGATGTAGATGTCGCGGAACCAGTCGGTGTCGTGTTCATGGCCCGACCCGTCGGGCAGCAGCGCCATGCGGGTGTCGACGAAACCGGGGCAGATGCAGTTCACGAGGATGCCCTCGGGCGCCAGATCGACCGCCAGCGCGCGGGTCATGTTCACCACTCCGCCCTTGGCGGTGGAATAGGCGAGGGTATCCGCCGTGCCGCGCAGCCCCTGGATCGAGGCGATGTTCACCACGCGGGCGCGGGTCGACGCGGCCAGCAGCGGGCGCATGGCCAGCGTCACCCAGAGCGCGGCGTTCTGGTTCACCGCCTGCACCTGCGTAAAACGCGCGCGGATCAGTCGGTCGGCGGGCGTAGCGTCCAGAATGGCCGCGTTGTTCACGAGGATGTCGAGTCCGCCCGCGAGCACCGCCTCCAGCCGCGCGATGTCGTCCTCGCGCGTCACGTCGCAGGCAACCGCCCGCGCGGCGAGACCTTCGGCGCAAAGCTGCGCGGCGGTCTCCTCGGCCTCGGCCCCGTCGATATCCGCCACCACCACCTCGGCCCCGCGCCGCGCCAGCAGCGCCGCCGTCGCCGCCCCGATCCCGCGCGCCGCCCCGGTGACGAGTGCCCGGCGCCCGGCGAATGTCGTATCGGCCATGGTTTCCCTCATGTGTTGATCGCGGGGCGCTGGCCGGGGGCGGTGAAATGGTCCTCCAGTATCAGGCCGATCCCGGCGACATCGCCCTCGCGCAGGAAATCGAGCAGGTGCCGGTGCAGCACCACCTCGCCGGTGCGGTCCGAGGCGAAGGCCCAGTCGCGGCAGAAGATGATGAGCATGTGCTGCGCCAGCCCCTCCCAGATCTGGATCGCCAGTTCGTTGCCCGAATGCACCGCGATGGTGCGGTGGAATTCGAGATCGACCGACGACAGCGCCACCGGGTCGCCCACGCCCGACAGCGCGCCCATCTCGTCGAGGATCCGTTCCAGCTTGGCCACCAGCGGCGCGCGGTCGGCGCCCTCGCGCATGACGTGGCGGAAGAAGATCTTCTCGATGGCAAGGCGCAGTTCGATCAGTTCGGCGATGCGGCGCGGGCTGTAGTCGGCGACCTTCAGCCCCCGCAGGCCGTGGCCGACCAGGATGCCGCGCAGTTGCAGCTTCTGCATCGCCTCGCGCGCGGGAACGCGGCTGACCCCCAGCGCGGTCGAGATTTCGGCCTCGGTCAGGCGTTCGCCCGGCAGCTTGTCGCCGCGCGCGATGGCAAGGATCAGGCGGTCCTCGACTTCCTCGGCCGCCGTGCGCGGGCGCGGGATCGGCGAGAGTGCGGGTGTCATGGTGGATGTCTCAGTCGCCATCTGTCGCCTCCGCCGCGCGCGCCCGGTCGGGGATCGCGGCCAGCAGCGCGCGCGTGTAATCGTGCTGCGGATTGTCGAACACCTGTGCCACCGGGCCTTCCTCGACGATCTCGCCCAGCAACATCACCTGCACCCGGTCGCACAGGTAGCGCACCACGCGCAGATCGTGCGAGATGAAGATCAGCGCAAGGTCGAGCCTTTGTTGCAGATCGACCAGAAGCGCAAGGATCTGCGCCTGGACCGAGACATCGAGGCCGGAAACGATCTCGTCGCAGATCAGCGCGCGCGGTTCCACCATCAGTGCGCGGGCCAGGTTCACCCGCTGACGCTGGCCACCCGAAAGCTGTGACGGCAGCCTGCGCGCGGTGTCGGGATGCAGGCCGACGAGGCCCAGCATCTGCGTCACGCGGTCGGCGCGTTCGGCGTGCGGGCACAGGCCGTGGATCGCCAGCGGCTCGGCCAGCGCGGCGCCGATGCGCATGGTCGGGCACAGCGCGGTGAACGGGTCCTGAAAGACGTATTGCACCTCGCGGCGCAGCGCGCGCCAGTCGGCGCGGGTTTTCAGTGCACCGCCCTGAAAGCGCACCTCGCCCGAAGTGGCACTTTCCAGCCCGACCATGACACGCGCCAGCGTGGTCTTGCCCGAGCCGGATTCGCCGACCAGCCCCAGCGTTTCACCCGCGTGCAGCGCCGTGCTCACGCCCTTGAGCGCCTGAAACGCAGGCGCGCCACCGCGACCGGGGAAGGTGCGGGTGACATCGCGGGCCTCGATGATCGGTCTGCTCATGGCAGGCCCGCCCTTCCGTCCTGCGCGAAACGGTGGCAGGCGGTCTGGTGGCCCGGCGCGGCCTCGCTCCAGCCGGGGCGTTGCGTATCGCACAGGCCGGGGATCGCCACCGGGCAGCGGGCCAGGAACGGGCAGCCTGCGCGCACCGAACCCAGCCGGGGCGACTGGCCGGGGATCGGTTGCAGCGGATCGCCCCGGTGCGAGCGCAGTGAGAACGGCGGTGGAAAATTAGACCACGGTAGCGGCGGGATTGTCCGGCTGCG
>JACFNP010000025.1 GCA_019454835.1 Rubellimicrobium sp.
TTCACCCGGAGATTACGCCGCCTTCGAATTTCCACCACTTCCGAGACACGACCCGGTCGTCTGCCTGAGCGCCATGCCGAACAGTACCTTCATGGTCAGGCAAGTCTGGATCGCTGCATCGCTGTAGTCGGGCTGGCGACCACGCTTGCCGGTCGGCCAGGCCTCCCTGGTCATCTCGGGGTCGAACCAGATCGTCAGCGAGCCACGGCGCTTGAGCGCCTCATTATAGGCCGGCCAGTTCCTGGTCTTGCAGGCGGGGGGCGTGGGTCTGCTCATGTCCTACAGCTACCACGCTGGATTCGCGAGGTGAAACCATCATGGGATTTGTGCAACAGAGCCCACTGGAGCGATAACCCGTTCCTGCCGGACGGGCTGGTCGCCCCCCGCGCGGGGGCGTGGATGGAAACTACAACCGCGCGGCTATCTGGGTGAGCTACGAGAGGTCGCCCCCCGCGCGGGGGCGTGGATGGAAACGCCGACCAGAACGCCGAGGTGTGCACCTACGTCGGTCGCCCCCTGCGCGGGGGCGTGGATGGAAACCTTGGCAGCGCGCACGACGATAAGGCGCAGGCTGGTCGCCCCCCGCGCGGGGGCGTGGATGGAAACGCGGCCTCATCACTCGAGTTCGCCAGCCGGTTAAGTCGCCCCCCGCGCGGGGGCGTGGATGGAAACGTTGGCGTGTGCGACACACCCCTTGGCCATTACAGTCGCCCCCCGCGCGGGGGCGTGGATGGAAACCCATGTCTGCGGCGCGAAATCCCAGCCCAGCACCGTCGCCCCCCGCGCGGGGGCGTGGATGGAAACCCGCGATACCGTCAGACAACGCGCAACTGCCGCAAAGTCGCCCCCCGCGCGGGGGCGTGGATGGAAATAGGGCGGATCGCGTGATCGGAGCGACGCGCCGTGGTCGCCCCCCGTGCGAGGGCGGGGATCGGAACATCACCTCGGCAAGAAAGACAACAGCGCCCCGCACAGCGGCTTGACGCGCTTGTCGCGTATCGTTACACATAACCTGTCAGACATTCATTCAATCAGGCTCCCATCCCGAAACGATGGGGCTTCTCTGGGGAGGGAAGAAAGTGTCGAAGACGATAACCATCAGCGCAAGCGTCCTGTCAGGCATGATGCTGAGCGGCGCCGCGCTCGCTCAGAGTGTCGAGTTCAGCGTCATGGAATCGGGCACCTACGACGTGGCAGCCCGGCAGATTGCCGACGAGCTTTCCGCCGCAGGCGGGCCGCACGTCATCGTTTCCGCATTTCCATGGGAAGTCCTGCGGCAGACCAATACGACCGACCTCATCTCCGGCACGAACCGCTTTGACGTGATGAGCGGTGGCTACTACCTCGCCGATGTCTATCCGTACTTTCAGGGACTCGACGACCTGATCGCGCGCGACGATTTTGCGGATGGGATGATTCCCAATCTGATGTCGCCCGGACGCTCCGAGTTCCGCGATGGAGAGCAGATCGGAATCCCGTATGGCATCGATTCCTACGGCCTCATCGTGAACACCGACCTGCTGGCGGCTGCGGGAATCGGCACCGAGTTTGCCGACTGGGCGGCGGTGATCGCAGCTTGCCCACAGATCGAGGAGGCAACGGGTGTCGCCTGCCTCAGCCACCCGACAGGAAGCCCGGAGCAGATCGGCGCCTTCTTCTTCTCGGGCTATTCCGGCACCTACATCGATGCAGGCGGCAACTACGCGCTTGATGCCGATGCCGCGACCGCCGTTGCCGGGGAAATTGCGGCATTGTGGTCTTTCCTGCCGGAAAACGGTACCGCAATGTCCTTTGATGAGGCTCACGCCGCCTTCGCCAACGGCGAGGCGGCCCTGCTGGTCACCTGGCCATCATTCACGATCGACACGCTCGACACCGACGGCGTTGCAGCCAAAGGGCACTGGCAGCTTGTCAATTTTCCCGGTGACGGGTTCCCGTGGCTGTCGCTGTGGCAACTGTTCGTCCCGGCGGCTGTCGAGGATCGCGAAGCCGCCTGGACCTGGATCAAGGCCTTTGCGGGCCCCGAACATGCGACCCGAAACCTGATCGAACACAATTTTGGATCGGTCTGGGTCTCGACCTACGAGGATGAGGCACTGGCCGCCGAGCGCGCGCATTTCTGGCCGGCCCAGATCGAGGGTTTCTCACGGGCCAAGAACCCGCCGCTCTCGGGCGAGGCGCAGGATTTCCTGACCAACACGCTGCAGGAAATCGCCAACGGGCGGATCTCGGCTGCGGACGGTATCGCGATGGTCAATGAAACCTGGGGGACGCTGCCCGTGCCGCCGGCGCTGCTCGAGGCGGCAAACGGCTCGGGCCTTGCGGCCGACTGAATGACGCCCCCGCTTCCATGAAACGACCGGGCGGTCAACGCCCGCCCGGTTGCGCCGATGACGCCGTCCGCTGTTTGCAGGGCACGCCGCAATCACTCACGCGAAGGGGGTGGCCGATGTCCGATCGCCAGATCCTGCTGTTGTGCCTCGTTCCCGCACTTCTGCTGCTGGCCCTGACGCAATTCTACCCGCTGGCCCAGTCCTTCTACGTCTCGCTGCACGACTGGACGCTGGCACGAAGCCCGGTGATGGGCGAATTCGTCGGTGCGCAGAACTACTCCCGAGTGCTGCATGATCGCCAGTTCACCGGCGCATTGTGGTTCACGCTGGGCCTGGCAGCAGGATCGTCGATACTGTCGGTCCTCCTCGGCTTCGGACTCGCGCTGCTCACCGTGGGAGAGAACTGGAAATTGCGCCTTTCGCGGACCCTGCTGCTCTTGCCGATGATCATTGCGCCAGTGGCGGTCGGCACGGTCTGGCGGATGATGCTGGCCGCCCGCATCGGTCCGGTGAACGAGGCGCTCGGTGCCCTCGGCCTCGGCACGCCCAACTGGCTGGGCAGCCCCGGACTGGCGCAGGTGACGCTCACAGTCATCGACGCCTGGCAGTGGACGCCCTTCTCGATGATCGTGATGGCGGCGGCGCTTGCGTCCATCCCCCCCGACATCCTGGCCGCAGCGCGGATGGACGGAGCGGGGCGAGGACTGATCCTGCGGCGCATCATCGTGCCGATCACGCTGCCGATCATCCTGCTGGTCGCAATGTTCCGCATGGTCGATGCGCTGATGACGCTCGACATCGTCTTCACGACCACGGGAGGCGGGCCCGGTTTTGCCACCCATACCCTCGGCTACTGGATCTACGTCCAGGGCCTTCGCTATTTCAACATCTCGCAGGCGGCTGCGGCATCCTGGCTGCTTCTCGCGCTGTGCATGGCCACGGCGGCAGCGTTCCTGCTCTGGCGCAGGCGGATCATGTCCTGGCAGGTGCGGCAATGATCCGTCGGCTCGCCATCATCCTCGCGCTTGCCGTGGCGCTCGGGCCGTTTGTCGTGCTGATGGTGAATTCCGTGCGGCCCTCGGACGCATTCCTTGCGCCGGGCGCGGGGTTCATTCCGGGGACGATCACGCTCGACCATTACCGCGCGGTCTTCGGCGGCGATGGCGAGACGCTGCGCTTCCTTGCGAATTCCGTCATCATCGCCACGGCGACGACGCTTCTTGCACTGCTGCTGGGGGCACCCGCCGCCTATGCGCTGGCCCGTGCGCGGCTGCCGTTTCGGCTCAGCATCGTCTTCGCGCTCGCATTTCTCATTGTGCGCTTCTACCCGAAGATCACCGTCGCACTGCCCTATTACCTGATCATGCGCGACCTCGGCTGGCTCGACACCCATCTTGCCGTCATCCTCGCCCATGTCTCTGTCACGGTTCCGTTCGTCGTCTGGCTGATGCTCGGCTTTCTCGAGGAGCTTCCGCCCGAGATCGAGCAATCGGCGATGATGGACGGCTGCAATGCCTGGGGCCGTTTCGTACGGGTCGTATTGCCGCTGTCCATGCCCGCGCTGGGCGCCGCGGCGGTGCTGACCGCGTTCACTTCGTGGAACGAGTTCCTGCTGGCCTCGACCGTCGCCAGCAACGACGCGAAAACGCTGCCGGTGCGCATATCGTCGTTCATAACCGACAAGGGCATCCTCTGGGGCAACATGGCGGCGATGGGGACGGTGATCGTGCTTCCGGTCGCGCTGTTCGCGTTTGCAACCCAACGCTATCTCGTGCGCGGCCTCACCGTCGGCGCAGTGAAAGGCTGAACATGGCAGCAATTACCCTCTCGGCGATCACGAAGCGGTTCGGCAGCTTCGACGCGCTGCAACCGCTCAGCCTCGAGGTGCAGGACCGGGAGTTCGTGGCGCTGCTCGGGCCGTCGGGGTGCGGCAAGACGACGACGCTGAACATCCTCGCCGGGCTCGAAGCACCGACAAGCGGGCGGATTCTCATCGACGGCCGGGACGTGACCGACATTCCGCCGATGCAACGCAATCTGGCGATGGTGTTCCAGTCCTACGCGCTCTACCCGCATCTGAGCGTACGGCGCAACATCGCCTTCCCGCTGGAGGTGCGCAGGGCACCTCGGGCCGAGATCGACTCTGCCGTGGCACGCGCTGCCGAGTTGCTGGAGATCACGCCCTATCTTGATCGCTACCCGCGCGCGCTCTCGGGTGGCCAGCGGCAGCGGGTAGCACTGGGCCGCGCCCTCGTGCGCAAGCCTGCCGCATTCCTGCTCGACGAACCGCTGTCAAACCTCGACGCAGTACTGCGGTTGCAGATGCGCGCAGAATTGTCGGGACTCTTTCGGAGCCTCGGCGCGACCGCGCTTTATGTCACGCATGATCAGGCCGAGGCGATGACCATGGCGGACCGGATCGCCGTCTTTGCGGCAGGCCGCATGTTGCAGTTTGCGCCGCCGCTGACGATCTACCGTGCACCCGCCGACCGGGCGGTGGCGGCATTCGTCGGAGCACCGCCGATGATGTTCCTCGACGGCATCGTCACCGACGGCGGCGCTATCCAGGCGGGCGGGCTGACGTTCCCCGCGCGCCACGCCCCGCTGGCGCCGGGCGCGGCAGTGACACTGGGGCTGCGACCCGAGGACGTGTCCCCGGCCCGCGACGGACCGACCGCAGAGGTCGTGCTGGTCGAGCATTACGGCGGCAATCAGGTCGTGACGCTCCGCGCCGGGCCTGCCCGCTTCTGCATGCTCTCGCCGCCCGACATGCGGATCGAACAAGGGCACCGCATCGGCGTCAGCGTCGACCCGCGCAACCTCTATCTGTTTGCCCCTGATACCGGACGCACGCTTGCTGCGCCGGGGCTTGACCCGAGGAATGAAACAAGATGACCCTCTCTCACCGTTTCCGCGAACTCACCTGGCCCGAAGTCAACAAGGCGATCGAGCACGGACCGACCGTTCTCATCCCGGTCGGTGCCATCGAGCAGCATGGGCCGCATCTGCCGGTCGATGTCGACAACACCATAACCGAACACCTGTGCGAGCAGGCGGCGCTGCGTTCGGAAGGTGACATCATGACCATGCCGGCAGTCCATTATGGCTACAACGCCCACAACATGGATTTCCCCGGCACCATCTCCATCAGGATGGAGACGTTCATCGCCTATCTCGTCGATGTCGGTGCAAGCCTCGCCCATCAGGGGTTCCGGCATCTGCTTCTGGTCAATGCGCATGGCTCGAACGGGCCGCTGGTCGATCTGATCGCACGCCGCCTGACGGTCGAGCACGAATGCCTTGCCGGTGCGATCAATCACTGGGAACTGGGCTGGGATTTCATTCGCGCCGAACTCGAGGGCGGCCCCTATGCGGCGGATCACGCCTGCGAATGGGAGACTTCGGAATATCTGGCCATCCGGCCCGAGCTTGTTCAGACTGACCTCATCAGGGACGAGATCCCGGCCCATCGCGGCGGCGCGCGCTGGCTTTATCCCGGTCTGGACGGGTCGAAGTGGGTGCATTTCATGAATTGGTGGAGCCGGATGAACGACTCGGGCGTCGCGGGCACGCCCAGTCTTGCCAGCGCCGAAAAGGGGCAGCGGATGCTTGAGGGAACCATCACCCGGATGATCGAGGTCGGGCGCGAATTTCGCCAGATTCCGCTTGCCGAACGTGTGGACCATCGCGTCGCAGGTGCGCGATGAACGAGATCCGGCGCCATCCCGTTGTCTGGGGCAATCTGCCCGACGGCACTCCACTTGAATTTTCGCGGATAACCGTCGACGGCTCCGGACACGGACTTCATGTCGGATTCGTCGGCGGCGTGCATGGTGACGAATACGAAGGCCCGCTTGCGCTGCTTGATCTGGCGGCACGGCTGGCGGAACTGCCGCTGCGCGGCAAGGTGACGATCCTGCCCTTCGTGAACAGTCCCGCATTGTGGACGGCAACGCGCACCAGCCCGTTTGACGGCGCAAACCTCGCCCGCATCTTTCCTGGCGACACAGAGGGCACGCTATCGCACCAGCTTGCCCGCGCCGTATGGAACGAGGTGCGCGGGATGGACGCGCTTGTCGACTGCCATTCCGGCGGAATAGCAAATACCTTTGCTCCGGTGGCCGGATTCTACGCGGCAGGCGGGGTCATCACCGAACAGGCCGCGATACGATCACGCGACCTCGCGCGCGCAACGGGTCTGCCGCTGCTGTGGCGCCTGCCTGCCACTCCGGGTGTACTATCGCGCGAGGCCGCCGCTGCCGGAATTGCGGTGACCGGCTGCGAGGTCGGTGGTCGGGGCGATGCGCAGGCTGGTGATGTCGCGATCTATCTCGATGCGTTCCTGCGCGTTCTCGCGCATCTCGAGATGCTGGACGCGGCATTCGCCCCCGCCCCGCACGCGCCGCAGCAGGCTTTGCACGGCGACTGGATCGTGGCTCCGGCTGCAGGCTTGCTGCGGAAACTCGTCCCAGTCGGCAGTTCCGTGCGGCGCGGCACGCCCTGTGCACGGATCGAATCGCCCGAAGGCAGAACTCTGGCCGAGATCGTCGCGCCCGACGACGGTTTCATTCTGGCCGAACGCAACGTGGCACGGGTGCATGCGGGTGACCTCGCGGTTCTCGTGGCGCAGATACTGCCATGACGGAACTCGGTCGCCTGTCGGGACAACGTGTCCTTGTTACCGGCGCGGCGGGCGGCATTGGGGCCGCAGCGATCACCCGGCTGACACAGGACGGGGCGGACATCGTGCCGACCGATGTGGTTACCACTGCCGGGATGCGCGGCTGCGACATCACCGAGCGCAACGCGGTTGACGCGATGATGGCCGCCGCCGGGCCGCTGTGGGGAGTGGTCCATGCGGCAGCGCTCTGCGGTGGGTCAGGGTCGTTCGAGACCGTCGCTTCCCCGGATTTCGCGCGCTATGTCGAGGTCAACCTGCAGGGCGCCTTCAACGTGATCCAGTCCGCCGCGCGGGCCATGATCGCAGGCGGCAAGGGTGGTCGAATCGTGGTCGTCGGTTCGGTGAACGCGCTGGTTGCGGAACCTGGGGCGGCGCCCTACGCCGCTGCGAAAGGCGGCCTGCGCATGCTGGCGCGCGCGGCTGCGGTCGATCTGGCACGTCACGGAATCGCCGTCTCGCTGGTGCATCCCGGCCCGATCGAGGTGCCGCGCAACGCCGACCTGTTCGCATCCCCCGCGCTGCGCGAGGCCTTTGCCGCGCGCATCCCGATGGGCGGCCCCGGCACGCCCGAGGCGGTTGCCGCAGCGATCTCCTACCTGCTCGACCCGGCCGCAACCTATACGACCGGAGCGGAAATCATGGTCGACGGCGGCGCCACCGCCCGCTTCTGAATCGACCGCACACCAAGGGCAGAGGTGGCGTCATATCCGAACGCAACCTCGGGCGCCCGAAATGGCAACGGAGGCATGGATGCACATGGACACGAGCGCAACACCTGCGGATCTGGCTGCGACCTGGATTCCGCCGCGCGGCACCCACGGCCCGTTCTGGCGCTGGGCGCCGCTGGTAACGCAGGCGGCGGGGCTGGAGCCGGTGTCGCTGCACGAAGGCGGCACGCCGATGCTCGGGTCACGACTGTGGCACGGGGTCTGGTGGAAGGACGAGGGCCGCAATCCGACCGGCTCGCACAAGGACCGGGCGCTGTCGCTGGCTGCAGCCGACGCCAGAGCAAGCGGTGCCCGCCACCTGGCGGTGGTCTCTGCAGGGTCGACCGGCCTGTCCTGCGCCGCCTATGCTGCACGCGCCGGATTATCGGCCACGATCCTGTTCACGCCGGGGACCGCGCCGCACAATCTCGTGCCGCTGCAGGCGCTCGGGGCTACGCTGGTCGAGATCACGACCGACATCGACACCGCCATCGCCGCCCTGTCCGCGCTGGACGGGCGGCACGGGATTCGCGTCTGCTCCACGACGCGGGCCGCGAACTCCGTCCAGGCAGAGGCGGCGCAGACGATCGCCTACGAGATCGTCGCCGATCTCGGCCATGCCCCGGATCAGGTCGTGGTACCGACAGGCGGCGGCGGCACGATTGCGGCGATCCATGACGGCTTTTCCAGGCTGCGTGCAATGGGTGTCATCGACCGCAATCCCCGTCTGATCGCCGTCGTGCCGGACCGCTACGATACCCTGCATCGCGCCCTGAAAGAGGGGGTCGACGGCGATGCCGTGTTTTCGCTGCCACCGCCCGCAGGCGGGGCGACGGTGTTGAACAAGCTCGCGCATGCGCATCCCCCCGACGGGCGCTGGGCGCTGGCGGCGCTGCGCGAAAGCGGCGGACAGGTGATCACGGTGTCGGACGAGGCCGCGCTGGCGGCGGTGCCCCGGCTCGGCACGAACGAGGGGCTGTTCGTCGAACCCTCAAGCGCCGTCGCGCTGGTTGCGCTCGATCAGCTTGACCGCAGCGGACAGCTTGCAGGCACGACGACCGTAGCACTTGCCTGCGGCCACGGTTTCCGCGAGACCGCCGCCCTCGCGGACCGGACCGACAGACGACATCAGGTACAGCCCGACACGCTTGAAGCGCTGCTCGCGCGGCTCGACGGATGAGCAACGCTCCCCTGCCCCAGGGATGGGAGCGGATCGCGCCCGCCTACCCCCTCGACTGCATCTGCTGGCGGCTGCGGGTCGGCGGCGAGATGCTGCAGTTCGATGCCGGGACGGGGCTTGGGCCTCTGCCCGTCTCCATCCCGGACCGGCTGTTTCTCACCCATGGCCACGCCGACCACTCGGGCGGGGCGGCTCGCCTGCAGGCGGCGGGGGCACAGGTAGTTGCGGGCGCACAGACCGCAACCTGGCTCGCGGCAGGGGACGAAGCGGCGATTTCACTTGATCGGGCGCGGCGTGCAGGACTTTATCCGCGCACCTACCGGCTGGCAGCCCTTGCCACCCCGGCCTCGATCATGCGTCCGGGCGAGCGCAGGCAGTTCGGCCCGGCAACCGTCGAATGTATCGTCACCACCGGCCACAGCGCGGATCACATGTCGTTTCTGGTCGAGACGCCGGACAGCCGCGCCCTCGTCGCCGGCGATGCGTTGTTTGCGGGCGGTACCGTTGTGCTGCAGGACGCCTGGGACAGCACGGTCCCCGAGACCTGCCGCACGATAGAACGGATCGCCGCCCTTGCGCCCGACCATATCCTGCCCGGCCACGGCCCGGTGATGTCCGGCACGGACGCCTCACGCGCCATCGAGCTGGCTCTCGCACGTGTCGCGCGTTTCCTCCCGCCCCTGCCCTTCCTGTGATACTTGCCAGATCAGTCAGTAAACGCTACCTTGGCTGTCAGGTAACCTGACAGCCAGTTATGAACCTTCGACCCATCATTCGCAGAACCACGACACAGGACGCCGTGGATCAGTTGTTCAGCATGATCCGCAATGGCGTCTGGAAGGTTGGCGACCAGCTTCCCTCAGAAAAGGATCTGGCCGAACAGATGGGTGTCGGGCGCTCGACAATCCGCGAGGCGCTGCAGAACCTTGCCGCGATCAACGTGATCGAAAGCTCTGCCGGGCATCGGACCATCATCAAGAGTCCGTCCCCAGGCGAGATCTTCCGCACCGATCTTGTTGCATTCCTGCTGGCGGACGTGACCGCGACCGAACTGCTCGAGGCCCGCATGATGATCGAGCCGGACTGTGCGCGGCTGGCCACCAGTCGCGGCAGCGACGCTGACTTTGCCGCGATCGAAAGGATTCTCGACGACCACCAGCGCATGTTTGAGGCAGGTGAGCCTGTTCACGAAATGGGCGCGGCGTTTCACGTCGCTATCGCCCGCGCCGCCCACAACCGGGTTGCGACCATGTTCATGACATCGATTCTCGACCTCCTGACCGAGCGCGGCCGGATGGCGGACCTGATCGACGGCATCCGCGAGCGCGAGCTTGCCGACCACCGCCGACTGTTCGGAATCATCCGCTCTGGCGACCCCGATGCCGCTTACCGCGCGATGTACGAACACATTTTCGACTGGTCTGACACCTATGACGGAATCACCCTGCACGGCCATGCCCGTGCCGGGACTATGCAGGGCTGAGCCGCAACGGGTTTCACGACAGCCCGCCGATCTTCGTTACGGCCCACACCGCCGGTCGCGTATCCCGCACTGCCGTAGTGGCCGCCACTTTCTGCTGCCGTATCGCGGCAACGTACCCGCGCTGCCTGTTCATGCAACGCTTGCCTGATGCCGCCCGAGCCTCGGGACCAGGTCAGGCAAACAGCGACGCGACAAGCCCCGGAACCTGATGGCGAGAGCGCGACATCACATGCCTTGTCACGCTGCGGCGCTTCCGTTTAGCTTGCACGCACTCCTGAAAGCACAGCGGTGTCCCATGGTCTCGTCAGTCCCGAGGACGGGTCTCGTTGACGAAGCAGTCTCGCACAGTGAACGCCGTCTCGTCCTGATCGAAGCTCCGTCCGGCAGCGGCAAGTCGACGCTGCTGCGGCAGATCGCTGCCCGGCTGTCGGATGGCGGGCAGCGCGTGAGGCTGATCAATCTGACGCATGATGCGGATGCAGTCGCTCTGGGACAGGCGCTGCTTGCCGCGCTGGCACCCGGCGGACGCGACGGCAACCGACCGGGTGCCGAGACCCTCGACCAGCTAATCTTGCAGATGGAGCAGGCGGCAAGCGCGCTGCAGGCGCCGGTCTGCATCCTGATGGACGATTTCCAGCGCGTCATTTCGCCCGACGCGCTGACGCTGGTGACACGGCTGCTTTACCTTGATCCCGCGCCGCCACTGAGGCTGATGATTGCATCGCGCGTCGCGGCGGGGCTGGCGGTGACAGCGTTGCGGCTGCAGGGGCAGGTACTCGAGCTTGGCGCGCACGAGTTGAGGCTGAACGACACCGAGGCGATCCAGATGCTGCGCGCCTCGGGCATCTCGGTGCCGCAGGAACTGTGGTTGCGGTTCGTGCGCCGCGTCGGCGGCTGGGCGGTTGCGTTGCGCCTTGCGCTGATCCTGCTGCGCGACCAGAGGATTGCCCTGGATGAACTGCCCGATTTCTCGGGGCGGCAGCGCGAGATGGCGGCCTATCTGTCGCAACTGGTCGTCGAAGGCGTCCCGTCTGCGGATCGAGGCCTGCTGTTCAAGGCCGCAGCCTTCGATCAACTGCGCCCCGACGTGATGGCTGCGGCAATCGGCGGCCCGGAAACCGGGCGGCTGCTGCGCCTGCTCGCCGCACTGGCACTGCCGCTCGAGGGCGGAGACAACGTCGCCACGCCGCGTTTGCATGGTCTGGTTGGCGAGTTTCTGGAAGCCGAGGCGCGGGGCGCCGGTGTCGATCTGGGTGCGATCCGCCGCCGCGCGGCAGACTACCTCGCCGCGCAAGGCGAATGGCGCAAGGCGATCAGCGTCGCGCTGCGATCGGGCGACATGGCCAACGCGGCCGGGATGGCCGAGCGCGGCGGTGGCTGGCGGCTGATCTATCGTGGCGAGGACGGCGCGGCACAGCAGTTTTCGGAGCTCGCCCGGCTTGCGCCGACAGAGCTGGCCGCGACGCCGCGCACCATTCTCGGCCTGGCGATTTCGGCCGCCAAGCGCGGCGAGATCGACCTGGCGCTGAACCGGATCGAGCAGGCGCGCGAGGTGATCGCTCCCGACCGCGTCGATCTGCAGGCTGAATTGCGGCTGATCGCGGCGCTGCTCGATCTCTACTGCGACCGCCGCGCGGCGGCGGATCTGGTCGCGCAGCTTGAGGCGGACATAACCCCCATGACAGGGGTTGATCCGGTGCGGCTGGCGCTGACGCGCAACTTGCTGTGCTTCTTCTCGCTCCAGTCGAGTCAGTTCGATGCCGCGATCCGGTTCGGCCGTCTTGCGATCCGCGACTTTCGTGCTGCAGGGTCCGACTTCGGCGCGGCACATCTGCCGATCCATGTCGGACAGGCCGAATTCCTGTCAGGCCAGTTCGAGAGCGCGAAAGAGACGCTTGCCGAACATGCGGAACGCTGCCGACGCGAACTGGGGTCCGACGCCGACCTGACGCTGATGACCCGGGTAATACAATACGAGATCGAGATCGAAGCAGGGCGAACCGGCGGCAGCGCTGAGGATGTCGAATTCCTCGAACACGCATTTGATCGGCTGGGCCATCGCGATAGCTGGTATGACCCGTTGGCCTCGGCGCTGATCTCGCGCACACGGCTGGCGCTGCTTGCCGGAAACGACCCCGATCATGTCCTGCAACATGCCAGGGCCATTGCGGTGCGACGCCACTACAGCCGCCTCGCCGATCTGGTGGAACTGCTGCGGATCGAGGCTCTCCTTCGGCTGGGTCAGAGCGCGGATGCCGCGCGCCTGCTGGCCTCGGCGCAGCCTGCGCTCGAAAGCGGGCCGACGCCCGGGGGTGATCCGGTGTCGATGCGCGGGCCGCTGCGAACGACGCTGCAGGCGCGTCTTGCGCTGGCCGAGGGCAGGCATGACGAGGCGCTGCGCATTCTGGCTGACTCGACCCTGCGCGCACGGGGCAACGTGCCGCGCCTGACCCGCCTTGCCGCGTTGCGGCTGCGCATCCTCCTGGCTGCCGGACAGGCCGATACGGCCTGGGCGGAACTGGTCGATCTGGCGGTACGGCAGCGGCTGGACGATCTCTGTCTGCCCTTCGCCGAAGAGGGCACGGCGCTGCACGATCACATCACCGGGCGCTTTGCCATGCTGGCGCCTGCCTCGTTGCTGCGGCAGCGGTTGCAGCCGGTGTTCGAGCTTGTAAGGCGCCACCGCCACGGCGAGTCCGCGCCTGGCGAGGTTCTCCTGACGCCCAGCGAAGCTCTGATCATTGCCCGGCTGGAGCACGGGCTGTCGAACAAGGAGATCGCCCGCGCGCTGGGGATCAGCGGCAATACGGTTAAATTTCATCTTGCCAATATCTATCGCAAGCTCGATGCCGGAAACCGCACTACGGCGCTGGCTCGGGCGCGCGATCTGGGGTTGCTGGCGCCGCCTTATCGAGGCGGTGCACGCCCCGGATAATCGGGCCTGCTGGAGCGGATCGCGTTCAATCCGATTCAGCGGGCCCGCTCCAACTCCTTGTTTTGTCGCATTGTCGCGGGCGTCAATTGTTTCCACTTGACTGCGAAATGCTCAATCTGCCGGTTTCCCAGACGATCCTGCCAACCATACCCCGCGCACCCTCTGCCCCACCCGTTCGGGTGGGGCAGAGGGTAGGAGACGATCCCCCTTCGCGGACTCTACAATAGGCCCCGGACCAGACAGCACGAGGTGTGGCCTTGGCCGAGGAACCGCAATACGGGATCGACCCGGTTACACTCGAGATCATACATGGCAAGCTGCTTGCCATCGTGGACGAGATGGGCGTCGTCATGCAGCGCACCAGCATGAGTCCCGTGATCTACGAGGTGCTCGACTTTGCCTGCGGCATCTGCACCGCCAGCGCCGAGCTTGTCGCGCAGAGCAACGGCATCACGTTGTTCACCGGCACCTTCGGCACACAGTTGCAATCGGTGATCGACGCCTACGCGGGCGATGTGCACGAAGGCGACATATTCGTGACCAACGATCCCTATTACGGCGGGACCCATGCCTGCGACTTCGCCATCATCCGCCCCATCTTCCATGAGGGTGACCTGCTCGCCTGGGCGGTGAACGTCGCGCACTGGGTCGATGTTGGCGGCGCGGTACCCGGCAGCCTGCCGCCCGATGCGACCTCGATCTTTCAGGAAGGACTGCGCCTGTCGCGGCTGCGGCTGGCGGTTCACGACACTCTCAGCCCGGAAATCCTGCGTATCATCCGCGAGAACGTGCGCCTGCCCGATGTCGCGATGGGCGACCTCAACGCCCAGATCGCGACCGTGCACATCGCCGAAGCGCGGCTGGGCGAGATGCTTGACAGATACGGTGCCGACGTTCTGCGTGAAGGGTTCGACGCGCTGATCGACACCGCCGCACGGCGCGCGCGCGCCGTGATCGCGGCGCTGCCGGATGGCAGCTACCGGGCGCAGGACGTGATCGACGGCGACGGTGTCTCAGACACGCCTATCACGGTGCAGGTCGAGGTGACGATCAGCGGCGAAAGCCTTGCGATCGATTTCACCGGCTGTCCGCCCGCCGCCGCCGGTCCGATCAACTGCGGCGCGGGCGCGCTGCATTCGGCGGTGAAATCGGTGTTCAAGGCGATGGTCGCCCCGCACGAGCCGTCAAACGAGGGCTGGTTCCGCCCGCTGACGATCACGGCCCCGCGCGGGACGATCTTCACCGCCGAACGGCCTTCACCTACCGGCTGGTATTACGAAGGCTCGGTCCACGCCTCCGAACTGGTGTGGAAGGCGCTGGCCCCGGTGCTGCCGCAACGCTTTTCGGCTGGCTCCTATTCCTCGCTCTGCGTGATCTACCTGTCCGGCCACACCCCTGACGGGGAGGAATTCATCCATATCGAGCCGACCCACGGCGGCTGGGGCGCCTGTTCGGACGGCGACGGCGCCAATGCGGTTATCTCGCTGACCGATGGCGACACCTACAATTATTCTATCGAATTGCTCGAGGCGAAATTCCCCCTGCGGGTGCGCCGTTACGACTTCAACACCGAAAATGGCCCCGGTGCGGGGCGCTATCGCGGCGGCTACGGTGTGGTGCGCGATTACGAGGTACTGGTCGACGGCACCACCCTGACCGGCAGCTTCGGCCGCAACGCCACGGCGCCATGGGGGATCGAGGGCGGGTTCGACGGGTCCGCGAACCGTTTTGAGGTGATCGAGGCCGCAACCGGCCGAGTCACGCCTTACGGTCGCCTTGGCGGTCGCCGCCTGCACAGGGGCGACGTGGTGCGTATCGTCACCGGAGGGGGCGGCGGCTGGGGCCCGCCCGACCGGCGTGCGCCCGAGGCGATCACGGCCGATCTGCGCGCGGAGCTTTTATCCCGCGACGACGCCCGGCGACTTTACGGCTGGCAGGAGGCTGCACAATGATCCGGCTGGCAACCGATGTCGGCGGCACGTTCACCGACCTTCTGGGCTATGACGAGGCGACGGGCCGGATCTTTACCGCCAAGAGCCTGACCACCCCGGACGACCAGTCGGAAGGCGTCCTTGACACGCTCCGCCTTGCCACCGGGGACGGCGGGCTGCGCCCCGACCAGGTAGGCTTTTTCGTCCACGGCGGCACCACCGTCATCAATGCGATCACCGAACGCAAGGGCGTGCGCACCGCTCTTGTCACCACGCGCGGCTTTCGCGACGTGCTCGAGATCGGGCGCGGCAACCGGCCCGATCTCTACAACCTGCGCTTTCACAGCCCCCGGCCCTATGTCGAACGCGCGCTGCGTCTGGAGGTCGCAGAGCGGATCGACGCCAGCGGCGCTGTGCACGTCCCGCTCAACGAGGCCGATGTGGCCCGCGCCGCCCAGGTTCTGCGTGCCGAACGGGTCGAGGCGGTGGCGATCCTGTTCCTCAACTCCTACGCCAACCCCGTGCACGAGGCCGCCTGCGCCCGCCTGCTGACCGAAGCCCTGCCCGGCGTCACCATCTGTGCCAGCCACGAGGTGTCGGGCCTGTGGCGCGAATACGAGCGGGCCAACACTGCGGTGCTGAACGCCTACGTCAAGCCGATCATCGCGCGCTATTTCGAGCGGCTCGAAACGAGGCTGATCGACAATGCGGTGCGCTGCGCGCACTATGCCATGCTGTCGAACGGCGGCGTGTCGTCCTTTGCCCAGGCGGTGGAATCCCCGTTGAGCCTGGTGGAATCGGGGCCTTCCGGCGCGGTTGCCGGTGCCGCGCGCATCGGCGAGTTTCTGGGTGAGCCGAATGTGCTGTCGTTCGACGTTGGCGGCACCACGGCGAAATGCTCGGTGATCGTCGACGGGCGCCCGCGCATCTTCGACGACTACCGCATGGAATGGAGCCGCATCTCGCCGGGCTATCCCGTGCAGGTGCCGGTGGTCGACATCGTCGAGATCGGTGCGGGTGGCGGCTCGATCGCGCGGGTGGACGATTTCGGCGCGCTCACCGTCGGGCCGGACAGTGCCGGGGCCAACCCCGGCCCGGTCTGCTACGGCCTGGGCGGAGCTGAACCGACCGTCACGGACGCAAAGCTGCTGACCGGAATCATCGACCCCGACAGTTTCGCCGGCGGCAAGATCACCCTGCGAATCGATGACGCCCGCCGCGCGATGGCCGCGCTGGGCAAGCGCCTCGGTTTCGGGGTCGAGGATACCGCACAGGCGGTCGTCCTGCTGGCCGAGGCGAGCATGATCAACGCGCTGAAGCTGGTGACGATCCAGCGCGGCTATGACCCGCGCGACTTCACACTGATGGTCACCGGCGGCATGGGGCCTCTGTTCGCCGCGCGGCTGGGGCGCGAATTGCGGGTGCGCCGGGTCGTGATCCCGCCTCATGCGGGCATCTTCTCCGCCTGGGGGATGCTGGCAGCCAAGCCGCGCGCCGATCTGCGCAAGACCTGGTTCAGCCTGCTGTCGCCCGACGCCATTCCCCCGCTGGAAGCACAGGTTGCGGCGATGCGTCAGGACGCGCTGGACTATTTCGGCCGTGACCGACCGGAAAGCGTGACCCACGCCCTCGCGCTGCAGATGCGCTATCGCGGCCAGGAACATTCGGTGACGACACTGGTGCCCGGAACGCTGGATGCCGCGAACATCACGCAGGAATTTCACGCCGCGCACCGCACGGCCTATTCCTTTGCCCTGCCGGATGCGGCGATCGAGATCACCGGCATTCACCTGATCGCCACGCTCGACAACCCGGTGATCGGCAGCCCCTCGGTGGTGGCCGACGGGCTGACGCTCGAGGGTGCGCGGCGTGGCAGCCGCAAGGTCTGGGGTGCCGCAGGCGACGGCTGGGCCGATGCCGGGGTCTACGCCCGCGACCTGATGCCACCCGACGCCGCCGTTCCCGGCCCGGCGTTGATCGAAGAGGCGACCTCGACCACGCTGGTTCTGGGCGGGCAGGCGGCGTGGCGCGATGCGCACGGGCTGCTGATCGTGGAAGAGGCAGGCGGCACGGCGCAGCGAAAGGGCAACGACTGATGGCCATCGGCATCGACCTGCACGGCGTCAGCCGCGTCTTTGGCGCCGTCACCGCGCTTGCGCCGCTCGACCTGGCGATCCGCGCGGGCGAGTTCTTCACGCTGCTGGGATCATCCGGGTCGGGCAAGAGCACGCTCATCCGCATCATCGGCGGCTTCGACCGCCCGACCACCGGCTCGGTCGCGTTCGACGGCAGCGATGTGACGCATCTTCCCGCCAACCGGCGCAACTGCAACACGGTGTTTCAGGACCTCGCCCTGTTTCCGCACATGACGGTGGCGCAGAACGTGGCCTACGGGTTGCGCACGCGCGGCGAAAGCCGGACCCAAGCTGAATCCAAGGTGCGCGACGCCCTGCAACTGGTCGATCTGGCCGGGTTCGAGGGGCGCAACATCGCGCATCTTTCCGGCGGGCAGCGGCAGAGGGTGGCGCTTGCGCGCTCGCTCGTCCTCGAACCCGGACTGCTGCTGCTGGACGAACCGCTCACGGGGCTGGATGAACGATTGCGCCAGCAGATGCGCGACGAATTCGGCCGCCTGCACCGCAAGATCGGCGCGACCTTCATCCTTGTCACCCACAACCAGGACGAGGCGATGAGCCTGTCGGACCGCATGGCGATCATGCACAGGGGCGGGGTCGAACAGGTCGGCACGCCCGACGAAATCCTCAACCGTCCGGCCAACGAATTCGTGGCCCGCTTCATCGGCCTGGAATCGATCATCACCCCCGAAAGCATCGAGCGTGCAGGTACCGACCTGCGCGTGCAGATCGCGGGGCAGAGTTTCACGCTCGCCGATTACGCGCGCGACGACCTGCCCGCGAAGGTCGCCATTCGTCCCGACCGCATCACGCTGTCGCCGGACGGCGCGGGGTTGCCGCTGGTCATCGAGGAAATCCGCTTTCGCGGGCTGCATTACGACTGCCGTCTGCGTGGCCCGGACGGGGTGACGCTTGGCGCGGAAATTGCCTCGGACGCCATCCCCGAAGGGCTTGAACCCGGCGCGCAGGTGCGCGCCGACCTGCACCGGGGGGCACTGATCCCGGTACTTGCCTGAACCCGCCCGCCGGTTCGACCCGAACGACAACGGCAATCTGCCAACAACGAGGAGTGACAAGATGAAGACCCGGAGTTTCCTTACCGTCCCCTTCGCCGCCACCCTGTCGCGGCGGGGCTTTGGGCGGATGACCATGGGCGCGGGCGCGTTTCTGGGCGCGTCCTCGCTGCTGCCGCGGATTGCGCAGGCAGCGGGCACCGAGATCGCGTTCTGGGGAACCGGCACGCTGGACATCGGCAACGACTGGGATCGTGCGGCTGCCGATGCCGGGCTGAACGTCAGCTTTACCGACAACGGCAACGACCCCGGCCCGGTGGTGGCGCGGCTCGTCGCGGGCAACGCCAATCAGGTCTATGACCTCAGCGGCCTGCAGGGCGGTGCCGAGCGCGAGCTGTATCGCCAGAACGCGAGCGTAGCCTGGGACACGTCGAAGATCGCCAACTGGGATACCGTCTGGCAATGGGCCAAGGACATCCCCTATCTGACCGACGACGGCGCGCAGATCGGGATTCCCTGCGTGGTGAACGCCGACTCGATCATCTACCGCCGCGACAAGCTGGGCGATGTCGACAGCTACGGCGTCATCTTCGACCCCGCGATGAAGGGCCGGGTGGCGATGGAGGACGCCTGGATCAACTCGGCCACCTTCGCGGCGATCTACCTCAAGGGCGCGGAAAACGCCGCCATCGAAGAGCCCGGCAACCTGACCGAGGACGAATTGGGCCTGGTGATGGAATTCCTCATCAAGCACAAGCGCGACGGCCAGTTCCGCACCTTCTGGAACGGCTGGGAACAGGGCGTGCAACTGGTGGCCGACGAGGAAGTGGACGCGATGACCGGCTGGGAGCCGATCGTCTACGAAGCCCAGCGGCGCGGCCTTGACGTGGGCTATGCCGAGCCGGTCGAGGGCTATCTTGGCTGGGGCAACAACCTCATCCTGCATCGCGGCGCGGTCGAACGCGGCCTGAGCGACGCCGCCCATGCTTTCGCCAACTGGATCTACGACGGCTTCTACGCCAACAAGCTGGTGCTGCTTTCCGGCTATGTCGTGCCCAGCGACAACACGCTGGACTGGGCCAACGCCAACCCCGACGAGACCGATCCCGATACCGTCGCCGAGATCGTCGAACACGTCCGGCAGAAGTTCGCGGGCAAGATGTTCTGGCAGAACACCCGCCCCGATAATTTCCAGTTGTACGAAGAATGGTGGCAGCGTCTGCGCAACACCTGAATCCGCCCCGGCGCCCCGCCGGTGCGGGGCGCCGACCGCCTCCAGCATACGAGGTCCGCACATGTTCAGGATCGGGCGCGGGTTCGCCCTTGCCTCTCCGGCGCTGCTGCTGACGCTGATCCTCGGATTCGCGCCGCTCGCGGTTGTCGTGGTGTGGAGCTTCTGGGCCTGGGACCCGGCAACCTACTGGATCAGGCCCGACCTGTCGCTTGCCGCCTACGCCCAGATCGGCGAGGTCGGTCGCTGGTGGGTGATCGTCACCAGTCTGTTCAAGGCCGCGCTGGCCGCGCTGGCCTGTCTGGCCGTGGGCTACCCGGCGGCACTGGCGGTGCATTTCGTCGCCTCGCGCCGCATGGCGCTAGTGCTGATCGGCGCCTTCACGGTGCCGTTCTTCACGTCCTATCTGATCCGGGCGTTTTCGTGGAGGCTGGTTCTCGGCCGCACCGGCCTCATCAACGACTGGCTGATGCAGGCGGGGATCATATCCGAACCGCTCGACTGGCTGCTGTTTTCGGATTTCGCGGTGATGATCGGGCTGATCGCCTCATACCTGCCCTTCGTGATCTTCCCGCTGTTGCTGGCATTGCGCCGCGTCGAGCCGAGCTTTCTTGCCGCAGCACAGGACATGGGCGCCGGGTTCCTGCGCACGCTGGTCACCATCATCATTCCGCTGACGAAACCGGGAATCTTCGCGGGCTTCCTGTTCGTCTTCGTCATGTCAGCGGGGTCCTCGACCGAGGTGCAGATGCTGGGCGGCGCGGGGGCGTCGATGATCTCGATCATGATCAATGACGTGATGCGGGTGGTGAATTTCCCGCTGGCCTTCGCGATCTCGACCGTGGTGCTGGTGGCGCTGATCGGCGCGGTGCTGCTCGGCAATGCCAGATTCGGCCTCACCCGCCTGTTCGAGGATTTCTGATGCACGCCGGTTTTGAAAGGTGGCAGATCCGCGCCTGCATCTGGGCGCTGACCCTGGTGGCGCTGGTGATAGTCTATCTGCCGCCGGTCTACCTGCTGGGCGTGTCCTTCAACCCCGCTCTTCAGCCCGCGCTTCCGTCGCTCGGCAACATCAGCCTGAAATGGTATCAGGCGCTGCTGCATGAACGCGGCCTGCTGCGTGCACTGAACGAATCGCTGTTGATCGCTGCGGTGGTGACGCTGGTCTCGACCGTGGCGGCCATCGCGGCGGCACTGGCGTATCTGGAACTGGGCCGCCTGCGCAATGCCTGGTTCCTGCTGGTGATCCTGCCGATGTTCGTGCCCGGCATCATTCAGGGGCTGGCGCTTTCGGTGGTGTTCAACCGCTGGCAGCTTGCACCGTTCTGGGGGACGGTCGCGCTGGGACATCTGCTTTGGGCGCTGCCGTTCGCATTCACGGTGGTGCTTACCTCGATGACGTCGGTGCGGCGCAGCTATCTGCTGGCCGCCGCCGATCTGGGTGCAGGCTGGTGGCGGCGCACATGCGACATCGTGCTGCCGCTGATCCTGCCCGGAGTGATCGGCGCCATCGTCTTCTCGTTCCTGCTGTCGTTCAACGAATTCGCGCGCTCGTCCTATCTGGTGGGCCGCCAGAACACGTTGCCGCTGGACATGTTCGGCAAGATGAATTCGGGCGCCAGCCCGACGATCTACGCGCTGTCGGGCCTGATCCTGCTAGTATCCGCGCTGCTGGTGGGGGTGGTGCTGGCGATGGCGGCAGGGAGGAGGGGGTAGGAAAGTCGTGCGCGCGGCCGCAGGAACAAAGCGTATCGGGTCGAAATGAGGGAACAAGGCCGTCGGACAGGTCCGTGATCTTCTCGCCAGGGAGGAATGCGCGAGTTTCTCCGGAGCGACGGGATATGATCGAGATCGCGCGCGACATGCCACGAATTAGCGCGGGTCTCGCTCAATCCGATTCAGCGGACCCGCTCCAACTCCTTGTTTTGTCGAATTATCGCGGGCGTCAAACGTTCCCGTTTGACTGCGGAATGCTCTAACCCGCCTCGTCATCCATAAAACCGCGCATCGTCCGGGCTTCGCATCTCTCACCACCGGTTCAGGCCAGGTGCTTGTAGATCGTGGTCCGTGAGACCCCGATCCGGCGGGCTGCCTCGGCGATGTTGCCGTCGGCAGCGGCGACTTCGCTCCGGATCAGACGGCAGCGCTGCTCTTTCCAGGACGTGCCGGCGCAGGCCGGGCATACGTCGACACCGGCGGCGGGCCGGTCTTCGGGCAGCACGAGATCGGCAAGGTCGGCGCGACGCACAACGCGGCCCTCGGCCTGCAGCGCGGCGCGCATCATGCGGGCGCGCAGCTCGTGCAGGTTGCCGGGCCACGGGTATGCCGTGACGCACCCGACCGCGCCTTCATCCAGCATCAGGTCGGGGTCGGCCGCATCAAGAAAATGCCGCGCCAGCGCCGCGATGTCCGACCGCCTGCCCAGCGGCGGCAGGGTGATCGTGTAGCCGGACAGCCGGAACCTCAGTTCCGGCCCCAGCAGCCCGCAGCGCGCGGCATCGTCAAGCGGCTGCGTCGTGCTGGCGATGATCCGCGCGCGGCTGCGCAGGATGTCCGGTGACCCCTCGCGGCGATATTCGCCGGTATCCATGAGACGTGCGAGAACCGCCTGCGCCCGTGGCGGAAGGCGCGTGACCTCGTCGAGATAGAGCGTCCCGTCCTGCACCTGTTCGAGCAGGCCCGGCCTGTCGTCGCCCTCGCCGAACATCGCCTGGGTGAAATCGTCCTCGCTCGCCAGCCGCCCGTCATAGGCAAGAAAGGGCCGCTCGCTTCCGACTGCCGCATGGGCCAGCCGCGCCACGACATCCTTGCCGGTACCGCTCTGCCCCTCGATGACGACGGGCAGGCCCCGTCTGGCGGCATCGGGCAGCCTGACCAGTTGCGCCCAGAGCGCCGGGTCCTCGACCACCAGCCCCTTGAACAGCCCGCGGTTCGGCCCGAGCCGCGGGTCATCCGGCGCCGTCCAGCCCTGATGCCGGCTGGCCAGTGCAAAGCTGGCGCGATTGGCGACGCAGCGCACCGAGACCGCCGAGCCGAAGCGGTCGCGGATGCGCAGGGTCTCGCCACGGACAAGGCGCGCGGCCAGATCCTCGAACCGGCCGTCGAAAACCTCGGTGAAACTGCGCCCGATCAGGCCGGGAATACTGCTCAGGAACAGGGTGCCGCGCCGGTTGACGGCATGGATCGCGAAGTCCCTGTCAAGAACCAGCATCCCCACCGACAGGGTGCCGAGATATTCCGGCCGGGGGTGGAACTGCAGCACCAGATGATCGTCATGGGCCTGCCGGATCAGGCTGTTCTCGATGTTCGAGGCCGACATCCGCACCAGCGCCGCCGTATGCTGCTGGCGAACGGTCGTGCGCGACGAGGCGTCGAGCAATCCGGCAAGCCCGCCGCGCCCGTCGAAGATCGGGGCGCTGAGGCAGGCGATGTTGGAATCCATGCGCAGGAAATGCTCGCCCCCGTAGACCTGCGCCGCGCGTCCGGTCTCGAGGGTCAGGCCCAGCGCATTGGTGCCGCGCAGGGCCTCGGTCCAGACGGAACCGACGATCACGCCGTCGATCGCCCCCTCGGAACCCGGATCGGTATCGGACAGCGTCTCGAGGATGAGGCCCTCGGGGCTGCCCAACGCGATGAGAAAGTTGGACCCCGCGATCTGGTCGTAAAGCAGTTCCAGTTCCGGGCGCGCGAAACGGATCAGCTCGCGGTAGCGGGTGCGCTCGTGCTCGATCTGGCTGGCGGTCAGGACCAGGCTTTCACCCTTGTCGCGCGGGTCGAGGCCGTGGGCCAGGGACCGGGTCCAGCTTTCGGCAATATCGGCGGGAAGGGCGCCCCCCGGAAAGGTTCCCCGTTCCTCGAGCTGATGACGCGCCCGGACCAGTGCCGGTTTCCGGAAGTCCACGAAGTTACTCCTTCATCGTCGGAGGAGTTGTGCCCGTGTCTAGGGGCGATCCGGCAACCTGTCAACGAAACCGCCCGCTGCCGCTGCAACCGGCGACCAGCACTTTCGTCATTGCGAGGAGGCGCAGCCGACGAAGCAACCCCGATGGTGCGTGTGAGCGGTCGGGGTTGCTTCGGCTTCGCCTCGCAATGACGGGATTTGCGGGCGGGGCCGACCAAGCGTGATCGCAGGACGGCCCCTGCCCGCTGCCGCCCTGCCGCCCTGCCGCCCTGCCGTGAGGTGATTCGCGGCGCGGGCGGTGAAAAGCTGTCCAGAAACTGGACACCGCCCCCAACCCCTGCCCCGTCAGGCAGCACCGGCGCCCCGGTGTCTGGAAAATGGACAGCCGATCACGCAGCCTGTCCATTCGTCGAACGCTTTCCGGCGTGAATCACGCGCCGTTGCCCGCGCATGGCGCTTCGCCCAGTCTTTGGCCAACCGCCCCTCGTCACGGGGATATCACAGTCAGTCAGGAGAAGACTATGAAGGCGCAGGTGCTCCACGAATATGATCCTTCACTCACCGCGCCGTCCTGGGTGAATCTCGAGGACGTGCCCGCCCCGGTGATCGAAAAGTCTACCGATGTGATCGTGCGCATCGGCGGTGCGGGCGTGTGCCGCACCGACCTGCACATCATCGAAGGCATCTGGAAGCCGCATATGGACCCGACCGGCCATGGCCTGCTGCCCTTCATCATGGGCCATGAAAACGCGGGCTGGGTCGAGGAGATCGGCCCCGAGGTCGAGGGCTTCAAGGTCGGCGATCCGGTGATCGTGCATCCCAAGGTTTCCAGCGGCACCTGCCTTGCCTGCCGTCGCGGCCACGACATGCACGCGGACGGCAAGTTCCCCGGCCTCGACAGCAACGGCGGCTATGCCGAATATCTCGGCACCTCGTCGCGCAACCTGGTGGCGCTGCCGCGCACCCTCGCGCCCAAGGATGTCGCGCCCTATTCCGACGCGGGCCTCACCGCCTATCGCGCCTGCAAGAAGGCCGCCCAGCAACTGCTTCCCGACCAGTCGGTCGTCGTGATCGGCGCGGGCGGGCTGGGGCATATCGGCGTGCAGGTGCTGCGTGCGATGTGTGCGGCGCGCATCATCGTGATCGACCTCTCGGATGCGGCGCTCGAACTGGCGGGCAAGGGCGGCGCCGACCATCTGGTCAAGGCCGACGGCGGCGAGGTCGAGGCCGTCCTGTCCCTTACCGGCGGCAAGGGTGCCGAGGCGGTGATCGACTTCGTCGGCGAGAAGGGCACCACCCACCGGGGCCTTGCCATGACGCGGCCGATGGGCAGCTACTATATCGTCGGCTACGGCGAGGACATCCGGGTTCCCACGGTCGATCTCATCATCTCGGAGAAGAACATCATCGGCAATCTGGTCGGCACATGGGCCGAACTGGTCGAGCTGATGTCCCTTGCGGATCGCGGCCTCGTGGAACTTCATACGCGGTACTACAGCCTCGACGATGCCAACAAGGCGCTGCGCGACCTGCACGAGGGACGGATCAGCGGTCGCGCGGTGCTCGTGCCGTAAATCTGTGTGTGCCGGTTACCGGCGGGCCGGGTGCATGATGCCCGGCCCGCTGCCTGCGACCCGGAGGGCGCGACGCCCTCCGGCACTACCATCATCCAGGGAGGAAACGATGACATCCAGAATCCGCAATTCGCTGCTGGCCACGACGGTCCTGTCGCTGGCGGCGCTGCCCGTCGCGGCGCCCTCGGCCTGGGCCGAAACCCCCGATTACGCGGCGATGTATCCAATTTCGGCCGACGTGCCCGGCGTCTGCTCGTTCGAGGCGATCGACGCCAGGGACTATTCCGGCCGCACCCTCAACATCATCACCCATGCGATCCCGGTGATCGGCGAGCCGACGGCGCTGCACGCCGCGCAGTTCGCCGAGCTGACCGGCGCCACCGTGAACGTGGTTCATGTGCCCTTCGGCGACCTGTTCCAGCGCATCATGATCCCGTTCCAGACCGGGCAGGCCGCCTATGACGCGCTGTTCTTCCCCTCGCTCTGGCTGGGGGATTTCAACCCCTATCTGGCCCCGGTGCCCGAGGCCTATCGGGAAACGCAGGGCATGCAGGACCTGACCGCGACCTATCGCGGCGTTGCGACCTGGAACAACGAGATGTTGCTTTATACCATGGATGGCGACCGCCATTACATGAAGTATCGGGCCGACATCTTCGACAACCCCGACATGCAGGCGCGCTTCGAGCAAGAGACCGGCCGCGCGCTGACGCCGCCCGCGACCTGGGAGGAATACAACGAGATCGCCGCGGTGTTCTCGGGCTGGGACTGGGACGGCGACGGCCAGCCGAACTTCGGCACCGCCGAGGTGACGCAGCGCGACGACCTGATGTTCTCGGCCTTCATCAGCCGCGTGGCGGGCTATGCCAAGAACCCCGACGTGACCGGCGGCTTCTTCTTCGACCTCGAGACGATGGAGCCGCTGGTCAACACGCCGGGCTGGGTCCGTGGCCTTGAAATGTTCGTTGCCGCACAGGCCTCGATGCCGCCGGGCGGGACGAATTTCGGCCTCGGGGACGAAATCTTCTCGTTCGGGGGCGGCCAGACGCTGATGAGCTATTCCTGGGACGACGCCTTCATCCAGGCCCAACAGGAAGACAGCCCGATCCGCAACTCCGTCATGCCGACGGCGCTGCCCGGATCGACCGAGGTATGGAATCGCAACACCGGCGAATGGGAGACCTTCGCCGAACCCAACCGCCCCGGCTATGTCACCTGGGGCTGGACCTCGGCGGTTGCCGGATCGAGCCAGAACCAGGACATGGCCTTCGATTTCCTGTGCTTCTTCGCCAACGAGGCGAACACGGAATCGGACATGCAGGTCGGGCGCTACGGCGTGAACCCCTACCGCGAGTCGCATTTCGAGGCCGCCTTCTACGAGGATGAACTCGGCTGGACTCCCGAGGTGTCGCAGGCTTATGTCGAAACCCTGAGAGGTATCGACGAGAACCCGAACCGGGTTTTCGACCTGCGTGTTCCGGGTGTGGGTGAGTTCATGTCCTCGCTTGCGGCGGGCGTGGCGCGGGCCCAGGCCGGAACGGCAACGCCGCAGCAGGCGCTCGACGACGTGGCCGACGAGTGGCGGGCCATCGTGGACCGGATCGGTGCCGACACGATCCGTGCCGCATACGCCAACGTCGTGGCGCTCGAGGACGCGCGCTGACTGGCCGGCGGGAAGGGTCCGCCCTTCCCGCCTCCCTCGGGTTGCGGGGTCGTCCTGAATGTATCGTCAGAAGTATCTCTTCCTCACGCCGGGCCTCATCGCCCTTGTCGCGATCATCCTGTTCCCGCTGCTCTTCACCATCCGGGTCAGCTTCTCGGGCTGGGATGTCTACAATCCGGGGCTGAGCTGGAAGGGCGGGCAGAACTTCTCACGGCTTATGGCCGACAGCCGCTACTGGGCGGCGCTCGGGCGGCTGTCGGTCATGGCGGTCGGCACCGTGCTGATCCAGTATGTGCTGGGCTTCGCGCTGGCGCTGCTGGTCTGGCGCGACGTGATCGCGCGCCGTTTCTTCCGGGTGCTGTTTCTGGTGCCGATGATGACCACCCCGGTCATCATGTCAGTGATCTGGCGCACGATCTTTCACGAATCGCTCGGGCCGCTGAACCCGATCATCCGCGGCCTCGGTCTTCCCGGCGTTCCCTGGCTGTCGGATCCGGTCTGGGCCTTCGTCGCGGTCATGCTGGTCGAGATCTGGCAGTGGACGCCGTTCATGTTCCTGCTGCTGCTTGCCGGGCTGCTGTCGCTGCCTTCCGAACCTTATCTCGCGGCAAGGATCGACGGCGCGGGCCCGGTGCGCACGTTCTTCTCGGTCACCTTTCCGGGGCTGGCGGCGATTTCGGTCGGCGCCATCGTGATCCGGCTCATCGAGGCATCGAAGATTCTCGATACCGTCTACGTCATGACCTCGGGCGGCCCCGGCGAGTCGACCGAGACGGCAAGCTACTACATCTACATCCGCGGGTTGCGCGACTTCCAGATCGGCTATTCGGCGGCATTGTCCATAATCTACCTGGTCATCATGATCGTGGCGCTGACGATCATCGCCAAGCTGCTCGTCCGTTTCCTTGTCCGCCCAGCGCCATAAGCATCCGCCGGAGACTGCCTCGATGACGCATCAGCCACTCGATCCCGAACCGCGTGCACCCGTCAGCCGGACGCTGAAGCTGGCCCTGAAATACGGCTTCATCCTGTTCTGGTCGGCCTTCGTGGTGTTTCCGTTCCTCTGGGCGCTCACCACCTCGTTCAAGGATGCCAACGGCGTCACCAACGGGGCGACCTGGCTGCCATGGCTGCAATACCAGCCCTCGACCCAGGGCTGGGCCTCGCTTTTCGGCGGGCCGGGCGGCACCAATATCGTGAGACCCTATCTCAACTCGATCTGGGTCACGCTCGGCGCCTCGGTCGTCTCGATCACGCTGGGCACGCTGGCGGCCTACGGATTGTCGCGCTTCACCTTCCGGTTCCTGTTCTTCCGCAACGCCGACATCACCTTCTTCTTCATCTCGCAGCGCATCATGCCGCCGATCGTGCTGGCGATACCGTTCTTCCTCATGCTGCGCGCGCTCGGGCTGCTCGATTCGCTTGCCGGGCTGATCCTGGTCTATGTCGCGCTGCTCATGCCGATCGCGGTCTGGGTGATGGTGGATTTCTTCAACTCGATTCCGCGCGGCCTTGACGAGATGGCCTGGATGGACGGCTGCGACCCGATCACGACCTTCTTCCGCGTGATCCTTCCCAACGCGGTACCGGGCCTGGTCGTGGCGGGCATGTTCTGCGTCATCTTCGGCTGGAACGACTTCTTCTTCGCCTTCACGCTGACCTTCACCCAGACGCAGCTCCTGCCGGTCTCGATCGTCGCCCTCAATTCGTCGGTGACGCCGTGGTGGGCGCTGTCGGCCTCGGCGCTCGTCTCGATCGCGCCGCTGGTGCTGCTGGCCTTCGTGGTGGAGCGGTTCCTGAGCAAGGGCGGCCTTGCCGGGGCGGTGCGCTGATGCTTGAAATCCATGATCTGACCCATGCCGAGGACGGCGTCACCCATCTGGACCATGTCTCGGCCCGGCTGGCACCGGGAACCCTGACGACGATCCTCGGCCGCACGGGCGCAGGCAAGACGAGCTTGCTGCGCACCATTGCCGGGCTTCTCGTGCCCGACAGCGGCGAGGTGTCGCTCGACGGGCAAGGCTGGAGCCGCCTGCCGCCGTGGAAGCGCCCGACAGCAATGGTGACGCAGCAATTCATCAACTATCCGCATCTGAGCACGCTCGACAACGTGGCGTTCCCGCTGGTCCGCAAGGGTCTGCGCTGGCCCGCCGCCCGCGACTCCGCGCGCGCGATGCTGGACCGGGTCGGCCTTTCCGCCATGGTCGGACGCAGGCCGTCCGAGCTTTCTGGCGGGCAGCAGCAGCGCGTCGCCATCGCGCGGGCGCTGGTCAAGCAGGCGCCGGTGCTGCTGCTCGACGAGCCTTTCGTGAACCTCGACTACAAGCTGCGCGAGGACCTGCGCGAGGAACTCGTCGACATGCTGCGCAACGAGTCCGGCCTGATCGTCCTCTATGCCAGCACCGAACCGCGCGAGGCGCTGAGCCTGGGCGACCGCATCCTGCTCATGGCCGAGGGGCGGCTGCTTGATGACGGCGAGCCGCAACAGGTCTTTGGCGCGCCCGCCACGATCGAGGCCGCCCGTGTCATCAGCGACCCCCCGATCAACATCCTGCCGCTGACGGTGGGGGCGCATGTCGCCGCCGGTCCGTTCGGCGCGCAGGATGCGGGCGATCTGATCCGGGGTCTCGCGCCGGGCGAATACCGTCTCGGGTTGCGGGCAGCAGACCTGCGCCCCGGCGGGCGGCATGTCGCGCGGGTGGTGCTCTCGGAGGTGTCGGGGTCCGAGACCGTGACCCATCTCGATCTGGCCGGTTTTGCGCTGGTCATGCACGAGAAAAGCGTGGTGACGCATCCCCCCGGTGCCGAGATCGCCGTGGATGCGAATCTGGCGCGCGGCTTCATCTACGGTGCCGACGGCACGCTTCTTCGACGCGAGGCCCCGCATGGCCAGGATTGAACTCGACCACCTCGCCCATTCCTATGCGCCGGACGCGCCGGACCCGGCATGGGCGCTGCGGCCCATCGACATGGTCTGGGAGGATGGCGGAACCTATGCCCTGCTCGGCCCCTCGGGCTGCGGCAAGAGCACCATGCTCAACATCATCTCGGGCCTGTTGCGGCCCAGCCAGGGGCGGGTGCTGTTCGACGGCCGCGACGTGACCGCGCTCGATACCGGGCGGCGCAACATCGCGCAGGTCTTTCAGGTGCCGGTGATCTATACCTCGATGACCGTGGCGCAGAATCTGGCCTTTCCGCTGGTCTGCCGCAAGGTGGCCCCGGCCATCATCCGGCGCCGGGTGGGGGACATCGCCGAGCGGCTCGGTCTCGCGCCGCATCTGCAGCGCAGCGCGGTCGGGCTGACGGCCGACCATAAGCAGCTCGTGTCGCTGGGCCGCGGGCTGGTGCGCGAGGATGTGAGCGCGATCCTGCTCGACGAGCCGCTGACCGTCATCGACCCGCAGATGAAATTCGAGCTGCGCAAGATCCTCAAGCAGATCAACGAGGAATTCGGCATCACCATGGTTCTGGTCACCCACGACCAGAACGAGGCAATGACCTTCGCCCGCACCGTCGTCGTGATGAACCACGGCGAGGTGGTGCAGGCGGGCACGCCGCAGGATCTGTTCGAGCACCCGGCAACAACCCATGTCGGCTATTTCATCGGCAGCCCGGCCATGAATTTCGTCGAGGCGCGGCTCGAGGGCGGCATGGTCCGCGCCCCGGCGCTCGGCCTTGCGCGGGCCGCGCCTGCGGGCCTTGCCGGTGGTGATCTGGCGCTGGGCTTCCGGCCCGAACATCTCGCGCCCGACGGCCCCGGCCAGCGCGTCGGCGGGCGGGTGACGCGCATCTGGTTCGAGGGCCTTGAAGAGGTGGCCGAGATCGCGCGCGACGACGCGACATTCCGCGCACGGGTGCCTTCGGGGATGTTCCGCACCGGCGATGACGCCACCCTCGCCCTGCCCGACGACCGCCTTCTGGTCTACCGCGAAGGGCGGCTTGTCGTCTGAGGGCGGAAAACGCACCGCATCGGGCGACGGGTCGGCCGCATCAGGGGGCGGGCGGCCTGCACGATGGTGCAGAACCTGAAACTGCACCAGGGCGCGACCGGCCTGCCGTCGGGTGTTCCGATGCCCGACCGTCAGGCGCAGCGTTTCATTCATGCCACCGGCAACGTCGGCATGTCGGGCAGACACGATTCCCTTGACGGGCGCCTCACACATGATTGACTCGACTCCCCGCCAGGAACAAATAATGAACACTCACCGAAATCAGCCGACCGGACACCATGCGCCGCCCCGCTTCCCCTGTTGTTCTTGCCGAGCTGCGCGCCCGTATCGCGCGGCTGGATGGCAGCGCGCAGGCAGCCGGGGTGCTGCCGTTCGGGGTTGCGGCGCTTGACGACCATCTGCCCGGCGGCGGGCTGGCGCTGGGGGCGTTGCACGAGGTGGCGGGCGGCGGCGGCGAGCAGGCGAGCGCGGCGGCGGCACTGTTCGTTGCCGGGATCGCGGCGCGCAGCGAGGGTCCGGTGCTGTGGTGCGTGACGCGGGCCGACCTGTTCGCGCCGGGGCTGGCGCAGGCGGGGCTGGCGGCAGAGCGGGTGATACATGTCGAGGCTGGCGACGATCGCGCGGTGCTCGCCTGCATGGAGGAGGGGTTGCACCACGGCGGCCCCGGCCTGGTGGTGGGCGAGGTCGCGCGCCTGTCGATGGTCGCCTCGCGCCGCCTGCATCTGGCGGCGCGCGAGAGCGGGACGCCGGGCATCGCGCTGCGCCGCTGGCGCGGGCAGGCGGATGCGCGCGATTTCGGCCAGCCGACGGCGGCCATGACGCGCTGGCGGGTGACCCCGCGGCCGTCCGCGCCCCTGCCGGTGCCGGGCGTCGGTCGCGCCCGCTGGCGGGTCGAGCTGCTCCGGGCGCGGGCGGCGGAATGTCTCGATCTGGAACTCGAGGCCTGCGACGCCACCGGCCACCTCGCCCTGCCCGACCGCGCGGCCGACGGGAACCGGCAATATCCCCGGCACATGCAGGCCCCGTGACCCAGGGCAATGGGGCGGGCTGCATGTTCCGTCATTGCGAGGCGGCGCAGCCGACGAAGCAACCCCGGTATATTCCGTCATTGCGAGGAGCCGAAGGCGACGAAGCAACCCCGATGTTGCGTGTGAGCGGTCGAGGTTGCTTCGGCTGCGCCTCGCAATGACAGGGTTTGCCGTTCGCCCGATTGCGCGGCCCCGTGACCCCGCGCCCCGCCGCGCCCGTCAGTCCGCGCGCCGCCCGATCCATTCGACGACCAGGCCGATCACCACCGCGCCCGCCGCAAGCGCCGCGATCACCTCGGGCAGCGCGGCGGTGCGGCCGATGTCGATCATCAGGCCGAAGACCGCGATCACCGCCTCGGCGGGGCCGTCGTAGGCCTTGCGCATCGACAGCGCCACCATGCGGATGCCGCCGTGCAGGACCAGCGCGGCAAAGGTGATCGCCACCGTGGTCGTGATCCCCTGCCCCACGGCACCGGCCCAGGTGTTGCTCCCGGCCCGCGCGCCGCCCAGCCGCCAGCCGATGACGAGGCCCAGCGCCATGTTGACAAGGGCGAAGGCGCGCGGCTCGGGCTGCTCGGCGGCGGCAAAGGCGGGCAGCGCCAGTTGCGCGACTGCCCCGAACAGCGCGGCGAACAGGAAGGCGGCAGTCAGCTTTCCGGCGGTCGGCATCGTGATCTCCGGTCCAGGGCGCGCGCTCGGCGCCCATCCTGTGACAGCGCCCGCATCCGCACAAGCAGCAAGACCGCGCCGCGCCATCTTCGCCCCGCGCTGTCGCCGCCGCGCCATCCCCGCTTGCCGCCAACCGCGCCGCGCGGCAGATTGCACCCTGTCACGACGCAGGGAGCAGCCGATGAGCCTTCTCGATCACGCGCGCGCGGTGCGTCCCCGTGCCTGGGCACCCTATTCGGGCTTTGCGGTCGGCGCGGCGATCCGCACCGCCTCGGGGCAGGTCTATACCGGCGTGAACGTCGAGAACGCCGCCTATCCCGAGGGCACCTGTGCCGAGGCCGGGGCCATCGCCGCCATGGTCGCGGGCGGCGACACCGCGATTGCCGAGGTGGCGGTCATCGCCGACGCCCCCGAGCCGGTCCCGCCCTGCGGCGGCTGTCGGCAGAAGCTGGCCGAATTCGCCGGGCCGGAGGTGCGGGTCACCATGGCCAACCTTCAGGGGGTCGAGCGGGTGATGACCCTGGCCGAACTGCTGCCCGGCGCCTTCCGCAAGAGCCACATGGGCTGATGGACGCCCGCACCGTCACCCTGCAACTGCGCCGCGGCGAGGAACCCTCGCCCGAGGGCCTGCGCCGGTTCGCCCGCGCGCTGGCCACCGGCGAGGCCAGCGACGCCCAGGCCGGGGCCTTTGCCATGGGCGTCTGCCTGCGCGGCCTGAGCGAGGCCGGGCGCACCGCGCTGACGCTGGCGATGCGCGATTCGGGCGAGGTGCTCGACTGGGGCGACGGCGCGCCGGTCGTGGACAAGCATTCCACCGGCGGCGTCGGCGATTGCGTCTCGCTGCTGCTCGCGCCCGCGCTGGCCGCCTCCGGGCTGCGGGTGCCGATGATCTCGGGGCGCGGGCTGGGCCATACCGGCGGCACGCTCGACAAGCTGGAATCGATTCCGGGGCTGAAGGTCGACCACGACGCCCGCGCCCTGCGCCGCATCCTTGCGGCCACCGGCTGCTTCATCGCGGGCGCCAGCGCCCGGATCGCGCCCGCCGACCGGCGGCTTTACGCGGTGCGCGATGTCACCGGCACGGTGGAAAGCGTCGATCTCATCACCGCCTCGATCCTGTCGAAGAAGCTCGCCGCCGGGGTGGACAGGCTGGTGCTCGACGTGAAATGCGGCTCGGGCGCCTTCATGAAGTCGCGCGCGGCAGCGGTGGAGCTGGCGCAGGCGCTGGTCGCGGTCGCCAATGCCGCCGGGTGCCGCACGGCGGCGCTGGTCACCGACATGGACGAACCGCTGTGCGCAAGCCTCGGCAACGCGCTCGAGGTCGCGCTCTGCATGGAGGTGCTGGAATCGGGCCGCACCGCCGCGCCGCGCCTTTTCGATCTGACCGTGGCGCTGGGCGCGCGGCTGCTGGCATTGCAGGGCGACGACGAGGATACCGCCGCCGCCCGGCTGGCCGATGCCATCGCCTCGGGCCGGGCGATGGAGCGGTTTGCCGCCATGGTCGCGGCCATGGGCGGGCCGCCCGACATGGATGCCGACTGGCGTGCCCATCTGCCGCAGGCGCAGGTCATCCGCGCGGTGCCCGCGCCCGCGGGCGGCACGGTCGCGGGCTGGGACGGCGAGGCGCTGGGGCTGGCCGTGGTCGCGCTCGGCGGCGGGCGGCAGGTCGAGGGCGCGCGGATCGACCACGCGGTCGGGCTGGCCTCGGTGCTGCCGGTCGGCGCCGCCGTCGGGCCGGGCGATCCGGTGGCCTTCGTCCATGCCCGCACCGATGCCGGGGCGGCGGCGGGCGTCGCCGCCGTGCTGGCCGCGCTGACCATGGCGCCCGAATCCCCCTCCCCGCGCCCGCTTGTCCTCGAAAGGATCGACCCATGCGCCGCGCCTTCCTGATCGTCATGGATTCGGTCGGCATCGGCGGCGCCCCGGATGCCGACCGCTTCTTCAACGCCGGGCTGCCCGATACCGGCGCCAATACCGTAGGCCATATCGCGCAGACGGTCGGGCTGGAGACGCCCGCGCTCGATGCGCTGGGGCTGCGGGCGGCGGTGAAGCTGGCGTCAGGCGTCGATCTCGGCGGGCCGGTGCCCTCGGGTGCCTGGGGGGCAGCGACCGAAGTGTCGCCCGGCAAGGACACGCCCTCGGGGCATTGGGAGCTGGCCGGGGTGCCGGTGCCCTGGGACTGGACCTATTTCCCCAAGGCCGACCCCTGCTTCCCGCCCGACCTGGTGGCCGAGGTCTGCCGCCTCGCGGGCACCGGGGGCATTCTCGGCAACCGCCATTCATCCGGCACGCTCATCATCGAGGACGAGGCCGAGGCGCACCGGCGCACCCTCTGGCCGATCTGCTACACGTCCGCCGATTCGGTGTTTCAGATCGCCGCGCATGAGGAGTGGTTCGGGCTGGAGCGGCTGCTGGATCTGTGCAGGGCGCTGGCCCCGCGCCTGCACGCGATGCGGGTGGGCCGCGTCATCGCCCGGCCGTTCACCGGCGACGCGGCGTCCGGATATACCCGCACCCGCAACCGGCACGACTATGCCATCGCGCCCCCGGCGCCGACGATCTGCGATGCGGTGCAGGGCGCGGGCGGGCGGGTCCATGCGGTCGGCAAGATCGGCGACATATTCTCGCGCCGGGGCATCGACACGGTGGTGACCGGCCCCGACCGCGAGCTGATGACGCATATCCACCGCCTTGCGCACGAGGCCGAAAGCGGCAGCCTCGTCTTCGCCAATCTCGTTGAATTCGACAGCAATTTCGGCCACCGCCGCGACCCGGCGGGCTACCGCGATCACCTGCAATGGTTCGACGGCGAACTGGCGCGGCTGATCGCGGCGCTGCGCCCGGAAGACCTGCTGATCGTCACCGCCGACCATGGCAACGATCCCACCTGGCGCGGCACCGACCACACCCGCGAACGGGTGCCGGTGCTGGTGCACGGACTTGGCGCGCGGGCATTGGGGCTGCTGGCCTTCACCGATGTCGCCGCCAGCATCGCCGCGCATCTGGGCGTGCCGAACCCCGGTCCGGGACGCGCCTTCACCGCCCGTGATTGACGCAGGACAGGCGCGCCGGTAGACGGGCGCAATCCGGGCCGGTGTGGCGGAATGGTAGACGCAGCGGATTCAAAATCCGCCGGGGCAACCCCCCGTAAGAGTTCGAGTCTCTTCACCGGCACCAGCACCCCCAGGGCGATCGGGCGAAAGGTATCTTCCGTCATTGCGAGGCGAAGCCGAAGCAACCCCGACCGCTCGCGCATGACCATCGGGGTTGCTTCGTCGGCTGCGCCTCCTCGCAATGACGGGATTTGCGGAAGGTGGTGCCCTGCCCGCACCCCTTTCCTGCGACGAGATGCGGCATGGCAGGGCGGCGTGCGGACGGATGCCGCAACCGCCGCAGGCACGGGTGATTCGGCGGGTCTGCGGCGATTGCCCGTCGCCAGTGCCCGGAATCGGCCACGATTGATGCCGCGCCTGCAACGACGCCGCCATAATCCCGACACCGCCGGAACACCAAAGCCGGGCGCGCGGCGATCCTGCGGCAGCGTCCGAACGGAAACAGTCCAGGGCGCGATTTGACGGTTGCGGGCCGTAAATACCTGCCGGAGGGCATCTGGCCGCCGGTTTGGCCGTATTTCGCCGCTCAACTGATCCCGAATCGGAAACGATGAACCGCCGCCACCCCCGGCATCCGGCGCCGCCCCGGCGCGTCGGCACCGCGTCACGCGGCGCGCCACGGCAATCCCGACAGTTTTCCCTTTTTTTGACACGGTGCGGGCGGTATCCAGTATCAAGCCTTCTGGGGGCGTGGCCGGTGGGGCGGCCAGGCGGGGTTTTCCGCCGGAACAGGTCTGCAAGCGGCTGCCGGCCCGGACAGACGATTGGTGGGCGGGAACAGAATCCCGTCGAACGCAAACGTCTTCGCAAGAAGGCGGTGCAAGGATGTGGCAGCCACGGGCTGCGGCCCCGTCGTGGGCAGGGAGATGATGATGGCGGGTAGCGACAACGAATTCGACGGCACGATCCTCGGGACCGATGGCGACGACACGATCACCGGCACCTCCGGAAACGACATGATCCAGGGCGGCGACGGCGATGACATGATCCATGGCGGCGACGGCGATGATTACATCGACGGCGGCCCCGGCGACGATCTGCTCAAGGGCGAGGCGGGCGACGACACGATCCTCGGCGGCGACGGCGACGACGACATCTATGGCGGCGACGGCGACGACCTGCTGGACGGCGGTGCGGGCGACGATGTCATCTACGGCGGCGCGGGCAACGACACGCTCGTCGGCGGGCCGGGCATCAACGCGCTCGACGGCGGCGACGACCGCGACCTCCTTGTCCCGACGGCGGGCGACTACGTTCACGGCGGCTCGGGCGGCGACGACTGGGACACCATCGACCTCAGCGGCATCGGCCCCTACCGGATCGAAAACCTCGTCCCGGACGAGGACGGCAACGGCTGGACCGGCTCGGTGATCCTGCTTGACGACGACGGCGAACCCACCGGCGAGACCATCTTCTTCGAGGACATCGAGGACTTCATCCACGGCGACGACTACCACGGCGGCGGCCCCGACCCCGAGGATCCCGACGAACCCGGCACCGGCCCCGACGGCACGGTCGAGGGCACCTCGGGCAACGACATCATCGACGTGAACTATACCGGCGACCCCGATGGCGACATGGTGGACGCCAACGACGCAATCCTGCCGGGCCACAGCGGCAACGACGATCTCATCTACGGCTACGGCGGCGACGATGTCATCTTCGCCGGGGACGGCAACGATACCGTCTACGGCGGCCCCGGCAACGACTTTGTCGACGGCGGCGCGGGTGACGACACGATCGGCGGCGGGCCGGGCAACGACACGCTGATCGGCGGCGCCGGCGACGACGTGATCCGTGGCAACGCGGGTGACGACTGCATCGACGGCGGCGACGGCAACGATCTGCTCATCGGCGGGCCGGGCAATGATGTCGTGCGCGGCGGCGCGGGCGACGACGTGATCCGGGGCGACGGCGGCAACGACACTTTGTTCGGCGACGACGGCAACGACTCGATCCAGGGCGGCGCCGGTGACGATGTCATCTTCGGCGGCGCGGGCGACGACATCCTGCGCGGCGGCGACGGCGACGATGTCGTCTCGGGCGGCGACGGCGACGACGAAATCTACGGCGGCCCCGGCGACGACACGCTGATGGGCGGCGCGGGCGACGATGTCATTCGCGGCAGTTCGGGCGACGACACGATCTTCGGGGACGACGGCGACGACCAGCTCTGGGGTGGCCCCGGCGACGACGTGATCTTCGGCGGCGCGGGCGACGATGTCATCCGGGGCGGCTCGGGCGACGACACGCTGTTCGGCGGCGAGGGCGACGACACGATCTGGGGCGGCCCCGGCAACGACACGATCTTCGGCGATGACGGCGACGACGTGATCCACACCGGCGGCGGCGACAACACCGTGTTCGGCGGTGACGGCGACGACACGATCCATCTGGGCAGCGGCGTGAACACCGTGTTCGGCGGCGCCGACCGCGACGTGATCGTCGGCGGCACGCCGGGCAGCCATGTCGACGGCGGCTCGGAAGGCGACGACTGGGATACGCTGGACCTGACCGGCACGGGCTTCGACCGCATCGAATACACCAGCGACGACCACGAGGACGGGATCGTCTGGTGGGGCGACGGCTCGTCGATGACCTTCACCGAGATCGAGAACATCATCCCCTGCTTCACGCCGGGCACGATGATCGCCACCCCGCGCGGCGAACGCCCGGTCGAGGAATTGCAGGTCGGCGACCGCATCATCACCCGCGACAACGGCATCCAGGAAATCCGCTGGGTCGGCCACAAAGAGATGCCGGGCAAGGCACTGGCCGCCGCCCCGCATCTGCGCCCGGTGATGATCCGCGCGGGCAGCCTGGGCAACGGCCTGCCGGAACGCGACATGATGGTGTCGCCCAACCACCGGATGCTGGTCTCGAACGAACGCACCCAGCTTTACTTTGAGGAAAGCGAGGTTCTGGCCGCCGCCAAGCACCTGACCGGCGCGGCGGGCATCCTGTCGGTGGACGTGCTGACCACGACCTACATCCACTTCATGTTCGACCGCCACGAGGTCGTGCTGTCCAACGGCGCCTGGAGCGAGAGCTTCCAGCCCGGCGACTGGAGCCTGAAGGGCATCGGCAACGCGCAGCGCAACGAGCTGTTCGAGCTGTTCCCCGAACTCAAGACCCGCGAGGGCCGCGACAGCTACACCGCCGCGCGCAAGTCGCTGAAGAAGCACGAGGCACGGCTGCTGGCGCGGTAGGCGCGGCAGTCACGAAACGGGCAACGCCCGGCCGCAAGGCCGGGCGTTGTCGTTTCGGGGGGGGCAGTGGCGGGCCGCCTCGCACGACATCGGGGTTGCTCCGCCTGCGGCTCGCAATGACGCTTGTTACCCCGTCATTGCGAGGAGGCGTAGCCGACGAAGCAACCCCGATGTTGTGTGTGAGCGGTCGGGGTTGCTTCGGCTGCGCCTCGCAATGACGAACCACCCCTATCATTGCGAGGAGGCGCAGCCGACGAAGCAACCCCGATGCTCCGGCCTGCCCCTCAGAACTCCCGCACCTTGCCGTAAGCCGCGTGATAGCGCGCATGGGCCTCGGCAAAGGCGGGCACCAGCGCGGCATCGGGTTCCACCACCCGCGCGATCTGCGGCGGCGTGGCCAGTTCCGCCCCTGCCCCGTCGGCCGCCATCCGGCCCAGCCGCGCCGCGCCGAAGGCGCCGCCGAAATCGCCCGCGACCGGCAGTTCGACCGGCAGGCCCAGCGCCGTGGCCAGCGCCTCGACCCAGTAGTCCGAACGGGTGCCGCCACCCAGCCCGATGAGGCGGTCGATCCGCGTGCCGGTCGCCGCCAGCGCATCGAGACTGTCGCGGAAAGCGTGGCAGATGCCCTCGATCACCGCGCGGGTCAGTGCGGCGGCGTCGCTCGCATGTTCCAGCCCGAGAAAGGCGCCGCGCACGCCCGCATCGTTCCAGGGCGTCCGCTCGCCGCCCAGGTAAGGCAGGAACAGGGCGCGGCCCGGCGCGCGCAGCGGCCCCAGTGTGCCGGTCAGGGTCGCGGCGTCGCTGCCCATGACGCGCGCGTGCCAGTTCAGCGCATCGGCGGCGGCAAGGATCACCCCCATCTGGCACCACAGGCCGGGCAGCGCGTGGCAGAAGGTGTGCACGGCGCTGGCCGGGTCGGGCGAGAAGCGGGCGCTTGCGGCGAACAGCACCCCCGAGGTGCCGAGACTGGCAAAGGCGGTGCCGGGCGCCACCACGCCGACGCCGACACCCGACGCCGCATTGTCGCCGCCACCCCCCGCGACCACCACGCCCGGAGGCAGGCCCCAGCGCGCCGCAAGGTCGGGGCGCAGCACGCCCGAGACTTCGGACCCCTCGACGAGACGCGGCATCTGCGCGCGGCCCAGGTCGCAGGCAGCAAGCAGATCATCCGACCAGTCGCGCGCGCCCATGTCCAGCCAGGCAGTGCCTGCGGCGTCCGACATCTCGGATACCGCCTCGCCCGTCAGCCAGAGGCGCAGGTAGTCCTTGGGCAGCAGCACCAGCGCCACGCGGCGGCGCAGGTCGGGTTCATGCGCGGCCATCCACATCAGTTTCGGCGCGGTGAAGCCCGGAAAGACGATGTTGCCGGTCACCGCACGAAAACGCGGGTCGGCATCCAGCGCGGCGGCCTCGAGATGGGCGCGGGTGTCGTTCCAGAGGATCGCCGGGCGCAGCACCTCATGCGCGGAGTCAAGGCACACTGCCCCGTGCATCTGCCCCGACAGGCCGATCGAACGCACCGCATCCAGCCCGATTTCTGCCGCCAGCGCCGCCAGCGCGGAGTCGGCGGCGGCGATCCAGTCGCGCGGCGCCTGCTCGGACCAGCCGTCATGCGGGCGGCTGACGCTCAGCGGCGCGCTCGCCTCGGCGAGAACATGATCCTGCCGGTCGATGACCAGCGCCTTCAGCCCCGAGGTGCCGAGATCGAGTCCGATATGCATCCTGCCCTCCGTCCGGGCCGCAGACTGGGGCCTGACGCGGGCGGTGTCAAAGCCCGCGATGCGCCACCCAGGGCAATCGGGCGAACGGCACATTCCGTCATTGCGAGGCGGCGCAGCCGACGAAGCAACCCCGATGTCGTGCGCGAGCGGTCGAGGTTGCTTCGGCTGCGCCTCGCAATGACGGGGTTTGCGGGCGACGGTGCCGCGCCAGAGCGGATTGCGCCGCGCGCCCGATTACCCTGGATGCGCCACGGCCTTCACCCGTCCCGTGCGCCGGGGCGGGACAGCGGCGGCGGCGCCCGCATTGCCGCTGTCCACGGCGCGGAACACCGCCATGACCGGGCCGCCGCCCAGCACCGCCAGATGCAGGCGCAGCCTGCCGCCACCGACGAGGGCCAGTTCCGCCTCGGTCTCGGCAGGCGTCCCGTCGGGCGCGACCATCGCGGCCAGCCTGCTCCAGACCGGCGCGGGCAGGCAGGCGGCGCGCCAGCCCGCCAGCGCCTCGGCCAGCGACTGGTCCTGCGGCTGTCCGGGCAGGACGCCCCAGCGCCGCGCATAAGCGGCGTTGCAGAACATGAGGCTGCCGGTTTCCGAAAACACGGCGATCCCCTCGGGCAGCCGGTCGAGCGCCGCCTGCACCATGTCATGCCCGCGCCGCAGGTGGCGGCTGAGCGCCATGTCGTCGGTGATGTCCTCGATGAAGAACGCCAGCGCACCATCCGGGTGCGGCCTGCCGGTGACGCGCAGGCTGCGCCCGTCGGGAAGCTGCCAGTTCTCGCAGTAGCTGCCCTGTTCGGCGTTGGCCTGCAGCGTGGCGACGCGATCACGCCAGCCGGCCCAGTCGGCGGGTTCCGGCAGGACGCGCGCCTCGCGCAGCCGGTCGAGGATGCTGCGGACATGCGGGCGCCGGGCAAGGAAATCGGGCCGCAACCCCGTCAGGTCGACGAAGGCCGGGTTGAACAGCACCAGCCGCCTGCGCCGGTCGAATACCACCAGACCCGTGCGCAGATGGGCGAAGGTGCGGGTCAGCGCCTGCACGAAGGCCCGGCGCGAATCCTCGGTGGCGACGATCCCGGTCGCGTCGGTGGCGAAGACGGTCGTGATGTCACCGCGCCGCACGGCCACGAGGTCGAACCAGCGGGGGTCGTCCTCGCCGGGCAGGGTCAGCGCGGCGCGTGTCTCGGCTCCGTCTGCAGCAAGGATCGGACGGAGTGGCCAGACCGGCGCCGCGCCATCGGGCGGCGGCGACAGGCGGTCGGCAAGGTCAAGACAGGCGCGATTGGCCCAGACGACGCGGGCCGGTCGCATCCTCGCGCCAGATCGGTTGCGGGCTGTCATCGACGATCCCGCGCAGCACCTGCAATTCGGCGTCGAGCGCCGCGATGCGCAGCCCCGCCCCCGGCACGGGGTCGGGGCCAAGCGTCAGCCGGGTGAAATCGCCCCGGCGTTCGACCACAAGCCGCGCGCCGGGCGCGGTGCCGTCCAGCGTGGCGATCACGCCGCCCGGTTCCGCAAGCCGGGCGGCAAGGTCGGGAAACTGCGCGCCCAGCGCCCCGACGACGGTCGCAAGACCCCTGCCCGCGATGGCGGACAGGTCGTCGCGGCGCCCGGCGGTCCCGGCCATGTCGACCAGCGCCTCGCCGTCGAACAGCAGGACCGCGCGGCGCGTGTCGGCGCGGGCGGGGCTACCCCGCCGGGCCAGGACGATCACCAGAAGCAGCACCGCCAGCCCCGGCGGCAGCAGCGCGACGAACGACAGGGCAGAGGACATCACCACGACCCGCTCCGGCAGCAGACCGGGGCATCATCGCGGCGCCATGCTTAACAGACGGTTAACCGCGCGGGCGGCGGTCTCAGGGGGAAAGCGGGCGGTTCTCGCCCAGCGCGGCCCCCGGCAGGGCGGTGATGCTGGCGACGGGCCAGCGCACCACGACGATGGCGCCCGCGCCGCTGGCGAAATCGAGCCGCGCACCCGTCCGTTCGAGCAGGGTCTTGGCGATGAAGAGGCCCAGCCCCATGCCCTCGTAGCCAGGCCGCCCCGACGCGCCCTCCGACGGGCGGCGGCGCAGGAACGGGTCGCCGATCCGCGCAAGCACCTGCGGCGGAAAGCCGGGGCCGTCGTCCTCGATCCGCACGGCGATCTCGTCCGCATCCCAGGACAGTTCGATCTCGACACGGGCGCCGGCGAAATCGACCGCGTTCTGGACCAGGTTGCGCAAGCCGTGGATCACCCCGGCCTCGCGCCGGACGAGTGGCTGGCGGCCCGGCGTCATGGCGGTGATGACCACCTCGCGCCCGCGCGCCACATGCGGCTCGGCGGCCTCGCGCACCACGGTCTCGAATGGCGCGCTCTGCAGATGCAGGTCGTCTTTCCCGGCCCGGCCCATCGAGCGCAGGATGTCGCGGCAGCGGTCGGTCTGCGAGCGGATCAGCTCGGCATCCTCGCGCAGCTCGGGCTGGTCGGCCAGAAGGGTGACCAGCTCGGACGAGACCAGCTTGATCGTGGCCAGCGGCGTGCCCATCTCGTGCGCCGCCGCCGCCACCACGCCACCCAGCGCGGTCAACTGCTGCTCGCGCGCAAGGGCAAGCTGGGTCGCGGTCAGCGCCAGCCGCATGTCATGAATCTCGGTCATCACCTGCCGCGCATAGACGGCCAGGAACAGCACGCCGACGGTCAGCGCCAGCCAGAACCCCAGCCGAAAGATCGGCGGCAGCGCCAGCACCTCGCCCGCAGCGGTGCGGATCGGCAGGTGCCAGAGGCTGATCGCCGCGATGACCGCCAGCGCCAGCGCCGCGATCACGCCCGACTGCCGCAGCGGCAGCGCGCTGGCGGCGATGGTCACCGGCGCGAGGATCAGCAGCGCGAACGGGTTGTCGATCCCGCCGGTCACCGCCAGGAGCGCCCCAAGCTGCACCACGTCGAAGGCCAGCATGAGCGTGGCGCCGCGCTCGCTGAGCCGCCGCGTCCGGGGATAGAGGAACGTCAGGGCGATGTTGGCGATCACCGAGACCGCGATGACCAGCGAGGCAAGGCCGAACTGGAACCGGATGCCGAAGGCGAACACCGCGACCAGCACCGCCAGCGTCTGCCCCGCCGCCGCCGCCCAGCGCACCACGATCACCGTGCGCAGCCGCAGCCAGCTTCCCGGACGCATCTGCGACAGGGTCTCGACCGGGGACGGCGTCCGGGGCGGGGCGGAACTCTCCAATTCGTGACATCCGCTTTGCTTGCTGCTGCCGGGTTGATAAGAGCCGGGACGGGACGGAGCAACAGCAGGAATGAAGCTCATGGAACGCAGCACAACCTGGGCAGTCGTGGGCGGAGCCGTCCTTGGCCTTGGCGTGATCGCCACGGTGGCGATGGTGATGCTGAACCAGCGGCCGACGGATTTCGGCTGCAGCGGCGCCGCCGTGGGCGGCAGCCTTGGCGGGCCGTTCACGCTGGTCGACGAAAACGGCGCCACGGTCACCGACCGGGACGTGATCACCGCGCCCACCGTGGTCTATTTCGGCTATACGTTCTGCCCCGATGTCTGCCCGATGGACAGCCAGCGCAACGCCTTCGCGCTGGAAGACCTTGAAGACAGGGGCATCCTCGCCAACGCGCTGTTCATCACCATCGACCCCGAACGCGACACGCCCGAGGTGGTGCGCGACTTCACCGACAGCTTCCACGACCGGATGCTGGGCCTGACCGGCAGCCCCGAGCAGGTCCGCGAGGCCGCGCAGGCCTACCGGGTGTTCTATTCGCGCGACGACAGCGGCGGCAACAGCGATTTCTATCTGATGAACCACTCGACCTTCACCTATTTCGCGACCCCGGACAGCGGCTTCGTCGATGTCTTCTCGCGCGAGACCACGCCCGAGCAGATGGCCGACCGCATCGCCTGCTTTGTCGAGGCGGGCGCCTGAGAATTGACCCCGCCGGTCGCGCAAACTAGGGTCCCGCCGCAAGCGAGGGGAATACGCGATGGATGGCGACGCATCCGGTCCGGGCAAGGACCGCAGCCTGCTTCTTGTCGATGACGACGAGGTGTTCCTCAAGCGCCTCGCGCGCGCGATGGAGGGGCGCGGCTTCAGCGTCACCACTGCCGCCTCGGTCGCCGACGGGCGCGCCGCCGCCGAAGCCCGGCCGCCCGCCTATGCTGTGGTCGACCTGCGGCTCGAGGACGGCAACGGGCTGGAGGTCGTCGAGGTGCTGCGCGAGCGGCGCCCCGACAGCCGGATCGTCGTGCTGACCGGCTACGGCGCCATCGCCACCGCCGTCGCGGCGGTGAAGATGGGCGCGGTGGACTATCTTGCGAAACCCGCCGACGCCGACGACGTGACCAACGCGCTGCTGACGCACAGCTCGCAACTGCCGCAGCCCTCGGAAAACCCGATGAGCCCGGACCGCGTCCGCTGGGAACATATCCAGCGCGTCTACGAGATGTGCGACCGCAACGTCAGCGAAACCGCCCGCCGCCTGTCCATGCACCGCCGCACGCTGCAACGGATTCTGGCAAAACGCAGCCCGAGGTAGGCGGGGGCGATTGCCCCGTCATTGCGAGGAGCCGAAGGCGACGAAGCAACCCCGGCGGCATCGAGCGAATGATCGAGGTTGCTTCGCCTGCGGCTCGCAATGACGAATACCCCGTCATTGCGAGAAGGCGCAGCCGACGCGGCAACCCATCCCGTGTGCGCCGCCCGTCTCCGTGGATTGCTTCGCTGCGCTCGCAATGACGAAGTGAACCGTCATTGCGAGGAGCCGAAGGCGACGTGGCAATCCATGGACCGGGCGCTGCGCCCGGTATGGATTGCTTCGGCTTGCGCCTCGCAATGACGGGGGGAAATCACCGTCATTGCGAGGAGCCGCAGGCGACGCGGCAACCTCGATGTTGTGTGTGAGCGGTCGGGGGTGCTTCGGCTGCGCCTCGCGGGTGACGGAAGCACCCCTGCCACCCTTCCCCCTTGCACGCGCCGCAGCACCGCCGCACAGTCACCCGGCGCTGCGGTTGTGGCGTGACCGGCCGCAACCAGCACGAGTCCCTGCGATGCGCTACAGACGAGAGATCGACGGCCTCCGCGCCGTGGCGGTTCTGCCGGTCATCCTTTATCACGCCGGGGTGACGCTGTTCGGCGGCGGCTATGTCGGCGTTGACGTGTTCTTCGTCATCTCGGGCTATCTCATCACCACGATCCTGATCGGCGATCTCGAACGCGGCCACCTGTCCATCGCGCATTTCTACGAACGCCGCGCGCGGCGCATCCTGCCTGCGCTGTTCCCGGTCATGCTGGCCTGCATCCCGTTCGCATACATGTGGATGCTGCCGCAGGAACTGAAGAACTTCGCCAAAAGCCTTGTCGCCGTCACCCTGTTCGGCTCGAACATGCTGTTCTGGCGCGAGGACGGCTATTTCGCGCCCGCCGCCGAGATGAAGCCGCTGCTGCACACCTGGAGCCTTGCCGTCGAGGAACAATATTACCTGCTGTTCCCGCTGTTCCTGCTGCTGGTCTGGAAACTGGGCCGCAGGCGGGTGTTCTGGATCGTCTGCGCGATCGCGGCGGCCAGCCTGTTGCTGTCGGAATGGGGCTGGCGGCACAAGCCGGTGGCCAATTTCTACTTTGCCCCGACGCGGGCATGGGAATTGCTGGCCGGGTCGATCTGCGCCTTCGTCAGCTTTGGCCGCGCGCAGAGGTCGAGCAACCTGCTCAGCGCCGCCGGCCTGTTGCTGATCCTCGCCGCCGTCTTCGTCTATGACGACGCGACCCCGTTTCCCAGCCTTTACGCGCTGGCGCCGGTGATCGGGTCGGTGCTAATCATCCTGTTTGCCGCCGACGAGACATGGGTAGCGCGGCTGCTGTCGCTGCGCCCGTTCGTCGGCATCGGCCTGATTTCCTACAGCGCCTACCTGTGGCACCAGCCCCTGTTCGCCTTCGCCCGCCTGCGCAGCCTGACGACGCCCGCCCCCTGGCTGATGGCGGCGCTGGCGCTGCTGTCGCTGGCTCTGGCATGGGCAAGCTGGCGCTACATCGAACAGCCGTTCCGCAACCGCCGCCACCCGTTCCCGGCCACCCGCGCACGAGTATTCGTGGCCAGCGGGGTTGTGGGGGCGCTGTTCATCGCGGTCGGCCTCGCGGGGTATGTGGGGAAGGGGTTGCCGTGGCGCAGCAACGGCGTGGTGACGATGGGGGAGATCGGTCAACGGCTGACGCAAACGTATGGTATATATCAGGACTGTGACGGTTTGTTTGATGCTGTGGGCCATTGCCAGACATCATCGACCCCCGAAGTGCTGCTCTGGGGCGACAGCTTCGCAATGCAACTTGCACAGGGCATTCTGGCAAGCGAGCCGGATGTAGCCATGCAGCAGTATACGAACGCAAGTTGCTCACCAATACTTGGCATCGCCCAAGTGTCCGGCAAGACCGCAGATTGGTCCAGAGACTGCATAAGATTCAACGATGATGTCATCGATTGGTTATCAACACATAAAAGTGTAGATGTCGTAGTATTATCGTCTCCATTCCGAAGCATTCTTGAGAAAGATATTATCTCAAGCGATAATTCCTACCCTGATACCATCAACAGAATCCATTATGTAGTCCACCCTGAACAACACATAGCGCATTGATTTCACGCCATGAAACTACGATT
>JACFNP010000026.1 GCA_019454835.1 Rubellimicrobium sp.
GAAAACAGACAAAACCGCCCGCATATCCCTTCGTAATTCATATTGTCAAAGAGCAAGACCCACAAGCCAAGCGGACCCACACACCCTTTCGGGTGCTGTTCCCGCCCGTGCCTCTGGCTCTGTCATGTCGCGGCCGGTCTGTTTGACCTTTGCCGTGACACCCGCCGCGCGCTGCCGTCGCCGTCAGCGCCGCTGTGAGGGGCTTTTAGGGTGAGTGCCGGGGGGTTGCAAGCACATTTTTTCAACCCGGTCGTTATTTTACATCATCTTGATATTGCACGGATTTTCAAGGCAGCCCGAATATCGCGCCGCACTACCCTGCCCCGGCAGTCCCGGTGGCGGCGCGAATCCGGTGCGACTCGTGCAGGGGCATGGACCCGCGCCCCGGCTTCTGTCAGCTTTCGCGCGATGGATATGGTCCCGACCACCTGGCCCCTCGTGGCGCTGCACTACACGATCACCGTGCTGGTGATCTGGCGGGTGCTGCTGCGGGACAATCTTCTGCCGTCGATCCGGCTGGCCTGGGTCATGGTCACCGCACTGCTGCCGGTGATCGGGCCGACCGCCTATCTGCTGTTCGGCGAGGTGCGCATGAGCCGCAGCGACCGCCGCCATGCCCGCGATGTCGAGCGCCGCTTGCGCGCGGCCTGGAACCCCGACGACGCCCATGCGCCGATCCCCCCCGAGGTCGAACCCGCCTTCGCCATGGGGCGGGCCACGTCCGATTTCCCGCCGGTGGGCGGCAACCGCGCCACCATGCTGCCCGAGGACGACAGCGCGCTCGACGACATGATCGCCGCCATCGACGCGGCGCGCGACCATGTGCATGTGCTGTTCTACATCTGGCTGCCGGACATTTCCGGCACCAAGATGGCCGAGGCGGCGATCCGGGCCGCGGGACGCGGGCTGCCGGTGCGGGTGCTGGTCGATCAGCTTGGCTCGCGGCGGCTGATCCGTTCGCCGCTCTGGGGGCAGATGCAGGCGGCGGGCGTCACCTGCCGCATCGCGCTGCCGATCGGCAACCCGTTCGTCGAGACCTTCTACAAGCGGCTCGACCTGCGCAATCACCGCAAGATCGTCGTCGTCGACAACCGCGTGACCTGGGCGGGCAGCCGCAACTGCGCCGACATGGCCTTTGCCATCAAGCCGCGTTTCGCGCCGTGGATCGACGTGCTGATGCGGATCGAGGGGCCGGTGGTGCGCCAGTTCCAGGCGGTATTCCTGTCGGACTGGATGATCCACTGCGACGAGGATCTCGGCCATCTGCTCTCCGACGCCCCCGCGCCGGTCCCCGGCGGATTCGTCGGTCAGGTCGTGGCCTCCGGCCCCGACCAGAGCATCAGCGGCATGGCCGAGACGCTGACGGCGATGCTCTATTCCGCCCATGATCGGGTGACGATCACCACGCCCTATTTCCTGCCCGACACCGCCCTGCATGAAGCCGTCTGCGCCGCAGGCCGGCGCGGGGTGGCGGTCACGCTGGTCCTGCCCGAGCGCAACGACAGCCGCATCCTGGGCGCGGCAAGCGAGGGGCTGTATCTGTCGCTGCTGAAAAGCGGGGTCAGCATCCAGCTTTTCCAGGGCGGCCTGCTGCATGCCAAGATCATGACCGTGGACGGGCATTTCGCCATGATCGGCTCGGCCAATCTCGACCGGCGCTCGTTCGACCTGAACTACGAATGCAATCTCATGCTGTTCTCGCGCGAGGCGACGATGCTGCTGGATACGCGGCAGGAAAGCTATCTCGCCCGCGCGCGCCCGGTGACGCGGGGCGAGCTGCAGCGCTGGTCGGCGCTGCGGCGCATCCGCAACAATGCGGTGGCGTTGGCCGGGCCGCTGTTGTGAGGGGCACCCCCGTCATTGCGAGCCGAAGGCGAAGCAACCCCGACCGCTCACATACAACATCGGGGTTGCTTCGTCGGCTGCACCTCCTCGCAATGACGGGGATCGCGGCCCCCGCCCTCAGCTTTCGGGCAGCCGGGCGACCAGCACCTTGTCGATGCGCCGCCCGTCAAGGTCCAGCACCTCGATCCGCCAGCCATCGATGTCGATGCGGTCGCCGACGCCGGGCAGCACGCCCGCGCGATCAAGCACCAGCCCGGCCACGGTCTCGTAGCCGCGGTCGTCGTCAAGGTGCATCCCGATATGGTCGGCGAATTCGTCGACCGGCATCCAGCCCGCCACCAGCAGGCTGCCGTCCTCGCGTTCGACGAGCTTCGGTTCGTCGGTCACGTCCTCGTCGAAACCGCCGGTGATGGCGCCGAGAATGTCCATCGGCGTGATGATGCCCTCGAAGCTGCCGTATTCGTCGAAGACCAGCAACATGCTGGACGGCGCCTCGCGCAGACGCTCGATCACCTCGAGCGCCGGGAGCGATTCATGCACCACCGGCGCCGGGCGCAGGTAGTCATGCGCATCGAAGGGCCGGTCGGTTTCCTCGATCATGATGTCGCGTGCCGCAATGACGCCGATGATCTCGTCGGGGCCGCCGTCGCGCAGCGGCAGGCGCGAATGGCCCGAGGCCCGGAAGCGGGCGAGGATCTCGTCGCGGGCCTCGTGTGCCTCGGCGATCTCGACATCATGGCGCGGCGTCATCACCCCGCGCGCCGAACGGTCGGCGATGCGCATGACGCCCTCGATCATCGCGGTCTCGGCCTCTTCGATGACGCCCGCCGTCTGGGCCTCGGCGATGACCAGCTTCACCTCCTCGTCGGTCATGTTGCGGTCGGGCTTGCCGGAATGACCCAGCAGCCGCAGCACCAGCGCCGCCGAACGGTCGAGGATCCAGACCACCGGCGCGGTGGCGCGCGCGATGCCCAGCAGGAACGGCGCGATGCGCACGGCGGTCGTTTCCGGGACGCGCAGGGCGATCTGCTTGGGGACCAGTTCGCCGAAGATCAGCGACACATAGGTCACCACAAGCACCACCCCGCCGACGCCGACCGCATTCGCCCAGGCCGGATCGAGGCCGGATGCCGCCAGCCATGACGCCAGCCGCGCCCCCAGCGTCGCGCCCGAGAATGCACCGGCGATGATGCCCACCAGCGTCACGCCGGTCTGCACGCTCGACAGGAACCGGCCCGGTTCCTCGGCAAGACGCAGCGCGATGCGCGCGCCCCGGCTGCCTGCCTCGGCCAGCACCTGCAACCGCGCCGTGCGCGACGAGACGATGGCAAGCTCGGACATGGCGAGCACGCCGTTGAACAGGGTCAGGACGATGAGAATGGCGATTTCGATGATCATATCAGCCGCGACCGCAAGCCACACCCGTCATAGGCCAAGCGCGCCGACCACGACATAGGCGACGGCGCGGAAGATCGCATAGACCACTCCGGCGGAAATCACGAGGGCGATGACCGAGGACACCAGCCCGAGAATGACCCACAGCCCGTCGCGTTCGAGGATGCCCAGCGCGATGAGGCACATGGAAAACGCGGGCAGCATGTTGCCCAGCGGCACCGGCAGGGTCAGCACGATGGCCAGCACCAGACAGACCGCGCCCAGGAACAGTTCGGCCGTATGGCCCGACAGTGCCCGCAATCGCGGGCGCAGCAGGCGTTCGGTGCGCGCGAGATAGGGCACCAGCCGGTCGATGATCTGCGCAAAGCGCACGCGCGGCAGGCCCCGGTCGGCGATGAATTTCGGCAGCCACGGATTGCGGCCCAGCATCATCTGGAAGGTGATATACAGCAGCGGCAGCCCGAGGATGCCCGAGGTGCCCGGAATCGCGGGCAGCGCGTTGGGGAAGGCGAAGAGCAGGATCAGCGCCGCCCGCGCCCGCCCTTCGAGCGAGACCATCAGCGCACCGATGGTCACGGTCTCGCGCGACGTGTCGCCGGCAATCTCGACCAGGATCTCGGAGAGCGTCTTCTTGCGGGCGGGGCGCCCGGCCATGGTGCGGCGGCGCGGTTCGTGGCGGTCGCTCTCATGCGTCGAATCGGTCATGTCCCTCGTGGTCCCGTTGCCGTCCGTCAGCCTATTGCGTTGCCGACAAGAGGAAAAGCGAATGTTTCGCCGCAGGGGCCGCTTGATCGGGTCACGTTGGCACGGATTCGGCAGACCCGCTGCGTGTTCTGTCGCATTGTCGCGGGCGCCGGATGTGCCATCGGGCTGCGAAATGCTCGCGGGCGGGTTGCAAGAACCGCCCTGCCCCGCGAACATCGCGGGCAGGAGGACGCGATGCCCCGGCTGTTTCTGCGCATCTTTTTCGACGGTCTCATGCTCGGCCCCGGCAAGGTCGAGCTGCTCGAACGCATCCGCGCCAGCGGCTCGATCGCCGCCGCCGGGCGCCAGATGGGCATGAGCTATCGCCGCGCCTGGTCGCTGGTCGAGGAGATGAACGCCGCCTTCGCCGATCCGGTCGTCACCAGCACCCGCGGCGGCCCCGGCGGCGGCGGCGCCGAGGTGACCGCCACGGGCGAGGCGGTGATCGCACATTACCACGCCGCCCATGCGGCGGCGCTGAAGGCGGGCGCTGCGGATATCGCGGCGCTGGCGGACATGGTGTCCGGCAGGCGGTGAGGGGATGCACCTCGTCACCCGCGATGAGCCGCAGGCGGCGAGGCAAGCCCGACAGTATCGAGCAAATGATCGAGGTTGCTTCGGCCTCGCCTCGCAATGACGAGACCACACCGTCATTGCGAGGAGGCGCAGCCGACGCGGCAATCCATGGGTTCGGGCGCTGCACCGGGCATGGATCGCTTCGCTGCGCTCGCGATGACGGGACGTGTGGCTCGACCCGCCGATATATCCACACGGAAATAACCCTTGCTCCACCCTTCGGCTGCCGTTATTCCCGGTCGGATAGATCGCCACAGGACATCCCGAGGACACCATGCGTCATCCGCTGCTCTCTCTCGCCCTCGCCGCCGCCCTTTCGCTGCCGCTGCCCGTGCTGGCCGGTGAGGTCACGGTCTTTGCCGCCGCCTCGATGAAGAATGCGCTCGATGCGGTTGCCGCCGGGTTCACCGCCGCGACCGGCGACGAGGTCGTCATCAGCTATGCGGGATCGAACCAGCTTGCGAGCCAGATCCTCGAGGGCGCGCCTGCCGACATCTTCATCTCGGCGGCGGTCAACTGGATGGATGCGGTCGACGAGGCCGGGCTGATCGCGCCGGGCAACCGGGTCGACCTGCTGGGCAACAGCCTCGTGCTGATCGGCGCGGCGGATGCGGCGCCGGTCGCCATCGGCCCGGAAACCGACATCCCGGCGCTGCTCGACGGCGGCGTCCTTGCCATGGCGATGGTCGATTCGGTGCCCGCCGGGCAATACGGCAAGGCGGCGCTGGAATCGCTGGGCCTGTGGGAGGCGGTCGCGCCGCATGTCGCGCAGACCGACAACGTCCGCGCCGCGTTGCTGCTGGTTGCCACCGGCGAGGCGCCCTACGGCATCACCTATGCGACCGACGCCGCCGCCGAGGACGCGGTGCGGATCGTCGGCACTTTCCCGGACGACACGCACCCGCCGATCATCTACCCCGCCGCCCTGCTGGGTGAAGCCGCCCCGGCAAGCGCCTTCTTTCAGGCGCTGATGTCGGACGAGGCCGGTGCGATCTTCACCGGCGAAGGCTTTGTCCTGCTGACCGCCGACGAGTGACGGACTGGCTTTCCCCCGATGAATGGCAGGCCGTCCGGCTCAGCCTGCGGGTGTCGTTCTGGGCGATGACCTGCAGCCTGCCGCTGGGGCTGCTGGTCGCCCATGCGCTGGCGCGCTGGCGGTTTCCGGGGCGCGGGCTGCTCAACGGGCTGGTGCATCTGCCGCTCATCATGCCGCCGGTGGTCACCGGCTTCGTGCTGCTGCGCACCTTCGGGCGCAACGGCAGTTTCGGCCGGTTCTGGACCTGGCTGACCGGCCAGCCGTTCACCTTCTTCTCGTTCGACTGGACCGGCGCCGCACTTGCCGCCGGAGTCATGGCCTTCCCGCTGATGGTCCGCACCATCCGCCTGTCGATCGAGGCGGTCGATCCGGGGCTCGAGGCCGCGGCCGCCACGCTCGGCGCCTCGCGGCTGCGGGTGTTCCTGACCGTGACCCTGCCGCTGATCGCGCCGGGGATCATCGCCGGGGCGATCCTGTCCTTCGCCAAGGCGATGGGCGAGTTCGGCGCCACCATCACCTTCGTCTCGAGCATCCCCGGCAAGACCCAGACACTGCCCTCGGCGATCTACGCCTTTCTTCAGGTGCCCGGCGGCGGCGCGGCGGCGGCGCGGCTGGTCTGGGTGGCGATCATCCTGTCGATGGGCGCACTGGCGCTGTCGGAATGGCTGGGCCAGCGGGTCGCGCGCCGGGTGGGTGGCGGATGACTTTGTCGGTCTGCCTGCGCCACTCCTTCGGCGGCTTCGCGCTGGACGCGACATTCGAGGCCCGGCCCGGCATCACCGCGCTGTTCGGGCGGTCAGGGTCGGGCAAGACGACCATCGTGAACGCGGTGGCCGGGCTGCTGCGCCCGCAGACGGGGCGCATCACGCTTGAGGGGCGCACGCTGCTTGACACCGGGGCGCGCGTCTTCGTGCCGCCGCACCGGCGCCGCATCGGCTATGTCTTTCAGGACGCGCGGCTGTTCCCGCATCTGAGCGTGCGCGGCAACCTGCTTTACGGGCGGCGGGGCGAAGGCGGCCCCGACCTGCAGCATATCGCCGCGCTGCTGGGCATCGAGGCCCTGCTGGATCGCCGCCCCGGCGCCCTTTCGGGCGGCGAGCGCCAGCGTGTCGCCATCGGCCGGGCGATCCTGTCGAACCCGGCGCTGCTGCTGCTGGACGAGCCGCTGGCCGCGCTGGACGAGGCGCGCAAGTCCGAAATCCTGCCCTATCTCGAACGGCTGCGCGACGAGACCGGGCTGCCGATGCTTTACGTCAGTCACTCGGTGCCCGAGGTCGCCCGGCTGGCAACGACGCTGGTGCTGATCGAGGCCGGGCGCATCACCGCCAGCGGCGCCACGGCGGCGCTGCTGGCCGACCCCGGCGTCGCCGCCGCCTGGGGGCAGGATACCGGCGCCCTCATCACCGGCAGGGTCACCGAGCAGGCGGCGGACGGGCTGACCGGGGTGGCGACGGCTGCCGGTCCGCTGTGGCTGCCGCAAATCGACGCCGCGCCCGGCGCCATGCTGCGGCTGCATGTCCACGCGCAAGACGTGATGATCGCGCTGCAACGGCCCGAGGCGATTTCCGCCCTCAACATCCTGCCCGCGCGGGTCGCGGCGCTGCGGCCCGACCGCGACGGGGTGCTGGTCGGCCTTGCCCTTGGCACGGGCAGCGAGCAGATCATCGCCCGGATCACCCGCCGCTCGGCGGACCGGCTGGCGCTGGCGCCGGGGGTCGCGGTGCACGCGGTCCTCAAGGCGGTGACGCTGGCGCGCGAGGGCGTGGGCGTGCAGGCCCCCGTCCCCCGGCCCTGAGCATTTCGCAGTCAAACGGGAACGTTTGACGCCCGCGACGATGCGCAAAAACAAAGGATCAAGCCGGGTCCGCCGAATCCGTGGAAACGCCACCCGCCCTGAGATCGACCCACACCAGCCGGTGCGGCCCGGCGGCCAACCCGTCCGCGCCTGCCAGCGCCGCCTGCGGGTCGTCGGGCGCGGGCCAGAACACGCCGGAGCCGACAACCTCCCAGGCGGCAGAGGGCAGGACATAGCTGACCCGCAGCGCGCCGACACCATCCCAGATCGCCGTCGCGCGTTCGGGCGGGCCGCGCTGGCCGGGAACGGCGGCCGCCTGCGCACCCCGGCTGACCGGCACCGGATCGCGCAGGCGCGGGTCGGCCAGGAAATCCGCCATCGCGTCGCGCAGCCCGTCGCCGTCGAACGGGTCGAGATTGGCGTTGCCCGCAATGACGAAGCGGCGCCCCGGCACCGGCCCCAGATCGCCGTCGAGCAGCCGCGTCCAGAGCCGCAATTCGTCGCGGTTGCGCAGGCCGTTCATGTCCTCGGCCCCGTCGAATACCGGCGGGGTCGCCGACCAGACCAGCAGATCGACCGCCCCGCCCGGCGCCAGCACCGGCACCAGCCAGTGTGCGGTCGAGGACAGCCGCTGCACGGCCTGCGCCTGCGGCGATGGGAAGGGTTCGCCGTCCACCTGCGGCAGCACCGCGCCGGGCAGATCGCGCCACAGCAACGCCGAGAAATCGCGCACGCCTGCCGCATCGACCGGAAAGCGCGACAGCAACGCCAGCCCGGCCTGCCCGGCAAAACGCCCGTAGCCCTGCCCGTCACGCGGCCCGCCCGTGCGCCCGTCGCCGTTCATGTCAAGGCCGGTGGCCATGCCGGTATTGGGCAGGCGGCTGAAAAGATGCGGATAATCGACGCCCGCCGCCGTCAGCCGGTCACGGAAGGCCGCCAGCGCGACCTGGTCCGCGTCATAGTCGAAGGCGGTCAGCACAAGGATGTCGGGCGCCACCGCCGCAATCTGGGCGGCGATTGCGTCGATCTGCGCATCGCCGCGCGTCAGGTCGCGCAGCAGCAGTCCCGGCCCGTCGCGGCTGATCGGCGCGGCAAAGACCGCGATGCGCAGGTCATCCGGCGGGACCGCACCGGGCAGCAGCGCCAGCAGCGCGACGATCAGACATGGCCAAGCGCGCCATCCCCGGCCTCGCGCCGGCGCTGCGCCGCGATCAGATGCGCGAGCCGCATCAGCGCCATGCCGCGCATCAGCAGGCTTGCCGGAAGAAATGCCCATGCCGCCACCACCCAGATCAGCGCCTGCGGCGAAGCCAGAAGGGCAAAGTCCACCGCCCCGGCCACCATCCTGACCACCGCCGGGATGATGAATGGCAGCAGAAATCCCAAGATCAGGTTAACCTGCGCATCCCGGTCGACGCGCCGGACCAGATCGCCGCCCGCCGCCGGATCGAACACCGGCAGGTTCACCCAAACGTTGAAGCCCTCGCGGGTCAGTGGCCAGCCCCTGCGCCACATCGCACCGGCCAGCGCCACCAGCATCAGGATCGAGACGAGATAGCTGAGACCCGCCGCCACCCGCGCCTGCTCCAGCGTCCGGGGATCGACCATGTCGGTCAGGGTGATCGCCACCAGCCGCACCGGCGAATAGGGGAAATCCAGAAACCCGCTGACCCGCGTGCCGACGAACACCAGCAGCCGCGTCAGGGTCGACGGCGTCTCGTCGCCCCGGAAGATCAGCGCCAGCGCGGTGACGGTTGCGAACAGCGCGACGAAGCGGATGCGGTTGAAGGGCGGCGCGTCGCGGAACTCGACCACCACGGGCCAGGCGGCGCGGTATTCCAGAAACGTCAGCACCCCCGCCATCAGCGCGATCAGGATGACGAACTGGCCGGTATCCTCGCCCGGTCCCGACAGGATCAGCGCCGGAGTCACCACAAGTGCTGCCATCAGCAGCGCACGCAACAATGCGCCGGACAGACGCCAGATCATGTTCCGCCCACCCACTCGCGGCGCTCCGCCTTGTCGTGGCGGTTCGGCCGGCCGGTTTCCGCCTTGTCGCGGAGATTGCCTCAATCGTGCCATCTTTGTGCCGGATTCACGCCATCCGCGCAATCGTGCAGCGCCGGTTGTGGCCCGCCGCAGGCGGGATTGTTGCGCAAGTGATACGCGCACACCGCCCGGACCACAACCACGGCGCGCGGGCAACTGACGGAAAAATCGGGGAAAATCCAGCCGATCCACAACATCTCGTGGGCAGGATCACCCCCGCCCACCAGACACGGTCGCCCGGACCCCGGCCTTCAGACCCTTGCCTTCAGACCCACGGGCGCGCGGTCGCGGCCACTTTCTCGTAGGCGGTGATCGCGGCCTCTTTCGCCATGGTCAGGCCGATGTCGTCGAGCCCGTTCATCAGGCAATGCTTGCGGAACGGGTCCACCTCGAAGCCGATCTCGGTGCCGTCCGACAGGGTGATGGTCTGGCTTTCCAGATCGACGGACAGCCGCGCGTTGGACCCTTTCTCGGCGTCCTTCATGCAGAGGTCGCGCTGGTCCTCGGGCAGGACGATGGGCAGGATGCCGTTCTTGAAGCAGTTGTTGTAGAAGATGTCGGCGAAGCTGGTGGAAATCACGCAGCGGATGCCGAAATCGAGCAGCGCCCAGGGCGCATGTTCACGCGACGAGCCGCAGCCGAAATTGTCGCCCGCAACCAGAATCCCGGCATGGCGGTATTGCGGACGGTTCAGCACGAAATCCGCAATCTCGGCCCCGTCGGGCGTGTAGCGCATCTCGTCGAACAGGTTCTTGCCCAGCCCCGTGCGCTTGATCGTCTTGAGGAACTGCTTGGGGATGATCATGTCGGTGTCGATATTGACCAGCGGCATCGGCGCCGCGATTCCGGTCAGTCGGGTGAATTTTTCCATATCTCAAAGTTCCGTTCTGCGTTTCAACACGACCCCGAGCACAAGCAGCGTTGCGCCTACGGAAATCAGCTCGATGGCCAGCAGGGTGCCGATCAGGACCGGCGCGGTCAGCAGCGGGGCGAACAGCGCGTAAAGCCCCAGCGCGACCGAGGCGATGCCCGCCACCACCAGCAGCCAGAAGGTGCCGCCCGCGAACCGGCGCGCGACCATCAGCCGCCCGAGGCCGGACATCACCAGCAACACCCCCACCAGCAACGTCAGCGAGATCAGGCCCGCCAGCGGGTTGGCCAGCATCCAGACGCCGAGCACCAGCTCGACCAGCCCGAAGAAGGCCACCCAGCCCCGGTGCATGAGCAGGCGGTCCGAGAACGCCCCCCACAGGCCGAATCCGCCGCTGAAGACCAGCCCCCAGCCGACGAGCAGCGTCACCGTCAGCCCGCTGGCCAGCGGAAAGAGCAGCGCGCCGATCCCGACGACCAGCGCCAGCGTTCCGGCAATGACGACGAGTGTTGAACCTTTCATCTCGACCTCCGCAGGTGCTTCCCGACCGTCCCGCTCAGGCAGGATCGGCAATGTCTAACGAATTTCGCTATACATCGTTATACATCGCTAGACATCGCTATCACATCAGCTCGCGCACATCCGCCAGATGGCCGGTGATGCCCGCTGCCATGGCCATGACCGGGCTCATCAGATGGGTGCGGCCGCCGCGACCCTGCCGCCCCTCGAAGTTGCGGTTCGAGGTCGAGGCGCAGCGTTCGCCGGGCGCGAGCTGGTCGGGGTTCATGCCCAGGCACATCGAACAACCGGCAAGCCGCCATTCAAAGCCCGCGTCGATGAAGACCTGCGCGAGGCCCTCTTCCTCGGCCTGCTTGCGGACGAGGCCCGAGCCGGGCACCACCATGCCGCGCACCCAGGGGGCCAGCTTGCGGCCCTTCACGACCGCCGCCGCCGCGCGCATGTCCTCGATCCTGCCGTTGGTGCACGAGCCGAAGAACACCGTGTCGATCCTGATGTCGGTCAGCTTCGTGCCGGGTTCCAGCCCCATGTAGGCGAGCGAACGCCGCGCGGCCTCGACCTTGCCGCCCTCAAAACTCTCGGGGTCGGGCACCACGCCGGTGATCGGCAGCACGTCCTCGGGCGAGGTGCCCCAGGTGACGACGGGGGCGATGTCCTCGCCGCGGATGGTGACGACCTTGTCCCAATGGGCGTCATCGTCGGATTTCAGCGTCTGCCACCACGCCAGCGCGGCATCCCAGTCGGCCCCCTTGGGCGCGTGCTTGCGGCCCTTCACATAGGCGAAGGTCTTTTCGTCGGGCGCGATCAGGCCCGCGCGGGCGCCGCCCTCGATGGCCATGTTGCAGACCGTCATGCGGCCTTCCATCGTGAGGCTGCGGATCGCCTCGCCCATATATTCGATCACATGGCCGTTGCCGCCCGCCGTGCCGGTATGGCCGATCACCGAAAGCGTGATGTCCTTGGCCGAGACACCCGGCGTCAGGTTGCCGGTGATCTCGACCTTCATGTTCTTCGACTTCTGCTGGATCAGCGTCTGGGTCGCCAGAACATGCTCCACTTCCGATGTGCCGATGCCGTGCGCCAGCGCGCCGAAGGCGCCGTGCGTGGCGGTGTGGCTGTCGCCGCACACGACCGTCATGCCCGGCAGGGTCCAGCCCTGTTCGGGGCCGACGATATGGACGATGCCCTGCCGGACATCGTTCATCGGGTAGTAGTTGGTGATCCCGAAGTCGCGCGCGTTCTGGTCGAGAACCTCGACCTGGATGCGGCTTTCCTCGTTTTCGATACCCTCGGCGCGGTCCGGCGTGGTCGGCACGTTGTGGTCGGGCACCGCGATGGTCTTGTCCGGCGCCCGCACCGAACGCCCCGCCATGCGCAGCCCTTCAAAGGCCTGCGGCGAGGTCACTTCGTGGATCAGGTGGCGGTCGATGTAGATGAGGCTCGACCCTTCGGGGTCGTCGTGCACGAGATGCGCATCCCAGATCTTGTCATAGAGCGTCTTGCCGGACATCGGTTCCTCCGGATGGTCTGAACGGGTAGGGGCGAGGGTGCAGGAAGGGCCTGCGCGCGGGCAGGGTCAGCGGTGCCCGAGTCGCGCCAGCACGCACAGGCGCGCGCCGTGGAACCGCCAGGGCAGCCGGACGCGATCATCCATGTCGAAAACCATCACCATGCCGACATGTCTATACCCGCGTGCAGGGCCGGGCAAGCGCCCCTCACGCCTGCTCGCAAAGCAATCGCAGATGCCGAACATACGGCGCGCGGCCCCCGGATTTCCCTCTTCGGGCGTGCGCAGCACGACCGGCGCCCGCCCCGCCCCCCAGGGCGGGCGCATCCGCGCCCACCCCCGGTGCGGGCGCCGGTCGTGCTGCCCCAGCGTTGCAACATGCGGGCGGTCGCGCCGGGCATGTGCGATTGCCCCTAAACCTGCTCGAACCGTGGCGCGCCGTCGCCCAGCACCACCGCTGTCAGCGGCCCGCCCGACCAGGCGCCGGTGTCGACCATGATGACGCCGCGCGCGATGCGCGGCTCGGGCACGGTGACGTGACCCTGCACCACCCACAGCCCGTCGCGGCGCGCCTTGCGGCCGCAGTCGGGGTGGCCCCAGATCAGCGCGTCGTCCTGCATTTCGGGCGGCAGCGCCGGGTCGGCGCCCGCATGGGCGACCAGCACGTTGCCGCCGTGCCAGAACCGGGGCCGCGCGCGCAGCCAGGCGATGCGGTCCTCGCCCAGCGCCAGTGCCAGCCGGTCGCGCAGCACGGGCAGCCCGGCGGGCGACAGGTCGCCGCGCACGTCAAGGCTGGCCAGCGTCTGCAACCCGCCGTTGCGCAGCCAGCGCGGCCCCTCGGCCTCGGGCGCGTCAAGGAATCCCAGAAGCATCGCCTCGTGATTGCCCATCAGCGTGACGATCCCGGCACCCGCCGCAAGATCGAGCACCGCCGCCGAATGGTCCCCCCGGTCGATCAGGTCGCCGAGCAGGATCACCTGCCCCGGCAGGCGCGGCAGCAGCGAGTCCAGCTTTTCCAGCGCGCCGTGCACGTCGCCGACCACGCTGACGACCTGCCCCGGATCGGGCGCGGCCAGCGGCGGGGCGCGGCGGAACAGGCGGGCGAGAAAGGCGGGCAACAGGGCGGGCATCGGGCACCGGGCGGCGGATTCGGTAACCGGGGTCTAGCATGGCGCCACGCCCGTCACCATCGCTGGACGGATCGCGCGCGGCATGAGACAAGGCGCGGTGACCGGGTGGGCGAGGCGTGTGTGACGGCAGCAGAGGACTTGCGGGACACGCTGGCCGCCACGCTGCGGGGCGCGCCGTTCGTCGAAAGCCCCGACCTGCTGGCGGCAGCCGAATATCACGGCACCGGGCCGCTGATCCTCAGCCTGACCGGCGCCGGGGGGCTGAAGGCGCAGGCGCGCGCCCGCTCGATGTGGGAGCTGCGCCACCTCCATGTGGTCGCGCGCCTGCTGGCCGCCTTCGATGCGGGCGGCGTGCAGGCCGTGGTCATCAAGGGCACGGCGCTGGCCTATGACCTTTACGACGACGCCGCCCTGCGCCCGAGGGGCGATACCGACATCCTCATCCCCCCCGACCATCTGCCGCAGGCGCGCGCAGTGCTGGCCGCGCAGGGCTTCCGTCTGACATATGAAGAAGAAGTGCCCGACGGCTACACGCAGGAAGCCTGGACCTTCACGCCGCCCGAAGGGGGCCACAGCCATGACATCGACCTGCACTGGCAGGCGTTCAACGGCGCCTCGCTGGCGGGCCTGATCCCGGTGGACGAGGCGATGGCCGAGGCGGTCCCCCTGCCCCGCCTTGCCCCGGTCGCCCGCGCGCTGTCGCGGCCGCACGGGCTGCTGCATTCCTGCGTGCACCGCGCCCAGCACATCCTCAGCCCCTATTTCGTGGGCGGCGAGGCCCATTACGGCGGCGACCGGCTGATCTGGCTGTGCGACATCGACCGCCTTGCCCGCGCGCTGACGGCGGCGGAATGGCAGAGCTTCGCCACCCGCGCTGCAGCGCGCGGCATCGGGCCGGTCTGCGCGGGTGCCCTGCACGAGGCCGCGCGCCTGCTGGATACGCCGCTGCCCGAAGGGCCGATGGCGCGCCTTGCCGCCGCGCCCCCCGGCCCGGTGGCGCGCTATCTGGGATCGCATGACCGCCGCAGCCGGGCGCTGGCGGACCTGCGGGCCAGCGGCGCGCGCGGGCGCAGCCGCCTGGCTTATCTGCGCGGGCGGCTGTTCCCGCCTGCCGCCGCGATGCGCAGCCAGTATCCGCGCAGCCGCCTGCCGCTGGCGGTCCTCTACCTGCGGCGCCTGCTCCGCTTCGCGCGCGGGGCGGGCCTGTGACCCTGCGCCGTATCCTGCGCCTCGCGCTGCCGTGGCGCTGGCCGATCCTGCTGCTGGTCGCCATGATGCTGGGTCAGTCGCTGGCCTCGCTGGCGGTGCCGTGGTTCGCGGGGCTGCTGGCCGCCGACGTGCTGTCGGGCGCGTTCGGCACCGACTGGGGGCTGGTGGCGCGGCTGATCGGGCTGCTGGCGCTCGCCTCGGTGCTGACGGTCGGGGCCAGTCTCGTCTCGGGGCGGGTCGGGCTGTCGATCCTGTCGGACCTGCGCTCGATGGTGCATGACCATGTGATCGGCCTGCCGCTGGGCTTTCATCACGACAGCCGCCGGGGCGATCTCATGTCGCTGATGACCTGGGAGGTCGGGCGGCTGTCGAACTATCTCACCGGCACGCTGGTCTCGATCCTGCCCGCAGTCGTCACCGCCGCAGGCGCGATGGTGATGATGGCGCGCATCGACCTGACGCTGGCCATGGTCGTGCCCGTCCTGATCCCGGTGTTCTTCGTCACCAGCCGCCTCATCGGCCGGCGGCTGCGCGGCCTGTCCACCCGCGTGCAGAAGGCCGAGGCCGAGGTGATGGCGCGCGCGCAGCAGTCGCTCGAAATCCTGCCCGCCATCAAGACCTTCACCCGCGAACCCGAGACCACCGCCGCCTATCGCGCCTCGGTCGGGCGGGCGCAGGGCGCGGCCTTTGCCGAGCTTTCGGCCTATGCGGTCATGGGGCCGGTCACCCAGTTCATCACCGGCGCCGCCGCCGTCATCCTGCTGGCGCTGGCGGGCAAGGCGGTGGGCGGGCGCGACCTGTCGGCCTCGGGCGCGGTGAGCTTCATGCTTTACGCCGCACTTCTGACGCGGCCGGTGTCGTCGCTGGTGAATGTCTGGGGCGCGACGCAGGTGGTGCGCGGCGTGCTCGACCGCATGGGGCGGGTGCTCGACCTTGCCGTGGAAAGCGGCGGCACGGCGCACATCGGGCGCGCGGCGGGCGCGGTCGCGGTGACGGGGGTGCATTTCGCCTATCCCGACCGCCCCCCGGTGCTGCGCGGGGTGAACCTGCAGGTCGGCGCGGGCGAATGGGTGGCGCTGACCGGCGCGAACGGCGCGGGCAAGAGCACGCTGACCGCGCTGCTGATGGGGCTGATGGCGCCCGATGCCGGGGTGATCCGGCTTGACGGTACCGACATCGCCACGCTGGACTTGCGCGACCTGCGCCGCCAGTTCGGCCATGTGCCGCAACGCCCGCTGCTGTTCGACGGCACGATCCGCGACAACATCGCCTTCGGCCTGCCCGGTGCGACCGACGCGCAGGTGGTGGCCGCCGCCCGCGCCGCGCAGGCGGATGATTTCGTGCGCAGCCTGCCCGAAGGTTACGACACGATGATCGGCGACGAGGGCGTGCGGCTCTCGGGCGGGCAGAGCCAGCGGGTCGCGCTGGCCCGCGCCCTGATCAAGGATCCACCGGTGCTGATCCTTGACGAGGCGACCTCGATGTATGACCTCGAAGGCGAAAGCGCCTTCGTCAGCGCCGCCGAAAGCGCCTTGCGCGGGCGCACGGTGATCCTGATTACCCACCGCCCGGCAACGCTGGCGCTGGCATCAAGGGTGCTGCGGCTGGAGGACGGGCGGTTGCGAGAGATGGCATGAGCGGCATCTGCGGCATCTTCCGCCTTGACGGCGGCCCGCCCGAGGGCGCGGGCGACATGCTGGACAAGCTGGCCACGCGCGGGCCGGACGGCAGCCACCTGTGGCAGGACGGCGACGCCGCGCTGGGCCATGCGGCGCTGCATTCGACGCCCGAAAGCCTGCATGAAACCCTGCCGCTGCATCATGCCCCTTCCGGCTGCACCATCACCGCCGACATCCGGCTGGACAACCGCGACGAGCTGATCGTGGCGCTGGACCTGCCCGCCGGGCGCATCATCGGCGACGGCGAGATCGCGCTGCACGCATGGCTGCGCTGGGGCGAGGATTGTCCGAACCACCTGCTCGGCGATTTCGCCTTCGTCATCCACGACGCGCGCAAGGGCCTGCTGTTCGGCGCCCGCGACCAGACCGGGATGAAGCAGCTCATCCATGCCCATGTGCCGGGGCGGGTCTTTGCCTTTGCGTCCGAACCCGAGGCGGTGATCCGCGCCCATGGCATCCCGCGCCGCATCAACGAGGCCCGCATTGCCGACTTTCTGGAAGATTACCTTGAGGGCGTCGATTACACCTCAACCTTCTTTCAGGGCGTGTCCCGCCTGCCGCCCGCGCACCGGCTGACGGTGACGCGCGAGGGGCTGACGATCTCACGCTACTGGACCCTGACGCCGGGGCCGGAACTGAAGCTGCGCTCGGACCGCGACTATGCCGAGGCGTTCCTTGAGGTCTTCACCCGCGCCGTGCGCGCCCGGCTGCGCGCCCCCGACCCGGTCGGGTCGATGCTGTCGGGGGGGATGGATTCGGGCTCGGTCGTCGCGGTCGCCGCGCGCGAACTGGCGGCGCAGGGGCGCGGGCCGCTGCACACGTTTTCCTGCCTCGGGCCGGACCCGGAAACGGATGTCGAAACCCGCACCGCGCTGGCCGCCATTGCGGGCGTGCCGGGGCTGGAGCCGCATGTCGCCGACTACACCCGACTTGACCCCTGGATGGACGACCTCATCCGCCTGACGCGCGGGGTGGCCGAACCCTTCGACGCGCATATGGTCCTGCCGCGCATGGCCTATCTGATGGCGCGGCAGGCGGGGGCGCGGGTCGTGCTCGACGGCGTCGGCGGCGACAATGCGCTGTCATCGAGCGGGCGGCTGACCCGGCTGATCCGACGCGGGCGATGGATCACTGCCTGGCACGAGGCGGGCGGCATGGCGCATTACTGGCGCTGGCACCGCAAGGGGTTCCTGCGGCAGTCGATAAGGCAGGCGCTGGTCCCCGACGTGGCCCGCCACCTGCGCCGCCGCTGGCAGGACCGGCGCGAGGATGATGCGCCCGACCGGGGGTTACTGTCACCCGATTTCGCGCGCGAGATCGGGCTGGCCTCGCGCAAGCGGGCGTTCCGCGCCCTGCGCCCGCCGGGAACCCTGTCCGCCGCCGAGGCCCGCGCGGCGGCCTTTACCCATACGTTCGAGATCGTGGGCCGCGAACGCTACGACCGCGTCGCGTCCGAACAGGGGATCGAGCCGCGCGACCCCTACCACGACCGCCGTGTCGTCGAACTGGCCCTGCGCCTGCCCGACGCGCAGGTCGGCGGCGGCGGCTGGCACAAGATGATCGCCCGGCAGGCGATGGAGGGGCTGCTGCCCGACGAGGTGCGCTGGCGGGTCGGGAAGGAGCATGTCGGCGGGCGGTATATCGTAGCGTTGATGGAGGCTGTGGGCGAGGTGCAACGGGACGGCGTCGCACGGTTCTTGCGCGCAGAACCGGATGGACAGAATGGCGGGCGCGATGTAGCCAGGCGATTGGGTGAAATGACCTTGGTTGCGTGGTGTGCGCGGCTTGAAGGCTTGGTAGAGCAGAGTGGGGGTTAACGGAGAAAACGGTTGAGATGGCGCGTGTATGGCAGGCGCCGGTGGTGCGTGTGTTCGGTGGCGCGGTGGAGTTGACGGCGAGTGGGTCGGGCCCGACGCAAGAGAGCCAAGCGAGTGTACAATATTCGACGGATGGCAATCACACTTATGTGTGGGGACCACAATGCACTTCCCCGTCGGTTTGGGTTGACGGCCCTACGTGTAAGCCACACTACCCTTAACCTACTGTTCGTGCAGGAATATATGAAGTCGCGCTACACTTAGCCGTGCAAGCGTGCAGTGGGTTGTTTCGCCCCGAATTCGTAATGACAATGCCGAAAGGCGTGCTCCCCCGTCATTGCGAGGAGGCGCAGCCGACGAAGCAACCTCGACGGCATCGCGCAAGCGGTCGGGGTTGCTTCGCCTTCGGCTCGCAATGACGAGATACCGCATCACCCCATACTGCGTCACCCCCCCGCCAGCCGGGCCTCGCCGTCCAGCCAGGTCTCCAGCGCGGCGGTGATGCCTGCGACCAGCACGGCGCGGCCTTCGGCGGTGGACAGCACCGCGCGGTCGCGGTCGTCGGACAGGAAGCCGGTCTCGACCAGCACCGAGGCGAAATCGGCGGCCTCGAGCACAGCAAGCTGCGCCGCCCGTCGGGGATGCGAATTCAGCCGCGCCCCGGCGTCGCGCAGGCCCGCGACCAGTGCCGCCGCCAGCCGGTCGCTCCGGGGGGCGGTTTCCTGCCGGGCGAGGTCCATCAGCGCGGTGGCTATGGCGTCTCCGGCATCCGTCAGGTCCACGCCCGCCAGCAGGTCGGCGCCGTCATGGCGTTCGGCCAGCCGGGCCGAGGCCCCGGCCTGTGCCTCGGCGGTCAGCGTGTAGATCGAGGCGCCGCGCGCCGCGTCCTCTTCCAGCGCGTCGGCATGAAGCGAGACCAGCGCCACCGCCCCGGCGGCGCGGGCCAGCGTCATGCGGGTCTGGAGCGGCACGAAATCGTCGCCGTCACGGGTCAGCACCGCGCGCAGCCGACCGCTGCGGTTGACGGATTCGGCCAGTTCGCGGGCCAGCGCCAGCATGAGATCCGCCTCGGACAGGCCCTCGCGTTCGGCGCCGGGGTCGATGCCGCCATGGCCGGGGTCGATGGCGATGACCGGCGGCCCGGCATCGGGCGCAGGCGCCGGGGTCACACCGGGTTGCAGGCGCGCGTCCGGGCCGGGATCGGACGGCGCACCGGCGCGGGCGGCGAAATCCGCCGCATCACCCGGCACCAGCACGGCGACCAGCCGCGCCGAATGATCGCCCGCGTCCTCGGCCATCTGCGCCGACAGCAGCCGCAGCGGCGCGGCCAGCGGCAGGGTCAGGCGGCTCCAGCCGGGGCGCAGGGTGACGATCCGCACGCCGTCGCCCAGCGTCTCGGGATCGACCCCGCGCCAGTCGAGTTCGGAAAAATCGACCCCCAGCCGCCGGGGCGCATCAAGCGTGAAGATGCGCCACGGCACCACCTGCGACAGCGCCAGCGTCAGGGTGAGGCCACCGTCCTCACCGCGCTCGATCCGGCTGGCGCCCGCGTCAAGCCGCGCGAGCGCGGTGAAATCCTGCGCCTGCACGGGGGGCGCAAGGACCAGCAGCAGCGCCAGGATGATCGCCCCGACCGGCCCGCCCATCACGAAGAAGGGATCGCCTCGACCCCGGCTTGAGTTCCGCATATGCCCGCCCCTATGGTGGCTGCGTATCTGCCCGCCCCGCGCGCGCCGCGTCAACCGGGGGCCTGCGGGCAGCCTGTCAGAATCACGTCACCGGACCTGCATCAGAGGATCGCCATGTCGCTTCGCTCCGCCCTCGCCGCCGCCGCCGCGATCACGCTTGCCCCGGCCCTGCCCGCATTCTCGCAAGGCGCGGCGGATGTGGAATCCTCGGGCGCGCTGACCAGCGGCGCCATGCAGATGAGCGATCAGGAACGGCTCGATTTCCGGGCCGAGATCCGGGCCTATCTGCTCGACAATCCCGAGGTCATCATGGAGGCGGTGAACCTTCTCGAGGCGCGCAAGCAGGAGGCGCAGGTCCGCGCCGACCTGGCGCTGGTCGCGGCCAATATCGACGTGCTGACCGATGACGGCTATTCCTTCGTCGGCGGCAACCCCGACGGCGACATCACCGTGGTCGAGTTCATGGACTACCGCTGCACCTTCTGCCGCCGCGCCTTTCCCGAGGTCGAGGAACTTGTGAACGCCGACGGCAACATCCGCTTCGTGGTAAAGGAATTCCCGATCCTCGGGCCGCAATCCGACCTGTCGGCGCGGTTCGCGCTGTCGGTGCAGGCGCTGCACGGCGATGCGGTCTACAAGGACGTGCACGACGCGCTGATGCAGATGCAGACCGACTACACGCCCGAGACGCTCGCGCGGCTGGCCGAAGGCTTCGGACTGGACGCCGCCGCGATCGAGGCGGGCATGGACGCGCCGGGGATCGAGCGGATCATCGCCGCCAACCGCCTGCAGGCCGACAACCTGCGCATCACCGGCACGCCGACCTTCATCATCGGCGGGCGGATGGTGCGGGGCTATCTGCAACTGGACCAGATGGAGCAGATCGTCGCGGAAGAGCGCGAGATGGCGGGGTAAGGGGGCGGCGAGGTCCGTCCGGGTGCGCACCGTTCCGGCGCGTCATGGGGCGGGCCGTTCCGGTTCGTCATTGCGAGGAGCCGCAGGCGACGAAGCAATCCAGCCGCCGGACGGGAACCGGGGATTGCGGCGGGCGCGGGGGGGCCTGTCACGCCGCAGTTTCCTCCAAATTTGGCAGAACAAATTTCCAGAAATTTGTTAGGGGCAGATGGTTAATTTCACGTTGAAATTCGGGGCCGCCCGCCAAATAATCCCGCCCTGTTCCCGATAAACCGACAAACGCGCCAAGCCCCGCTAGAGGTCACTCCCCCGCCTTCTCCGCCGCCTCTTCCTCGGCCGCCATCTGCGCCTCGATCCGGGCGGCGCGCTTTTCCATAGAATCTAATATTCTTGAGTGATCTCCGCCAATGGCCGCTCGCCGAGAACCGAATACCTGCGCCGATCAAGATCATCCAACAGCGCCCACAACGCGGCGGGCCATGAAACTCCCTTGTTGGATAGGTCTTGCATTTTTACTCGAAGCTGATTGACATGTACTTGCCGCTTGCCGTGCAAGTATTGATAAATGTCAATTAACCCATTCTTCACGAAGCGAGTTATCTTATCTTGCTCCCTACACACAAAATATAAATAGCACCCAGCTCCTAGAAAAATAAACCCAGCTCCAGCCACACCATTGCTATAGTGTGATTGATTTAAGCCAAAATAGGCCAGCGCGATAAGCGCTGATCCAGCCACCGCCCATGCAAGGTCCGACCTGAAGTTCTCCCTTCCATCAAACAGTAAAGAGAACTCCTCTTGCATCCAATACGGGAACCTCACAAGACGGTGTGGGTTATGTATTATACGCCCAAGATTATTTGCGACCACATGATCCACAAATAACCTCACGAACAATTCGTCGATAAAGCGTGATCGAAAACTACTCGCCATGTAACCCGTCAAAATGCGGCTTAATCCATCAATATCAATGTTAAACTGCGTTCCCTCACGCACAGCCTTAAGTAAATCACTTGGACGTTCAACATACATTATTCTTAGCGATTCTTCAATCTCCTCTGCCGACATCCCAGCCACCGGCTTGAGTTGACCAAATACTCTCCAGTGAAAGATTGAGCTGATAGCCCGGTCAATAACCTGGCGCGCCGATTTGATAGCGCTCTCAGCCTCGTCAGACGCTGCATCGACATTCATTTCCCCCAAATCATCTGCGATTCGACTTAGCACCCACCACTTTATATTTGTGCTTTCTGATCTCGCCTCAGCCTCAGATAGTTCCAACGGTGCTGTTTTCGGAAGCACTGACGTCAGCTTCACTTGGCTTTCAATTAAGGTATCGTATGATAACTGACAGTTGTTTTTCTTGTTTTCCAAAACCCCGCCTCCAGAACGCTAGCCACCTACCCAGAGAGAGGGGCAACCTACTGCAACCTTATGCCCACTCCACAGTAAGGCTTAGCGCCGCTCTTCAGGCAACGATACCAATATAATAAACTCCAGGGAAACATACTATTACCCCCTTAATATACTGACAGCCCCTACTCGCCCGCCTGCTCCGCCGCCTCGGCCTCGGCGGCCATCTGCGCCTCGATCTGGGCGGCGCGCTTTTCCACCAGGCCTACGATATGGTCGATCATGCCCTCGTTGTCGGCGCGGTGGTCCTGCTTGCCCGCCAGATAGATCATGCCGTGCCCGGCGCCGCCGCCGGTAAAGCCCACGTCGGTCATCAGCGCCTCGCCCGGCCCGTTCACGACGCAGCCGATGATCGACAGGCTCATCGGGGTGCGGATATGTTCGAGCCGCTTTTCCAGAACCTGCACCGTGCCGATCACGTCGAACCCCTGCCGCGCGCAGGAGGGGCAGGAGATGATGTTCACCCCCCGGTGCCGCAGGCCCAGCGTCTTGAGGATTTCAAAGCCGACCTTCACCTCTTCGACCAGATCGGCGGACAGGCTGACCCGCAAGGTATCGCCGATCCCGGCCCAGAGCAGGCTGCCAAGGCCGATGGCCGATTTCACCGTGCCCGACTGCAGGCCCCCGGCCTCGGTGATGCCCAGATGCAGCGGCGCGTCGGTGGCATCGGCGAGCTTGTGATAGGCGGCGACGGCCATGAAGGGGTCCGACGCCTTCACGGAAATCTTGAACTCGTGAAAGTCGTTGTCTTCCAGCAGCTTGATGTGATCGAGGCCCGATTCCACCATCGCGTCGGGGCAGGGTTCGCCGTATTTGTCGAGCAGGTGCTTTTCCAGACTGCCCGCGTTCACGCCGATGCGCATGGAACAGCCGTGGTCGCGCGCGGCGCGCACCACTTCGGCGACGCGCTTTGCGTTGCCGATGTTGCCGGGGTTGATGCGCAGGCAGGCGGCGCCCGATTCAGCGGCCTCGATGGCGCGTTTGTAGTGGAAATGGATGTCGGCGACGATCGGCACCGGGCTTTCGCGGGTAATTTCACGCAGGGCACGGGTGGAGTCCTCGTCCGGGGTGGACACGCGCACGATGTCGGCCCCGGCATCCGCCGCCCGGATGATCTGGTCGAGCGTGCCCTTCACGTCGGTGGTCAGCGTGTTGGTCATGGTCTGCACCGAGATCGGCGCGTCGCCACCCACCGGCACCTTGCCCACCATGATCTGCCGCGACTTGCGACGTTCGATGTTGCGCCACGGGCGAAGCGGATTGTGCGACATGGGATGCGCCTTTCTGGATCACCTTCCCCTAGGCCCGTCGGCCCGCGCGGGCAAGGGCGGCGCGGCGCCGTCGGGTTGTCGGCTGCATGGCATCTTCCGTCATTGCGAGGAGCCGAAGGCGACGAAGCAACCCCGAGGGCATTGCGTGAGCGGTCGAGGTTGCTTCGGCTTCACCTCCTCGCAATGACGGAAGATGCCGTGCGCCCGATGGCCCCGTCCATACCGCGCAAAGGTGAAGATTTCCCTGCGCGCCGCGTTCAGTCGCGCAGCGGCGCGGCGCCGTCGGGGGTGATCTGCGCCTCGGCGACATGGACGATCCCGGCAAGCGCGGAATCGCGCGACAGGTCGGCCATCGCATAGTCCGCCGCAATCGCGTCGGCGTCGAGCGCCACGTTCGATGTCACCTGCCCCGCCGGCCCGACCGGCCCGTAGGGTACGCCGTTCAGCGCGAAGTAGAGCGCCCCGGATTCGCCGACGCGCAGCCGGGCGGGTTCCTCGGTCACGGGCACGTCCCAGGTGTCGCCGGGGTTCAGGATGCCCTCGAACAGCACCGACCCGTCCGAGGCCTGCACCCGCACCCAGGCCGGGCGGGCGGCGACAAGCTGCACCTCGGGCACCGGCCCCTGCGTCACCAGCACCGGCGGGGCACCATCCTCGCCGGGTTCGGGGACGGCCATCGCCTCGGCCAGCGCCAGCGCGACGCTGTCGTCGGTGCCGGTCGCATCGGCGGGCGGGGTGGCGGCGCGGGCGGCAATCGGGCCGTCGCGCGGCGTGAACACCGGCAGATCAAGCGCCTGCGGGCGATAGAGCCGGTCCAGCGCCTCGGCCGAGGGCTGCGCGGCGAAGGCGACCTCGTCGGAACCGTTCGGCCCGCCCCGCGCGGCACCGGCCAGCGGATCGACCTCGGCGATGACGGTCGGCGCCTGTTCCACCGGGGCGAATTCGACCTTCTGCACCTCTTGCAGCACCGACCAGGCGCCAAAGCCCAGACCGCCGACGATCAGCGCCAGCACGAGGATCGAGCCTGCGGCGCGCGGCTCGAACCCGGCAAGGAAATGGTCGCGCGGCGGCATGAACGGGGTCGCGGGCTGCGCGAAGATGTCCTTGTGCGCCCCGCCCGAGGCGGCAAGCCGCGCCTCGCGCGAGGGGCGCGGCGGCAGCGCCGCCGCCGACATGCCATGCGTGGGCTGGAAGCCCGATTCACGGCAGAATCTTTCAAACGCCCAGTCGGGGTCCATGTTCAGGTAGCGCGCATAGGACCGCACATAACCCGCGATGAAGCCGGGCGTGTCGAAGGCGGCGGGGTCGGCATTCTCGATCGCCGCGACATAGGCGGCCTTGATCTTCAGCTCGCGCTGGACATCGAGCAGGCTCTTGCCCATCGTGGCGCGTTCGCCGCGCATGAGATCACCGAGCACGAGCTCGAATGCGTCGAAACCCGCGCCCTGCCCGTCCTCGTCGGCCGTTGCCCTGCCGCGTCGGAATGTCCGTCCGATCATGCAGCTTTCCCGCTACTGCTCGTGTCGCGGAGCGATCCCGATGCCAGATCCTGTGTCGATTCGGCCGCAGCCCGCCCCATTGGTTGCCGATTATCACAGACCCTTGCGGGTAGCACTCGCAGAAATGTGTTCACCCGGCCAGATCGGCACGATTCAGCGCACATTGTCCCCAAAGCCGGTCGAGCGCCCTCACCAGCCGGTCGATTTCGTCGGGACCATGCACCGGAGAGGGCGTGAAGCGCAGCCTCTCGGTCCCGCGCGGCACGGTCGGATAGTTGATCGGCTGCACATAGATGCCCGATTCGGACAGCAGCCGGTCGGACAGAATCTTCGTGTGGCGCGGATCGCCGACGATCAGCGGCACGATATGCGTGCCGTGGTCGATGATCGGCAGGCCAAGCCCGCGCAGTCGCAGCTTCAGCGCGCGCGCGTTTTCCTGTTGTGCCGCCCGCAAGGTGCCGTCCCCCTTCAGATGGGCGACCGAGGCCGCCGCGCCCGCCGCCACCGCAGGCGGCAGCGAGGTGGTGAAGATGAAGCCCGGCGCATAGGAGCGCACCGCATCGACCATCTTCGCCGAGGCCGCGATATAGCCGCCGAACACGCCGAATGCCTTGGCCAGTGTGCCGTTGATGATGTCGATGCGCCCCGCGACCCCGTCGCGTTCCGACACGCCGCCGCCGCGCGGGCCATACATGCCGACGGCATGGACCTCGTCGAGATAGGTCAGCGCGCCGAATTCGTCCGCCAGATCGCAGATCGCCGCCAGCGGCCCGAAATCGCCGTCCATCGAATAGAGCGATTCAAACGCGATCAGCTTGGGCGCCGCCGGATCGTCGGCGGCCAGCAGCTCGCGCAGATGCGCCACGTCGTTGTGGCGGAAGATGCGCTTCTCGCCGCCGCCGCGCCGCACGCCCTCGATCATGCTGGCGTGGTTGAGGCGGTCGGAATAGATGATGAGGCCCGGAAACAGCGTGCGCAGGGTCGAGAGCGTCGCGTCGTTGGCGATGTAGGCCGAGGTGAAGACCAGCGCCGCCTCCTTGCGGTGCAGGTCGGCCAGTTCGGATTCCAGCCGCTTGTGATAGATGGTGGTGCCGGAAATGTTGCGCGTCCCGCCCGAGCCCGCGCCGACCGCGTCGATGGCCTCGTGCATCGCCGCCAGCACCGCCGGATGCTGGCCCATGCCGAGATAGTCGTTGCCGCACCAGACCGTGACGGGTTGTTCGGCGCCGTCGGGACGATGCCATGTCGCATGGGGAAAATGGCCGCGCGTCCGCGCGATGTCGATGAAAGTGCGGTAGCGGCCTTCTTCGTGCAGCCGTTCAAGCGCGGTGGTCAGTCGGGCGTCATAATCCAATGGTCTTGTCCTGGCTTGCGGTCGGGAAGCCCCGGCCCCTGGCTGTTAGACCCCGCTCCACCCGCAGGCAAGGCAGGCGGGACGGGTGCGACAATGCCCGCCACTGTGGCCAATGCCCGCCCGCTTGGCAAGTTCGGCCGGGCGCGGGACAGGGCAACCGGGCGAGCGGCATCTTTCGTCATTGCGAGGAGGCGCAGCCGACGAAGCAACCCCGATGTCGTGCGCGAGCGGTCGGGGTTGCTTCGGCTGCGCCTCGCAATGACGGAACATGCCGTCCACCCGATTGCCGCGCCTGCCCTGCACATTCCGCCGCCGCGCCGTTAGGGTGCGCGGCGAATCATCCTCTGACACCGGAGCCCGCCCATGTCCGCCCGTCTCGATCCCGTCCTCGCGCGCCTCGATGCCGGTGGCGACGCCGCCCTTGCGCGGCTGTTCGACCTGCTGCGCATCCCGTCGATCTCGACCGATCCCGCCCATGCCGCCGATTGCGCCCGTGCCGCCGACTGGCTGGTGCGCGACCTTGTGTCGCTGGGCTTCGAGGCCGGCGCCCGACCGACCCCCGGTCATCCGATGGTCGTGGCCCATGGCGGCACCGGCGCGCGGCATGTGCTGTTCTACGGGCATTACGACGTGCAGCCGGTCGATCCGCTGTCGCTGTGGCACCGCGACCCGTTCGACCCGGCGCTCGAGGACACCCCTGCGGGCAAGGTGATCCGGGGGCGCGGGGCCAGCGACGACAAGGGCCAGCTCATGACCTTCATCGAGGCCTGCCGCGCCTGGATCGCCGAACATGGCGCCCTGCCCTTCCGCATCACGATCTTTCTCGAGGGCGAGGAGGAATCCGGCTCGCCCTCGCTGGTGCCGTTCCTGCGCGAGAACCGCGACGAGCTGACCGCCGACCTGGCGCTGATCTGCGACACCGGCCTGTTCGACCGCGACACGCCCGCCATCACCACCATGTTGCGCGGCCTGCTGGGCGAGGAGGTGACGATCCGCGCCGCCAGCCGCGACCTGCATTCGGGCATGTATGGCGGCGCGGCGCAGAACCCGATCCGCATTCTGTCCCGCATCATCGCAAGCCTGCATGACGAACAGGGCCGCGTCACCGTGCCCGGCTTCTATGACGGCGTGCAGGAGCTGCCCGAGGCCATCGCCGCCCAGTGGCAGGGGCTGGGCTTCGACGCCGAAGCCTTTCTCGGCGAGGTCCGGCTGTCGGTTCCCGCAGGCGAAGCCGGGCGCGGCGTGCTGGAGTCGATCTGGTCGCGCCCGACCTGCGAGGCGAACGGCATCACCGGCGGCTATACCGGCGCGGGCTTCAAGACCGTGCTGCCCGCCGAGGCCAGCGCCAAGATCAGCTTCCGTCTGGTCGCCGGACAGGATCCGCTGAAGGTCCGCGACAGCTTCCGCACCACGGTCCGCGCGATGCTGCCCGCCGATTGCGAAGCCAGCTTCGCCGAACACGGCGCCTCGCCTGCCTCGGTCATGGCGACCGACAACCCAGCCTTCGAGGCGACCCGCAAGGCGCTGTCGGCGGAATGGCCGCGCGAGGCGGCCTTCACCGGCTCGGGCGGCTCGATCCCGGTGGCGGGGTATTTCAGGACCGAACTGGGAATGGATTCGCTGCTCACCGGCTTTGCGCTTGATGACGACATGATCCATTCGCCCAACGAGAAATACGACCTGCGCGCGTTCACCAAGGGGATGCGGAGCTGGGCAAGGATCATCGACGCGCTGGCGGAGTGAGGGGCAGACCGGGCGGCGGGGGGTCCGGGGCCATCGGGCGCGCGGCATGGTCCGTCATTGCGAGGCGCAGCCGAAGCAACCCCGACCGCTCACACACGACATCGGGGTTGCTTCGTCGGCTGCGCCTCCTCGCAATGACGGAACATGCGGTTCACCCCGTTGCCGGGGCGCGTTCCCCTTCCTTGACAACCCCCCGTCGTGCCACCCATTTAGCCGACCCGAGCGCCCCGCGCATCTTTCCTGAGGGTTCCCATGGCAGTCGTCGTCGTCGAATCTCCGGCCAAGGCCCGGACGATCAACAAGTATCTGGGCGACGACTACACCGTTCTCGCCTCGTATGGTCACGTCCGCGACTTGCCGCCCAAGGATGGTTCGGTCGATCCCGACGCCGGTTTCGCCATGCTCTGGGAGGTGGACGCCGCCGGGCGCAAGCATCTCAAGGAGATCGCCGATGCGCTGAAGACCGACCCGGAACTGATCCTCGCCACCGACCCCGACCGCGAGGGCGAGGCGATTTCCTGGCACCTGACCGAGGCGCTGCGCGACCGCAAGGCGATCAGGAAGGATACCAAGGTCAGCCGTGTCACCTTCAACGCGATCACCAGATCGGCGGTCGCCGAGGCGATGGCCGCCCCGCGCGAGGTCGACCAACCGCTGGTCGATGCCTATCTGGCGCGCCGCGCGCTGGATTATCTGGTGGGGTTCCGCCTCTCGCCGGTGCTGTGGCGCAAGCTGCCGGGCGCGAAATCGGCCGGGCGGGTGCAATCGGTCTGCCTGCGCCTGATCGTCGAGCGCGAGATGGAGATCGAGGCGTTCCGCGCCCGCGAATACTGGAGCGTCACCGCCCGCCTCGCCACCCCGCGCGGGGCCGGGTTCGAGGCGCGGCTGGTCAGCCTCGCGGGCCGCAAGCTCGACAAGTTCGACCTCAAGGACGCCACCGCCGCCGAAATGGCGGTGCAGGCGGTCAGCTCGCGCGCGCTTGTCGTGCAGTCGGTCGAATCGAAACCCGCGACCCGCAACCCGGCGCCGCCCTTCATGACCTCGACCCTGCAACAGGAGGCGAGCCGCAAGTTCGGCATGGGTGCCAAGGTCGCCATGTCGGCGGCGCAGCGACTGTATGAGGCCGGGCACATCACCTACATGCGCACCGACGGCATCGACATGGCCCCCGAGGCGGTGATGGCGGCCCGCGACGCGATCAAGGATCGGTTCGGCGCGGAATACCTGCCCAAAAGCCCCCGCATGTACAAGAACAAGGCGAAGAACGCGCAGGAAGCGCATGAATGTATCCGCCCGACCGACATGCGCGCCGCGCCCGAAAAGCTGCGCATCACCGATGCCGACCAGCGCAAGCTCTACGACCTGATCTGGCGGCGCACGCTGGCCAGCCAGATGGAGGCCGCGCGGCTGGAACGCACCACGGTCGAGATCGGCAGCGCCGACGGCCAGGTCGGCCTGCGCGCCACCGGGCAGGTGGTCACGTTTGAGGGCTTCATCGCCATCTACGAAGAGGGCCGCGACGATTCCGTGGTCGATGACGACGACAAGCGCCTGCCGCAGATCGCGCAGGGCGAGGCCGCCGAAAAGCAGGCCGTCACCCCCGCGCAGCATTTCACCGAACCGCCCGCCCGCTACACCGAGGCCACGCTGGTCAAGCGGATGGAGGAACTGGGCATCGGGCGGCCTTCGACCTATGCCAGCATCGTCACGACCATTCAGGACCGGGGCTATGTCGCCAAGGACAAGAACCGCCTGATCCCGCAGGACAAGGGGCGGCTGGTCACGGCGTTTCTGGAAAACTACTTCCGCCGCTACGTCGATTACGACTTTACCGCCGATCTGGAAAACGACCTCGACCATGTCGCGGGCGGCGATGAAGACTACAAGGCGCTGCTGGCCCGGTTCTGGCGCGATTTCTCGGCGGCGCTGGCGGACACGGCGGACCTGCGCATCGGCGAGGTGCTCGACAAGATCAACGAGGTTCTGGCACCGCATCTGTTCCCGCCGAACCCCGAAGGCACCGACCCGCGCCTCTGCCCGCATTGCGGCACCGGGCGGCTGTCCCTGCGCACCTCGCGCGCGGGCGGCGCCTTCATCGGCTGCTCGAACTATCCCGAATGTCGCTATACCCGCCCGTTCGGGCCGCCGGGCGGCGATGACGGGCAGGCCACGGGCCTTGACGGCAAGCTGCTGGGTCAGGACGCGGGCGACGACATCACCCTGCGCAACGGCCGGTTCGGCCCCTATGTCCAGCGCGGCGAGCCGACCGGGGACCAGCCCAAGCCGCCGCGCGCCAGCCTGCCCAAGGGCTGGGCGCCGGAAAGCATCGACCTCGAACGCGCGCTGATGCTGCTGGCGCTGCCGCGCGACGTGGGCCCGCATCCCGACGACGGCGAGATGATCCAGGCAGGCATCGGCCGCTACGGCCCCTATGTGAAGCACGGGCCGAAATACGCCAACCTGCCCGAGGTGGAGGAAGTCTTCACAATCGGCATGAACCGCGCCGTCGAGGTGCTGGCGCAGAAGGTCACGCGCGGGCGGGCAACGGCGGAACCCCTGCGCAGCCTTGGCGAACACGAGGGCGGCGCAGTCACTGTCATGCCGGGCCGCTACGGCCCCTATGTGAAATGGGGCAAGGTGAACGCGACGATCCCGAAGGAGATGACCCCCGAGGCGATCACCTTCGACGAGGCCGTCGCCCTGATCGATGCCAGGGCCGCCAAGGGCGGCACGAAGAAGAAGGTGGCCGCGAAGAAGGCGCCTGCAAAGAAGGCCGCCGCGAAGAAACCGGCGGCGAAGAAGAAGGCGGAAGAATAGCACCCGCCCGCCCCTTGCCGCGACCAGGGCAATCGGGCGAACGGCAAATTTTCGTCATTGCGAGGAGCCGAAGGCGACGCGGCAACCCCGATGTTGTGTGCGAGCGGTCGGGGTTGCTTCGCCTGCGGCTCGCAATGACGGCTTTCCTACGTCATTGCGAGGAGCCGAAGGCGACGAAGCAACCCCGATGTCGTGTGCGAGCGGTCGGGGTTGCTTCGCCTGCGGCTCGCAATGACGGGATTTGCGGGCGGCGGTGCCGCGCCAACCCGCACAGCCGCAGCGCGCCCGCCCCCTTGCCGCGACGCGGCGAATTGACAATGCGGATGCGGCGCCGCAGGTTGCGCGCGGTATCGGCAAGGGGGACTCGCCCATGAAGAAGGTCTGGCCTGACGCAGGGGCCGCGCTTGACGGGCTGCTGCGGGACGGGATGCTCATCGCTGCGGGCGGCTTCGGCCTGTGCGGCATCCCCGAACTGCTGATCGCGGCGATCCGCGACGCGGGGGTGAAGAACCTCACCGTCGCCTCGAACAACGCGGGGGTCGACGATTTCGGCCTCGGCGTGCTGCTGGCGACGCGGCAGGTGCGGAAGATGATCTCGTCCTATGTCGGCGAGAATGCCGAATTCATGCGCCAGTATCTCGCGGGCGAGCTGGAGCTGGAATTCAACCCGCAGGGCACGCTGGCCGAACGGATGCGGGCGGGCGGCGCGGGCATCCCCGGCTTCTACACGCCCACCGGGGTGGGCACCGTCATTGCCGAGGGCAAGGAGGTCAAGACCTTCGACGGCCGCGACTACATCCTCGAACGCGGGATCGTCGCCGACCTGTCCATCGTCAAGGCGTGGAAGGCCGACACGACCGGCAATCTGGTCTTCCGCAAGACCGCGCGCAACTTCAACGTCCCCGCCGCGACCTGCGGGCGCATCTGCGTGGCCGAGGTCGAGGAAATCGTCGAGCCGGGGCAACTGGACCCCGATGCGATCCACCTGCCCGGCATCTATGTCCACCGGATCGTGCAGGGCGCGCACGAAAAGCGCATCGAACAGCGCACGACTCGCAAGCGGGAGGCAGCGTGATGGCCGAAGTGAAGGGCTGGGACCGCAACGGCATGGCCGCCCGCGCGGCGCAGGAGCTGCAAGACGGCTGGTATGTGAATCTCGGCATCGGGATTCCGACGCTGGTGTCGAACTACATCCCCGAAGGCGTGCATGTGACGCTGCAGTCGGAAAACGGGATGCTCGGCATGGGGCCGTTCCCCTATGAGGGCGAGGAAGACGCCGATCTCATCAACGCGGGCAAGCAGACCATCACCGAACTGCCGCAATCGGCCTATTTCGATTCCGCCACCTCGTTCGCCATGATCCGCGGCGGCAAGATCGCCATGGCGATCCTCGGCGGGATGGAAGTGTCGGAAACCGGCGATCTGGCCAACTGGATGATCCCCGGCAAGCTGGTCAAGGGCATGGGCGGCGCGATGGACCTCGTGGCCGGGGTGGGCCGCGTGGTGGTGGTGATGGACCACACGTCCAAGCATGGCGAGTCCAAGCTGCTGCACGAATGCACCCTGCCGCTGACCGGCAAGGGGGTCGTGGACCGGATCATCACCAATCTGGGCGTGCTCGACGTGGTCGAGGGCGGGCTGAAGATCGTGGAATGCGCCCCCGGCGTGACCGAGGCCGACCTGCGCACGGCGACGGCGGCGACGATCGTGTAGCGGGGCGCGCGTCATTGCGAGGCGAAGCCGAAGCAACCCCGACCGCTCACACGCAACATCGGGGTTGTCTCGTCGGCTGCGCCGCCTCGCAATGACGTAGGAAAGCCGTCATTGCGAGGAGCCGCAGGCGACGCGGCAATCCACGGACGGAGCGTTGCGCCCGGCATGGATTGCTTCGGCTTCGCCTCGCAATGACGGGGTTCGCACCGCCCAAACTGGCGCGGGGCAAGTGACCCGCGCCACGGCGCTACATTTCCACCAATACCGCCCGTGCTCTCAAAGCACGGGCAGCGCCCGCCCCGCCATCGGCGGGCGCCTCTCGCCCGCCGGGGCAGGCGCCGCCCGTGCCCGTTCGTCGCGCGGGTGGACACCCCCCTCGCCCTTCGCTTGCGCTCCGGGCGAAGGGCCGGGTCGGGCCGCACTGCGGCCCGCCTGATCCGGCCCTCGGGCGCTTCACTCCCGCCCGTCATTGCGAGGCGAAGCCGAAGCAACCTCGACCGCTTGCACGCAACATCGGGGTTGCCGCGTCGCCTGCACCTCCTCGCAATGACGGGGTTCGCACCGCTGGACCATTTACCGCCATACACGTCATGCTTGCATTTCGCCGACGGCATCCTACATTCGGCCCCGCTGACGCCAACCGGAGCAGGTCCATGCTGGCCGAGTCTGCAAGGAAGATCCACGACCGCCTCGCGCGGACCGAACAGGAACATCTCGAAGCTCTGCGCGCCGCGATTCAGGTCGGGCTGGACAGCGGGCCCGACATTCCCGCCGAAGAAGTGTTTGCCGAACTGGAGGCACGCTACACTGCCATGATCGACAGGGCGTGAAGCGCCTTCATGTTCTGCCCGTTGTCCGGGCGGACCTGAAAGAGATCGGTGACTACATCGCACGCGACAACCCCGTGCGGGCGCGCAGCTTCATGCGTGAACTCAATGCGCGCATGGCCGAAATCGCGCGTCGGCCCCGCAGCTTTCCTCTGCGCAGCGATCTGGGGCCGGGGCTGCGGGCAGCACAGCACGGGCCGTATCTGATCTTCTTCGTCGAAACAGATGCTACGGTGCGCATCGTCCGTGTCCTGCACGGTGCCCGCAATCTGCCACAACTTCTGCGCTGACCCCTACCCCGCCGCGTTCACGGCGAAGACGCAGCCGTCGGACACCAGCACCGGCGGGGTCAGGCACAGCCCGCGCGCCACGCCCCAGGCGGCCAGCACGCGCGGGACGTAGTCGCGGGTTTCCGCCCAGGGCGGTACGCCCGCGTTGTCGCGCACCGACCCCTCGCCCGCGTTGTAGCCCGCCAGCACCAGGATCGGGTCGCCGCCGAAATGGCCCATGAGCCAGTCGAGATAGGCCACCCCGCCCCGGATGTTCTGCACCGCATCGGTGCTGTCGCTCACCCCGAAGCGCGCCGCCGTGGCGGGCATGAGCTGCATCAGCCCCGTCGCCCCCGCGCGGCTGACCGCATCCGCCCGCCCGCCGCTTTCCACCGCGATCACCGCCAGCGCCAGCGCGGGCGAGACCTTGGTGCCCACCGTCGCCGCCAGGATGTCGCGGCCGTAGAGCCGCGCGATGTCCTGCAATCCCTGCAATCGCGGGCCGGGCGGCGGGGTGGCGGCATTGGCGATGGCGCGCATCGCCTCGTCCAGCCGGCCGGGGCGCGAATCGGCGCGCGCGGGGGAAATCACCTCCCAGAACCAGGCGCTGCTGCCTGCGGCGGCGGGGGGCGCAAGCGGCGCCGGGGTTGGCGCCATGGCCAGCCTGCGCGCCTGTTCCTCGGGGTCGATCTGCACCGTGATGCGCCCGGTCGTGCCCGCCTGCGGCACGCCCACGCGGCGAAAGGTGAAATCCGGCTGCATCCGCGCCGGTTCGGCTGCGGCGGCGGTGACCAGCAGCGCCGCCATGACGAGCGCGGCGAGGCAACGCATTCCGTCATTGCGAGCGAAGCGAAGCAACCCCGACCGCTCGCGCGATGTCCTCGGGGTTGCTTCGTCGGCTGCGCCTCCTCGCAATGACGGCGTGATGTGGCGACGGCGGCGCAACCCTTCCCCCGTCATTGCGAACGAAGTGAAGCAATCCACACCGGGTGCGGCACCCGGTCCGTGGATTGCCGCGTCGCCTTCGGCTCCTCGCAATGACGAGGGGAAGCCGTCATTGCGAGCGAAGCGAAGCAACCCCGAACGCTCGCGCAATACCCTCGGGGTTGCTTCGTCAGCTCCGCCTCCTCGCAATGACGGCGTGATGTGGCGACGGCGGCGCAACCCTTCCCCCGTCATTGCGAACGCAGCGAAGCAATCCACACCGGGTGTGGCGCCCGGTCCGTGGATTGCCGCGTCGCCTTCGGCTCCTCGCAATGACGGCGGTGTTCGCGCCACCGCGCGCGCAGCGAACCGGCCCGGTCCCGCCTTGTGCATGTCTCTGCCCGTTCTTCTTTTCCGCCATCATGCCCGCAGCGGGCGTGTCGCGCCAGCCGGGGGCGGGTTTCGGGGGGTGGAATGGGGCGAATCGGCCACGATACCGCAGGCGACGCGGGGTGTTCGTAAAATTGAATCGTTTCAATTCAGCAGCTTGCACGAATTTCCGCAAAAAGTTGAAAAGCCGTGAAGATACACGAAAGCCGCCAGATTCGTGCCACGATCCGGGTTGTATATGGGGCCATCCCGAACGGGGACGGACCAATGAAGAGGCAGGTCCGGCTGATCCGGCAGGATGAAGTGAAACCGAGCAAACTCTGTGGAGAGACCAACATGACCAACTTCATCAAGACCTTCCGCGCTGACGAATCCGGTGCCGTGACCGTTGACTGGGTGGTCCTGACCGCCGCCGTCGTGGGGTTGGGCCTGGCCGTGATGGCCGTGATCGGGCCGAAGATGGGCGGGGTGGCCGAGCGCATCGGGTCAGGCTTGGACGACGCGCGGACGATGAACTTCGATTATGGCGTCACCGCCGAGCCCAACACCTGATCGTCGGCTGGATTTGCAAGCCTATGAGGGCCGCGTCACTCCGGCGCGGCCCTTTGTTATCAAGATAGCTGCTTCAACCGAAATTCACCCTCCTATGAGCTTACTCTCGCCATATTTGCACGCGATGTGAACGACATCGTGGGCAATGCCCGTCTGCAGAGGACACGAAATGCGCCAGTGGATTTCTCGCTTCCGGCAAGACGAATCCGGCGCAATTACTGTTGACTGGGTGGTCCTGACTGCCGCTGTGGTAGCTCTCGTACTTGCGGTGGTGTTGATTTTCCAAGACGCAATCATCGACCCCGCAACCGGCATCGGCGCCACAATCGCAGCAGCCGCATCCGTCGAATACGACTTCTGACACCATAGTATAACAAGAGCAGTATCATGCGTGCAGTTTTCGGTCTCATCCTTCTCGTCGGCCTCGCCCTTGCGGGCGGTGCGGTCTACATGGCGCAGGGTTATTTCAACGCCCAGCAGCAGCAGATCGCCCAGGTGCGCGAGGCGGTGCAACAGGCGACCCCCACCGTCGAAGTCCTCGCCGTGAACCGCACCGTCCGCTACGGCGACCGGATCACCCCCGAGGATGTCGTCACCATCCGCTACGCGCAGCCCTTCCTGCCCGAAGGCACCTTCGCCACCATGGAAGACCTGTTCCCCGCCGGGGACACCGTCCTGCGTTCCGCCCTGCGGCAGATGGAGGCGAACGAACCCATCCTTGCGGTAAAGGTCACCGCCCCCGGCGTGGCGCCGGGCCTCGGCTATACATTGCCCGAGGGGATGCGCGCATTCACCATCGGGGTCAGCGCGACGCAGAGCATCTCGGGCTTCCTGCGGCCGGGCAACCGCGTCGATGTCTACTGGTCGGGCAGCATCGACGGCCAGGGCGAGGTGACCAAGCTGATCGAAAGCGCGGTCGAGATCATCGCCACCGACCAGAACGCCGACACCAACACCACCGACATCGAGGTCAGCCGCACCGTTACCGTGCAGGTCACCCCGCAGCAGGTGGCCCGTCTGGCGCAGGCGCAGGCGACCGGATCACTCACCATCGCGCTGGTCGGCGAGGCCGACACCCAGGTCGCGCAGGTCGTGGACGTGAACCAGCGCAACCTGCTCGACATCGCCACCCCGGAACCCGTGCAGCGCGAACAGACCTGCACCATCCGCACCAGACGCGGCGCCGACGTGGTGGAAATCCCGATCCCCTGTTCGGAGTGAGGGGGCGCCCGTCATTGCGAGCGCAGCGAAGCAACCCCGACCGCTTGCGCATGACCTTCGGGATTGCCGCGTCGGCTGCGCCTCCTCGCAATGACGAGAGGGGGCGGCGGGCGGCCATCCGTCATTGCGAGCCGCAGGCGAAGCAACCTCGACCGCTCACACGCAACATCGGGGTTGCTTCGTCGGCTGCGCCTCCTCGCAATGACGCCCGCCCCGCCCTCAGCCCCCTGCCGCGACCATCCGTGCCCGCCGCGCCTGCCACCACAGCGCGGCGCGCATCACGCCCATGGCGGCCAGCACGATCACCATGATGATGACGGAAAACGCCGCCGCCTGGGTGGAGCGCCCGGTCTGGTCCAGCCGCAGCACGGTGACGGCGGCCACGCTCAGCTTCGAGGTGATGAGGAAGATCACCGCCGACAGCGTGACCATGCCGCGCATGAACAGGAAGAAGAACACCGACACCAGCGTCGGCATCATCACCGGCACCACCGCATCGCGCAACTGCGCGCCGACGCCGCCGCCCAGCGAGGCCACGGTTTCCTCGAGCGGGCGCGGCACGTTGCGCATCCCGGTAATCATCGTGAGGAAGCCCTGCGAGTGGTAGTGATAGAAATTGCACAGCGCGATCAGCAGGATCGTGCCATACAGGATGCCGGGGAACATCGCGCGGGTGTTGAAGGACAGCACATAGGACAGGCCCAGCACCAGCCCCGGCACGCCGACCGGCACGATGGCCAGCAGATAGAGCAGCTTGGCCTTTGTCCGTGACAGGTTGCGTTCCGCCAGCACGATGGCGAACAGCATCAGCGTCCCCAGCACCGCCGTGATCAGCGCCGCATAGATCGTCGTCCAGAGCGAGGCATAGCCGCCCTGCAGGTTGATGTTGTAGTTCTTCAGCGTGAAGCCCAGGTTGTAGGGCCAGAGCTGCACGAAGCTCGCATAGACCACGATCCCCATGACCGCGACGATGAAGGCGGTGCCGAGGTAGCTGAACCCCCAGAGCGGCACGTCGCGCGGCCACCAGCGGTTCGGCTCGACCGGCAGCGCGCCCTCGCCCGCCATCGTGTGGCGCTGGGCGGCGATCTTTTCCAGGTAGAAGGCCAGCAGCGTCGGGATCAGCAGCAGGATGCCGACCACGGCGCCCATGTTGAAATTCATCTGCCCGACGACCTGCGAATAGATTTCGGACGCGAGCACCGGATAGCCGCCGCCGATCACCGCCGCGTTGCCGAAGTCGGTGATCGTGACCGAAAAGCACACGAAGGCGGCGCTGAGCAGGCCGAAGCGCAGCCCCGGCAGCGTCACGTCCATGAACCGCCGCCAGGGCGAGGCGCCCAGCATCAGCGCCGCATCATACTGGCGCCGGTCGGCCTGCCGCAGCGCGACCATGAGGATCATCACCGCCTGCGGCAGCGCATAGATCGTGTTGGCCATGACCAGACCGGGCAGGCCGTAGACCTGCAGCTCGATGCCGGTGAACTTGGAAATCAGGCCGTTGCGCCCGAACATGAAGATCAGCCCCAGCGCCTGCACCAGCGACGGTGCCAGCAGCGGCAGCGCCAGCGCCAGCGAGACCAGCCATTTCAGCGGCATCCGCGTCCTGCTCATGGCATAGGCCATGACAAGGCCCAGCCCGACGCAAAGCGCGGCGGTGATGCCGCTCATCACCAGCGAGTTGCCGATGACCGTCCACAGATAGCCGAGGCTCAGGAATTCGGTGTAGTTGCCGAAGCCGATGCTGCCGTCGCGCTGGGTGAGGCTGCGCACGACGATGATCGCCAGCGGATACAGGAAGAACAGCGCGATCCCCGCCAGCGGCACCCAGAGGACGACCTGCCGGAACAGCCTCTCGCTGCCGGGGACGCGGACCCCGTGCGTGACGGCGGGAACCGCGGTCATGGCTGCACCCAGACACCGGCGCCCGGCAAAATCTCGACGGCGGCGGCGGCACCTTCGACCAGACCGGGAAGACGGCCGGTCTCGGCCAGCAGTTCGAGGCCCTCGATCCCGACCTTCACGCGGTTGACGTTGCCCAGGAAGGTGACGTTGCGGATGCGCCCCGGCCCCTGTTCGTCAAGCCGGATGGTGACATCCTCGGGGCGCAGCGCGAACAGCCGCGACCCGGCAGCCGCAGCGCCCTCGACACCCAGCCGGGCGGCCTGTTCGGCGGTCAGCAGCGTTGACGAGCCGACGAAATCGGCAACGAAGCGCGTCGCGGGGCGCGAATAGATTTCCTCGGGCGAGCCGATCTGCTCGATCCGGCCCGCATTCATGCACACGACACGGTCGGCCATGGTCAGGGCCTCTTCCTGGTCGTGGGTCACCATGATCGTCGGCACCCGCAGGCGGCGCTGCATGTCGCGGATTTCGCCGCGCAGTTCGGCCCGCACCCGCGCATCGAGCGCGGACAGCGGTTCATCGAGCAGCAGCAGCGACGGCTCGACCGCCAGCGCGCGGGCGATGGCCACGCGCTGTTGCTGGCCGCCCGACAACTGCCAGGGGTAGCGGTCGGCGTAATCTTCAAGATGGACGGTCTTCAGCAGATGCTCGACCTGCCGGGCGATCTCGGCCGGGGCGGTCTTGCGGATCTTCAGCCCGTAGCCCACGTTCTGCCGCACCGTCAGATGCGGGAACAGCGAGTAGGACTGGAACACGATGCCGAAGCCGCGATCCTGCGCGCCGATGGTCGACAGGTCGCGGTCGCCGAAACGCAGGGTGCCGCTCTGGTAGCCTTCGAGACCCGCGACCACCCGCAGCAGCGTGGTCTTGCCGCAACCCGAGGGACCGAGAAGGCAGACGAATTCGTCGTCGCCGATCTCGAGATCGACTTCCTTCAGAGCCTGAAAGCTGCCGTAGAACTTCGAGAGCCCCGTGATCGTCAGAGTCATTGGTCCCAGCCTGTCAGCGTTGCGGACCGATGACAGGCCCTGCCCGGTCCGTTCTGGTGATCGAAATGGTCAGGCGGGGCGCGCGCAAAACGGCACACACGCACGCGCGCCCCTGACTGTGGTGGCTCAGTGCTCGGTCACCGTCTCGCGCCACTTGGCGATGATGCCGTCACGTTCGACCCCGGACGAGGCGAAGTCCATCGGATAGAGGACGGCGGCCAGGTCTTCGGGGAAGTTCGCGGCATCGGCCTGCGGCGGACGCGGCGCGCCGGGGATGGTCACGAGATCCTTGCGCTCGGCATAGGATTCCGAGGCACCCGCGCTCAGCGTCCAGTCGAGGAAGCGCTTGGCATCCTCGGGGTTGTGCGCCTCGGCCATGAGACCGTTGGCCTCGAGTTCAAAGCCCGCATAGTCCTCGGGGATGATCATGGTGATCGGATAGCCCTGCTCGATCCCCTGCATGGCGACATAGGACAGCGAGGCGCCGATGGCATATTCGCCCGCCTGCGCCATGCGGCAGGGCCGCGAGCCGGAGGTGGTGTATTGCGCCATGTTCTTGTCGAGGTCCGCGATCAGTTGCCAGCCCGCATCGTCACCCATGCCCTGCAGGATGGCGGCGATCTGGAGATAGCCGGTGCCCGACGAACCGGGGTCCGGCATCACGACCTCGCCCTTGTAGACCGGGTTCGCCAGTTCCTGCCAGGTATGCGGGACGGGCGCGCCCATGGCTTCGAGCCGCTCGTTGTTCACGCAGAAGGCGCCGACATAGCCGGTCGGCGCGAACCAGCGCCCGTCGGCATCGCGGAACTGCGGCGGCAGCTCGGCCGCGCCCGCAGCGTCGTAGGGCGCAAGCTGGCTGTAGATGTCCTGGTGCAGCATGTTGGTCAGCGCGAAGCCCCAGATCACGTCGGCCTGCGGGTTGTTCGCCTCGGCGATGATCCGCGCGCCGAGGTCGCCGGTGGACAGGCGCAGCAGGTTGATCGTCACGTCGGGCATGTCGATGGCGGCCTGTTCCAGATAGGCGGCGATCTCGTCTTCCTCGAGCGCGGTATAGACGTTGATCTCACCGGCCCAGGCCGCCCCGGCCAGCAGCGCGGTTCCGGCAACCGCTGTCAGAATCCCGGAGATGGGTCGCATGGTGGTTTCCTCCCGTTGGCTTGGTTCTTGGTGGTTCTTGGCAAACTGTAACGCAGGCTTGACGGTGTGGCAATCTGTGGATTTATGTAATATTGTGCAAACGCTGACCGGACATGCACCCGGACGGCAGCCAAGGATGCCCCGATGCCGTCTCTGCAGACCACGCCCGCCCCCGACCTTGCCGACATCGCCGATTTCGCGGCCCGCGCGGCCTGCGACGCCGGAAAGATCGCGCTGGGCTGGTTCCGGCATCCGGTGTCCATCGACATCAAGTCCGACCTCAGCCCGGTGACCGAGGCCGACCGCGCGGTCGAGGCCGACCTGCGCGCCCGCATCGCCGCAAGCTGGCCGGATCACGCGATTCTGGGCGAGGAATATGGCGCAAGGGGCGCCGCCGATGCGCCCACATGGGTCATCGACCCGATCGACGGCACCCGCAGCTTCATCACTGGCTGGCCGGTCTGGGGGGTGCTGCTGGCCTTCACCGAGGCGCATCGCCCGCAGGTCGGCGTGATCCACATGCCGGTCCTGGGCGAAACCTGGACCGGCATCCGGGGCGGCGGTTCCTGGATGACCGGGCGTGACGGCGACCGGCAGCCATGCCGGACCAGCACCTGCCGCGAACTGGCGCGGGCGCGGTTCTACACCACATCGCCCGACTATTTCGACGCGGGCGAACAACCCGCCTATCGCGCCCTTGACGCGGCGGCGGGTGTCCCCCGATTCGGCGGCGACTGCTACGGCTATGCGCTGCTGGCCTCGGGCCATGTCGATCTGGTCGTTGAAACGCGGCTGCAACCCTATGATTTCCTCGCGCTCGTCCCGGTGATCGAGGAGGCGGGCGGCGTCATCACCGACTGGCAGGGGCGGCCGCTCACGCTCGATTCGGGCGAGCAGGTGGTCGCCGCCGCCACGCCCGAGCTTCATGCCGAGGCCCTTGCCCTGATCGCGGCGCAGGGCTGACGCCCGTGTGGCGCGCCGAACGCCATCAGCGCATCCGCGCCCTTCTGGACACCTTCGACCAGGTCAGCGTCGACCAGCTCGTGACCGAACTGGCCGTCTCGCGCGAGACGGTGCGCCGCGACGTGAAGGAACTCGAGGCGGCGGGCGCCCTGCGCCGGGTCCACGGCGGCATCGCCTCGATGCAGGATTCGCCCGAGGCGCCCTATCGCAAGCGCGCCCTCATCAACCGCCGCGAGAAGCAGGAGATCGCCGCCCTGTGCCGCGACCGCATCAGCGCCGGGCAGACCCTGTTCATCGACGCCGGTTCGACCACGCGGCTCTTGGCGCAGGCGCTGGCGGGTCTCAGCGGGTTGCAGGTGTTCACCAACTCGCTCGACGTGGCGGCGCATCTGGGCACGGCGGCCTCGCGGCGGCGGCAGAACCGGGTGATCCTGCTGGGCGGCGACTATGCCGACCAGCCGCCCGCCACCATGGGGGCGATGGTGCTGTCGGCCATCTCGCGCATCAGCGCCGATGTGGCGATCTGCTCGCCCTTCGGGCTGACCGCAGGCGAGGGCGCGACCAGCTACGTCATCGACGAGGCCGAGATTGCCCGCGCCATGTTCGCCCGCGCCACCCGCCGCATCGTGCTGGCCGATCACTCGAAGCTGGGCGTGCGCGGGCGGGTGTCCTTTGCGCCGCTCGCCGAAATCGACCTGCTCATCACCGACGCGCGGGCGCGCCGCCTGCCGCATCACGCGGCGCTGGCCGCCGAGATGGGCCAGCGGCTGATCTGCGGGTGATCCGTCATTGCGAGGCGCAAGCCGAAGCAACCCCGACCGCTCGCGCGCAACATCGGGGTTGCTTCGTCGGCTGCGCCGCCTCGCAATGACGGGGGCGCCGTCATTGCGCGCGAAGCGAAGCAACCTCGAACAATTTCTCGACCCCGCCGGGTCTGCCCGCCCTGGCTGCGCTACGGCGTCACCTCGATGATCGCCCTGCCCAGCACCTGACCCCCGGCAAGGTCCAGATAGCGCACCTCGTAGGTGCCCGGCTCGGTCGGCATCTCCAGCTTGATCGCGCTGCGGTCGATGGCGCTTTCGGCCACGATCCAGGTGAAATCGGCCTGATCGGCGCGCGCCAGCGTGACGCGCTGGTCGGCGCTGTCGGCGCCGCCGGTCCAGCTCACCGTGATGGTCTGCCCGACCCGTGCCGTCTCCGGCACCACCAGCCCGGCGCCGTCGTCCATCGGCGCATCCGCAGCCAGAACCTCGACCGTCTGCCGCGCCATCACGACACCCCCGGCATCGAGCATGTAGCGCAATTCATAGACGCCCGGCGCCTCCGGCGCGGTCAGCTTGTCCTGCGACCTGTCGCCCACCCGCAAATAGCCCGCATATTCGCCGTCCTCGGCGCCCATGGGCACGACGGTGACATAGTCGCGCGGGTGGACTGCGCCGGTCCAGGTCACGGTCATCTCGGCCCCGGCCCGCACCTGCTGCGGCCCTGCGATGGTGACATCGCCACCGATGATCTCGATCGGGGTACGGGCAAGCACGCGGCCTTCGCCGGTCATCTGCAGGCGCACTTCGTAGAGGCCGGGAGTGGTCGGCGCGCGCAGGTCGCCCTGATTGTTGCCTTCGATGCGGGTGTAGTCGCCCGAGTCGCCGTCCTCAGCCCCCATCGGCACGATGGTGACGTAATCGCGCGGGTTCAGGCCCTCGGCCTGCCAGGTCACGCGGAAGGACGACCCGACGACTGCCTGCGCCGGGGCGGTGACGGTCACCGGCACATCGACCGCCTCGACCTGTGTGCGGGCCAGCACGCGGCCTTCGCCGGTCATCTGCAGGCGAACCTCGTAGAGGCCGGGGATGACCGGGGCGCGCAGCGTGCCCTCGGTGCTGTCCTGAATCCGGGTGTAGTCGCCCGATTCGCCATCCTCGGCCCCCATCGGCACGATGGTAACATAGTCGCGCGGGTTCAGACCCTCTGCCTCCCATGTCACACGGAACGGCGCGCCGACGACAACCTGCGCCGGAGCGCTGACGGTGACCTTTACATCGACCACTTCGACCGGGGTACGGGCCAGAACGCGACCTGCGCCGGTCATCTGCAGGCGAACCTCATACATACCGGGTTCGACCGGGGCGCGCAGGTCGCCCTGGCTGTTGCCTTCAAGCCGGGTGTAGTCGCCCGAGTCGCCATCCTCGGCGCCCATCGGCACGATGGTGACGTAATCGCGCGGGTTCAGGCCGTCGGCCTGCCATGTCACGCGGAAGGGCGCGCCGACCACGACCTGCGCCGGGGCGCTGACAGTGACGGGCACATCGACCGCCTCGACCGGAGTGCGGGCCAGCACGATGCCTGCGCCGGTGGTCTGAAGGCGCACCTCGTAGAAACCGGGTTCGACCGGCGCGCGCAGCGTGCCCTCGGTGTTGTCCTGAATCCGGGTGTAGTCGCCCGACTCGCCGTCCTCGGCGCCCATCGGCACGACGGTGACATAGTCGCGCGGGTTCACATCCTCGGCTTCCCATGTCACGCGGAAGGGCGCGCCGACCACGACCTGCGCCGGGGCGCTGACGGTGGCCGATCCGATCTGAGGTTCGGGCGCGGGTTCAGGTTCCGGCTCGGGTGCGGGTTTGGCCTCGGGCGGGGCGGCGGTGACCACCTCGTGCAGCGCCTGCGTCAGTTCGGCGGCGGTGTCGGCGGTGTGAAAGCTGCCGCCGGTGGCCTCGGCCATGCACTGCATCTGCAGCAGGGCCTCGGCCTCGCCGGTCACGTCGAAGCCGATCACATGGGCGGTGAAATCGACCCCGGCCTCGGCCAGCGCGCGGGCGGCGGCGCAGGGGTCAGGGTTGCAGGTCTCGATCCCGTCCGAGACGAGGATCACGGTCGCCGCCTGCTCGGTGTAGCGCAGCGCTTGCGCGGCGGCGATGATCGAATCGGCCATCGGCGTCATGCCGCGCGGGTTCAGCCCGGCGACGATCCCGGCAATCTGGCTGCCGGTGCCGGGGCCGGGCGGCACCATCAGTTCGATGTCGTCGCACTGGCCGCGTTCGCGGTGGCCGTAGGCGACAAGACCAAGGTTCTGGTCCGCAGGGAAATCGGCAAGGATGTCCGCGACCACCTCGCGGGCAATGGTGATCTTGTTGACGCCGTCGATCTGCCCCCACATCGACCCCGAGGCATCGAGCACGAGAATCGTGCCCGGCCGTTCCTGTGCGGGCAGCGCCGAGGTGGAAAGGGTGAGGGCGGCAATGGCCGCGAAGGCCGTGCGGACGGTGCGGTTCATGGAGGCTCCCTGTCTGCGGGCGCTGCACATGCGTTTCCCGCACGGCGCGTCCGTTGGCATTGGTAGCGGGCAAAACCCGGCACCGGGACAGGTTAGCGGCGATCACCGGAAAAATAAACCGCCGGTTATCGGGGACAGGGCAATCGGCGCATTCCGTCATTGCGAGGCGCAAGCCGAAGCAACCCCGACCGCTCACACACAACATCGAGGTTGCTTCGGCGGCTGCGGCTCCTCGCAATGACGGGATTTGCGGGCGGCGAAGCGGTGTCAATCCGCACGGGGCAGCTCGCCCGGCCGCCTTGGTCCACAATGCGGCCCCCGATGGTTTTCCCTGCGGCGGGCGTTACGATGGCCGCATGGCCAGTCTGCCCGAATGCCCCTGCCCGCGCCCGGCAACGCCGGGCCTGCCTGCCGTCGCGCCATGAGCGATCCTGCCACCGGACCGGGCATCCGCAAGATCATCCATGTCGACATGGATGCCTTCTATGCCTCGGTCGAGCAGCGCGACGATCCCGCCTTGCGCGGCAGGCCGGTGGCCGTCGGCAGTCCCGCCGCGCGCGGCGTGGTCGCGGCGGCCAGCTACGAGGCCCGCGCCTTCGGCGTGCGCTCGGCCATGCCCTCGGTCACGGCGCTGCGCCGCTGCCCCGAGCTTGTCTTCGTGCGGCCGCGTTTCGACACCTATCAGGCGGTCTCGGCGCAGATCCGGGCGATATTCGCCGAATTCACCGACCTGATCGAGCCGTTGTCGCTGGACGAGGCCTACCTGGACGTGACGCACAACCGGCAGGGCATGACCATCGCCACCGAGGTCGCGCAGGCGATCCGGGCGCGCATCCGCGCCGAGACCGGCCTGACCGCCTCGGCGGGGATTTCCTACTGCAAGTTCCTTGCCAAGATGGCGAGCGACATGAACAAGCCTGACGGGCAGGCGGTGATCCGGCCCGCGCAGGGCGCGGATTTCGTCGCGGCGCTGCCCGTGGCACGGTTCCACGGCATCGGCCCCGCGACGGCGCGCAAGATGGCGGCGCTGGGCATCCACACCGGCGCCGACCTGCGCGCGCAGGACATCGACTTCCTGCACGCGCATTTCGGCAAGGCCGGGCAATGGTATCACGATATCTCGCGCGGCATCGACAACCGCCCGGTGCAGCCCGACCGGCCGCGCAAGTCGATCGGCTGCGAGGACACCTTTGCCGAGGACATCCACGACCTTGCCGCCGCGCGCGCCGAGGTCGGCACGATGGCCGCCCGCGTCTGGCACCAGACGCAGGCCCGGCAGATGCGCGGCCGCACGGTGACGCTGAAGCTGCGCTACGCCGACTTTCGCACCATCACCCGCAGCCACACGCTGCCGGTGCCCTTCGCCGACGAGGCCGAACTGACCGGCGCCGCGCTCGACCTGCTGGCCCGGCTGTTCCCGGTGCCGCTTGGGGTCCGGCTGCTGGGCGTGACGCTGTCCAGCCTCGAACCCGCCGACCGCCCGGCACCCGTGGTACAACTGTCGCTATGGTGACCCCGGCGTTCGCAAACCCCGTCATTGCGAGCGCAGCGAAGCAACCCCGACCGCTCATACACAACATCGGGCAAGTGTGTTGTTCATCCGGCTGTTCGATAGGCTTCTCCCTC
>JACFNP010000027.1 GCA_019454835.1 Rubellimicrobium sp.
GAGCGGTCGGGGTTGCTTCGGCTTCGCCTCGCAATGACGGGGTTTGCGGGCGGCGCCACCGTGGCAACCCCCACAGGGCATCTCGCCCGATTGCCCCGGCCGCACCGCAACCGCGCTTGCCCGCGCCCGGCTGCCTGTGGTGTAACCGGCGCGAGGGACGACCGCCGGCACCCGGAGAACGCCAATGCCTGACCGCATCGAAAGCGAGAGCCGCAAGCTCCTCGGCCGGTTGCGCGATGTCATGGCCCGTCCGGGCGCCGGGCAGGCGCGGCTTGACCGGGTGGTGCAGCTCATCGCGCACGAGATGCGCTTCGATGTCTGCTCGGTCTATCTGTTCCGCGACCCCGAGACGCTGGAACTCAGCGCGACCGAGGGCCTGCGGCCCGAGTCGGTGCACAAGACAAGGATGCGCATCGGCGAGGGGCTGGTCGGGCGCGTCGCCCGCACGCGGCAGGTGGTGAACACCGCCGACGCGCCCGCCGAGCGCGGCTTTCGCTACATGCCCGAGACCGGCGAGGAGGTGTTCCCCAGCTTCTGCGGCGTGCCGGTGCAGCGGCTGGGCGACGTGCTGGGCGTGCTTGTCGTGCAGTCGCGGGAAAAGGACACCTGCACGGCGGACGAGGTCTATGCCCTCGAGGTCGTCGCCATGGTGCTGGCCGAGATGACCGAACTCGGCGCCTTCGTCGGCAACGACAACGGCGCGCTGGGGCGCCGCCATTACCGGCCCGTGCTGTTTCGCGGCGCAACCGGACAGGAGGGCGCCGCAGCGGGCCGGGTCTGGCTGCACGAGCCGCGCGTCGTCGTGACCAACCTGATCGGCGACAACCCCGACCACGAACTCGGACGGCTGCGGGATGCCATCGATTCGCTGCGCCAGCAGGTCGACGAGATGCTGGCCTCGGCGGTCAGCGTCGATGCCGAGCAGGTCGCGGTACTGGAAACCTACCGCATGTTCGCCAATTCGCGGTCGTGGATGCGGCGGATGGAGGACGACATCGCCTCGGGCCTGTCCGCCGAGGCGGCGGTCGAGAAGGAACAGTCGCTGGCGCGCAGCCGCATGGGGCAGGCCGCCGACGCCTATCTGCGCGAGCGGCTGCACGATCTCGACGACCTCTCGAACCGGCTGCTGCGCATCCTTACCGGCCAGGGCCGCGAGACCGGGGCACAGATGCCCGACGACCCGATCCTCGTCGCCCGCAGCATCGGCCCCGGCGAGCTGCTGGAATACGGCAAGCGCCTGCGCGGCGTGGTGCTGGAAGAAGGGTCGGTGGGCAGCCATGCCGCCATCATCGCCCGCGCCTGGGCGATTCCGCTGGTGATCCATGCCTCGGGCATCATCACCGAGGCGATGAACGGCGACATGATCCTTGTCGACGGCGATCAGGGGCTGGTCCATCTGCGGCCCGAGGCGCCGGTGAAGAAGGCCTTCGACGACAAGCTGGCGATGCTGACCCGCGCGCAGGCGCAATATGCCGGGCTGCGCGACCTGCCCGCGACCACGCTCTGCGGCACGACGATCGGCCTGCACATGAATGCGGGGCTGCTGGCCGACCTGCCGTCGCTGCCGTCCTCGGGCGCGGCGGGCGTGGGGCTGTTTCGCACCGAGCTGCAGTTCCTGATCCGCAACCAGATGCCGAAACGGGCCGAACTGTCGGCCCTGTATGCCCGGATCATGGCGGCGGCGCAGGGAAAGCGGGTGGTGTTCCGCACGCTCGACATCGGCTCGGACAAGGTGCTGTCCTACATGAAGCCGCAGGACGAACCCAACCCGGCGATGGGCTGGCGGGCGATACGGGTCGGTCTCGACAAGCCGGGCGTGCTGCGGATGCAGTTGCAGGCGCTGATCCGGGCGGCTGCCGGGCGGCCCTTGGCGATCATGTTCCCCTTCGTCACCGTCCCGGCCGAATTTCGCGCCGCCCGCGCCGAATTCGACAAGGCGCTGGAGCGCGAGCGCATCCTCGGCCATCCCCTGCCCGAACGGGTCGAGGTCGGCGCGATGCTGGAAACCCCCGCGCTGGCCTTCGCGGGCGATGCGTTCTTCCACGAGGTCGATTTCATTTCGGTGGGCGGCAACGACCTGAAGCAGTTCTTCTTTGCCGCCGACCGCGAGAACGAACGGGTGCGCCGTCGCTACGACATGATGGACACCGCCTATCTGACGTTCCTCGAAGGCATCGTCGCGCGCTGCGCCGCCACGGATACCGCGCTGTCGTTCTGCGGTGAAGACGCGGGCAGGCCGCTGGAAGCGGTGGTGCTGGCCGCGCTGGGCTTTCCGGTGCTGTCGATGCGCGCACCGTCCATCGGCCCGGTGAAGCACCTGCTGCGCCGCGTCGATCTGCGCGAGGTGCGCGCGGTGATCGACGCGGCAAAGTCCGGCGGCGATCCGGTGCGGCTGCGGCTGACGGAATGGCTGGCGGGGCTTGCCTAGGCGGCCTTCTCCACCCGCCCCGCGACCCCCTCCCACGCGCCCGCGCGCAGGGCGAGGCCCAGCACCCGGTCGGGGTTGGTCGGCGGCGGCATCTCGACGCCATCGAGCCGGGCAAAGCCGAAGCGGCTGTAATAGGGCGCGTCGCCCACCAGCATCACCCGCTCCCACCCCGAGGCCGGGGCGCGGGCGATCACCTCGCGCATCAGCAGCGCACCGATCCCCTCGCCCTGCCGGGTCGGGTGGACGGCGACGGGGCCAAGCAGCAGCACCGGCAGCCCGGCGACCCGCACCGGCCAGTTGCGCACCGCCCCCGCGATGGTGCCGCCCGCGTCGCGCGCGACAAGGCACAGCGCGGCCACCGGCGCCACGCCGTCACGCAGGCGATAGGACGACAGCGCGGTGCGCCCCGGCGCGAAGCAGAGGTCATAGAGCGCCTCGACCTCCCACCAGTCGTCCGGGGTCTCCTCGGCAAGCGTGATCATCGGGCGGCGGTCTCCGGCAGGCCCCGACTCGGAGCGCTGCCCGGCGCGTAACATGCGGGGATTGCGGCTTCAAACCCGGTTGACCCGCGATCAGTATGAGGCGCCGTCAACCTGCTGCGCGCGCGCCGCCAGCGCGCGGGTGTCGACCCCGTCAAGACAGTTCGCATTCACCGCCACCACCGCCGAGCCGTCCGGTGCGGTGCCGCGCGCGAAGGATTCGATCCCGCAGACCGCGCAGAACAGATGGTCAATGACGTTGCGGTTGAAGCGGTAGCTGGTCATCGCTCCCTCGCCTGCGGTCTGGCGGAAGGCGGTGGCCGGTGCGAAGACCAGCACCGACCCCAGCCGCCGACAGCGCGAGCAGTTGCAGGTGATCGGGCTGTCGAGATCGAGATCGGCCTCGAAAGCGACGGCGCCGCACTGGCACGAGCCGTGGTAATGTTCGACCGCCATGCGCTCTCCCGGTGCAGGTTGCAGGGGGATGGTCGCGCTGGCGGGCGGCGGCGTCAATCCCCGTCACCCGCGAGGCGAAGCCGAAGCAACCTCGAACGCTTGTTCGACAACATCGGGGTTGCCGCGTCGCCTTCGGCTCCTCGCAATGACGGGGGGAGTCGTCATTGCGAGGCGCAAGCCGAAGCAACCCCGACCGCTTGCACACAACCATCAGGATTACTTCGTCGGCTGCGCCGCCTCGCAATGACGGAAGCGGCCGGGCAGCCCCCCTTTCGCCCGCCGGGCCGCAATCCTAAGGTCGGCAGGCAGCGGCGGGGAGCAGGTGGATGGCGGCAGCGGACGGCGAGCGCGTCATCGGCATCATCGGCGGCTCGGGCATCTACGAGGTCGCGGGGATCGGCGATGCCCGGCGGGTCGCCGTCGCCAGTCCGTTCGGCACCCCTTCGGACGACATCCTCACCGGCCATGTCGCCGGGGTGCGGATGGCCTTTCTGCCCCGGCACGGGCGCGGCCATGTTCACAGCCCCGATTCGGTGCCCTACCGCGCCAATATCGACGCGATGAAGCGGCTGGGCGTCACCGATCTGGTCTCGCTCTCGGCGGTGGGGTCGCTGCGCGAGGATGTGGCGCCGGGTGATTTCCTGATCCCCGACCAGTTCATCGACCGCACGCGCGGGCGGGTGTCGTCGTTCTTCGGGCAGGGCTGCGTCGCGCATGTCGGCATGGCGCATCCGGTCTGCGCGCATCTGGCCCGCGCGGCGGCGCAGGCCGTACGGGCAGCCGGGGCGCGGGTGCATGAGGGCGGCGCCTATCTGGCGATGGAGGGGCCGCAGTTCTCGACCCGCGCCGAGAGCGTGCTGTATCGCCAGTGGGGCGCCTCGGTGATCGGCATGACCAACATGCCCGAGGCGAAACTCGCCCGCGAGGCCGAAATCTGCTATGCAAGCGTCGCCATGGTCACCGACTATGACTGCTGGCATGACGGCCATGATGCCGTGGACGTGACGACCATCATCCGCACCCTTGCCGCCAATGCCGCCACCGCGCGCGAGGTGGTGGCGTTACTGCCCGCAATCCTCGGCGCCACCCGCGCGCCCTGTGCGCAGGGCTGCGACCATGCGCTCGACCATGCGATCATGACGGCGCCCGCGCAGCGCGATCCGGCGGTGTTGGCGCGGCTCGATGCCGTGGCGGGGCGGGTGCTGTGAGGCTCAGCTCCGCAGCATCGCGCCGGGGTTGAGGATGCCCTGCGGATCGAAGGCCGCCTTCACGCCGCGCATCAGCGACAGCATCACCGGGTCGCCGTAGCGTTCCAGATCACCGACCTTCAGCCGCCCGACCCCGTGTTCGGCGGCGAAGGATCCGCCTGCTTCATGCACCAGATCATGCACCACCTCCTGCACGCGGGCGCGCAGGGCGCCGTAATCCGGTGCCTTCGCGCCTCGGGGCGGAAAGACGTTGTAATGCAGGTTGCCGTCGCCCAGATGGCCGAAGCAGTTGATGCGGAACGGCCCCAGTGCCGCCACTGCCGCGCGGCCCCGTTCGATGAACCCGGCGATTTCCGACAGCGGCAGCGAGATGTCATGCGACGACACCGACCCCACCCGGCGGTTGCCCTCGGGAATCGATTCGCGCAGGTGCCAGAAGGCCGCGCGCTGCGCCTCCGAGGCGGCGATGACCCCGTCGTTGACCAGCCCGCGCGCCTCGCCCCTCTCCCAGATGCGGGTGATGAGGTCTTCGGGCGCGGTGTCGCCCGACAGGCCCAGATCGAGCAGCACCATCCATTCGGGGCGCGGGCGCAGGGGGTCGGGGTGCGGGATGCCGCCCTCGTCGAGAAACTCCAGCCCCTGCCGGGCGATCAGTTCAAACCCGCTGACCTGGTCGCCCGCCACGTCATGCGCCAGCGACAGCAGCTCCAGCGCCGCCGCCGGTGACGGCACCGCCAGCAGTGCCGCGCCCTCGTGCGCCGGGGCGGGCACCATGCGCAGGGCGGCGGCGGTGATGATGGCCAGCGTGCCCTCGGACCCGACGACCAGATCGCGCAGGTCGTAGCCTGCGTTGTCCTTGCGCAGCCGGGTCAGCCCGTGCCAGACGCGCCCGTCCGCCGTCACCGCCTCGATACCCAGACACAGCGCGCGGGCATTGCCGTAGCGCAGCACATGGGTGCCGCCCGCATTGGTCGCCAGCACCCCGCCGACCCGCGCGCTGCCTTCCGAGGCCAGCGACAGCGGGAACATCCCGCCCGCGTCGCGCGCCGCCGCCTGCACCGCCGCCAGCGTCACGCCCGCCTCGACGACGATCACCCTTTCGTCGGCGCGCAGGTCGCGCAGGCGGTCCATCCGGGCCAGCGACAGGATCACCGGCAGCGGCCCCTCGGGCATCACCTGGCCGCTGACCAGCCCGGTTCCGCCCGAACGCGGCACGACCCCGACCCGCGCCGCTGAACAGGCGCGCAGCAGCGCCGCCACCTCGTCCGTCGCGCCGGGCGCCACCAGAACGCCCTGCCCGTGCCAGCGCCCGCGCGGCTCGGTCAGTTCGGCCTCGGTCAGTTCGGGAAAGGCCGCAGGCGGCAGGAGGGCGCGCAGGCTCTCGATGAAATCGGCTGATGCCGGGTTCAGCATTCCCGTCTCCTTCATCCTTGCCGAAATACTCCGGGGGGCGGCGCGTCAGCGCCGGGGGGCAGCGCCCCCCTCACACGAACTGCTCGCGCAGCACCCGTTCCTCAAGCCCGTGGCCGGGGTCGAACAGCAGCCGGTGGCGCACGGTCACGTCCGAGCGCACCTCGACCCGCACCACGTCGCGCACGAGCCGCGAATCCGCGCTGGCGATGACCGGGCGCTTGTCGGGTTCGAGCACGTCGAACACCACATCCGCCGACATCGGCAACAGCGCGCCGCGCCAGCGGCGCGGGCGGAAGGGCGCGATGGCGGTCAGAGCCAGCACTTCGGAACCGATGGGCAGCACCGGGCCGTGCGCCGAATAATTGTAGGCGGTCGAGCCTGCGGGCGTGGACACCAGCACGCCGTCCGAGATCAGCTCGTCCAGCCGTTCCCGCCCGTCGACCAGAATCCGCAGCCGCACCGCCTGCGGACCGGCGCGCAGCAGGCTGACCTCGTTGATGGCCAGCGCCTCCTCGGTGCGGCCCCCGGCGGTGGTCGCGGTCATCCGCAGCGGGTTGATGACGGTCTCCTCGGCGGCGGCCAGGCGTTCGCGCAGGTCGTCCTCGCCGTAGGCGTTCATCAGAAAGCCGACCGTACCCCGGTTCATGCCGTAGACCGGCAGGTCCAGCGTTTCCGTCGCGTGAAGCGTCTGGAGCATGAAGCCGTCGCCGCCAAGCGCGACCACGACATCGGCCCGGTCAAGCGGCGCATCGCCGTAGCGCGCCGCCAGCACCGCGCGCGCCTCGTCGGCAAGGGGTGCATCGCTTGCCACGAAGGCGATCCGGGCAGGGTTCATCGCGTCTCTCCGCCAGATGCGGGCCGTCCGGCCCGTTGTCACGCAGGGCCGGACGAAAGACAATGGCCGCAGGTGCCCGGCGGGGCAATCGGGCGAACGGCATACCCCGTCATTGCGAGGCGGCGAAGCCGACGACGCAACCCCGATGTCGTGCGCAAGCGGTCGGGGTTGCTTCGGCTGCGCCTCGCAATGACGGGGCTTGCGGGCGGCGACGCCGCGCCAACCCGCGCAGAGCCGTTCGCCCGATTGCCCCTGGGCGTCCCGCGTCAGATCACGCCCAGCGCGTCCATCGCCTCGGCCACCTTCACGAAGCCTGCGATATTGGCGCCCAGCACATAGTCGCCCGGCGCACCGTATTCGTCGGCGGTCGCCGCACAGGTGTCGTGGATCGAGCGCATGATGCCCGCAAGTCTTGTCTGGGTCTGTTCGCTGCTCCAGGAATCGCGGCTGGCGTTCTGCTGCATTTCCAGCGCCGAGGTCGCCACCCCGCCCGCATTGGCCGCCTTGCCGGGCGCGAACAGCACGCCCGAGGCGCGGAAGATGTGGATCGCGTCCGGCGTCGAGGGCATGTTCGCCCCCTCGCCCACGGCGAGAAGCCCGTTCTTCACCAGCGTGCGCGCATCCTTGCCGGTCAGTTCGTTCTGGGTGGCCGAGGGCATGGCGACATCGCAGGGCACGTCCCAGATCGAGCCGCCGGTGATGTAATGCGCGCCCTCGCCCTTCAGCCGCGCATATTCCGAGATGCGGCCGCGCCGGACCTCCTTGATCTCCTTCACGAGGCCGGTGTCGATGCCGTTCTCGTCCACGACATAGCCGCCCGAGTCCGAACAGGCGATGACCTTGCCGCCCAGCGCCGCGACCTTTTCCATCGTGTAGATGGCGACATTGCCCGACCCCGAGACGACGACGCGCTTGCCCTCGAAGGTCTCGCCCTTGGTGGCGAGCATCGCCTCGACGAACCAGGTGTTGCCGTAGCCGGTCGCCTCCTTGCGGGCGCGCGAGCCGCCGTAGGCCAGCCCCTTGCCGGTCAGCACGCCGGCCTCGTAGCGGTTGGTAAGGCGCTTGTACTGGCCGAACATGTAGCCGATCTCGCGCCCTCCGACGCCGATGTCACCGGCGGGAACGTCGGTGTATTCGCCGAGGTGGCGGAACAGCTCGGTCATGAACGACTGGCAGAAGCGCATGACCTCGTTTTCCGACTTGCCCTTGGGGTCGAAGTCCGAGCCGCCCTTGCCGCCGCCGATCGGCAGGCCGGTCAGGGCGTTCTTGAAGGTCTGCTCGAAGCCGAGGAACTTGATGATCCCGACGTTCACCGAAGGGTGGAACCGCAGGCCGCCCTTGTAGGGACCGAGCGCCGAGTTGAACTGCACCCGGAAGCCGCGGTTGATGTGGATATGGCCCGCGTCGTCGTGCCAGGGCACCCGGAAGATGATCTGCCGCTCGGGTTCGCAGATGCGCTCGATCAGCGACCGCTCCAGGTAATGCGGGTGCTTGGCGATGACGCGACCGAGGCTTTCGAGCACCTCGTGCACCGCCTGATGAAACTCTGCCTCGCCCGCGTTGCGGCGCAGGACTTCGGTCAGGATGGGTTGCAGCTTGTCGTCGATCGACACCACTTCGGGCTCCCTTGCGTGCGACCGCCGCCGCCGGGACCGAAAAGCGGTCACACAGCGGGCGATTCGGCACCCGATAGCGCTAATCGTCGTCAAGTTGAATGACGGGTCGTCGATTGACATGGAAATTGATGCGCAAGACCCTCGCATCGGGGCCTGCGCGACACCCCGTCCGCCACCCCATCCGGCGGCCCGGTCCGCGCGTTGCCGAGCCCCCGAAGCGACCGCCCGGCGACGCAGAGCGCGCGTGTTGCGTCGCAAGTCGCCCTTCCCGGCATCCGGCTGCCGCGCTATCAGGTCGCAGCCCCCCGCGCCTTCGTGAAAGGACCGTCCAGATGACCGCCACCCGTGACCCCGGCTTCTTTACCGAAGCGCTTGCCGCGCGCGATGCCGAAGTTTTCGGCACCATCACCCGCGAGCTTGGCCGCCAGCGCGACGAGATCGAGCTGATCGCCTCCGAGAACATCGTCTCGCTCGCCGTCCTGCAGGCGCAGGGGTCGGTGATGACCAACAAATATGCCGAAGGCTATCCGGGGCGGCGCTACTATGGCGGCTGCCAGTATGTCGACCAGGCGGAAACGCTGGCCATCGAGCGCGCGAAGGAAATCTTCGGCTGCGGCTTTGCCAACGTGCAGCCGAATTCCGGCAGCCAGATGAACCAGGCGGTGTTCCTTGCCCTGCTGAAGCCGGGCGACACGTTCATGGGCCTCGACCTGAACTCGGGCGGGCACCTGACGCATGGCTCGCCGGTCAACATGTCGGGCAAGTGGTTCGACGTGGTCTCCTACGGGGTGCGCCCGCAGGACCAGCTTCTCGACATGGAGGACGTGCGGCGCAAGGCGCGCGAGCACAAGCCGAAGCTCATCATCGCGGGGGCCACCGCCTACAGCCGCGAATGGGACTGGGCCGCGTTCCGCGCCATCGCCGATGAAATCGGCGCCTGGCTCATGGTCGACATGTCCCATATCGCCGGTCTGGTGGCGGGCGGCGTCCATGCCTCGCCGGTACCGCACGCGCATGTCGTGACCACCACCACGCACAAGTCGATGCGCGGCCCGCGCGGCGGGCTGATCCTGACCAACGACGCCGATATTGCGAAAAAGATCAACTCGGCGGTGTTCCCCGGCCTGCAGGGCGGCCCGCTCATGCATGTGATCGCCGCCAAGGCCGTTGCCTTCGGCGAGGCGCTGCGCCCCGAGTTCCGCGCCTATGCCGCGCAGGTCAAGGCCAATGCGGCCGCCATGGCGGATGAACTGATGAAGGGCGGCATCGACATCGTGTCGGGCGGCACCGACAACCACCTGTGCCTGGCCGACCTGCGGCCCAAGGGCGTCACCGGCAAGGCCGCCGAGGCCGCGCTGGGCCGGGCGCATATCACCTGCAACAAGAACGGCGTGCCCTTCGACCCGGAAAAGCCGATGATTACCTCGGGCATCCGCCTCGGCGCGCCCGCAGGCACGACGCGCGGCTTTGCCGAGGCCGAGTTCCGCCAGATCGCCCGCTGGATCGTCGAGGTCGTCGACGGCCTGGCCGCGCATGGCGAGGACGGCAACCATGCGGTCGAGGACAAGGTGCGCGGCGAAGTCGCGGCGCTCTGCGCGCGCTTCCCGATCTATCCGACGCTCTGAGGGCGATCCGCCCCCATTGCACGCGAAGTTGCACGGCGGCGCCCTGATGCCGCCGTGCATTTGCTGTCTTTCCCTGCCATGATCGGCCCGACGGATACCCGCCCGCAGGAGAGAGCGATGACACGGGCCGACTGGAGCTTTGCACGCCTGCCGCTGGCCGAACGCATCGCCGATGCGACGGTGCAGGGGCTGGCGCTGCTGCTGGCGCTGGCCGGGGCCATCGTCCTTGTCGTGATCGCCGCCCAAAGCGCGGGTGGCGGTCTGGTCACGGCGGTCAGCGTCTATGGCGGCGTGCTGATCTTCGGCTTCGCGGCCTCGATGCTCTATCATCACGCCCCCTGGGACCGTCTGCGCCCGGTGCTGCGGCGCATCGACCATGCGTCGATCTATCTGGTGATCGCCGCGACCTGCACGCCGGTCGTGGCGCTGATCGGCAGCCTGTTCGCCTGGGTGGTGCTTGGCGTGATCTGGGTGCTGGCCGTGGCGGGGGCGGTGCGCAAGCTGGCCTTCTGGCGCAATCCGGCGCGGGCCGATTCGTTCCTCTATCTCGGGCTGGGCTGGCTGCCCGCGCTGCTGATCGGCCCCATCGTCCAGGTCTTTGCGCCGCTGGTCGCCGGTCTCATCGTCGCGGGCGGCGTCCTGATGTCGGCGGGTGTCGGCATCTTCAACCGCGAGGGCCTGCGCTTTGCCACCGCCATCTGGCACGGCTTCGTGCTGGCCGGATCGGGCTGCTTCTTCGCGGCGATCAGCCTCGGGCTGGTGGCGTCGCCGGTCTGAGGTCAGACCCGCGCGCCAAGCCCGGCCATCACCTGCCGCACCACGGCGACGCGGGCGGCATTCGGCGGGTGCGTGCCAAGGAAGCGGTTGCCCGGATCGGGGATGCGCGCAAAGAACTGCGCACCGCGCAGCGGGTCGAACCCGGCCCGATACGCGATGACTGTGCCCAGCCGGTCGGCCTCGAGCTCGTAGTCGCGCGAATAGGTGCGCGCGCCGACCTCGGCGCCCAGTTGCTGCAACTGCCGCACCGTGCCCGGATCGCTGGCGCCCAGCGTCTGCGCAAGCTGGCCCAGCGCCGCCGCGCCGATGGCGGCATTGCGGCTTTGCAGGTCGAGATGGCCGAGGATGTGATGCGCCACCTCGTGCGAGATGATGAAGGCCAGCTCGTCGGCGTTGCCCACTTCGGCAATCAGCGCAAGCGTGATGCCGATGACCGGGCGCCCGGCATCGTCGCGCATCTGAAAGGCGTTGGGCGGCATTCCGGGGCGGTCGTCGACGAGGATGCGGAAGTCGCAATTCGTGCCTGCGGGCGTGCGCGCCGCACATTCCGAAGTCGCCACCGGCACCAGCGTCGAGAGCGTGGCGACGAAGGTGCGGGCCTGCGCCTGCAGATCGACCTCGGCTCCGGCCTCGGGCGCCGGGGCGATGATGATCGCATCGCCGGGCGGCGCGGCGACGGGCGCGCAGGCGGTGGCAAGCGCAAGGCCCGCAAGGGCCGCCAGATGGCGGAGAGGGGAGAACATGCGCTGCTCGTGATCCTGCGGAGGGCCGCTTTTCGGCAAAGGTTACACCCCGACGCCCCGCCCCGCCAGCGCCGGATCGGGACGCTCGCTTCCGCGTGAACATGGGGGGCGCCCCCTCTTCATTGACATATGCGCCAGTGACGCACATATGACAGCATGACCCTTGTCTCGGTTGTCGAACTGCCCGAGTTCCGGCGCCGTGCGCGCAGCCTCATGTCCGAGGCCGAGCGCATGGCGCTGATCGACTTCGTGGCGCGGAACCCGATGGCCGGGGTCTCGATCGGCGGCGGGGTCAGGAAGTTCCGCTTTGCCCGCGAGGGCGGCGGCAAGAGCGGCGGCTAGAGCATTTCGCAGTCAAATGGTAACATTTGACGCCCGCGACAATGCGCAAAAACAAAGCGTTAGAGCGGGTCCGCCGAATCCATGAAAACGCGACCCGCTCTATATGGTGATCCACTTCTTCAGTCCGGAGGGCGACATGCCGATCTTTCTGATCACCGTTTTCGCCAAGAACGAAAAGGCGAACCTGACTCCGTCCGAGACGGAAGCGGTGCGCGAACTGGGCCGGTTGCTGGCGGCAAGTTACGGGAGGACGACATGAGCGAGGCATTCAAGAGTATCGAACGGGGTCTGAAAGAGGCGCTGGTCCGTGCGCGGGGTGAAGGCGCGGCCACGGTCCACGAGATCGAAGTCCCCGAGCCTGACGTGCAGGCGATCCGCGCCCGCACCGGGCTGTCGCAAGGCGACTTCGCCCGCAGCATCGGCGTGAAGAAGGGCACGCTGCTGAACTGGGAGCAGCGGCGGCGCAGCCCGGACGGGCCGGCGCGGGTGCTTCTGGCGCTGATCGCCAGGGACCCGCAGATTGTGCAGCGGACGCTGGCCGGCTGAACCGGTCCGTGTCGAGCGGCGGGACAGCCCTTGCCGTAATGCAGGGCACGGCCTAGCTTTGGCCCATGCTCAGCATCGAACATGAATTCGAGGCCACGGTCGTCACCCTCGTCGACGAGGGGCCCGAGCCGTTGCAGGAGGATGTCACCGTCGCCGCCTTCGACGACCGGGTGACCTTCACGCAATATGACGTGGAAGGCGACCGGGTCATGCAGGTGACGATGTCGCCCCTGCAGGTGCAGGAACTGCTGGCCGCGCTTGACCTGCCCGAAGGCGTCTATCGCCGCGCCGGGGCCGACGCCGATCCATAATCCGGCTCAGAGCCGCGCCACCGTTACCTGCTGCCAGTCGCCATAGCCGTTGAAGCTGGTCGAGACCCCGGCAAGATAGGCGCCGGTCGAGGGGAACAGCAGGTGGTCGCCCTCGGCCAGGCCTTCGGGCAGCGCGATCTCGCCGGGCAGGCGGTCGAGGCTGTCGCAGGTCGGGCCGAAGACCACGCGCGGTTCGACCGCCGCGCCGCGCAGGGTGCCGTCGGGCGCGACGGCGACAAAGCGCGGGGTGCCCATGGTCGGGAATTCGGAAAGGCCGCCGTAGATGCCGTCCTCGAGATAGGCCCGGCCGGAGCGCAGCGATTTTACCCGCACCGCATAGGCGAAGGCATCGGCGACCAGCGCGCGGCCCGGCTCGCAGACCAGCGCGGGCGGGGTGTCGAACGCGGCCATCGCGCCGGTGATCGCGGCGAAGAACGGTGCCAGCGCGGGCGCATCGCCGCCGCGCGCCGACGGAAAGCCGCCACCGACATTCAGCCGCGCCAGCGTGACCCCGGCCTCGCGGGCGATGGCGGCGCAGGCGGTGACATATTCGCCCCAGGCGGCGGGATCGGTGCACTGGGTGCCGACGTGGAAGGTCATGGCGGGTGTCAGCCCGGCGCGGGCCACCTGCCGCAGCAGCGCCACCGCTTCATCGGGGGTGGCGCCGAATTTCGAGCCGAAGTCATAGGCCGCGCCCGCGACCGGCAGCCGCAGCCGCACCGCGATTTCCGTACCGGCGGGCAGCGGTGCGGCGATCAGTTTGGCCAGCTCGCCCGCGTCGTCGACCGACCACGAGGTGACGCCGTGGGTGATGCTTTCGGCGATTTCATCCGGGCTGCGCACCGGGTTGTTGTAGTGCATCGCAACCTCGCCCGAGAGGCCGCGCACCAGCCGCATTTCCGCCGGGCTGGCCACGTCGAAGCCCCGGATGCCGCCGTCGATCAGCGTCGCCAGCACCTCGGGCGAGGGATTGGCCTTCACCGCAAAGGTGACGAGGCCCGCAAAGCCCCGGTGAAATTCGTCCAGCCGCGAACGCAGCGCGTCGGGCGCGAAGAACAGCACCGGCAGCGCGGGCCGGTTGGCGGCCAGCCAGGCGCGCGGGTCGGTGGCGGTGATCGGCTGGTGCATCATCGGGCTGTCCTTTCGGGCTTTGGTTCAATGTCCCACGAAACCCGGTCGGATTGTGCGGGCACAGTGCGCATATGGACTCGCCTCGATGGCGATATGCCGATAGAACGGGCGCCATGACCGATCTCGACCAGACCGACCAGAGGATCATCGCGCTGTTGTCCACCGACGCGCGGATGCCGGTCGCGCGGCTGGCGCAGAAGCTGGGTCTGGCGCGCACGACGGCGCAGGCGCGGCTCGAGCGGCTGGAGCGGGCGGGGGTCATCGCGGGCTATACGCTGCGGCTCAGCGACATGGCCGTTGCCGGACAGATCAGGGCGACGGTGCTGTTGCAGATCAGGCCGCAGGTCCAGAATACCATCGTCATGCAGTTGCGCCGCATCCCCGAGGTCGAGCTTGCCCATACCACCAGCGGGCGATTCGACATGGCGCTGCAGATTCGCGCCGGATCGACCGGGGAACTGGATGCCACGCTCGACCGGATCGGCGCGATCGAGGGTGTCTCGGCGATGGAGAGCCTCATCCATCTGACGACCCGCATCGACCGGGCGCTGTCGGGGGGCGCGTCCCCCCGCGCCTGACCGGCCTGTCGGCGCGGTATTTGCGCGGGGCGAAAGGCTTTTCCCCTGTGCCCGGACCCTGTAGAGAAGCGCCGGTATCGTGACGGCAGGACGGGCAGCGAAAAGGGCGGGCGGCGTGATGGAAAAGACCTTTGATCCGGCAGCGGCCGAGGCGCGGATTCTCGACCTCTGGGAAACGCGCCGCGCCTTCGTGGCCGGGGCCAACGCGCGGCCCGGCGCCGGGACGTTCTCGATCATGATCCCGCCGCCTAACGTCACCGGCGCGCTGCATATCGGCCATGCCTTCAACAACACGATCCAGGACATCTATGCCCGCTGGCACCGGATGCGCGGCGATGACGTGCTGTGGCAGCCGGGGCAGGACCATGCCGGGATCGCCACCCAGCTTGTCGTCGAGCGCCAGTTGGCCGCCGAAGGCCGGCCCTCGCGGCGCGAGATGGGCCGCGAGGCGTTCGTTGCCGAAATCTGGAAGTGGAAGGCGCAGTCGGGAGGCACCATCGTCAACCAGTTGCGGCGGCTGGGTGCGTCCTGCGACTGGTCGAGGAACGCCTTCACCATGTCCGGCGCGCCGGGCGCACCCGCAGGCGAGGAAGGCAATTTCCACGACGCCGTCATCCGCGCCTTCGTCGAGATGCACGAACGCGGGCTGATCTATCGCGGCAAGCGCCTCGTGAACTGGGACCCGCATTTCGAGACCGCGATCTCCGACCTCGAGGTCGAGAACATCGAGGTGCCGGGCCATATGTGGCACTTCAAATACCCGCTCGCGGATGGCGAGACCTATCGCCACGTCGAAAAGGATGCCGAGGGAAATGTGGTCGTGGACGAGGAGCGCGACTACATTTCCATCGCCACCACACGGCCCGAGACCATGCTGGGCGACGGCGCGGTGGCGGTGCATCCCTCGGACGCGCGCTATGCGCCCATCGTCGGCAAATTGTGCGAGATTCCGGTCGGACCCAAGGCGCAGCGGCGGCTCATCCCGATCATCACGGATGATTACCCCGACCCCGGTTTCGGCTCGGGCGCGGTCAAGATCACCGGCGCACATGATTTCAACGACTATGCGGTGGCCGAGCGCGGCAATATCCCCAAATACCGGCTCATGGACGGGCGCGCCCATATGCGCGCCGACGGGCTGCCCTATGCACAGGCGGCTGAACGCGCTGCCGCCATCGCCGCGCGGATGCGCGCGGGCGAGGCGGTCGATGCGGGTGAAATCGACGCGCTGAATCTGGTCCCCGACGAATACCGCGGCCTTGACCGGCTGAACGCCCGCGAGGCGGTGGTGGCGGCCATCGACGCCGAGGGCCTGATGCTGATGGTCGAGGACAAGCCGATCATGCAGCCGTTCGGCGACCGTTCGCATGTGGTGATCGAGCCGATGCTGACCGACCAGTGGTTCGTCGACACCGCCAGGATCGTCGGCCCGGCGCTGGAGGCGGTGCGCGACGGGCGCACGACGATCCTGCCGGAATCGGGCGAGAAGGTCTATTTCCACTGGCTCGAGAATATCGAACCGTGGTGCATCTCGCGGCAGTTGTGGTGGGGGCACCGGATTCCGGTCTGGTACGGGCTGGACCTCGATGCCGGCGCCTTCGCCGATGACGAGGGCGACGGCGTGCTCGATGCGGTCGAGATGGGCGCGCTGCTTCTCCAGCCGGGCTTTGCCGCGCGCGAGGCGCGGGCCGTCTGCGCCGCCGGGTTCGAGGCCGCTGCCGAACGGTTCGTCGCCGCCAACACCGGCCTGCCCGTGCCGCTGCACGCCGCCCGCGTCGTCGAGGTCGCGGACCGCGCCGAGGCGATGGAGACCTTCGCCGCCAGCCTTGCAGCCTACGAGATCAGCCGCGATCCGACCGGGCTGGTCTATCCGGTCTGGCGCGACCCGGACGTGCTGGACACCTGGTTTTCCTCGGGCCTCTGGCCGATCGGCACGCTGGGCTGGCCCGAACAGACCGCTGAACTGGCGCGCTATTTCCCGACTTCGGTGCTGGTGACCGGGCAGGACATCCTGTTCTTCTGGGTGGCGCGCATGATGATGATGCAACTTGCGCTGGTGGACGAGGTGCCGTTCCGCACCGTCTATCTGCACGGGCTGGTGCGCGACGCCAAAGGCGAGAAGATGTCCAAGACGCGCGGCAACGTCATCGACCCGCTGGTGGTGATCGACCAGTATGGCGCCGACGCGCTGCGCTTTACCATGGCGCAACTGGCGGTGCTGGGCGGCAGTCCCAAGCTGGCCGACGACCGGATTCGCGGCAACCGCAACTTCGGCACCAAGCTGTGGAACGCCTGCCGTTTCGCGGAGATGAACGGCGTCTGGGAAGGCCACGCGACGCAGAGCGCGCCGCCGCAGGCCGCCGAGACCGTGAACCGCTGGATTCTGGCCGAGACCGCGCGCGTGCAGGCGACGGTCGATGCCGCGCTGGCGGGCTGGAAGGTGAACGAGGCGGCTCAGGCACTTTACGCCTTCGTCTGGGGCGTGGTCTGCGACTGGTATGTCGAATTCGCCAAGCCGCTTCTGGCCGAAGATGCCCCCGCGCGGGCGGAAACGCAGGCGGTGATGGCCTTCGTGCTGGATCAGTGCATGGTGCTGCTGCATCCGATCATGCCCTTCATCACCGAGGAACTCTGGGGCCAGACCGGGCGGCGCGAGGGGCTGGTCGCCCATGCCCGCTGGCCCGGTTTCGGCGCGGAACTGGCGGACGATGCCGCCGAGGCGGAAATGCGCTGGGTCATCGCCCTGATCGAGGGCGTGCGGTCGGCCCGCGCGCAGATGAACGTGCCCGCCGGGATGCAGGTGCCGCTCGTCATGGTCGGCGCGGACGACTTTGCGCGCGGGGCCTGGGCCGGAAACGAGGCGCTGATCCGGCGGCTGGCGCGCATCGACGGCGTGACCGAGGCGGACGCGGCACCCAAGGGCGCGCTGACCGTGCCCGCGCGCGGCGCGACCTTTGCGCTGCCGCTGGCCGGGCTGATCGACGTGGCGGCGGAAACCGCGCGGATCGGCAAGGCGCTGGCGAAGGTCGAGCGCGAGATCACCGGCCTGCAGGGTCGGCTCGGGCGGCCCGACTTCGTGGCCTCGGCCCCCGCGCATATCGTCGAGGAAGCCCGCGACAACCTGGCCCTGCGCGAAGGCGAGGCCGGACAGTTGCGCGCCGCGCTGGACCGGCTGGCCGAGATCGGGTGAGCGCCGGGGGGCTAAAGCCGTCATTGCGAGGAGCCGAAGGCGACGCGGCAACCCCGACCGCTCACATACAACATCGAGGTTGCTTCGTCGGCTTTCGCCTCCTCGCAATGACGGGGCGGCAGGGTGGCGGGCGCGCTACAGCGCCAGCACGTCCTCCAACTGGCGCATAACCGCCCGCTCCCGGTCGCCCCATGCGGCGGTGCGGCTCTTGAACAGGGTGGCCTGGCTGGAATGGATCAGCCCGTCGGACAGGATGCGCAGGCCGTTGGCGCGCAAGGTGTCGCCGGTCGAGGTGATGTCGGCCACGGCCTCGGCGGTCTCGTTCTTCACGGTGCCTTCGGTCGCGCCCTGGCTGTCGACCAGTTGATAATCCGCAACCCCGCTGGCCTGCAGATATTCGCGCACCAGCCGGTGATATTTGGTGGCGATGCGCAGCCGAAAGCCGTGGCGGCGGCGAAAGGCGGCAGCGACGGCATCCAGATCGGCGAGCGTATCGACATCGACCCAGAACTGCGGCACCGCGATGACCAGATCGGCATTGCCGAAACCCAGCTCGGCCAGCGGGCGCAGCTTCATGTCCCACAAGGGCACATGCTCGCGCACGAGGTCCGACCCGGTCACCCCCAGATGCAGCCGCCCGCTTGCCAGTTCGGCCGGGATTTCACCCGCCGAGAGCAGCACCAGCTCGACCCCGTCCACGCCCTCGGCGACGGCGGCATAGTCGCGCTCCGACCCGGCGCGGCGCAGGCGCAGGCCACGGGCGCCGAACCACTCAAACGTCTTTTCCATCAGCCGCCCCTTGGACGGCACCCCCAGACGCAGGCTCATGGCGCCCCCCGCAGCCGCAGCACCAGTTCGGGGCGGATCACGCCGCCCACGGCGGGCACCTCGCGTCCGCGACCCAGCACCCGCGTCAGCGCATCATAGCGCCCGCCGGTCACCACCGGCGGCAGATCGGGGCGGCCCGGCGCATAGAGGCCGAACACGAAGCCGTCGTAATATTCCAGCGTGGTGCGCCCGAAGCTGGCCTCGAATTCCAGCGTCTCGACCGTCACCCCGCGCGCGGCCATCGCGTCCAGCCGGTCGGAAAGGCGGGCCACCGCAGGCCGGATCGCGGGCAGATCGACGCAGAGATCGCGCAGGGCCGACAGCGCATAGGGGGCATCCTCGCGCACCGAGGCGAGGGATTCGATCAGCGCCACCTCCTCGCCGGAAATCGGCGGGCTGTTCGCGTCCTCGCGCAGGGCGGCGATGCGGGCGCCGACATCGGCGCGGGTGCGCAGGCCGATTTCCGGCCCGGCATCGGCAAAGGGGTCGGCGGCGGCCAGCAGCGCCTTGCGCGTGGCGGGCACCGGGGTGCGGCCCGCGTAACGCTCCATCAGCGCGCGAAAGCGGCGCGGTCGCCAGATGTGGCGCAGCAGCGCCGCCTTGCGCGCGGCGGTGGTTTTCAGCCCCTTCACGGCGGCCACCAGAATCCCGATGTCGCCCATCGCGGCGCGCAGGGTCAGGTTGCCGACGGCGGATTGCAGGATGGCGAACACCTCGGCATCGGCCTCGTGCGGGCGGGTGCCGCCGAACAGTTCGTAGCCGACCTGCAGGAATTCCCACGGCCGTTCGGCATCGGTCTCCTGGCGCCGGAACACCTCGCCCGCGTAGGTGTAGCGCGCGGGATCGGCGCCCGATTCCATGTGCATCTGCACCACCGGCACGGTGAAATCCGGGCGCAGCATCATCTCGCCGCGCAACGGGTCCGAGGTGACATAGGCGCGGGCGCGGATGTCCTCGCCGTAGAGGTCGAGCAGGGTTTCGGCGGGTTGCAGGATCGCCGCCTCGACCGGCAGCGCGCCCGCCTCCATGAACAGGCGGGTCAGCCGCTCGGCCTCGGCCCGCGCATGGGCGCGCACGTCCGAGGCGATCAAGGCGCCTGCTCCAGCATGGCGCGCACGCGGGCGACCAGATCGGCGCGGGGCACTTCCGCCTGCGCGGGGCGGTCCTTCCATTCCTCGAGGCTGGCGCCTGCGGCCAAGGCCGCGCCAAGCACCAGATCCTTCACCTGCACCACGCCGCGCGCGGCCTCGTCGCTGCCCTGGATGATGGCAAGGGGGCTGTTGCGGCGGTCGGCGTATTTCATCTGCGCGCCGAAGTTCTTCGGATTGCCGAGATAGACTTCGGCACGGATGCCCGCCGCGCGCAAGTCGTTCGCCATGGCAAGGTAATCGCCCATCCGGTCGCGATCCATGACGGTGACGACCACCGGACCTGTGGCCTGATCCTGCCCGATGCGACCCTTGGCCCGCAATGCCGACAGCAGCCGGTCGACGCCGATGGAAACCCCGGTCGCGGGCACCTTCTGGCCGGTGAAGCGTTCGACAAGATCATCATAGCGCCCGCCGCCCGCGACAGACCCGAACTGGCGCTTGTGGCCCTTGTCGTCAAGAATCTCAAAGGTCAGCTCGGCCTCGAATACCGGGCCGGTGTAATAGCCCAGTCCGCGCACGACCGAAGGGTCGATGATGACGCGATCCTCCCCCAGGCCCATTGTCGCCAGCAGCGAGGCGATGGCGCCAAGGGCGGCAACGCCCTCGTTGTCGTCGCCGACGAGCTGTTTCAGGTTGGAAAGAGTCTCCGTGTTTGTTGAACCTTTTGAAGTAAGGAAGGCGACGACTTCTGTTGCCTGCCATTCAAAAAGACCCAAGCCCTCGATAAACGCGCCAGACGCATCTTTGCGCCCATCAGTAAGAAGCTCGATTACGCCCTGTTCTCCAACCTTGTCGAACTTGTCGATCGTGCGCAAAATATCTTCATTACTGAAGTGCTGTTCGCTGACAGATCGCATGGCCTTTACGACTGATTGGCCGATGTCGTTGTCAGCAAGGCTGTCGGGAACCATTCGTGCCAGCACCCCGTTCAGCACCCGCCGGTCGTTCACCCGCACCACATAATCGCCGCGCGCGATGCCTGCGGCTTCCAGCGCCTCGGCCAGCATGGCGACGATTTCCGCGTCCGAGGCGGGCGAGGCCGATCCGACCGTATCCGCGTCGCATTGCGTGAACTGGCGAAACCGCCCCGGCCCCGGCTTTTCGTTGCGCCAGACCGGCCCCATGGCGTAGCGGCGATAGGGCGTAGGCAGGTCGTTGCGGTATTGCGCGGCCACGCGGGCCAGCGGCGCGGTCATGTCGTAGCGCAAAGCCAGCCAGTCACCCGAGCCGCCGCCGGGCACCGCTTCCTCCTGCCAGGCGAACACGCCCGCATTGGGGCGGTCGATATCGGGAAGGAACTTGCCCAGCGCCTCGACGGTCTCCACCGCGCTGGTTTCCAGCGCGTCGAAACCCCAGCGATCATAGACCGCCGCGATCCGGGCGAGCATGGCGTTGCGCTCGGTCACCTCGGCGCCGAACCAGTCGCGGAACCCCTTGGGCGTCTCGGCGCGCGGGCGGCGCGGTCCCTTTGCTGCGGCCATGACGGCTCTCCCTGCCTCTGGCGCTGCCTTTAGCGCGGGCGGCGCAGCACGGCAACCGCAGGGCGGTCGGGGGACGAACGGCCCTGTCATTGCGAGGAGGCGCAGCCGACGAAGCAACCTCGATGTTGTGCGCGAGCGGTCGGGGTTGCTTCGGCTTGCGCCTCGCGGGTGACGGGAAGTGTGGCGCCCCCGCGATCAGTCGGGGATGCGGTATTCCACGATCTCGGTGCGTTGCAGCCAGAACTGGTTGTCGTCCGAAATCATGGTCAGCCGGATGCCCTGCGCGTCGCGCCAGACGGCGATTCCTTCCAGGTTGTCGTGGCTCCACAGCGGCGAGGTGAAATGTTCGCGCTCGTCGCTGCCGTCCAGCGCGAAGCTGCGCACCCGGCTGCGAAAACCGATGCCCGCGAAATCGCGCTCGAGCACATAGAGCCGCCCGTCCGGGCCGATGTCGGCGCCGGTCACCAGAAACGGCCCGTGCCGGGGGATGGTGAAGGGGCTGTCCCAGATGCCGTCCCGGAAGCGGTAGACCGGGAACGGCCAGCCCGCCCGGCCCGAGCGTTCGGGCATGGTATAAAGCGCCCCGTCCGGCCCGATGGCCAGTGATTCAAGCGCGCCGTTGGGCTGCATTTCGGCAAAATCGGGATGCCGGGGCAGTTCGACCGGGGTGCCGTGCAGGCCCGCCTGCCGGGTCACGCGCGCGCGGCCCTCGTAGCTGACGAACAGCGTGCCGTCCGGGGCCAGCGCCAGCCCCTCGCTGTCGGCATCGCCGCGCCGCAGCCGCCCGCCCGCAGGGTTCGTCAGCGCGGCGCGGTCGGTGATCCCGACCCCGTCCACGCGCCCGTCGGCGTCGCGCGCCAGCGTCACCTCGACCAGCAGCGCCCGGTCCGACAGCAGCGTCGCGCGGGTGCCGTCGTCCGAGATCTCGATCCCCGAGAACCCGCCCAACGCGTGTTCGCCGGTGTCCCAGGTGTAGCTGCCCAGCCACCGGGCGTCGTCACCGGCCAGCGCGCAGCCTGCCAGCGACAGGGCCGCGGCCAGCGCGGCGAAAAGGCGCGGAAGGATCATCGGGTCAGTTGCTTCCCAGCACCGCGAGGCATTGCGCCGGAAGCTCGTTCATCAGCACCGGCCCGCGCGGCGGCGCGGGGGGCGGGGCGTTCGGGTCGCGCGGCGGCGGGTTGATGATGTTGTCCACCCATCGTTGCGCCTCGGCGCAGCCGTCACCGGGCGGGACCGGGTCCTGCGTCACGCAGGAGGTATCGCCTGCGGGACAGGACAGCCGGACGTGGAAATGGGTGTCGTGCCCGCCCAGCGGCCTGATCTTCGACAGCCAGGAACGGTCGCCGGTCGCATTGGCGCACATCGCCACCTTGGCGCCGGGGAAGATGAAGATGCGCTCGACGCGCGGGTCCTGTGCCGCATGGCGCAGGATCGCCTCGTGCTGCGGGGTCCAGCTTGCGTTCGTATAGGCGCCCGAGGTGCGTGCCATCAGCGTCGACGAGATGCTTTCGCGCTCGGCCCGCGACAGGTTCAGCCGGTCGGGCGCCCGCAACCAGATGTCGGCATCCAGCCCGACCTGATGGCTGGCATGGCCGGTCAGTGCCGGGCCGCCGCGCGGCTGGCCGAGATCGCCGACATACAGCCCCGCCCAGCCCGGTTGCGTGGCGGCAAAGCGCGACAGGTCCTGAAGGAAGGAAATCAGCTCGGGCGTGCCCCAGTTGCGGTTGCGCGACAGCCGCATTGCCTGCCAGGTCGCCCCGGTTTCCGGCAGTTCCTGCGCGCCCGCCAGGCAGCCGCGCGAATAGAAGCCGACGGCCTCGGGCGCCTGCGACGTGGGGCCGGATACCGCGCCGAACAGGCTGCGCGCCACCCGCGTGTCATTCGCGTTCGAGGCCGACATCCGCGCCAGTGCCTGATCGGGGCTTTCCTGCAGCGCGGGGGCGGCGGGGATCGTGCTGCTGCCACCTCCGCAGGCGGCCAGAAGAAGGACAAGGGCAGCGGTGGCGGCGCGGTGGATCATGCCTGCGTCTCTCCTGTGGGCGAGACGAAGCGTAGCAGGAAAAGCGCCACGAGGAAAAGCACGATCACCGGCGCGACCCCCAGCCGCACCGACCCGGTGGCGGCGGTGGCCAGCGTCACCAGCGCGGGTGCCAGAAACGCCGTCGCCTTGCCCGACAGCGCGAACAGGCCGAAGCCTTCCGCCGGGCGGGCCGGGTCGGAATGCAGCACCATCAGCGTGCGGCTGGCCGCCTGCACCGAGCCGCCCGCGCCGCCGATCACCGCGCCGCAGATGTAGAACAGCACGTCCGGCAGGCGCGATCCGGGCGGCAGAGGCACGCCGAATATCTGCTCGCGCGACATGGCGACGACCAGCACGCTCACCACGACCAGCGCCCAGACCGACACGGTGATGACCGGCTTCGGCCCCACCCGCGCGTCATACAGCCCGCCCGCCCAGGTGACGACGGCGGCGGTCAGCGCGCCGATGACGCCGAAAACGCCGATCTCGATGATCGACCAGCCCAGCACAAGCGCCGCATAGACCCCGCCGATGGCGTAGATGCCATTCAGCGCGTCACGATACAGCATCGAGGACACGAGATAGCTTGCCAGCGACAGCTGGTGCCGCAACCCGCGCAGGGTGCGGCCCAGCTCGCGCGCGACCGCGCCGATGCGCACCCGGCGCGCCGTGGTTGCGGGTTCGCGCACCCACAGGAAGAAAGGCACCATGAACACCACGCACCACAGGGCGATGAACGGCCCGACCGCGCGGGTGCCCTCGCGCAGCACGGGGTCAAGGCCGAAGGCCGGGGCGCGGCCCAGCAGGGTGACTCCGCCGGCGTTCTCGGCAAGGAAGGCCAGCATCAGCACCAGCGAGACCACCCCGCCCCAGTAGCCGAACGCCGCGCCCGAACCCGAAATCCGCCCGACCGCGCGCTCGTCGCCCAAGGACGGCAGGATCGCGTTCGAGACGTTGATGCCGCCCTCGGCCGCGAAGGTGCCGAGGCCGAACAGCACCAGCGCCAGCCACAGCCCGCGCCCGTCGGGCATGAGAAACCACAGCCCGGCGGAACACAGCACATAGGCGGCGGCAAAGCCTGCGATCCACGGCATCTTGCGCCCCGAGGCATCGGCCCAGGCCCCGATGAAAGGTGCCAGCAAGGCGATGGCAAGACCGGAAACCGTCTGCCCGGCGGTCCACAGGCTTTGCGCGCGGGCATCGGCAAGGCCGGGGTCCAGCCCCTGCCCGGCGAAATACGCCGCCGCGACCGAGGCGAAATAGGGGCCGAACACGAAGGTGAGGCCCAGTGTATAGAACGGCTGCTGCGCCCAGTCGAAGAACATCCACCCCCAGATGCGCCGCCGCGTGGTCATCATGCCCGCCCCCTTATGCTGCGCAGGTGGCAACAGGACGGGGCAGGGCGCAAGGGGGTTGTGACGGGTGCCGTCATTGCGAACAGCGCCACCGTCATTGTGAACGAAGTGAAGCAACCTCGACCGCTCACATACTACATCGGGGTTGCTTCGTCGCCTCCGGCTCCTCGCAATGACGGGTGTGGCGGGGGTGCGCGCCCTTATCCCGCATCGTCCATCGGCGGCCAGGGGCGGGTGGCGTCGGCGTCGATCCAGCCTCTCACCCAGCGGGGCAGGGGTGGCGAGGTTGCGTCGCGGCCCATCGCGGCCAGCACCTGCTCGGGCGGCACGATCCCGCCGGGGCCGGTGACGACGCCCCGGATCAGCGCGTGGCTTGCGCAGGAGCCGTCACGCTTCCACAGCGACTGTTCGGAATAGATGAAGCGCGCATCCCAGCCGATGCCGCGGCTGCGCATCTCCAGCCGCTCGAACGCATGGACCCGATGCCGCCAGCGCACCGAGGCGCCCGCGACTGCCATGCCCCAGCCATTCGCGCGCAGGGCGGGCATCATCCCCATGCGCGCCGCCATCGGCAACCGCCCGAGGTCATAGAGCGTCAGCGTGCGCCCGTTGTTCAGCTCGCGCCACATGTCCAGATCCCAAGGCCAGCAGACGTGATGGCTGACATGGGTGCCCAGCAGGTCGATGGGCGGATCGTTGCGGTGGCGCCAGAGCTGCCAGCCCAGGCGGAAAAAGGGATACATCATGCGCTCCGGATGCGGTCGGGTGCGGGGCGGTGAAAGGCGCTGGCGACGCGAAGGTCAAGGCTGACGTGGGGACGCCGCCCCGTCATTGCGAGGCGAAGCCGAAGCAACCTCGACGTTGTGAGTGAGCGGTCGGGGTTGCTTCACTTCGTTCGTAATGACGGGGGGAGGGGGCGGTGGCGCCGTGCGGACCTGCGCAGCCGCAGTTTGCCCGATGGCCCCGTGAAGGCGCCAACCCGTGACAGGGGCGCGCGCGAGGGGCCTCGCCTCGCCAGCCCCGTTCACCGGGCCGAAAGGAAAGCCGGGGATTGTCCTTTGCGGCCTGCGCCACTAGGTCGGGGCCACGGCAATACGGGACGGATCATGCTGACCTTGATGCAGACGCTGCTCTTTGTGCTTTCCATCGCCAAGTTCGTCGTGTTCGCGCATTTCATCATGTCGTGGCTCATCAGCTTTCAGGTGCTGAACCTGCATCAGCCGCTGGTCTCGCAGCTCTGGTACGGGCTGAACCGCATCCTTGAACCGCTCTATGCGCCGATCCGTCGCATCCTGCCGCAGGGGGCGGGGCTGGATTTCTCGCCCATCGTGGTGCTGATCCTGATCTATGTGGTCGAGCGGCTGCTGATGAACAACATGATGGTGTTCTACTGAACCGGGGGTCGGGCGATGGCCGAAACGATCGACAGCTTCGACGACCTGCTGCGCGTGGCGCGCGCGCAGGCGGAACGGCAGCGCTTCCTGTTCGTGTTCCTGCGCGCCGAACTGCCCGAGGATGCCGGACCGGAACAGGAAGCGCGCTTTGCCGCCGGGCAGGGCGGGGCGCTGGCGCCGGTGATGTATGCCGACAAGGCGCTGCACGAATTGCGCGACTTCGCCACGCTGCGCGCCGAATCGCAGCGCACCGCCGACCATCTGGGCCAGGGGCAGGAGGTGGAACCCGACTGGGACATCCTCCTCGTCGGCATCCTTGCCGGGGGCACGATGCGCGAACCCGACGAGGACCAGGTGAACAGCGCGCTGCAGACCATGCTGCGCACCGTGCGCGAGGGGCGGTCTCTGGCGCATCTGGCGGCCTTTGACCGCGACGGCCACCCCGTCAGCTTCGGCTGATCCCGGCGCGGGTCGCGTTTTCACGGATTCGACGGTCGCGGTCCGATCCTTTGTTCAGGGCAATCGGGCGAACGACATCTTTCGTCATTGCGAGGCAAAGCCGAAGCAACCTCGACCGTTCACACACGACACCGGGGTTGCTTCGTCGCCTGCGGCTCCTCGCAATGACGGGATATGCCGTTCGCCCGATTGCTCTGGCCCATTGTTCTCGCACATTGTCGCGGGCGCCAAATGTGACCATCCGTCTGCGGAATGCTCTACTCGCGCGCCCGCAGCAGCGAAGCCGGGCGGGCGTTCAGCGGCCCCAGCGCAAGGCCGATTCCCGCCAGCGTCGCCACCGCGATTCCACCCGCGACGACGGCCACCGCCTGCGGCCAGACCGGGTGAAACGCGATGTCCATCGCCAGCCTGCTGACCGCCCAGCCGCCGAGGAACCCCGCCGCCAGCGCCACCACGCCCGCCGCCAGCCCGATGAGCGCCATGCGCAGCACCAGCGAGCTCAGCATCACCCTGCGGCTGGCGCCAAGGCTGCGGGCGATGGCGGTCTCGCGGCGGCGCTCGGCCTCGCCGGTGCCCGCGACGCCGATCAGGACCAGAAAGCCCGCGCCCAGCGTCACGCCCGCCGCAACCCGGATCGCGAGCGCGGCCTTGCCCACCACCTCGGCCACCCGCGCCGCCGCCGCGCGGGTGCTGATGACGGTGATGTTGGGGAAGGCGGCGGTCAGGTTGTCGAACAGCCGGGCCTCGGCGGCGCGGTCGGCGGTGAGCGTGGCGATCCAGCTATGCGGCGCCCCCGCCAGCGCGGCGGGATCGAGGACGATGACGAACCCCATGCCGAGGCTCTGGAATTCCACCCTGCGCAGCGAGGTGACGGTGGCGGTGATCTCGCGGCCGAGGATGTTTACCGTCACCGTGTCGCCGGGATGCAGGCCCAGGGTCTCGGCTTCGGCGGCGGAAAAGCTCATCTGCGGCGGGCCGGTGTAATCCTCGGGCCACCATGCGCCCGCCGTCAGAACGGTGCCCTCGGGCGGGGTGGCGGCATAGGTCACGCCCCGGTCGCCGCGCAGCACCCAGGGCGCGCCGGGGATGTCGGCGGCGGGCACGCCGTTCACGGCGCTGATGATGCCGCGCAGCATCGGCGCGGCTTCAAGAGACCGCACGGCGGGATCGCCCGCAAGGCGCGCGCGGAAGGCGTCGATCTGGTCGGGCTGGATGTCGAGAACGAAGAACGACGGCGCCGCGCGCGGCAGGCCCGCAAGCAGGCTGGCGCGCAGGTTGCCCTCGATCTGGCCCACGGCGGACAGCGTGCCAAGACCAAGGCCCAGCGCCAGTACCGTTGCCACCGTCGCCCCGCCGCGCGCCGCAACCGAAGCCAGCGCCAGCCGCAGCGCCGGGCGCCCGCGCGCCAGCCCGCGTGATGCGCGCGCCACCAGCCGGGTCGCGTGTCCCGCAAGCGCCAGCAGGCCCAGCGTCACGGCAATGCCCGCGAAGACCGCCAGCGTCAGCCGGGCGGTGCCGGTAAAGCGGACGGCGGCAAGGACCAGCAGCGCCAGCACCGCCGCGATGGCCAGCAGCCACGGCCAGCGCGGCCAGCCGCCCGCCCCGCCGCTGTCGCGGATCAGCACCGCCGGGCGGATGCGCTCGACCCGCGCCAGCGGCCAGAGCGTGAACAGCGCCGCGACCAGCAGCCCGTAGGAAGTCGCCTGCGCCAGCGGCACCGGATAGAGGCCGAAGACTGCAGGCAGCGGCAGCAGCGCGGCGATGGCGGGCGCGGCCAGCAACAGCGGCAGCGTCCCCAGCGCCAGGCCCAGCGCGATGCCCGCCAGCGTGACGAGCGCGATCTGGAACAGATGCGCGGCGGCGATCACCGGGCCGGTGGCGCCCAGCGTGCGCATGACGGCGATGGTCGTGACCCGCCGGGCCAGCCAGGCGCGCACCGCCGCCCCCACCCCCACGCCGCCGACCGCCAGCCCGGCCAGGCCGAGCAGCATGAGAAAGGCGCCGACGCGGTCCACCACCTGTTCGGTGCCGGGCAGGCCCTCGCCGGCATCGCGCCAGCGCAGGCCGCTGTCGGGGAACCGCCGGTCAAGTTCGGCATGGACGGTCGCGGCATCGGTGCCGAGCGGCAGGCGCAGGCGGTAGAGGGTCGAGAACAGCGTGCCCTCGGCGATCAGGCCCGACCCGGCAAGATCGGCAGTGCGCAGGATCAGGCGCGGGCCAAAGCCGAAGCCGCCGTCGCCGTCGTCGGGCCAGCCAGTCAGCCGCGCGGCCAGCACGTAGTCGCGCGCGCCAAGGCGAAAGCGGTCGCCGGGGGTCAGGCCGAGGCGGCTGGCGAGCACCGGCTCCATGACCGCGCCGGGGGTTCCGTCGCGCCCGGCAAGGGCCTGCGCCAGCGGCATCGGCGGGTCGAGCACCACCTCGCCCAGCAGCGGATAGGCATCGTCGACGCCGCGCACCTCGGTCAGGGCGCGGACGGCGGCGTCGCCGCCCGCCACGGCAAGCGAGCGGAAGGCGACCACCTCGGAGACGCGGGCGGCTGTCGCGTCCATGAAGGCGCGTTCATCCGGGCGGGCAAAGCGGTAGGTGAGGGTGATCTCGGCATCGCCGCCCAGCAGCGTGGCGCCGTCACGGGCCAGCCCGGCCTCGATGGCGGCGGTGACATTGCCGACCGCCGCAATCGCCGCGACGCCGACCGCCAGCGCGGCAAGGAACAGCCGGAACGAGGCCAGCGCGCCGCGCAGGTCGCGCAGGGCGAGGCGCAGCGCGAGGGTCATGGGACGATACGCCCGTCCTCGATGCGCACCACGCGGTCGCAGCGGGCGGCAAGTTCCGGCGAATGGGTCACCAGCACCAGCGTTGCGCCATGGCGGGCGCGCAGGTCGAACAACAGGTCCATGACGGCCTGCCCCGACGCGGCATCGAGGCTGCCGGTGGGTTCGTCGGCCAAGAGCAGCTCGGGGCGGGTGGCCGCCGCGCGGGCCAGCGCGACGCGGCCCTGTTCGCCGCCCGAAAGCTGGGCCGGGTAATGCCCGGTGCGATGGGCCAGCCCCACCGCCGCCAGTTCCCCCCGTGCGCGGGACATGGCATCACCCACATGTGCGAGTTCGAGAGGCAGCGCCACGTTTTCGAGCGCGGTCAGTGTGGGTATGAGATGGAACGACTGGAAGACGACTCCCATGTGGTCGCGGCGGAACAGCGCGCGCCCGTCCTCGGACAGGGCGCCGAGGTCACGACCCAGGGCGGTGACGCTTCCACGGCCGGGCGGTTCGAGCCCGGCCATGACCATGAGGAGAGACGACTTGCCCGAACCGCTAGGCCCGACAAGCCCGAGTGCCTCGCCCCGCGCCACGTCCAGCGTGATGCCGTGCAGGATGTCGACCGGCCCCGCATTGCCTGCGAGGGTCAGCCCGACATCGCGCAGCATGATCGCCGGTTCGGGCGGGGAGTCGGACATGGCGGGATTCCTTCGGCGTCACCTGCAGGCATATGGGGCCGGGCGGCGATTGCGCAACCTGTCGGGGGCCATGTCGGTGCTGCTTGCGGTCGTCGCGGGTCATGCCATGGCCGAACCCGTGACCGTCGCGGCGCTGGGCGACAGCCTGACGCAGGGCTACGGGCTGCCGGTCGATCAGGGGCTGGTGCCGCAGCTTGAAAGCTGGCTGGTGGCGCGCGGTCTCGATGTCACGATCATCAATGCGGGCGTATCCGGCGACACCAGCGCCGGAGGGCTGGCGCGGGTCGGCTGGACGCTGGGCGCCGGGGTCGATGCGATGATCGTGGAACTGGGCGCCAACGACATGCTGCGCGGTCTCGATCCGGCGCTGACCAAGGCGAATCTGGCCGGGATACTGGATGCCGCGCGGATGCAGGGCGTCGAGGTGCTGCTGGTGCGGGTGCCCGCAGCGGACAATTACGGCGCGGATTACAAGGCGGAATTCGATTCGGCCTATTCCGATCTGGCGGCCAGCCATGACGTGCCGCTCTACCCGGATTTCTTCGCCGCGCTGCGTGACGGCGATGCCGGGACGGCGCGGCAGGATTTCATGCAGCCCGACGGCATCCACCCCGACGCGCAGGGCGTGGCGCGGATCGTCGACGATCTGGGGCCGGCCGTGGCCGCGCTGGTAGGCGCGGCAGACAGTGATCCGGATGGCGATTCGGGCAGCGATTCGGGCGACGACTGACCCGGCTCAGGACGATTCCCAGGCGCGCAGGTCGCCCACGGTGAACATCGGGCGGACCGGGCCGTCGTCTTCGGGGCGATAATGCGGATCCTGCGGCAGGCAGCCGCGCCCGCAGAGCTGGCGCACGGTCATGGTGACGGTATCGACATACCAGAGCCGCCCGCCGGGCGTCGAGATATAGCCGTTGATCCCGTCATGCGCGTCGGTGGTCATGTCCTGCACGGTCGGGAATTCCGAGGCATAGGCGGGGCTGTAGGTGCCGTGCGTGTGGATCGAGGCCACGGTCTGCATCCCCGGCGGGATGCGCGGCAGCAGGCAGGACGCCTCGCGCCCGGTGTTGATCGGCGTCGCCATCATCCGCCCCTGCGCATCGCGGCCGACATAGCCGCAGGTCTCGTTGCCGGTGGCGTAGGAGCGCACCTGCATCTGCGTCAGGATGTCGGTGACGAAGGCAAGCTCGTCGCCATCGGGTGACGACGGATAGGTGCCGGGGCGCTGAAAGCGCCGCGCGGGGGCGGCGGCCTGGGTGGCAGCAGTGGGCGCCGGGGTGGCACCTGCCATCAGCACATCGGTCGGGCCGATGGCGACGACATGCGGGCGCGGGGCCGTGCCAAAGTCGGCACAGGCGGCCAGCACCGCCAGAAGGCAAAGCGATGCGGCGCCCCGCCCGAGGACAGAGCGCCGCATGCAGGTCATTCGATCTTGAGGTCGATCGCCGATTCGCGGCCGTCACGACCGGCCTGGATCTCGAAGGACACCTTCTGGTTGTCCTTGAGACCGGTGAGACCCGAACGCTCGACCGCCGAGATGTGAACGAACACATCCTTGGCGCCGCCGTCGGGCGCGATGAAGCCGTAGCCCTTGGTAGTATTGAACCATTTCACGGTGCCGGTGGCCATCGTGAAGTCTCCTGTCATGTTCCCGCTCGCGGAATGCAGCGGGCCGGCTCGTCAGGTCTGATCGATGGACTGGAGCCGAAGCACGACAGTGGTCGATAGATAACGTGGCGCCAGCACGATAGTGGCATTATGACGATATTTCAAGCCGAAAGCTGCACGGCATCTTCCGTCATTGCGAGGAGGCGAAGCCGACGAAGCAACCCCGATGTCGTGTGCGAGCGGTCGGGGTTGCTTCGGCTTCGCCTCGCGGGTGACGGGGTTTGCGGGCGGCGCCCCGCCGCAGGATTCCCCTGTTGCACCGGATGCCGCGCGTTGACACCGGGCGGTGGCGCCGTTATGGCACCGGCCTCATGTGATTGACGGCCCGTGCGATTCCCGCGAATCCGCATCCGGCCCAGACGGAGAGCCTGCGATGAAGCGCACATTCCAACCCTCGAACCGCGTGCGCAAGGCGCGTCATGGCTTTCGTGCCCGCATGGCGACCAAGGGCGGTCGCCGAGTTCTGGCCGCGCGGCGTGCCCGTGGCCGCAAGGTCCTGTCCGCCTGAGGGACCGCAGCGGGCCCCGGCCTGAGCCGATGATGTCCGCAACCGCCCCCGACAATGCCCGCCCGGTCGGCACGCTGCTGAAGCGCGCCGATTTCCTGCGCGCCGCCCGCGCCGGTCGCGCCCCCATGCCCGGTTTCCTGCTGCAGGCCCGCGAACGTGCCGCAGGCGAGGCCGAGGGCATCCGTGTCGGCTTCACTTGCTCGAAGAAGGTCGGCAACGCCGTCGCCCGCAACCGCGCCAAGCGCCGCCTGCGCGCCGTCGCGCGCGAGGTGCTGCCCTTTGCAGGCTGCCCCGGATGGGACTATGTCCTGATCGGCCGCGCCGGTGTCACCGCCGAGCGGCCCCACGCCGCGCTGGTTGCCGACCTTGAGGACGCGCTTGCCCGTGTCCATCGAAAAAGGGGTTCGAGATGACTCCTGCCGCCTGGGTTCTTGCCCTGCCCGTCCGGGCCTATCGCCTGTTCCTGTCGCCGTGGATCGGCAATTCCTGCCGCTACCAGCCGACCTGTTCGGTCTATGCGCTCGAGGCGCTGGAACGGCACGGCGCGATCAAGGGCGGCTGGCTGACCATCCGCCGCCTGTCGCGCTGCCATCCCTGGGGCGGGTCGGGCATCGACAACGTGCCCGACTGACCGCAACCGACGGGTGAACCCATGCTCGACGACGACGCAACCGACGCGCCCGACGACATCCATCCGCTGTTCCACGGCGCGCCGAAAACCACTGCCTTCCGCAAGCTGAGGAAGCGGATCGTCCAGAACACCCGCGAGGCGATCGAGCGCTACGGCATGGTCGAGCGCGGCGCCCGCTGGCTGGTCTGCCTCTCGGGCGGCAAGGACAGCTACACGCTGCTGGCGGTGCTGCACGAGCTGCAATGGCGCGGGCTGCTGCCGGTCGATCTGCTGGCCTGCAATCTCGACCAGGGCCAGCCCGGCTTTCCGGCCACGGTGCTGCCCGAATTCCTGTCGCGCATGGGGGTGCGGCACCGCATCGAATACCGCGACACATATTCGGTGGTCGTGGACAAGATTCCGCAGGGGCGGACCTATTGCTCGCTCTGCTCGCGGCTGCGGCGCGGCAATCTCTACCGCGTCGCGCGGGAAGAAGGCTGCTCGGCGGTGGTGCTGGGCCATCACCGCGACGACATCCTCGAGACCTTCTTCATGAACCTGTTCCACGGCGGCAGGCTGGCGACCATGCCGCCCAAGCTGGTGAACGAGGAGGGCGACCTGTTCCTCTATCGCCCGCTCGCCCATGTCGCCGAGGAGGACTGCGCCCGCTTCGCGCAGGCGATGGGCTATCCGATCATCCCCTGCGACCTCTGCGGTTCGCAGGACGGGTTGCAGCGTAAGCAGGTGAAGTCGATTCTCGACGGCTGGGAGAAGAACAGCCCCGGTCGCCGCAACCGGATGTTCCGCGCTCTGATGAACGCGCGGCCGTCACATCTGCTTGACCCCGAGCTGTTCGATTTCGCCGGGCTGGCACGGGGCGAGGGCCGCGCCGCGCCGGAGGTGCCGATCCTGCGTTGAGGGGGTTGCGGGGGCTGTCTGCCCCCGCGCCCTGCGGGCGCCCCCCCGCGAGTATTTGCGCAAGGATGAAGGGCGGAAACGGCAATCGGTCTTGACCTCGGGGGGCCTTCTCTGTTCATGGCCCTGCCCCCGACCTGAAGGGAAATCCGCATGGACGGCCAGAACAAGAACCTGATCCTCGCCACGGCGCTGAGCTTTGCCGTGATCCTGATCTGGATGGTGCTGTTCCCGCCCCAGGTGCCCGACCGGTCGGTCGACGAACCTGCGACGACCGCGCAGACGGCGGCGCCGGACGATACGGCCCGGACGGCGGCCACCGCCACCCCCGACGACGGCATCGCCGAGGCGACCGCGTCACGGGTGGACATCCGCACGCCCAGCGTCACCGGATCGCTGTCGCTGCAGGGGGCGCGGCTCGACGACCTGTCGCTGGTGAAATACAAGGATTCGCTGGAAGCCGACGCGCAGGAGGTGCGGCTTCTCAGCCCGGTGGGCGAACCCTATGCCTATTACGCGGTCCACGGCTGGAGCGGCGCGAACCTGCCCGAAGGCGCGCTGCCCGGCCCGGATACCGTCTGGACGCTGGCGCAAGGCGAGGTGCTGACCCCCGAAACCCCGGTCACGCTGACCTGGGACAACGCCGCCGGGCTGACGTTCACGCGCGAGATCGCGGTGGATGGCGACTACATGTTCACCATCACCGACACGGTCGACAACGCGGGCGAACAGCCCGTGACGTTGCAGCCCTACGGTTTCATCGCGCGCCACGGGCGGCCCGACGACGGCATGAGCTACTGGATCCTCCACGAGGGCGTGACCCGCATGGCCGACGGGATCCTCGACCTCATCTCCTACGGCAAGCTGCCCGACGCCGGGACCGCCGCGCCCGACGGCAGCCGTACCGATGACGACGTGGTGACGGCGAACGGCTGGACCGGGTTTACCGACAAATACTGGATGGCGACGCTGGTGCCGACGCCGGGCGAGGGCTTCCTGTCCTCGGTCCGGGTGCTGCCCGAACGCGGCATCTTCCAGACCTTCGCCTGGATGCCCGACCTGACCGTGGCCGCAGGCGGCGAGACCGTGCACGAGACCCGGCTTTTCGCCGGGGCCAAGGACTGGGAAGTCCTGCGCCACTACCAGAACGACGAGGGCGTGCAGGGCTTCATCAACGCGATCGACTGGGGCTGGTTCTCGTTCATCACCAAGCCGATGTTCTGGCTGCTGCACAACCTGCACAAGCTGATCGGCAACATGGGCTGGGCGGTGATCGGCCTGACCTTCGTCATCAAGGCGCTGGTGCTGCCGCTGGCCTGGAAGAGCTATGCCTCGATGGCGCGGATGCGCGAGTTGCAACCCGAGATGGAGGCCCTGAAGGAACGCGCGGGCGACGACAAGCAGGCGCTGCAACAGGGCATCATGAAGCTCTACAAGGACAACAAGGTGAACCCGGCGGCGGGCTGTCTGCCGATGCTGATCCAGATTCCGATCTTCTTCTCGCTCTACAAGGTCATCATCGTCACCATCGAACTGTATCACGCCAGATGGATCGGCTGGGTGCAGGACCTGTCCGGGCCGGACCCGTCGTCGCTGTTCAACCTGTTCGGCCTGCTGCCCTGGGCGGCGCCGCCGCTGGACAGCCTGCTGCATCTGATCTTCCTCGGCGCGCTGCCGCTGGCGCTGGGCGTCTCGATGTGGCTGCAACAGCGGCTGAACCCGACGCCGACCGATCCGACGCAGAAGATGATCTTCGCCTGGATGCCCTGGGTGTTCATGTTCATGATGGGCCGCTTCGCCTCGGGGCTGATCCTCTACTGGATCACCAACAACCTGCTGACCTTCGTGCAGCAATATCTCATCATGCGCAGCCACGGGGTCAGCCCGAACGTGTTCGGCAACATCAAGGACATGGTCGCCCGCAAGCCGCAGGCGGCCAATTCGACCCGCAAGCCGGGCGGCAAGTAGATGGTCGCGGTCGCCGCGCTCTGGCGGCACCCGATCAAGGCCCACGGGCGCGAGCGCGTGGCCATGGCGCGGCTTGTCGCCGGGCGCACCTTTCCCTGGGACCGCATCTGGGCCGTGCGCCACGACCGCAGCCGCATCGACCCGGCGGCCCCGGTCTGGGGGCCGAAGGCCGATTTCCTCAACGGCATGAAGCTGCCCGCGCTGGCGGCGATCACCGCGCGGCTCGACGAGGCGCGGGCCGAGGTGGTGCTGGATCATCCGCAGGCGGGCACCCTGCGCGTGCGCCCGGATGACCGCGACGATGCGCGGCGGCTGCTCGACTGGCTGGCGGTCCTGTGCCCGGCTGACCAGCCGCAGCCCGATGCGGTGGTGCGGCTGGAGGGGCGCGGCATGACCGATACCGACTGGCCCTCGGTCAGCCTGCTGAACCTGGCCTCGAACGCGGCGGTGGGCCGCGCCGCCGGGCAGGAGATCGCGCCCGAACGCTGGCGCGGCAACATCTGGATCGAGGGCGCGGGCGAATGGGCCGAACGCGACTGGATCGGCCGCAGCCTGCGCATCGGCGGTGCCGTGCTTGCCGTGCGCCAGCCGATCAAGCGCTGCCGCCTGACCGAGGCCAACCCCGCCACGGGCCAGCGCGACATCGACATGCTGAAGCTGCTGGGTGATGCTTTCGGCGCGCCGCATTTCGGCATCTATGCCGAGGTCGTGCAGGGCGGCGACATCCGCCCCGGCGACGCGATCGAGGTTCTGCCATGACCCGCCTGCCCTTCCCCGTCGCCCCCGAACCCGATGCCGCATCGCGTGAAGCCGGGCGGCTGCTGTTCGCGGGCGAGGTCGCCTTCCTGAAAGGCGTCGTGGCCCTGGCCGGGCTGCCGCCTGCCGACCGGATCGAGGTCTGCTTTGCCGGGCGTTCCAATGTCGGGAAATCCAGCCTCATCAACGCGGTGGCCGGGCGGCGGCAACTGGCGCGGGCCTCGAACACGCCGGGGCGGACGCAGGAGATCAACTATTTCACCGCAGGCGAGCGGCATTATCTGGTCGACCTGCCCGGCTACGGCTTTGCCGAGGCGCCGAAACCCGTGGTCGAGCGCTGGCAGAAGCTGCTGCGCGCCTATCTGGCCGGGCGGCAGACGCTGCGCCGGGCCTTTGTGCTGATCGACGCCCGCCACGGGGTAAAGCCCGTGGACGAGGAAATCATGGCGCTGCTCGACCGCTCGGCCGTCACGTTCCAGTGCGTGATGACCAAGACCGACAAGGTCCGCGCGCCCGCTCTGGAAGGCACGCTGATGCAGGTAAGGGGCGCCCTGGCGCGCCACCCTGCGGCCTACCCCGAAATCGTGCTGACCTCGTCCGAGACCGGCGCGGGCATCGAGACCCTGCGCGCGATCATCGCCGGTCTTGCCTGAGGCGCGGGACATGGCAAGGATACGCGACATGGAGACCGACTGGACCCTCACCGCGCATACGCTGTCCGAGGCGCTGCCCTATCTGCAACGCTATGCGGGCGCGGTGGTGGTGGTGAAGTTCGGAGGCAACGCGATGGGCGACGATGCGGCGATGGCCGAATTCGCCCGCGACATCGTGCTGATGCGTCAGGTCGGCGTGAACCCGGTGGTGCTGCACGGCGGCGGGCCGATGATAAACGACATGCTGGCGCGGCTGGGGATTACGTCGGACTGGGTGCGCGGCAAGCGCGTCACCGACAAGGCCACCGTCGAGGTGGTCGAGATGGTGCTGTCCGGCGTGGTCAACAAGCGCATCGTGCAGGCGATCATGGATGCGGGCGGGCGCGCGGTGGGGATTTCCGGCAAGGACGACGACCTGCTGGTCTGCGAGGCCGACGACCCCGCGCTGGGTTTCGTCGGCCGTCCGGTCGAGGTGAACGTGCAGGTGCTGCGCGACCTTTACGGCGCGGGGATCATCCCGGTGGTGGCCCCGGTGGCCACGGGCCGTGCGGCGGGCGAGACCTTCAACGTCAACGGCGACACCGCCGCAGGCGCCATCGCGGGCGCCCTGCAGGCCGACCGGCTGCTGCTGCTGACCGACGTGGCGGGCGTGCGCGGCGCGAATGGCGAGGTGCTGACCCAGATTTCGCCCGCCGAGGCCGAAGCGTTGATCGCCGACGGCACCATCGCGGGCGGCATGATCCCCAAGGTCGAAACCGCGCTGGCCGCCGTGGCGCAGGGGGTGCGGGCGGCGGTGATCCTCGACGGGCGGCTGCCCCATGCCTGCCTGCTGGAACTGTTCACGGCGCATGGCGCAGGCTCGATCATCCGCTCGAGCGAACCGCGCGTGAAGCCCGCGCCATGACGCTTGCCGACATCGAGACCGCCGCGCGCGCGGCGGGGCTGTTCGTCTCGGGCGCCTGCGCGACCCTGCCCGAGGACGGCGTGGACGCGCAGGGCGTCGCGCTGCTGTCGCCCGACGAGCCGCGCTTCTGGGACATCTTCACCGCCAGCCCCGAGGGCCGCGACGGCGCCCGCGATCCGGTGGACTGTTGGTCGCGGCGGGTGATCGGCGGGATCGCCGCTGACCTGGGCCTGCGCGCCGCCTTCCCCTTCGGCGGCCCGCCGTGGATGCCGTTCCCCCGCTGGGCGCGCCGCACCGGCCGATGCCACGAATCACCCGTGAAGATCATGGTGCATGACGTGGCCGGGCTGTTCATCTCGTTCCGGGGCGCGCTGCTGCTGCCCTTTGCCCCCGCGCCCGATCCGCGCCCGTCGCCCTGCGACACCTGCGTGGACAAGCCCTGCCTGACCGCCTGCCCGGTGGGTGCGCTGACGGCGAAGGGCTATGACGTGCCCGCCTGCCATGCGTATCTCGACACGCTGCAACCCGCGACGGATTGCCTCGCGGGATGTCTTGTGCGTCGCGCCTGTCCCGTGGGACAAGGGCGCAGGCCCGAGGCACAATCGGTCCATCACATGAGGTATTTCCACCGATGACCCTGCGCCTCATCCTGACCCGGCACGCAAAATCCGACTGGTCGGGCGGCGCGCAGGACGATTTCCACCGCCCGCTGAACGCCCACGGGCGCGACGAGGCGCGGCTGGTCGGCGACTGGCTGCTGTCGCGCGGCTATCTGCCCGACACGGTGCTGTCGTCGCCCGCGCGGCGCACGATGGAAACGGTCGAACATCTTGCTGCCCGGCTGGGGCGCGACTTGCAGGCCGATCCGGTCAGCGGCCTTTACGGCGCCGATGCGGGCACCATCCTCGATGCGCTGCACGGCGCACAGGGCAACACGGTGCTGCTGGTCGGCCACAACCCCGGCATCGCCCATGCGGCGGCGCTGCTGGTGCATGACCGGCCACCTTTCCCGCGCTTTGCCGACTATCCGACCGGCGCCACCGCCGTCATCGACTTTGCGCTGGGCGGCTGGGCCGACATCGCCCCCGGCACCGGCGCGCTGCGCGATTTCATCGTGCCCGACGACCTGGCCTGAAGGCGGGCCGTCATTGCGAGGAGGCGTAAGCCGACGAAGCAACCTCGATGTTGTGCGCAAGCGGTCGGGGTTGCTTCGCCTGCGGCTCGCAATGACGGACTACCCGCCTCAGCGGAACGGCGCCGCATATTGCAGGCCGCCCTTGGCCCAGAGCGCGTTCAGCCCGCGCGCAAGGCCGATGGGGGTGTTTTCGCCGATGTTGCGCTCGAAGATCTCGCCGTAGTTGCCGCCTGCGGCCAGCGCGTCGACCGCCCAGTCCTGCGGCAGGCCGAGCATGGCGCCGATCTCGCCCTCGGTGCCGAGCAGGCGGTTCACCTCGGGGTTCGAGGACGGCGTCGCCGCCATCTCGCGGACATTGGCCGAGGTGATGCCCAGTTCCTCGCCCGCCAGCAGCGCGTTGAAGGTCCAGCGCACGACATTGGCCCAGGAATCATCGCCCTCGCGCACCACCGGCCCCGAGGGCACGCGCGAGCTGCCGTCGCTGACGATGACATGCGCAAGCGGGGTCTCGAACGTCGCGCGCACCGCCGAGAGTTCGGCCGCCGGGCGCGCATAGGCGTCGCAGTCGCCCGCCAGATAAAGGCTGCGGGCCTCGGAGTCGCCGGTGGCCGCGACCGGCTGCCAGGCGATTCCGGCGGCGTGGAAATAATCGTCCAGCGCCGGGCCGGTCGCCATGTCGTCGACAAGGCAGATCCGCGCCCCGTCCAGTTCCTTGGGCGAGGACACGCCAAGCTCCACCGGCAGCAGAAAGCCCGTCTGGTCGAAATAGCTGACCGCCGCCAGATCAAGGCCCCGGCGCACGTCCGGCCCGATCGACCAGGCCCCGCCGCGCGCGATCACGTCGACATCGTCCGACACCAGTTCCCGGTAACGGCCATCGGCGGGCAGGGCGTGAAAATCGACCAGCGCCGGATCGCCGAGAATCGCGGCGGCAAGCGCGCGGCAGAATTCCACCTCGAAGCCCGACCAGACGCCGTTGGAATCCACCGTGGCGAACCCCGCCAGCCCGGCATTGACGCCGCAGGCCAGCACACCGCGCGCCTCGACGGCGGCCAGCGTGGCATCGTCCTGTGCAAGCGCGGTGCCCGCTGCAAGACATGACGCCAGTGCCGCCCCGATCACGCATGTCTGCTGCATCCTGCACATCCTCTCGGGGCGGTTCCGCCCCCGTTCAGGCCAGCGCATGAAACCGCGCCGCAAAGAGAAAACCCTGCCGCCGGGCCTCGGCCACCGATTCGGCCTCGGCGTCGCGGCCCCAGGCGGCGGCCTGCCAGTCCTCGTCGATGCGCGACAGGGTCCAGGCCGTCTCCGGGTCGCGCACGCCGTGGACGACCGCAAGGGCAATGATTGCCGACCCCGAGAGTGTCACCAGTTCGTGAAAGGCCGCAAGCCGGAAATCGTCCATCGCGGCGACCTCGTCGGTCAGCCGGTCCAGCGCGGCGCCCGGCTGCGCGATCGGCATGACGCCGGTGCCGGTGCGCAGCCCGATGCCCAGCGCCGCCGCCCAGTCGACAAGCGGATCCCAGCCCTGCGCCTGAAGCGCGCACAGCCCCGGCGGACCCTCGGCGCGATAGCACAGCAGGTCGGTCTCGCCATAACCGGCCAGCAGCGCCACCACGGCATCGCGCGCCGGGCGGACCTTTTCGATGGCGGAATTGGCCAGCCGCGTCGCGGGCATCAGCTCGGGGCGGATCACGCCCGCCTGCGCCGCCCATTCCCCGGCGACCAGGTCGGCCAGCGGCCGCGAGGGCAGGGTCAGCGGCGCCCGGTTCGGCGTGCGCACCGGGCGGCCGTCAAGATGCACCGCATGGCCGCCGGGGGCGGGGGCCACCGTCACCTCGCGCCAGAACACCCGCGCCTGCCATTCAGCCATCGCCCGCCCCCCGCGTCAGCCGGTCGACAAGCGCGGGCAGGTCGGCCACGTCACGCGCGACCAGGTCGGCGGCCAGCGTCTCGGCGCGGTGATAGCCCCAGGCGACGGCCAGCGCCGCCACGCCCGCCGCGCGCGCCATGTCCATGTCGAAGCTGGTGTCGCCCACCATCACGGTGCGGCGCGGGCTGGCGCCGGTCTCGGCCATCGCGGCCCGCACCATCGAGGGATGCGGCTTCGACGGGTGGTCGTCCGAGACCTGGATGCTGGCGAACAGTCCGGTCAGCCCGTGGCCGTCGAGGATCGGCATGACGCTGGCGCGCGACTTGCCGGTGGCAACGGCAAGATGCGTCTCGCCCGCCGCCGCCAGATCGTCGAGCACCGCGCGGATGCCCCGGAACAGCGGCGCCACGCCTTTCTCGGCGTGGCGGCGGTGGAAATGGGCGCGGTAGCCATCGACCAGCCGCCCGACCCGTGCCGCGCCAAGGCCGGGGTGCAGGTGATCGAAGGCCACCGGCAGCGTCAGGCCGATGATGCCGCGCACGGCGGCGGGCGCGGGCGCGGCCAGCCCCTCGTCGGCGAAGGCCGCCGCCATCGCCGCCGCGATCTCGTCGGCGCTGTCGACAAGCGTGCCGTCGACATCCCAGATCACCAGCCGCGCGGTCATCTGCGGCCCTCGTCGCGGTCCAGGGTGAAGGGATCGACCACGGCATAATCGGCATCCCAGCCGACATATTCCCAGGTCGCCCGCATGTGCGGCGCCAGCGGCGCCACCGCCGAGACCCTGCGCTTCGTCACCGGATGCTCGAACACCACCGCGCGGGCGTGCAGGTGCAACTGCCGCGTCAGATCGCCGCCCAGCCCCGCGCCCCAGCCGTCGCCGGGGTTCTCCTGTCCGGTGCCGCCGTATTTCGTGTCGCCGAGGATCGGATGACCGATGGCGGCCATATGGGCGCGCAACTGATGGGTGCGCCCGGTGACCGGCGACAGGCCGACCCAACTTGCCCGGCCCGCCAGCCAGGCCATGGTGACGTAATGGGTCAGCGCGCGCTGGGCGCCGGGCGTGGTGTCGATCTCGCGCGGGTGGATCACGCGCATCTTCTCGTCATGCGCGCCCGAGGGCACGCGCAGCAACCCGTAACGGATCGTGCCCGCCTTGGGTTCCGGCACACCGGCGACGGCGGCCCAGTAGATCTTCTTCACGTTGCGATGGCGCAGGGCTTCGGACAGGTCGCGCGCGACCCTTGCCGTCCGCGCCAGCAGCAGCACGCCCGAGGTATCCTTGTCGAGCCGGTGCACCAGACGCGGCTTTTCGCCATGTTCGGCAAAGACTGCCGACAGCGCGTCCACATGCCGCGCCCCCTGTCCCGAGCCGCCCTGCGAGGGCAGGCCCGCGGGCTTGTTCAGGGCGATGATGTGGTCGTCCATCCAGATCACCGCATCGCGCATCATCTTCGCGTCGCGCGGCGAAATGCCGGAATGTTGCACCACCGGCGCGGGCGCGGCCAGCGCCGCATCCATCGGCGGCACCCGCACCGTCTGCCCGGCATCCACGCGCGTCTCGGGCCGGACCCGGCCGCCATCGACGCGCAACGCGCCCTTGCGGCACATCTTGCCGATGGCGCCCTGGGTCAGGTGCGGGAACCGGCGCCGCAGCCAGCGGTCAAGCCGCTGGTCGCCCTCGTCCGCGCCGACGGTCAGGGTCTGCACGCCGCTCATCTGTCCGCCTGCCGTTTCGCGCGCAGGCCCGCGAAGAACTCGACCCGCTTCTTCAGCTCGCGTTCAAAGCCACGGTCCACGGGCAGGTAGTAGATGCCGCGCTTCATGCCGTCGGGGAAATAGTGCTGGCCGGAAAAGCCGTCTTCCTCGTCGTGGTCATAGGCATAGCCCGCCCCATAGCCCTGTTCCTTCATCAGCCGCGTCGGCGCGTTGAGGATATGTTTCGGCGGCGGCTCCGATCCGGTCTTGCGCGCTGCCGCCCGTGCCGCGCCCCAGCCGCGATAGGCGGCGTTCGATTTCGGCGCAAGCGCCAGATAGACCACCGCATTCGCCAGCGCGAGTTCCCCTTCCGGGCTGCCGAGCCGCTCGTAGACCTGCCACGCCTCGAGGCAGATGCCCTGCGCCTGCGGATCGGCGAGGCCGATGTCCTCGACCGCCATGCGGGTGATGCGCCGGGCCAGATAGCGCGGATCCTCGCCGCCCTCGATCATCCGCGCGAACCAGTAGAGCGCCGCATCCGGGTCGGACCCGCGCACCGATTTGTGCAGCGCCGAGATCAGGTTGTAATGCTCTTCGCCCGACTTGTCGTATTTCGCCGCCCGCCGCATCAGCCGCGACGACAGCGCCTGCACATCCAGCGGCGCCGCGAGCTTCCAGGCCAGCACCTGCTCGATCAGGTTCAGCAGCGCCCGCCCGTCGCCATCGGCCATCCCCAGCAGCGCGTCGCGCGCGGCGGGTTGCAGCGGCAGCGCCTGCCCGGCCTCGCGCTCGGCCCGCTGGGCGAGGCGTTCCAGATCGGCGCCGGTCAGCCGGTTCAGCACCACCACCTGCGCGCGGCTGAGCAGCGCGGCGTTCAGTTCAAAGGACGGGTTTTCGGTCGTGGCGCCGACGAGGATGATGGTGCCATCCTCCATATGCGGCAGGAAGCCGTCCTGCTGCGCCTTGTTGAAGCGGTGGATTTCATCGACGAACAGCAGCGTGCCCCGGCCCTGCGTGCGGCGCAGTTTCGCGGCCTCGAACACCTTGCGCAGTTCGGGAACGCCGGTGAAGATCGCGCTGACCTGCTCGAAATGCAGGTCGCTGCCCTGCGCCAGAAGCCGGGCGATGGTGGTCTTGCCGACGCCGGGCGGTCCCCAGAGGATCAGCGACGACAGCGCCCCCGCCGCCAGCATCGCGCCCACCGGACCCTCGGGGCCAAGGACGTGATCCTGCCCCACGACCTCGGCCAGCGTCGCCGGACGCAGCCGGTCGGCCAGCGGGCGCGCGCGGGGCGCGGGTTCGGCAGGGCTGCCTGCAGCATGGGCGAAAAGGTCGGACATGCAGGTAATCTAGCTGCGACCGGCCGCGAAGGGAACGACCGCCCCTTCATCCGTCCGCGAATATCCTGCGGGGGTGCGGGGGCGCGAGGCCCCCGCGCGCGCCGTCATTCAGCCGCTTCTTCCGCCGCCACGCGGGCGCGGTCGGTGGCGCCTTTGGCCTCGGGGTCGCGGTCGACGAGTTCGATCACCGCCATCGGCGCCATGTCGCCATAGCGGAAGCCCGCCTTGAGGACGCGCGAATAGCCGCCCTGACGGTCCTTGTAGCGCGGCCCGAGCACCGAGAACAGCTTGGCGACATGCGCATCCTGCTTCAGTTCCGCCGCGGCCAGCCGCCGGGCGTGCAGGTCGCCGCGCTTGCCCAGCGTGACCAGCTTGTCGATGATGCGCTTCAGTTCCTTGGCCTTGGGCAGGGTGGTGCGGATCTGTTCGTGCTCGATGAGCGAGCCTGCCATGTTCGCAAACAGCGCCTTGCGGTGCGCATGGGTGCGGTTGAGGCGGCGGTAGCCGTTGCCGTGGTTCATGGGTTCACCTTTGCGTTCGTCTGTTGTTTGTCCGGCAGTCTTGCGCGACTGCCTCCTTGGGGCATTGTGCCCGGATCACGCAGGCGGGCCACAAGGCCCGCCTGCAATTCAGAAATGTTCCTCGAACTTCTTGGCGAGGTCGTCGATGTTCTCGGGCGGCCAGTCCTCGACTTCCATGCCCAGATGCAGGCCCATGGTCGAGAGCACTTCCTTGATCTCGTTCAGGGACTTGCGGCCGAAGTTCGGCGTGCGCAGCATCTCGGCCTCGGTCTTCTGGATGAGGTCGCCGATATAGACGATGTTGTCGTTCTTCAGGCAGTTGGCCGAACGGACCGACAGCTCCAGCTCGTCGACCTTCTTCAGCAGCAGCGGGTTGAATTCCAGCGCTTCCTCGGGGCCGCCCGCCGAGGCCGAATCCGGCTCGTCGAAGTTGACGAAGATCGACAACTGGTCCTGGAGGATGCGCGCGGCATAGGCGACCGCATCATCGGGCGTCAGGCCGCCGTTGGTTTCCACCTTCATCGTCAGCTTGTCGTAATCAAGCACCTGCCCCTCGCGGGTCGGGGTCACCTCGTAGCTGACCTTGCGCACCGGCGAATAGATCGCGTCGATGGCGATCAGGCCGATGGGCGCATCCTCGGGCTTGTTGCGGTCGGCGGCGACATAGCCCTTTCCGACATTCACCGTCAGCTCCATGTAGAGCGAGGCGCCGTCGTCAAGCTGGCAGATGACGTGGTCCTTGTTGAGAACCTCGATCCCGGCGGTTTCGGTGATGTCGGCGGCGGTCACCTGGCCGGGGCCTTTGGCCTGCAGCGTCAGCCGCTTCGGCCCGTCGACATCCATGCGCAGCGCGACACCCTTGAGGTTCAGGATGATGTCGGTGACATCCTCGCGCACGCCCGAGATGGACGAGAATTCGTGCAGCACGTTGTCGATCTGCACGGCGGTGATCGCGGCGCCCTGCAGCGACGACAGCAGGACGCGGCGCAGCGCGTTGCCCAGCGTGAGGCCGAAGCCGCGTTCGAGCGGTTCGGCGACAAGCGTGGCCTGACGGGACGGGTCGGCGCCGGGGCGGACCTGAAGCTGCGTGGGCTTGATCAGGTCGGACCAGTTCTTGTGGATCATGCATCCCTCCATTCCAGCCGGCTCCCCATGACCGAAAGGGGCCGGCACCCGAGGTTGAATCGCGAAAGGCAGGACCGCACCGGACGTGCGCCCCTGCCCCGAAGTTGCTGCGTCAGACCCTGCGGCGCTTGGGCGGACGGCAGCCGTTGTGGGCGATCGGCGTCACGTCGCGGATCGAGGTGATGGAAAAGCCCACCGCCGCCAGCGCGCGCAACGCGGATTCGCGGCCCGAGCCGGGACCCTGCACCTCGACCTCAAGCGTTTTCACGCCATGCTCCTGCGCCTTGCGGCCCGCATCCTCGGCGGCCATCTGCGCGGCATAGGGGGTCGACTTGCGCGACCCCTTGAAGCCCATCGTCCCGGCCGAGGACCAGGCAATCGCGTTGCCCTGCACGTCCGAGATCAGGATCTTGGTGTTGTTGAAGGAGGAATTCACATGCGCCACACCCGTGGCGATGTTCTTGGAGACCTTCTTCTTGCCGCCACGGCGGATATCACGAGCCATGTCGGTGTCTCCTTACTTCTTCTTGCCGGCGATGGGGCGGGCAGGCCCCTTGCGGGTGCGGGCGTTGGTATGGGTCCGCTGGCCGCGCACCGGCAGGTTGCGGCGGTGGCGCAGGCCGCGATAGCAGCCAAGGTCCATGAGCCGCTTGATGTTCATCTGCGTCTCGCGGCGAAGGTCGCCTTCGACGACGAGATTCGCGTCGATGTATTCGCGGATCGCCAGAACCTCGGCATCCGTGAGATCATTGGCGCGGCGGGTCGGGTCGATGTTCGTCGCCGCGCAGATCTGGTCGGCGAAATGACGGCCGATGCCGTGGATATAGGTGAGGGCGATGGGAACCCGCTTCGCGGTCGGGATGTTCACGCCGGCAATACGTGCCACGCAGTCTTTCCTTTCGTTGCGGTTCCGTCGTGCCGGAACCTTTTTTCACAACCGGGCAGCCGGGCCGCCCGCCGTCGAGGTGATCGTGGTGCGACACCGCATCACACGAATCGCCCCGCGCGCCATGGCCGCAGGGGAATGCAGCCCCATAGGGGCGCGCGCGGGTGGCGTCAAGCGGATCGTCGGGGTCGGCAGGGCCACGAACCCAACACCCCCGTGACATATGCCGCGCGGTCTGACTCAGTG
>JACFNP010000028.1 GCA_019454835.1 Rubellimicrobium sp.
ATGGTGCCGATGTTCACATGCGGCTTCGTCCGCTCGAATTTCGCCTTCGCCATGAAAGCAACTCCTGTGTCTGCGCCGCGCCAGGGCGGCCTGCGGTGGGTGGAGGGTGGGCATCCCTGCCCACCGCCGGATCATGCGTATTTCTTCTGGATCTCGTCCGAGATGTTCTGCGGCACGGCCTCGTAGTGGTCGAACTGCATCGTGAACACCGCGCGGCCCGAGGTCATCGAACGCAGGGTGTTGATATAGCCGAACATGTTGGCCAACGGCACGAAGGAGTTGATGACATTCGCGTTGCCGCGGCTGTCCTGCCCCTGCACCATGCCCCGCCGCGAGGTCAGGTCGCCGATGACGTTGCCGGTATATTCCTCGGGCGTCACCACCTCGACCTTCATGATCGGTTCGAGCAGCTTGGCACCGGCCTTGCGCAGGCCCTCACGCATGCACATGCGCGCCGCGATCTCGAACGCCAGCACCGACGAGTCCACGTCGTGGAACTTGCCGTCCACGAGCGCGACCTTGAAGTCGATGACCGGGAAGCCCGCCAGCGGACCCGAGTCCATCACCGACTTGATGCCCTTTTCGACGCCGGGGATGTATTCCTTCGGCACCGCGCCACCGATGATGCGCGATTCGAAGGAATAGCCCTCGCCCGGTTCGGTCGGGGTGATGACCAGCTTCACCTCGGCAAACTGGCCCGAACCGCCGGTCTGCTTCTTGTGGGTGTAGGTGTGCTCGACCTCGTGGCTGATCGTCTCGCGGTAGGCCACCTGCGGCGCGCCGATGTTGGCCTCGACCTTGAACTCGCGCTTCATGCGATCGACGAGAATGTCGAGATGCAGCTCGCCCATGCCCTTCATGATCGTCTGGCCCGATTCCTGATCGGTCTCGACGCGGAAGGACGGGTCCTCGGCGGCAAGCCGCGCCAGCGCGATGCCCATCTTTTCCTGGTCGGCCTTGGTCTTGGGTTCGACCGCGATCTCGATGACGGGATCGGGGAAGGTCATGGTTTCAAGAACCACCGGGTCCTTTTCCGAACTCAGCGTGTCGCCGGTCGTCGTTTCCTTCAGACCGCCAAGCGCGATGATGTCGCCGGCATAGGCTTCCTCGATTTCCTCGCGGGCCTGGGCGTGCATCATCATCATGCGACCCACACGCTCGCGCTTGCCCTTGGTCGAGTTCAGGAACGAGTCGCCCTTCTTCAGCACGCCCGAATAGATGCGCACGAAGGTGAGCGAGCCGACGAACGGGTCGTTCATGATCTTGAACGCCAGGCCCGAGAAGGGTTCGTCATCCGAGGCGTGACGCGCGATGTTGCGGGTCTCGGTCTCGTCGCCGGGGCGGAAGCCCATGTAGGGGCGCACGTCCGTGGGCGACGGCAGATAGTCGACCACCGCGTTCAGCAGCGGCTGGACACCCTTGTTCTTGAAGGCCGAACCGGCCAGCACCGGCACGAAGGCCAGCGCCAGCGTGCCCTTGCGGATCAGCGCCCGCAGGGTATCGACATCGGGTTCCTGCCCGTCGAGATAGGCCTCCATCGCCGCATCGTCCTGCTCGACGGCAAGCTCGATGAGTTCGGCACGGCGGCGCTCGGCCTCGTCCTTCAGGCTGTCGCGGATCGGCGCGTGCGCCCAGTGGGCGCCGAGATCGTCACCCTTCCAGAGCCATTCTTCCATCGTCACCAGATCGACGATGCCCTCGAGCTGATCCTCGGCCCCGATCGGAAAGGCGATCGCCGCCGGCGTCGCGCCGGTGCGGTCCTTGATCATGGTCAGGCACTTCTGGAAGTCGGCACCGATCTTGTCCATCTTGTTGACGAACACGATGCGGGGGACGTGGTAGCGGTCGGCCTGGCGCCAGACGGTTTCGGTCTGGGGTTCGACACCGGCGTTGCCGTCGAGCAGGCACACCGCACCGTCGAGCACGGCGAGCGAACGCTCGACCTCGATGGTGAAGTCGACGTGGCCCGGCGTGTCGATGATGTTCAGCCGGTGCTTTTCCGAGGTCGGCGCGGTGCCGTCGTAGGTCTTTTCCCAGAACGTGGTCGTCGCGGCCGAGGTGATGGTGATGCCGCGTTCCTGTTCCTGCGCCATCCAGTCCATCGTGGCCGCGCCGTCATGGGTCTCGCCCATCTTGTGCGACTTGCCGGTGTAGAACAGGATCCGCTCGGTCGTCGTGGTCTTGCCCGCGTCGATATGGGCCATGATCCCGAAGTTGCGATAGCGGTTCAGCGGATAGTCTCTTGCCATGTCCGCCTCCTTACCAGCGATAGTGGCTGAATGCCTTGTTGGCATCGGCCATCTTGTGCGTGTCCTCACGCTTCTTCACGGCGGCGCCGCGGTTGTTCACCGCGTCGGACAGCTCGCCGGCGAGGCGCTCTTCCATGGTGTGTTCGTTGCGCTTCTTCGCGGCGGCGATCAGCCAGCGGATCGCCAGCGCCTCGCGCCGTTCGGCACGCACCTCGACGGGAACCTGGTAGGTCGCGCCGCCGACCCGGCGCGAGCGGACCTCGACCGACGGCTTGATGTTGTCGAGCGCCTCGTGAAAGACCTCGACGGGTTCCTTCTTGAGGCGGTCCTGCACCCGGTCGAAGGCCGAGTAGACGATGCCCTCGGCCGTCGACTTCTTGCCGTCGACCATCAGGTTGTTCATGAATTTCGACACCACCCGGTCGCCGTATTTGGCGTCGGGCAGGATTTCGCGCTTCTCGGCGGCGTGGCGGCGTGACATCGCTCAGTTCCTCACTTCGGGCGCTTCGCGCCGTACTTCGAGCGGCGCTGCTTGCGGTTCTTGACGCCCTGGGTATCCAGAACGCCGCGCAGGATGTGGTAGCGCACGCCGGGAAGGTCCTTCACCCGCCCACCGCGGATGAGCACGACCGAGTGCTCCTGCAGGTTATGGCTTTCGCCGGGGATGTAGGAGATCACCTCGTAGGCGTTGCTCAGGCGCACCTTGGCGACCTTGCGCATGGCCGAGTTCGGCTTCTTCGGAGTCGTCGTGTAGACGCGCGTGCAGACGCCGCGCTTCTGCGGGCAGCCTTCCAGATGCTGCGACTTCGACTTCATCACCTTGGGCTGCCGCGGCTTGCGGATTAGCTGCTGGATCGTAGGCATTGGGCGTCGTTCCCCGCTCCTGACACATGTGTCGCGGCCCTTGGGCCACATTATTCGGCACGTCGCGCGCGTCCGCGAAACGCAAAGACCCGCGCGCGCCCCCATTTGCCGGGAGCGAGGCGGCAGTCCCAGAGGATCGGGGCCTTGCGACCCGGATCATGACCGGACATCTCTCTGGATGGCATTGGGCAGCAGCCCGCCAAGTGGGCGCCGTATAGGGGGAGTCGCGGGGGGTGTCAACAGCGGCTCAGGCCGCGAGCCGCTGCTCGCGCCAGATGGTATAAAGGCCCGATCCGACGATGATCGCGGCGCCGGTGACGGTCGGCCAGTCCGGGGTCTCGGCGAAGAACAGGAAGCCGACGACGACCGCGACCAGCAGGCTGGCATAGCGGAACGGCGCGACGAAACCCAGCTCGCCGACCCGCATCGCGCTGACCGAGACGATATAGGCCCCGAAGATCGCCAGCACCGCCCCGGTCAGCAGCGCGCTGTCGGCGGCGCCCATCGCGTCCCAGCCCGCGAAGGGCAGGACCGCGCCGCTGACGATGGTGATCCCCATCGCCGACAGCGCCGCGACCGGCAGGGTCGCGGCCTCGGGCGACAGCATCCGCGCGAAGATGTCGCGCGCCGTCACGCAGGCGACCGACCCCAGCGCGACCAGCGACCAGGCATTGAAGCCGCCGGTGCCCGGCCGCACGACGACAAGGACGCCGAACAGGCCGATGCCGATGGCCAGGCCGCGCCGCCAGCCGACATGCTCACGCAGGAACAGCACGCCCGCCAGCGTCACCGTCAGCGGCAGCGCCTGCTGCAGGGCCGAGATGTTGGCGAACGGCATGTGCGGCAGCGCGCTGAGGAACAGGACCGCCGCCGCCGCCTCGGCCAGCGCGCGGCCCGTGGCCAGCGCAAGGTCGCGCCGCGACAGCGACCGGATACGCCCGCCGCGCCACCACATGAAGGCCAGCATCGCCACCGAGACCGCGACCCCGCGCAGGAACAGAATCTGCCAGACGCTGAGATCGGTGCCGAGTCCCTTGAGAAAGGAATCGTTCACCGCGAACAGCCCGTAGGCCGCCGTCATCAGCATCGCGCCGCGTATGTTGTCCGAAGCCCCGCGCATCAGCACCGGCTAGAGCATTTCGCAGCCGGATGGAACACGCGGCGCGCGCGACGATGCGGCGGGGCGGGGCGGAACGCGGCCTGCCTGTGGCGGCGAGGCGGGGGATGTTTTCTGGCGACCGGCGCGTGATAGGGCCTTTCCACCAAATTTGGCAGAACAAATTTCCAGAAATTTGTTAGAGGCCAATGGTTAAGATGACGTTACGATCTGGCCAGGATCACGTTGCGATCAACGCCGCACACAATGCCCCGACCGCAGCCGCAGCGCAGCCGCCCGCCCCGTCAGGCCGCGAAGCGTGGCAGCAGCACCTCGTCCTCGAGCGCGATATGGTCGCGCAGGTCGTCGCCGAACGTGGCGAGCGCCTCGTAAAGCGTGGTCCAGGTGCGGCAGGCGTCGGCGGGCAGGTGCAGGCCGTTCGTCGCGGCGCGGATGCGGGCAAAGCCCTCGGCGTGGCGGCGGTGGCTCTCGCGCATCCGCGTCACGGCACCGGCCAGCGCCGCCGCGTCGCCCCGGCGCATGAGCGGAAAGACCTCGTCCTCCTCGCGCTGCATCTCGGCCTCGATGTCCTCGTGCAGCGCGGCCATCAGGTCGCCCAGGCCCTTGGGCACCTCGGCATGGGCGGCATGGACCTTTTCCACCGTGCGCGACAGCGACACCAGCCAGGCCAGTTCCTCGCGGTGTTTGTCGTGATAGCGCACGAGGATGCGGTCAAGCACCGCGTCGGTGGGTTCTGTGGCGGACATCTTCATTCCCTTTCCTCGGGCGCCCATGCCCGCGCTTGCGGCGGGCCGAGGCGCAGCAGATCGACGGCGCGCGCGGCGATCTGGGCGGTGATCTCGTCCACGGTCTTCGGGCGCAGGTAGAAGGCGGGTACGGGCGGCAGCACCACGGCGCCCATCTCCGTCACCGCCGTCATGTTGCGCAGATGGGCCAGCGTCAAGGGCGCCTCGCGCGCCAGCAGCACCAGCGGGCGGCGTTCCTTCAGTTGCACACCGGCGGCGCGGATGATGAGGTTGTCGTCCAGCCCGTGCGCGATGGCGGCCAGCGAGCGCATCGAGCAGGGCGCGACGATCATGCCCGCGACCGGATGCGAGCCGGATGAAATCGCCGCGCCCATGTCGGTGACGGCCCAGGTGCGGGTGGCGGTGCCGGTCAGCGCGGCCATGGCGCCGGTGCCGACCTCTTCGGTCAGGGTCCGCTCGGAGGTGGGCGACATCACCAGATCGACCTCGGCGCCCGCCCGGCGCAGGGCGCGCGCGCAGTCGAGCGCCAGTGCCGCGCCCGAGGCGCCGGCGATGCCAAGGATCACACGGGTCATGTCAGCCCTCCCAGCAGTTGTTCGGCCCGCGCGAGATGCGTCGGGTCCAGCACCATCACGCGGCCCCAGTCGCGCGTGGTCTCGGTGCCGGTCTTGGTCGTCGCATCCAGGCCGATCTTGCCCGCCAGCCCCTCGACCGGCGAGGCGAAATCCAGGTAGTCCATCGGCGTGTCCGTCAGAACCATCGTGTCACGGCCCGGATCATAGCGGGTGGTCAGCGCCCAGAGCACATCATCCCAGTTGCGCGCGTCGATGTCGTCATCGACGACGACGATCATCTTCGTATAGCTGAACTGTGGCAACATCCCCCAGAGCGCCATCATCACCCGCCGCGCCTGCCCGGCATAGCGCTTGGCGATCTGCACCACGGCCAGACGATAGGAACAGGCGGCGGGCGGCAGCCAGAAGTCGCGCACCTCGGGGATCTGGGCGCGGATCAGCGGCAGGGTCAGGTCGTTGAATACCTCGCCGATGACCGAGGGTTCATCCGGCGGGCGCCCCGTGACGGTGCTCAGGTAGATCGGGTCGCGCCGCGCGGTGATGCGGCTGACGCGCATCACCGGAAAGGGTTCGACGGCGTTGTAATAGCCGGTATGGTCGCCGAACGGGCCTTCGGGGGCGGTCTCGCCGGGGTGGACATGGCCCTCGATGACGATTTCGGCGCGGGCGGGGACCATCAGCGGCACGGTCAGGGCAGGGGCGACCTCGGTGCGGGCGCCGCGCAGCACGCCGGAGAAGGTGAACTCCGACATGCCCTCGGGCAGCGGCAGCGCGGCGGACAGCAGCAGCGCCGGATCGGTGCCCAGCGCAACGGCAACAGGCATCGGCTCGCCCCGGCGTTCCCAGGCGCGGTGATGGGCGGCGCCGCCGCGATGCGCCAGCCAGCGCAGGATCAGCCGATCCGGCCCCAGCACCTGGGCGCGGTAGATGCCGAGGTTGTAATCGGCCAGGTCGTCGGGCGCCGCATCGGGCGGGCGGGTGATGACCGCGCCCCAGGTAATCAGCGGGCCTGCATCCTCGGGCCACGGGGTCTGCACCGGCAGGGCGGACAGGTCGGGAAGCACCTCGTCCTGCACCGGCGGGCGGCGAGAGACGGCGGCGCGGGTCTGGAGCGCCGCGCGCAGGATCGGCCAGCGCGACATAGCGTCGCGCAGCCCCCGGACCGGGGCCGGAGAGCGCAGCGCGGCGAGGAATTCGCCCAGCTCGCCGATTCCGGTGCCGTTCACCCCCAGCCCGGCGGCGACGCGGGCGCGGGTGCCGAAAAGGTTGGCGACCACCGGCATGGCGGCGGCGCTGCCATCGGCCATGATGGCCCGCGAAAACCGCAGCACCGGGCCGCCGCCACGCAGCGCGACAAGCTGCAGGGCCGTCATTTCATGGCGCAAAGCCACCGGATCGGCGATGCGCCGGACATCGCCGGAGCCTTCGGCCCAGGCCAGATAGGCGCGCAGGTCGGGAAACGCGGGCAGGGTGCGCATTGAGGCTCCTTGTCGCAGGGGGCCTTTGGTCCGTTGCCCCGAACTGCGCCTGCCATATATCAATCGGGCAGTCCTGCCCATGCCTCGGGCACCAGCCGTCAGGATCGCACCATGGCCTCTCGTTCACCCCTTCTTGCCGCGCTGATGCGCCTGCCGCCGCCCGCGCCGGTGCTGATGGCGGGGTCGCATCTGCTCACCCGGCTGGGGCGCAAGATGGCGGGGCGGCATCCGGGGATGATCGCGCGGCTGGGGCCGGAGGCGGGCAAGCGGTTGCTGCTGGACGCGACCGACCTGCCCGCGCTGATCCTGCTGCAGGCCGAACCGCTGTCGCTGCGGCTGTTCCCTCGCCGCGCCGCCGCGCCCCCGTCCGATGCGCAGATCACCGGCAACCTTGCGGCGTTTCTGGCGATGCTGCACGGGGAAAGCGACGGCGACGCACTGTTCTTTTCCGGCGAGCTGTCGATCTCGGGCGATACTTCGGCGGTGCTGGCCCTGCGCAATGCGCTGGACGACGCCGAGATCGACCTTGCGGCGGAATTCGCAGCGCTGTTCCGCGCCCCCGAAACCGTAGTGCGGCGGCTGGCCGTTGTCGCCGGGCCACGGCTGGGGCTGTCGCTCACCCGCATGGAGGCGCTGCCATGATGGAACTGGTCTGCCCGGCGGGCACCCCCGCCGCCCTGCGCACTGCGGTCGAGGCCGGGGCCCATGCGGTCTATTGCGGCTTTGCCGATGAAACCAACGCCCGCAACTTCCCGGGGCTGAACTTTTCCCGCGCCGAGATGGCCGAGGGCGTGGCCCATGCCCATGCGCGCGGCGCGAAGGTGCTGGTGGCGATCAACACCTTCCCGCGCGCGGGCGACGCCGACCTGTGGCACCGGGCCATCGACGACGCAGCCGGGGCCGGGGCCGACGCGGTGATCCTTGCCGACATGGGGCTGCTCGACTACGCCAGACGCGCGCAGCCGCAGTTGCGGCGGCATCTGTCGGTGCAGGCGGCGGCCTCCAATGCCGATGCGATCAACTTCTACGCGCGCGAATTCGGCGTGAAGCGGGTGGTGCTGCCGCGCGTCCTGACGGTGGCCGAGATCGACGAGATCAACCGTGAGATCACGGTTGAAACCGAAGCCTTCGTCTTTGGCGGCCTCTGCGTCATGGCCGAGGGGCGCTGTTCGCTGTCGTCATGGACCACCGGCCTGTCGCCCAACATGAACGGCGTCTGTTCGCCCGCCAGCCATGTCAGCTATGAAACCACGCCCGAAGGGCAGGATGCGCGGCTGGGCGGAGTGCTGATCCACCGCACGCCTGCGGGCGGCCCCGCGCCCTATCCGACCATCTGCAAGGGCGCGTTCACCTCGCCCGACGGTGCGGGCGGGCGGCAGACCGGGCATATCTTTGAAGACCCGGTCAGTCTGGACGCGACCTTCCTGATCCCGATGCTGCAAAAGGCCGGGGTGCGGGCGCTGAAGATCGAGGGACGGCAGCGTTCGCGTGCCTATGTGGCGCAGGTGGTGCGCACCTTCCGCGCGGCGGTCGAGGCGGCGGACCGGGGCGCGGAAATGCCCGTGGGCGCGCTGGCCAAGCTGACCGAAGGGCAGGCGTCCACGACCGGCTCCTACGCGAAAATCTGGAGATGACGATGGACCTGACCATCGGGCCGAATGCCTTCCTGTGGGAGACGGATGTGGTGCGCGGCTTCTACCGCGACCTGGCCGCCACGCCCGCCGCGCGGGTGGTAATCGGCGAATGGGTGTGCTCGAAGCGGCTGCCCCTGTGGCAGGCGGCGATCCTCGATGCGGTCGAGGCGCTGCTGGCCGCCGGCAAGGAGGTGGCGATTTCGTCGCTGGCGCTGGTGACGCTGCCGATGGAGCGGCAGATGACCCGCGACCTGTTCGACATGGGCCTGCCGGTCGAGATCGCCGACCTGACCGCGCTGGAATCCTTGCCGCAGGGGCATCCGTTCTGGGTCGCGCCGGTGGTCAATGTCTATAACGAGGGCACCCTCGACTGGCTGGCCCGCAAGGGCGCCACGCGGATATGCCTGCCGCCGGAGCTGCCGCTGTCATCGGTCGCGGTGCTGGCGCGGGCCGGGCGCGAGCGCGGTGTCGCGGTCGAGGTCTGGGGCCATGGCAAGGCGCCGCTGGCGATTTCGGCCCGCTGCTACCACGCGCGGCTGCACGACCGGCCCAAGAACGCCTGCATGTTCGTCTGCGGCGAAGACCCGCACGGGCGGGCGGTGGAGACGCTGGAAGGCGACGGCTTCCTGACCGTGAACGGCGTGCAGACGATGGGATTCGCGGTGACGACAGCGGCGCGACAGATCGCGGCCCTGCGCGAGGCCGGGGTCAGCGCCCTGCGCCTGTCGCCGCAGCCCGGCGATTTCGCGGCGCTGGTCGGGGCCTGGGATAGCGCGCTGGCCGGGGGCGGTGACGGGCTGCTGGACGAACTGCGCCGGATCATGCCGGAGGATGCGTTCGCGGACGGCTTCCTCGACGGAAAACCGGGGATGGCGGCGGCGGGATAGGGCATCCGGCGCCCGCGACTACGCGGGGCGGGTCCGCCGAATCCGTGGAAACGCGACCCGCTTCGGGGGCGCGTTGCCGCCGCGCGCTCAGCCGCCGCGCAGGCGGTCGCGCAGGGCCGACAGCGTCCGGCGCATCTCGTCCATCTCGTCCGGGCCCATGCCGGTGCGGGCGATGAAACATTCGGGCACATGCGCCGCCTTTTCGCCCAGGCTCCGGCCCGCGTCGGTCAGCGCCACGATCACCCGCCGTTCGTCCTGCGCGGCGCGGCTGCGGGCGACCCAGCCTGCCGCCTCCATGCGCTTGAGCAGCGGCGTGAGCGTGCTGCTGTCAAGATGCAGCGCGGCGCCGATCTCGCCCACCGTCTGGCGGTCGCGGTCGTGCAGCGTCGAAAGCACCAGATATTGCGGATAGGTCAGGCCCAGCGGCTGCAACAGCGGCTGATAGGCCGCCTGCATGGCGCGGCTGGTGGAATAGAGTGCGAAACAGAGCATGTCGGCGGGTGCAAGCATGTCGCACAGGTAATTTGTGCGCGATCATTTTGCAAGCGGTTGAATATGCCTGCCCGCAGCGCTAGATTGCCTGCAATTCAATTGCACACGAAAGGAACGTGCCATGTCCGTCGACGTGAAATACCGCACCGAAGCCACCGCCATGGGCGGCCGCGACGGCTGGAGCAAGCTCGACTCGGGTATGCTCTCGATCGCCATGGCCAGCCCGAAGGAACTGGGCGGCTCGGGCAAGGGCCACAACCCCGAGGAACTGTTCGCGCTGGGCTATTCCGCCTGTTTCCTTGGCGCGATGAAGGTGGCCGCCGCCAATGAAAAGCTGGGGACCGTGCCCGACAACACCTCGGTGACCGCCAATGTCGGCATCGGCCCGCGCGGTGACGGCGGTTTCGGCATCGCCGTCAAGCTGACCGTGTCGATGCCGGGCGTTGACCGCGCCGTGGTCGAAAAGATCATCGAGCGCGGGCATTTCGTCTGCCCGTATTCCAACGCCACCAAGGGCAATATCGCGGTCGAGACCGTGCTGGTCTGAAACAGCCTCCGGCACGAATCGAAACGGGGGGCCGCTGGCCCCCCGTTTGCGTTACTTCCCGGCCTTGGCGCGGGGCATGAAGTCCGACACGCGCTTGCGTTCCTTCAATATCCCCTGCGGGCGGAACAGGACGATGGCGCCCAGCATGACGGCGACCAGCATCCAGCGCAGATAGGCGCCGCGCGACGGCAGGTCGTCCGAGATCAGCCGCAGCGCCGGGGCCAGCCAGTCGATCATGGTCTCGGTTCCGGTCCACACGAACCAGATGACGAAGGCGCCGAGGATCGCGCCCTTGTTGTTGCCCGAGCCGCCCAGCATCAGCATCACCCAGATGATGAACGTCGCGTAAAGCGGCAGGAAGTGGCTGTAGTCGATGGCCACCATGTAGCTGGCATAGATCGCGCCGCCGACGCCCATGATGAACGAACCGATGACGAAGGACTGGATGCGGAAATAGGTGACGGCCTTGCCGCTCATCGCGGCCGACTGTTCCTCGTCGCGGATGGCGCGCTGCATCCGGCCCCAGGGCGAGTTCGAGATACGCTCGAGCAGGAGATAGATGACCGCCAGCAGCACCGCAACGATGAGAAAGTTCACGAAGGAATAGTCGCGCGCCCCGAGCGGCGAGAGCCAGTCGACGAGCCATTGCGGCTCCCACGAACAATTCGGCTGCTTCACGAGGCACAGCCAGGGCTGGGGGATGCCGCGCAGCGGTTGCGGGCCGTTGGCAAGCCAGCGTTCGTTCTGGAAGATGAGGCGGATGATTTCCGCGATGCCCAGCGTTGCGATGGCCAGGAAGTCCGCGCGCAGCCGCAGCACCGGGATGGCGACCAGCCAGCCAAGGATCGCCGAGACGATCCCGGCCACCAGGATGCCGACCAGATAGGGCATCCCCAGACCGAAGGCCTGCGCCGAATAGCTGGCCAGCACGCCCTCGGGCATGGTGGTCGTCACCAGCGCCGAGGTGAAGGCGCCGATGGAGAAGAACGCCGCGATTCCGAAGTTCACATGGCCCGACATGCCCCATTGGCTGTTCAGGCCGAGGCTGAGGATCGCGTAGATCATCGCCATCGTCGAGAACGAGGCCACATAGGTGAACACGCCCGCATTCAGCGACGTGGCAAGAAGCCAGGTGATGACGAAGGCGGCGATGATCGACAGGACCACCTTCACCAGCCGGCTGCCCGGAATGACCATCAGGCCGAGCAGGAACAGCGGCAGGATGAAAAACGAGCCGCGTGCGAGTTGTGCGGAGTCCATCGCTCAGTCCCCTCCCATGGTGAACAGGCCCATCGGTCGGACGATCAGCACCAAGATCATCAGCATGAATGCCACGCCGGGGCCGTAGGTCGGGTCGATGAACGCGGACGAGAGCTGGAACGCCACGCCGATGATCATTGCACCGATGAAGGCGCCGACCGGGCTGCCGATCCCGCCGAGGATGGTTCCGGCGAACAGCGGCAGCAGCAGCACGAAGCCCATCTCGGGGCGCACCTGCGACGCAAGGCCATACATGACCCCGCCAAGGGCGGCGAGCGACCCGGCGATGATCCAGGTCCACTGGATCACCCGCTCGGTGTTGATGCCGCGCACCTGCGCCAGGTCGGGGTTGTTGGCGGTGGCGCGCATCGCCTTGCCCATGCGGGTGCGTTCCAGCAGCACCCAGACCAGCCCGACCATGAGCAGCGCCAGCACGAGGATGAACAGCTTGTCGGCCTGAATGGTGATGCCGAAGGGCAGTTGCATCGCCGGATTGGCGCGGCCCTGATAGTAGAAGTGATAGTCCGCGCCCCAGATCAGATAGATGATCGAGCGCAGGAAGAACATCGCCGCCAGCGAGGCCATGGTCAGCAGCACCACCGACGCGCCCCGCCGCCGCAGCGGGCGAAACAGCGCGAAATCGACGCCCAGCGACAGTGCCGCCACCACCGGCGCGGCGAGGATCATCGCCAGCAGCAGCCCCCAGCCGAACGAGAACGAACCGATCGCCTCGTATCCCGGCAGCACCTGCATGAGCGCGAAGGCAACGAAGGCGCCGATGGTCATCATGTCGCCATGGGCGAAGTTCGAGAACTTCAGCACCCCGTAAACCAGCGTCAGCCCCACCGACCCCAGCGCGAGAATGCCGCCGAGCATGATGCCCTCGACGGTCAGGTTGAGCATGGTCGTGGTGCTCTTGCCGTTGATGGCCCCGAACACCCAGAACAGGACGAAGATCGCGATGATCGCGATATACAGCGGCCAGCGGCTGTTGCCGGTCGCGCCCTCGCGGCTCACACGCTCCTGTGCGGGCGGCTCGTCACCTGTGGCGATCGTGGAATTGTCAGTCGTCATGATACCCCCGGACTCGACGCGCGCATGTGGCCTCCGGCCTCAGCCTCCAAGATAAAGCCGACCCACTTCGGGATCGTTGAGCAGGCCGGGGCCGGTGCCCTCGAAGCGGTTCTCGCCTGCCGCCAGCACATAGCCGCGGCTGGACATGGCCAGCGACAGCTTGGCGTTCTGCTCGACGATCAGCATCGCCGGGCCGTCGTTGCGGTTGATCTCGGCGATCCGCTCGAAGATCATCGACACCATGACGGGCGACAGGCCCGCCGAGGGTTCGTCCATCAGGACCAGTTTCGGGTCCAGCATCAGCGCCGCGCCCATGGCGACCATCTGCCGTTCGCCACCCGACATCTTGCCCGCGCGCTGGCGGCGGCGTTCCTTGAGCCGGGGGAACAGGTCGTAGATGCGCGCCTTGCGATCCTCAAGCGAGGCCTCGCGCAGCAGGAACGCCCCCATTTCAAGGTTTTCCTCGACCGTCAGCTCGGTAAAGACATTCGCCACCTGCGGCACGTAGCACATGCCCAGCTCGACGATCTGGTAGGGTTCGCGGTGGGTGATGTCGTGGCCGTCGAAGCGGATGCTGCCCGTCTTGGGATGCAGCAGGCCGAAGACCGATTTCATCAGCGTGGACTTGCCCGCACCGTTCGGGCCGATGATCGAGACGATCTCGCCGGCTTCGACGGTCATCGAAACGTCGCGCAGGATTTCGCTGTCACCGTAACCTGCGGTGATGCCGTTCACTTCAAGCAGTGGCATACTGGCCCCCCAGATACGCTTCGAGGACACGGGGGTCGTTCTGCACTTCTTCGGGCCGCCCGACCATGAGGTCGCGGCCCTCGCTCATGACGATGACCGGGTTGCAGAGGTTCATCACCATGTTCATGTCGTGCTCGATGAGCAGGAAGGTGATCCCGCGTTCGCGGCGCAGGGTCTCGATGTTCTCGGAAATCCGCTTCATCAGCGTCCGGTTCACCCCGGCGGCCGGTTCGTCGAGCAGCACGATCTTGGGATCGGTCATCAGCGTCCGGGCCAGTTCGAGCAGCTTCTTCTGCCCGCCCGACAGCTTGCCCGCGTATTCCTCGGTCACATGGGTCAGTTCGACGAAGGCAAGGACTTCCTCGGCACGGGCGCGGATTTCCTCTTCCTGACGACGCACCTCGGCGGGGCGGATCCAGCAGTTCCAGAATTTCTCGCCGATCTGGTCGGGCGCCACGAGCATCAGGTTCTCGATGACCGACATGCTCGGATGTTCGCGCGGAATCTGGAAGGTGCGGCACATGCCGCGCTTGAATACCTCGTGCGGAGGCAGGGCGGTGATGTCCTCGTCGCCGAGGAACACCCGTCCCGCATCGGGGCGGAAGAAGCCGGTGATGACGTTGAACATCGTGGTCTTTCCGGCGCCGTTCGGGCCGATCAGACCTGTGATGGTGTTTTCCTCGACCTCGAAGCTGCAATGGTCGATGGCACGAAGACCGCCGAAATCCTTGACCAGCCCTTCGACCCGCAAAAGGGGACGCTTGCCCTGCGGCGCTGCTGTACTCACCAGGTCCTCCCTGTTCCTCCAGTTACTTGCGATGTAACTTGTTTCGAGGATTCGAGGTATATGACACCGTTTCGTCGGCTCCGTCAAACAGCAAGCGACAGAATGTTCCCCGCCGTGTCGGGGCGTGGCGGGGGCGAACGCCACATCCCGTCATTGCGAGGCGAAGCCGAAGCAACCTCGACCGCTCGTGCATTGCATCGGGGTTGCTTCGTCGGCTGCGCCTCCTCGCAATGACGGAAGATGCACATCGCCCGATTGCCCTGCCTTGCCGGGGGACGGGTCCGCCCGAGGGCAATCGCATATGGCGAACAGCCAGCGAGCGGCCCGAGGATTTCCCCCTTCGGGCGTGCGCAGCACGACCGGCGCCCGCCCCGCCCCCCAGGGCGGGCGCATCCGCGCCCCCCCTCGGTGCGGGCGCCGGTCATGCTGCCCCACCGTTGCACCACGCGGCCTGCCGCGCAGGTCAAATGCGATAGCCCTGGGATCGGCCTTCGGGCGGCGCCCCCGCCGTCAGTCCGGCCAGCGCAGCGCCGCCGTCGCGTCGCGCGGGGCGGGGGCCAGCGCGTCGGCTGCGCGGGGTGCGGCCATGACGGTGCGCAGGGCGTCGGCGACGGTTGCGGCCTCGCCCTCGTGCAGGTTGCAGGGGTCGAGGTGGATGTGGCCAAGGTCGGCCTCGTCGTCGCGCACGATCACCGGCGGGGTGCCTGCGGCCAGTGCGCGGGCCAGTCCGGCGGCAGAAAAGCCGCTTTCGGGCGTGACGGCCACTTCCAGACGATCAAGCGGGTTGCCGGTCGGATCGGGCACGATCCGCGCCGCAATTCCCGGCTGGCCGTCCAGCGCCGCCCGCCAGAGCGCCAGCGCCGCGCCCTCGCGCGTGCGGATGGCGGCGTGGTCGCGCGCGGCCCAGGCATCGAGGGCCGCCATGACCCCGGCGACCGATTCCTTGCCGACCTTCATGCCGCGCCCGATGCCTCGGTTCTGAAGATACGCCGCCCGAACCAGATCCTTGCGCCCCGCGACGATCCCCGAGGTCGGGCCGGACAGGAACTTGTGCCCCGAATAGATCACCAGATCGGCACCCTCGGTCAGAAAGCCGCGCAGGTCGTATTCCGAGGCGGCATCGACGATGACCGGAATGCGCCGGGGGCGGCAGACCGCCACCACCTCGGACAGGGACAACTGGCCATAGCCCATGACGTGGTGCGAAACGACATGCAGCACGGCCGCCGTCCTCTCGGTGATCGCGCCCGCGACATGGTAGTCCATCGCCATGCCGACATCCCCGGCCAGCACCACCCGCGCCCCGGCCAGCCGCACCGCCTGCGCGACGGGCGCGCCGTAGTTCACCGCGTGACCGGCCTGAAGGATCACCTCGCGCGGGTTGTCGCCGGTCCGCCGGGGCAGGCGTTCGATGGCGTGCAGGTCCGCACCCGTCATGGTGCCCGCAACGGCAAGGGTGATCGCCGCCGACGAACTGGCGGTGACGAACCCGGCCCCGGCGCCGGTGGCCCGCGCGATGCAGGCCGAGGCGCGGCGTTGCAGGTCGTCGATCTCGACGAATTCACCGGCGATGGCGGCCATCGCGGCGACGGCCTCGGGGTGGATGATCGAGGCGCCGAGCGCGGTCATGGTCCCGGCGACATTGATGACCGGGCGCAGGCCGAGACGGGCGCGGATGTCGCTGTTGCCTGGGACGGATGCGGTCATGCGGGCCTCGCGGATTGGCGCGGTCCGTTGTCGGCTGCCGGGGTGGCGAGCGCAAGCCAAGGCGGGGGGCCGGGGCAATCGGGCGATGTGCATCTTCCGTCATTGCGAGGAGGCGCAGCCGACGAAGCAACCCCGACGTTGTGTGAAAGAGGTCGAGGTTGCTTCGGCTTCGCCTCGCGGGTGACGGAGGATGCCGATTGCCCCGGCGCGATGCCCTATTCCCAGTCCTCGCGCAGGACATCGCGCAGCAGCGCGGCCACCTGTTCGGGATGCGTGACCGGCAGGTAATGGCCGCCGCCCGCGACGGTTTCCTGCTTGGCGGCGCGGTTCCATTCCGCCAGCGTTCCCGGCGCGCGCTGCGGCACCGTGGTGTCGGCGTCGCCCCAGATCGCCACGACGGGCACATCGGCCTGCGCAAGGCTGCGATGCGCCTGTTCCTGCTGCTGGCCCATGTGGCGCAGCGACGACAGCGCGGCGCGCAGGAAACCCCGGCGTTGCAGTTCGCCCTCGCACAGCGCGGCGAGTTCGGGCGTGCCGCCCATCCGCCGCCGCAGGATGCGCGGCGCGGCGGCGATGAAAAGCCGGTCACCGATGCCCTTGGCGTCGCGCACAAGGCGCAGGCCGCGCGGGTTCGTGGCGGCAACGCCTGAGGGCGCGATCAGCACCAGCCGCTTGACCCGGCCCGGATTGGCCGCCGCCCAGTCGGTGGCGATGGCACCGCCAAGGCCGTGCCCCAGAAGGGTGAGGTCTTCGCCCAGACCGTAATGATCGAGCAGCGCGTCCAGTTGCTGGCGAAAGAATTCGGGCGTCTGTTCGCCGCGCGCATTGTCGGAATAGCCGCGCCCGTAAAGATCGTAGGTCAGGACGCGGTAGCCGAGGTCGGCCAGTCCGGGCGTCAGCGCGTCCCACAGGGGCGAGGGCGTCGCATGGCCGTGGATCGCCACGATCACCGGCCCGCGCGCCGGTCCGTGCCACAGCGCATGTGTCGCGCCCTGTGGCAGGGCGACGATGTCGCCGGGGGCACGGCTCTGGTCGGGCAGGCCGCGCCGCGCCTCGGCCAGGTCGGGCCAGAGGACAAGCAGGATCACCAGGACCAGCAGCACGATACCGACCCAGATCATGCGACGGTTCCCTTTCGCTTGCCGCACATCATGTCGGCAAGCCTGGCCGCGAATCTGGGCGCGAGAATGGCGCGCAGGTGGCGATCAGCGCGCGGCATCCGGAGGCAGCAATCCCTCGGCGACCAGCCGCGCGGCCCAGCCGGGCGCATCCTCGAACAGATGCGCCTTCCAGCCGCGCGCAAGAGCGGCGGCGATGTTGTCCTCGTTGTCGTCGACGAACAGCAGCGCATCCCCGGCAAGGCCGGTCATCCGTTCGACCATCTCGTAGATGCGCGGCGCAGGTTTCATCACCCCGTGTTCGCCCGACACCACCGCGCCGTCGAATTCGTTGAAGAAATCGTAGCGGGTGCGCGCATAGGCGAAACTTTCGCGCCCGAAGTTGGTCAGCGCATAGACCGGCACCCCGCGCGCCCGCAGCGCCCGCATCAGCCGCACCGAATGGTCGATGGCCGGGCTGGCCATCTCGAACCAGCGGTCGTGCCAGAGCCGGATCGCGTCGGCCCATTCGGGATGCGCCTCGGCCCGTGCCTGCACGGTTTCGCGCCAGGGGTCGCCGTTGTCGATGCCGATGTTCATGCCTTCGAGATCGACCTCGGCGAACAGGCGCGCCCGCGCCTCGGGGCCGATCTCGCGGTCGTAGAAGCCCTGCGGGTCCCAGTGGATCAGGACCCGCCCGATGTCGTGGACGACGGCGCGCGGCGGGCTGGTCATCTCCAGAGCGCCTCGGCGTGGAAGGTGACGTGATCCTCGACGAAGCTGCTCACGAAGAAATAGTCGTGCCCGTAGCCGGGTTGCAGCCGCATTGTCGCGGGCTGGCGGCGCTGGGCGATGGCGCTGGCCATGGCGGCGGTGCCCAGCTTGTCCGAGAACGGATCGTCGGTGCCGGTGTCGATCAGCACCGGCCCGGCGAAATGCCCCGCGAACATCAGCACCGAGGCATCATGCGCGTGCCATTTCGATTCGTCCGCGCCCAGATAGGCGGTGAACTGCTTGCGGCCCCAGTCGCTGGCCATCGGGTTGCAGATCGGCGCGAAGGCCGACACCGACCGGAACCGCCCCGGCAGCGACAGCGCCAGCGTCAGCGCGCCGTGGCCGCCCATCGAATGGCCGGTGATCGCCTGGCGGTCGGCATCGACGGCGAAATTGCGGGTGACGAGATCGGGCAGCTCCTCGGCCACATAATCCCACATGCGGTAATGCGGCGCCCAGGGCGATTCGGTGGCGTTGACGTAGAAACCCGCGCCCTGCCCCAGATCGAAGGCCGGATCGTCGGCCACCCCCTCGCCGCGCGGCGAGGTGTCGGGGAATACCAGCGCGATGCCCTGTTCGGCGGCCCAGCGCTGCGCGCCCGCCTTCACCATGGCGTTTTCATGGGTGCAGGTCAGGCCGGACAGGAACCACAGCACCGGCACCGGGCCGTCGCGCGCTTCCTCGGGCAGGAACAGGCCGAAGGTCATGTCGGTGCCGGTCGCGCGCGAGGGATGCGTGTAGACGCCCTGCACGCCGCCGAAACACTTGCTCTCGCTGATGGTCCGCATGATCTTCTCCACCTGTTGCCGACGGGCGAGCCATGCCATGCGCACCGGCGCAGGGCAACGCCTGCGGCCCCGGCGTCCGGTGCAATCAGGGGAACCGCCCCGTCATTGCGAGGAGCCGCAGGCGACGAAGCAACCCCGATGTTGTATGTGAGCGGTCGGGGTTGCTTCGGCTGCGCCTCGCAATGACGGGGTTTGCTGGCCCCGGCGCCTCGCGGGTGACGGGATTTGCGGGGCGCCGGATGCTCTATCCGGCGCCGATCAGCACGCCTGCCGCAAAGACCAGCGCGCCGCCGAGCACGACCTGCACCGTGGCGCGCAGGAACGGGGTCTCCATGAAGCGGTTCTGTATCCAGGCGATGGCCCAGAGTTCGACGAAGACGATGACCATTGCCAGCGCCGTCGCGGTCCAGAAATCCGGGATCAGATAGGGCAAGGCATGGCCCAGCCCGCCGATGGCGGTCATCACCCCGCTGGCCAGCCCGCGTTTCAGCGGACTGCCGCGCCCCGAGATCACGCCGTCGTCATGGGTCGCCTCGGTGAAGCCCATGGAAATGCCCGCACCGATGGCGGCGGCCAGCCCGACAAGCAGCGTCGTATGCGTGTTGTGGGTCGCAAAGGCGGTGGCGAAGATCGGCGCGAGCGTGCTGACGGAACCGTCCATCAGCCCGGCAAGCCCCGGCTGCACCCATGTCAGGATGAACTGGCGGTAGGCGGCGCGTTCCTCTTCCTTGCCCTCGTCGCTGGCCCGGACTCCGGCGGTCAGTTCCTCGGCACGGCGCTCGTGGCCGGATTCGGCCTGCGCCAGATCGCCCAGCAGCTTGCGCGTCGCCGCGTCCTGCGTGTTCTGCGCCGCGCGGGTGTAGAAGGCCTGCGCCTGCCGCTCCATCTCGGCCGCCTCGTCGCGCATCCGTTCGAGCGACAGGTTCGCGGTCAGCCAGACGGGATTGCGCGCGTAGTAACCGGCGACATGCTCGCGGCGGATCAGGGGGATCACCTCGCCGAAACGCAGCCGGTGCAGGTTGATGAGCGCCTGCCGGTGGCCGTCCTCTTCCTCGGCCATGCCGTCGAAGATGGTGGCCGATTCGGGGTAATCGGCCCGCAGCCGTTCGGCCAACGTGCGATAGATGCGGGCGTCGTCCTCTTCGGACGACACCGCGAGGGCAAGGATTTCCTGCTCGGACAGGTCCGAAAACCGCCGCCGCGACGACAAGGCCGGGAGCATGGTCGCCTCCTTCGCGCTGCCCTAGAAGATCACGACCGAGCGGATCGACTTGCCCTGGTTCATCAGGTCGAACCCCTTGTTGATGTCTTCGAGCGGCATGGTGTGGGTAATCATCGGGTCGATCTCGATCTTGCCGTCCATATACCAGTCGACGATCTTCGGCACATCGGTGCGGCCCTTGGCCCCGCCGAATGCCGTGCCCTTCCACACCCGCCCGGTGACGAGCTGGAAGGGCCGGGTGCTGATCTCGGCCCCGGCGGGAGCCACGCCGATCACCGTGGACACCCCCCAGCCGCGATGCGCCGATTCCAGCGCCTGGCGCATCACCGTCACGTTGCCGGTGCAGTCGAAGGTGTAATCCGCGCCGCCGATCATGTCACCGCGCCGTTTCGTCATGTTGACGATATGCGACACCACGTCGCCGTCGATTTCCGTCGGGTTGACGAAATGGGTCATGCCGAAGCGTTCGCCCCATTCCTTCTTGGCGTTGTTCAGATCGACGCCGATGATCATGTCGGCCCCGGCCAGCCGCAGGCCCTGGATCACGTTCAGCCCGATGCCGCCCAGCCCGAACACCGCCGCCGTGGCGCCGATTTCCACCCTGGCGGTGTTGATGACCGCGCCGATGCCGGTGGTGACGCCGCAGCCGATGTAGCAGATCTTGTCGAAAGGCGCGTCCTCGCGCACCTTGGCTACGGCGATTTCCGGCAGCACCGTGTGGTTGGCGAAGGTCGAGCAGCCCATGTAATGCAGGATCGGCGTGCCATCGAGCATCGAAAACCGCGAGGTGCCGTCCGGCATCAGCCCCTGTCCCTGCGTGGCGCGGATCGCGGTGCAGAGATTGGTCTTGCCCGAGGTGCAGGAGGCGCATTCGCGGCATTCGGGGGTATAGAGCGGGATCACATGATCGCCCGGCTTCACCGAGGTCACGCCTTCGCCGACCTCAAGCACCACGCCCGCGCCTTCGTGGCCAAGGATCGCCGGGAACAGCCCCTCGGGATCGGCGCCCGAGAGGGTGAATTCGTCGGTGTGGCAGATGCCGGTGGCCTTCACCTCGATGAGCACCTCGCCTGCCTTGGGGCCGTCGAGATTCACCTCCATGATTTCCAGCGGCTTTCCGGCCTCAAGGGCCACGGCGGCACGGGTGCGCATATGTCTCTCCATCCTCACGGTCGCGCGCAGGCTGGCCGAAACCGGGCGCGGATTCAACCGCCAACGGCCGGTGATGCAGGGCAATCGGGCGAACCGGATATTCCGTCATTGCGAGGAGGCGCAGCCGACGAAGCAACCCCGATGTCGTGTGTGAGCGGTCGGGGTTGCTTCGCCTTGCGGCCCGCAATGACGGGACATGCGACGGCGCCCGTCCGCCAAATCTGCGTGAGCCACGACCGGAGCAGTTGCCAGCGCATCCGGGCCATGGCTATGAGGGGGCATGAAACCGATCCTGACCCTGCTTCTTCCTGTTGCCCTTGCCGCGCTGGGTGCCTGTTCGGACACCGGCGGCGGCGCCACGGGCGGGCCGCCCTCGGCCGACAACGACCTCTGCCTCGCCTCGACCTGGCGCGGCCGCTTCATCGGTACCACGCGCGAACAGGCGAATTTCGAGATCGGGCCGCTGATCCGCGAAGGCAAGGCGCGCATCGTCGAATCCGGTCAGGCACGACCGGAACGCCCCGACCGCCTGACCTTCGAGATGGGCCGCGACGGCACGGTTGCCCGGATTTCCTGTGGTTAGGCTGGCCGCGCTGCTGCTGCCGCTGCTGCTGTCGGGATGTCTGGTCGTGCCGATCGTCATCGACGGCCCGGCGCCATGGGCCGACCCGAACGCGCCGCCCGCGCCCTATGGCAAATGCGGCGCGGCCAGCGTGCAGCAACATGTCGGCCAGCCCTACGAACTGCTGCGTTTCCCGGTCGGCACGCGGGTCCATGCGACCGGCACCGCGCCGGGCGGCGATTTCGACGACGGGCGGCTGAATGTCGATGTCGAACCCACCGGCCTCGTGACCCGCATCTGGTGCGGCTGAGGCGGGCGTGACGCCGCTGCGCGGGTTGGCGCGGCATCACCGCCCGCAAAGCCCGTCATTGCGAGGCGAAGCCGAAGCAACCCCGACCGCTCTCGCATGACCTTCGAGGTTGCTTCGTCGGCTGCGCCTCCTCGCAATGACGAAAATATCCCGTGCGCCCGATGGCCCTGCGTCATGCGCGAAACGTCTTGCGCGTCGGGGCAAAGAGGCGCAGCATCGGGGCATGAAACAACTTGTCCTCGCGTTTGTCGCCCCGCTCGCCCTTGCCGCCTGTGTTGCCGGGGAACCCGCTGCCGTGGCCGATGAAGACACCTGCGGCGCTGCGGCGCTGGAACATCTGGTCGGCCAGCCGCAGTCGGTGCTCGACGGCATGACCTTCCCGGACGGCACCCGCATCCTGCCGCCCGGCGCGCCGATGACCATGGATTTCCGCCCCGACCGGCTGAACATCTTCATCGGCGAGGACGGGCTGATCGAACGGTTGCAGTGCGTCTGAAGGCGCTCGCGCCGCTGATTCTGCTGGCGGGTTGCGCGACGGCGCCCCTGCCGCCGCCGGAGCCGCAGGCGGCAGCCGACACCTGCGGCGCCACCGCCCTTGCCGGGCTGGTCGGACAACCGGCGACGGCGCTGGAACGCCAGCTCATCATGCGCCCGGTGCGGCTGGTGCGCGGCGCGGCGCAGGCGACCCGGCCCGAACGCCTGACCTTCCACATCGCCACCCCGCCCGGCACGCCCGAGGACGCGCCGCCGCGCCTGGCCGAACGCATCATCGCGGTCGGCTGCGGCTGATCGCGCTTGCCTTGCGCGGCGCTTGTGGCAAGACTTTCGCCATGGCGCTGCTTCCCGTAACTCCTCCGCATCGTTCGCTGCCTGAGGTGGTGTCGTTCCATCGCACCGAACTCGGGCCGATCCTGAACGTCTATGGCCGCATGGTTGCGGCGGGCGAATGGCGCGACTATGCCATCGCCGCGCTGCCCGACGTGGCCGTGTTCTCGATCTTCCGCCGCGCTGCCGAACATCCGCTGTTCCGGGTGGAAAAGCGCCCCGCCCTGCGGCTGCGGCAGGGGCAATATGCGGTGATCGGCGCGCAGGGGCAGGTGCTGCGGCGCGGCCACGATCTGCGGCAGGTGCTGCGCGTGTTCGACGCGCGCCGCCTGCATGTGGTGGATTAGGCTACAGCCGCTTGCGTGCCGTCACCTCGCCGCCGCCCAGCCCCTTGATGCGCAATTCGGCGGATTGCAGCGGCTCGTAAACCACCGCCATGTGATGACCGCTGGCATGGATCAGGGTGTCCTCGTCCACCACCAGCCCGACATGGCCCTTCCAGAACCAGATGTCGCCACGGCGCGGCGGGGCGTAGGTCTCGCGGCCCAGCGCGGCCTCCTGCAGGTCGCTGTCGCCGGGGCAGGCGATGTCGCAGGCCAGATGCGCGGCCTGCACCAGACCCGAACAGTCGATGCCGATGATCGAGTTGCCGCCCCACAGATAGGGCGCACCAAAGAACAGTTGCGCCACCGTCACCGGGTCATTCAGAGGCCGGTCCAGCGGGCGCAGGTGCTTTTTCGGGATGAAGCCCTGCGCGGTCTCCCAGAAGTGGCGGCATTCGTTCAGCACCGTGATGCGGGCGCCGAAGGACAGATGCGCGATGTCGCGGGATTTCAGGTTCTCGCCCTCGAACATGATCGTGGCGGGCACGGCGACGCGATGGGTGGCAGGGTCGGGGCCGCCCAGCGCCGCGCTTTCGACATAGCCGACATAGCCGTCGCGCGCGGCGCGCACGAAGGCCCAGCCGTCGTGATGTTCGTAGACCGTCACCCCCTCGCCCCACAGAAGCTGCCGGTCGCGCATCGCTCCCGGTGCCGGGCGCAGGTCCTCGACCGGGCGCAGGATGCGGGCGGGGTCGCCTGCGGTGAACCTCTGTGCCGTGACCTGGCCTTGCAGGGCAATGTCGGCGACGCGGCCGTTGGCGGGGGTCAGGCGGCGGTCCATGGTTACAGCCCCAGCAGCGCGGGCAGCGCCGCGAATACCGCGCGCGCGCCCTGTCCCGTGCCGCCCTTGGGTCGCGCCGGGGCGGGTTTGGGCTGCCAGCCGTAGATGTCGAAATGGACATAGCGCGGCGGGGCAAAACGGCGCAGGAACAGCGCGGCGGTGATCGAACCGGCCATGCCGCCCGAGGGCGCGTTGTCGAGATCGGCGATGCCGGGCTCGATCATCTCTTCGTAGGGGTCATGGAACGGCATCCGCCAGACCGGATCGCGCACCTGCGCCGCCGCCTGCGCCAGTGCCGCCGCATCGGCATCGTCGCTGGCATAGAACGGCGCAAGGTCGGGCCCGACCGCAACCCGCGCGGCGCCGGTCAGCGTGGCCATCGACAGCGTGAGCCCCGCTTCCCCCTCGCCCGCCAGCGCCAGCGCATCGGCCAGCACCAGCCGTCCCTCGGCATCGGTGTTGTTGACCTCGACCGTCAGCCCCTTGCGCGATGTCAGCACATCCTGCGGGCGGAAACTGTCGGAACCGACCGCGTTTTCAACCGCCGGAATCAGGACGCGCAGGCGCAGAGACAGGCCTTCGCCCATGATCATCGCTGCAAGTCCCAGCACGGTTGCGGCGCCGCCCATGTCCTTTTTCATCAGCCCCATCGACGAGGCGGGCTTGATATCCAGCCCGCCGGTGTCGAAACAGACCCCCTTGCCCACCAGCGTCAGCAGCGGGCCGGAATCGCCCCATGTCATGTCGATCAGGCGCGGGGCGCGGGCGGGAATGGCGGCGCGGCCCACGGCATGGATCAGGGGAAAACCGCGGGCCAGCGCCGCGCCTTCGGTGACGGTGATGCGCGCGCCGTGCTGCGCGGCCAGCGCCTGTGCGGCGGCGGCCAGTTCGGCAGGCCCCATGTCGGCGGGCGAGGTGTTGATGAGGTCGCGGGTCAGCGCCTCGGCATTGGCGATCCGGGCGATCCGGGCCGCGTCGATGCCTGCGGGTGCGACCAGCCGCGCCGGGGCCGGGTCGGCCTTGCGGTAGCGGTCGAAACGATAGCTGGCGAGCAGCCAGCCCAGCGCGGCCTCTTCCAGCGCGGCACCCTCCAGCCCCTGCAGCCGGTAGTCGCCCGCAGGCAGACGACCCGCCGCCTGCGCGACCAGAAACCGCCCGCGCGCGCGTTCGCCGTCGGAGCCGGTACCCACCAGCGCGACGGCGATGCCGCCATCGGCACCCGGCAGGGCCAGCACCTCGCCGCCCTTGCCCCTGAACCCGGCGGCACGCGCCCAGGCGGCCTGTGCTTGCGGCAGGGTGGCAAGGGTGGCGTCCAGCGCATCAGGCGCGACGGCGATCAGCGGGATGGCAGGCGTATCGGCGGGAAGAAAGGCAAGGGTCATGGGAACATCCTTCATGCGCCCGCCAACCTAGCGCGCGCGAAGGGCGCCGCAAGGGGCGGCCCGGTGCCATCGCATTTGCCTGCCATGCAGCAAGCGGCCCGCATGTTTCCCCAGGGCAATCGGGCGAAAGGCATATTCCGTCATTGCGAGGAGCCGCAGGCGACGCGGCAACCCCGATGTCGGGTGCGAGCGTTCGAGGTTGCTTCGGCTTCGCCTCGCAATGACGGGATTTGCGGGCGGCGGTGCCCTGCAGGTTTCCCCTTCGGTCATGCTGCCCCATCGATGCAACATGCGCCGCGCTCCGCCTGCGACAAATTCACTCGCGCTCGGGTGGCAATCGCCCTATGCACGGCGCCGAGACTGCCGAAAGGAACCCCGCCATGCCTATCTCGCGCCCGCTGCCCGATTATCTGGTCCGTCGCTATCGCGGCTGGAAGGCGACGACCTATCAGGACAACGCGGCCTGGTTCCGGCATCTCGCCGAAAGCGGCCAGCATCCCCGCGCCATGGTCATCGCCTGCTGCGACTCGCGGGTCTACGTCACCGGCCTGTTCGGCGCCGACGAGGGCGAGTTCTTCATCCATCGCAACATCGCCGCGCTGGTGCCGCCCTTCACCGCCGACGAGGAACATCACGGCACCTCGGCCACGATCGAATTCGCGGTCAAGTCGCTGAAGGTCGCGCATCTCATCGTCATGGCCCATGCGGGCTGCGGCGGGGTCGGCGGATGCTACGACATGTGCCTTGGCCAGGCGCCCGAGCTGGAACAGGCGACCAGCTTTGTCGGCCGCTGGATGGATATTCTCACCCCGGCCTTCCCCGGCCTGCCCTCGGGCGACCGCGCGACGCGCGTGCAGGCGTTCGAGAAGGCGGCGGTGGTGACCTCGCTCACCAATCTCATGACCTTCCCCTTCGTGCGCGAGGCGGTCGAGGGCGGGATGCTGACGCTGCACGGCCTCTGGACCGACACCGGCGAAGGCGGTCTCGAATGTTGGGACGAGGAACGCGGGGCGTTCCTGCCGGTCTGAGTCAGCGCCGCGCCAGCGCGCCCGAAGCGACAAGGCTCAGCGCCACCAGCGGCAGGCCCACGCCGTAGGCGGTGCGCAGGCCGAAATCCTCGGCCACCAGGCCCAGCAGCGGCGGCCCGAGCAGGAACACCACGAACGAGAACTGCGCCAGCGAGGCCACGTTCAGCGCCGCCGGGCGGTCGGTGCGCTGTGCCGCCGCCGAGACCGCCATCGGGAAGATCGCCGACGACCCCACCCCCATCAGGCCGAAGCCCGCCAGCGACAGCAGCCAGTGCGGCGAGAACACCACCAGCAGGCAGCCCGCCAGCAGCAGCGACAGCAGCACCCGCGCCACGCGCACCGGCGAGAACCGGGTGATGAAGGCATCGGCGAAGAACCGCGCCAGCGCCTGTGCCAGCGCCGCCACCGCCACCGCCAGCCCGGCGATGAAGGCGCCCGAGGCAAACTCGCTCTGCATGTAGATCGCGCCCCAGTCGCTGCTGGCCCCTTCGAGCAGCATGGCCGACAGCGTGATCGCCACCAGCATGAGGATCGGCCCGCTGGGCAGGGCGATGCGCGGGGCGGCCACGGGCGGGGTCTCGTAGCGGTCGGGCGCGGGCCGGAAGCCCCGGACGAACAGAAACATCCCCGCCGCGACCACCGGCACGACCAGCGCCAGATGAAGCTGCGGGCTGATCCCCAGATGCCCCAGCGCAGCGCCGAAGAACCCGGCACCGAAGAAGCCGAACGACCAGAACGCATGCGCGCGGTTCATGATGCGAAAGCCCGCCGCATGTTCGACGCGGTCACATTCGACGTTGATGACCGCCTCGACGCTGCCGACGCACAGCCCGGTCGGGATCAGCGCCAGAAAGAACAGCAGCGGCGTCGGCGCGTGGACGGCAAGGGCATAGAGCGCGGCCTGGAGCGGGATCAGCAGGAACAGCGCGCGGCGGTAGCCGAAGCGCTCCAGATGCGGCGCGATGAAGGTCAGCGCGAGCAGCGTGCCCACCGGCCCGCCGATCAGCGCCAGCCCCAGCGCGCCCTCGCCCACGCCCATCGCGTCGCGCACCGCAGGCAGGCGCGGAAAGACGTTGCCCATAGCGAAGGCATGGATCGCAAAGGCCGCAAACACCCGCCGGGGCGGCGTCATGTAACGCTCGATGAACATTGCGGTCCTTCAGGGAATTGTAGCGTGACCGTTAGCGCGAACGGCGCGGTGCGGCAACGGGGGGAGTGGTGACGGTTCGGCCTTGTGCCCGGTGCCGTCGGGGTTGCTTCGTCGCCTGCGGCTCCTCGCAATGACGGTAGTTTTCTCGTCATTGCGAGGCGAAGCCGAAGCAACCTCGACGCTCTTCGCACAACATCGGGGTTGCCGCGTCGGCTGCGCCTCCTCGCAATGACGGGTGCGCCCCTCAGCCCTTCTTCAGCACCCTTTGCCCCAGCACCTCGGCGATCTGCACCGCGTTCAGGGCGGCGCCCTTGCGCAGGTTGTCGGAGACGCACCACAGGTTCAGGCCGTTCTCGATGGTCGGGTCCTGGCGGATGCGGCTGACGAAGGTGGCGTAGTCGCCGACGCATTCGACCGGGGTGACGTAGCCGCCGTCCTCGCGCTTGTCGACGACCATGATGCCGGGCGATTCGCGCAGGATGTCGCGGGCCTCGTCCTCGTCGAGGAAATCCTCGAACTCGATGTTCACCGATTCGGAATGGCCGACGAACACCGGCACCCGCACGCAGGTCGCCGTCACCTTGATCTTCGGATCGAGGATCTTCTTCGTTTCCGCCGACATCTTCCATTCCTCGCGCGTGTCGCCGGAGTCGAGGAAGCTGTCGATATGCGGAATCACGTTGAACGCGATCTGGCGCGGATAGACCTTTGGCGCGACCTCCTGCCCCGGCACATAAAGGCCCTTGGTCTGGTCCCAGAGCTCGTCGATCGCCTCCTTGCCGGTGCCCGAGACCGACTGGTAGGTCGACACCACCACCCGCCTGATGCGCGCCCGGTCGTGGAGTGGCTTCAGCGCGACGACAAGCTGCGCGGTCGAGCAGTTGGGGTTGGCGATGATGTTCTTCTTGCCGTAGCCCATGACCGCATCGGCGTTCACCTCGGGCACGATCAGCGGCACGTCCGGGTCGTAGCGATACAGCGACGAGTTGTCGATCACGATGCAGCCCGCAGCCGCAGCGCGCGGCGCGTAGGTTTTCGTCGCGTCCGAGCCGATGGCGAACAGCGCAATGTCCCAGCCGGTGAAATCGAACTGGTCGAGGTCTTTCGTCTTGAGGGTCTTGTCGCCAAAGCTGACCTCGGTGCCCAGCGAACGGCGCGAGGCAAGCGCGGCGATCTCGTCCACGGGGAACGCGCGTTCCGCGAGGATGTTGAGCATTTCGTGGCCCACATTGCCGGTGGCGCCGACGACGACGACCCTGTAGCCCATCGGGCATCTCCTTTGCATGAAACGCCGCCCGTATAGGCCGGGCGCGATCCGGGGGAAAGGGCCGCGCCGGGAGGCCGGGGCAGGTCGCATCTTCCGTCATTGCGAACGAAGTGAAGCAACCCCGACCGCTCACACACAACGTCGAGGTTGCTTCGTCGGCTTCGCCTCCTCGCAATGACGGAAAATGTAGCTCTTCCGCCCGCCCCGACCGGGGGCCGGTCAGCCCGGTCCCGCCGCAGGCACGGCCCGCGCCGCGCCGCGCCGGGTGACGAAGGCGGCCAGCCCCGCGATCTGGGCCAGCGCGAAGAACAGGAACAACGTGCCGTAGGCACCGGCGGCGTTGCCGGTGCCGCCTGCCGCCTCCCAGACCGGGCCGCTGACCAGTTGCAGGACGCCGACGCCGCCGATCGACGCAAGGTTCATCAGCGTGATGCCCCGCGCGATCTGCCTCGGTGCAAGCTGGTTTCGCCCGTAGGCAAGGATGAGCGGGAAATTGGCACCGAACAGGCCCGCCACCGCGAGAAGCAGCACCGACGACCACCAGCCATGCCCCGCCAGCAGCCACAGCGCCAGCAGCGCGACGATGCTGACCGCCGTGGTGAAGATGGCCGCGCGGCGGGCACCGCCCGCAAGCCGCTCCATGACGCCGATGGTGAGGCTGCCGGTAATCATGGCAAGGCTCATCACCAGAAGCGCATGACCGATCCCCTGCGCATCGGCGCCGAAAACATCGGCGAAATAGGGGCCGCCCCAGCCGCCCGACAGCCCCGCCGACGGCGCGTAGCCCACGAACAGCAGCAGGAACACCGGCCAGAGCGGCCAGAGGCTGCCGCCGCGCCCGGCACCGGGAGCGTCCTCGGCAGGTGGCGGATCCTGCACCAGCGCCGCGACCAGAGCCGCCGCCGCCAGGGTGACGACGGCCAGCAGGAACATGCTTGGCCGCCAGCCCAGTGCCGCGACCATGGCGGCGAAGGGCGCGGTTCCGGCGATGTTGCCGATCCCGCCGATGCCGATGACCATGCCGCTGAGGCTGGCAAAGGCCGACGGCGGGAAGGCGCGGGCGAAGATGTAGGCCGCCGCGATCATCACCGGCGCACAGCCCGCGCCGATCAGCGCCATGGCCAGTTTCATCTGCAGCGGGTTCTGCGCCAGCGCCACGATCAGCCCGCCGCCCGCGCCGCCCACGGCCAGCATCACCGCCACCGTCAGCCGCGGCCCCCAGCGTTCGAGCGACACGCCGATGGGAATCTGCACCGCCGCGAAGACGAGAAACCACAGCCCGGTGGCCTGGGCGATGTCGCTGCTGCTCGCGCCGATGTCCGCCGCCAGCGCCGGGGCAAGCACCGACAGGAACATCCGGTAGAACTGCGACAGCGCGTAGCTGGCGACCAGAACGGCGATACCGACGCGCATCGGATCAGGCCACAGGCTGGAAGAGCGCGGCGAACCGGCGCCGCAGGTCGGCCTTCTGCACCTTGCCCATGGCATTGCGCGGCAGGCTGTCCACCGCGACCACGCGGCGCGGCACCTTGAAGCGCGCCAGCCGTGCGGCGCAGGCGGCGATGATGTCGGCCTCGGCGGGCGGCGCGCCGTCGGGCACGACGACCGCCACCACACCCTCGCCCATGTCGGGGTGCGGCACGCCGATCACCGCGCTTTCGGCCACGCCGGGCAGCGAGTCGATCACCGATTCGATTTCCGCCGGATAGATGTTGAAGCCCCCGGCGATCACCAGGTCCTTCTCGCGCCCGACGATGGTGACATAGCCGTCCGCGCTGATCTGGCCGATGTCGCCGGTGATGAAGAACCCGTCGGGGCGCAGTTCCTCGGCGGTTTTTTCCGGCAGGTTCCAGTAACCGCGAAAGACGTTGGGGCCGCGAATCTCGATCACCGCCGGGGTGTCGGGCGGCGCGTCGCTGCCGTCATCAAGCCGCAGCCGCAGTTCGACCCCCGGCAGAGGCTGGCCCACGGTGCCGGGGCGGCGCTCGCCCTCGTAGGGGTTCGACAGTGCCATGTTCAGTTCGGTCATGCCGTAGCGTTCGAGGATCACCTGCCCGGTGCGGGCGGTGAAATCGCGGTGGGTCTGCGCCAGCAGCGGCGCCGAGCCGGACACGAACAGCCGCATGTGCGCCGTCGCCTCGGGCGTCAGGCGCGCATCGGCCAGCATCCTCGTGTAGAAGGTCGGCACCCCCATCATCGCCGTGGCCTGCGGCAGGAGCCGGAACGCCTCGTCCAGGTCGAAACGCGGCATCAGGATCATCGACCCGCCCGCGACCAGCGTGGTGTTGGTGGCGACGAACAGGCCGTGCGTATGGAACACCGGCAGCGCGTGCAGCAGCACGTCATCCGCCGTGAAGCGCCATTCCTGCGCCAGCACCTGCGCGTTGGACAGCAGGTTGCCCTGGCTCAGCATCGCGCCCTTTGAACGCCCGGTGGTCCCCGAGGTATACAGGATCGCGGCAAGGTCGTCCGTGGCGCGCGCCACGGTGGCGAAGGTTTCGGGCTGCCCGTCCGCCAGCGCCGCCAGCGAGCCGTCGCCGTTCACGCCCAGCGTGGCGACGCGCACCGGCCCGACCCCGGCGGCCAGCACCGCCCCGGTCTCGGGCGCGGCGACCAGCAACGCGGGTCCGGCATCGGCGACGAACCAGGCGACCTCGGCGGGCAGATAGGCGGTGTTCAGCGGCAGGAACACCGCGCCCGCCTGCACGCAGGCCGCATAGAGGGCCAGGGCGTCGGCGGACTTGGCGACCTGCACCGCCACCCGGTGGCCGGGGGTAACGCCCAGCGCGACAAGGGCATGGGCAAAGCGCGCGGCGCGGGCCAGAAATCCCGCATGGCTGATCCGGATGCCGTCCGGCAGGACGAGAAAGGTCGTCTCGCGCCCCGCGTGGATGCCGAACACTGCGTCGAAAAGAGGATTGCCCATGCCCGGCCCCGCTGTCGCCCCGCGGCAGACCTGCCCCAGCCCCCTGCCAAGCGCAAGCGGTCGGCGTCGCGGCGCAGGGCAATCGGGCGAACATCATCTTCCGTCATTGCGAGGCGCAGCCGAAGCAACCTCGACCGCTCACACGCAACATCGGGGTTGCTTCGGCTGCGCCTCGCAATGACGGGAGGTGCGGATGGCGGATTTCGGGCAATCGCCCCGATCTGCCGTCACCGACTATTTCCGCAGACGGCAGAAGCCGCTATAGTCGCGCAAGAAAAGCCGGGGTCAACCCGACGGCTGCAACGATTCCGGGGGGTAGTGTCGCATGATCCGTTCCGAACTGATCCAGAAGATTGCCGAGGAAAATCCCGAACTCTCGCCACGCGAGGCCGAGAAGATCGTCGCCACCGTCTTCGAGGAAATCACCGCCGCGCTTGCCCGTGGCGACCGGGTCGAGCTGCGCGGCTTCGGCGCCTTCTCGGTCAAGCACCGCGAGGGGCGCATCGGCCGCAATCCGCGCACCGGCGCGCAGGTGGTGGTCGAGGAAAAGGCCGTGCCGTTCTTCAAGACCGGCAAACTGCTGCGCGACCGGCTGAACGAACGGCAGGCGTGATGCTGCGCAAGCTGCTCTGGCTGTTCTGGGGGGTCGTGGTGCTGGCGCTGGTCGTGCTCGGCCTTGCCAATCACGAAACGGTGACGCTGCATCTGCTGCCCGGCGGGCTGGCCGATCTCGCAGGCCCCTTCGCACCGCTGGAAGTGCCGCTCTTTCTGGTCATCGCCGTCGCCGTGGTCGCGGGCATCGTGGTCGGGCTGGTCTGGGAATGGCTGCGCCACCACGCGGTGCGCGCCGAACTGAACCGCCACCGGCGCGTTGCCGGGCGTCGGCAGAAGAACGGCGCACCCGACAACGACGTGCTGGCGCTGCTTGACGGGCACGGGGACCGCTGATGCCGGTCGAGGTGAAGATCTGCGGCCTGCGCGACCGCGCGGGGGTAGAGGCCGCAGCCGCTGCGGGCGCGCGCTATGCGGGCTTCGTGTTCTTTCCGCGCTCGCCGCGCGCGGTCGATGTGGCGACGGCGCGCGCGCTGGCCGCCTGGGTGCCCGCCGGTATGGGCCGCGTGGCGCTGGTCGTCGATGCGGATGATTCGCTGCTCGACACGATCACGCACGAGGTCGCCCCCGACCTGCTGCAACTGCACGGCCACGAAAGCCCGGCCCGCGTCGCGGAAATCCGCGCCCGCACCGGCCTGCCGGTGATGAAGGCGCTGGGCGTGGCCGAGGAAGGCGACCTTGTCGCCATCGCGGATTACCTGCCGGTCGCCGACCGGCTGCTGATCGACGCCCGACCCGCGCCGGGCGCCGCGCTGCCCGGCGGCAACGGGCTGGCCTTCGACTGGCACCTGATCGCCGGGCGGCACTGGCCGCTGCCGTGGATGCTGGCGGGGGGCCTGACGCCCGCCAACGTGGCCGAGGCGCTGCGGCTGACCGGGGCGCAGGCGGTGGACGTGTCCTCGGGGGTCGAATCGGCACCGGGAGTGAAGGACGCCGCAAGGATCGCGGCGTTCGTGGCGGCGGCTCACGCCGTCTGAGCGTCCAGAAACCCCCTCACCGCGTCCAGCACCGCCTGAGGCTGTTCGGCGTGCAGCCAGTGGCCTGCGCCTGCGATCGTGGTGATCCGCGCGGCGGGGAACAGGGTGCGGATGGCCGTATGGTGTTCCGGGCGGATGTAGTCCGACGCGGCCCCGGCCAGAAACAGCGCCGGTCCCGCGAAGGGGGTTCCCGCCTCGGGAAAGCCCAGAATACCGGGCATCTCGCGTTCCAGCAGGTCGAGGTTCAGCCGCCAGCGGCGGTGCACGAGGTCGAGGTTCTGCAACAGGAACGCCGCCAGTGCGGGCGGGGTCGCGGTCATCAGTCTTGCGGCTTCGGTCCGTGAGGTCACGCGCGCCGGGTCCACCGCGCGCATGGCGGCGAATTGTTCGTCGTGGCTGTGGTGCGGATAGGCGACCGGCGCGATGTCGGCGACGATCAGTCGCTCCACCAGACCGGGCCGGGTCAGCGCCAGCACCATCGCCGCCTTGCCGCCCATCGAATGACCCATGACGGCCGCCCGGCCGCCCATGGCGCCCTCGATCACTTCGGCCAGATCGGCGGCCATGCCGGGATAGTCATGGGTTTCGGTCCAGCCGCTTTCACCGTGGTTGCGCATGTCGACGGTGACGACCTCGCGCATTGCCGACAGGTCGCGGGCGATGGTGCCCCAGTTGCGCCCCGAGCCGAACAGGCCATGGGCGATCAGCAGCGGCGGGCGGGCGGTGGCGGTGCCGTGGCGGGTCAGGTGCAGCATGGCCACCAGTTAGACATCCCGCGCGACGGATGCCAGTGTCGCGGGCGGGCGCGAACGGCCTGTTCCGTCATTGCAAGGCGCAAGCCGAAGCAACCCCGACCTCGCTCACATAACGTCGAGGTTGCTTCGTCGGCTGCGCCTCCTCGCAATGACGGGGTTTGCGGGCAGGCGACGCCGCACCGGCGCAGCCGACCTTGAGCCACCCCGTGCCGCGAGGTAGCCTTGCCCCATGTGGGGCGAGGACATCACCGCGCGGACGGACGAGATCGGCGCGCTGCTTGCCGAACGGCTGGGCGCGCGCGGGGCGACGCTGGCGGAGCGGCTGGCGCGGGTGCAGCGCCTGTTGCCGCGCCGGTTGCGGCGCGAGGCGCGCTTTCTGGCCGGGGCCGAGACCATGGCCGCCAACCCCCGCCTTGCGCGGCTGGTCGATCCCGACCGTCTCGCCCGCGCGCATGGCGCGGTGCAGGCGCATCTGGCCGCCGTCAACCCGCGCGAGCGGCGCCTGACCCGTGCGCTGGGCATCGTCGCGGTCATCGCCTTCGACCTGCTGGCGCTGGCCGTGCTGGTGGTCGTGGTGCTGCGCTGGCGCGGGTTCCTATGATTTGCCGGCCAGATCGGCGGCAACCCGGTCGCGCAGGGCGCGCAGTTCGGTCATCGTCTCCTCAAGCTGGCGCTGCTGCTCGGCCAGTTCGGCAAGCTGCCGGTCGGCAAGGTCGATCCAGCGGCACATCTGCGCCTCGGACCCCTCGCGTTCGTAGATGAGCAGCCATTGCCGGATTTCCTCGAGCGGAAAGCCGAAGCGCCGCCCGCGCAGGATCAGGGTCATGCGGGCGATCTCGCGCGGGCCGTAAAGGCGGGTGCGCCCGTCGCGTTCCGGGGAAAGAAGCTCGATATATTCGTAATAGCGCAGGGTCCGTGGCGTCACGTCGAAACGCGCGCACATCTCCTTGAAGGTCAGACGGTTCGCTGTCATGGCTTCCCCTTGCCACAGGGCCGTGATCCCAGACTAGCCGCGCCGCCCGCTGTCGATCAATGGCGAGGATGCCGCGCAAGGAGGACCGGATGGACGACCGGGACCGCAACGCCGCCCATGACCGCATCGCCCGCGCCTTCGTGTCCGGCGTGCCGCAGGTTGCCGAACTGGGCGTGACCGTCGCGCGCACGGCGGCGGGCGAGGTCGAACTGTGCCTGCCGTGGCGTGCCGATCTGGTCGGCGACCCGGCCACCGGCGTCATCCACGGCGGCGCGGTGTTCACGCTGATGGATACCGCCTCGGGCGCGGCGGTGCTGGCGCATCCGCAGGTGACGGGGCCGACCGCGACGCTGGACCTGCGCATCGACTACATGCGCGCTGCCAGCCCGCATCAGACCATCCGCGCGCGGGCCGAATGCCACCACGTCACCCGCAACGTGGCCTTCGTGCGCGCGGTGGCGCTGGACGACGACGACTCGCGCCCGGTGGCAACGGCGACCGGCAGCTTCACGCTGGCGGGGGACGTGAAATGACCGCGCGCCGCAGGCCCGAACCCGTGCAGGTGGTGAAGCTGCGCCGCGATCAGGCGCTGGCGCGGCTGGTGTCCTCGGTGCCCTATATCGGATTTCTCGGCATGACATTCGACCGGCGCGGCGACGAGCTGACCGCGATCCTGCCGTGGCGCGACGGGCTGACCGGCAATCCGGCGCTGCCCGCGCTGCATGGCGGGGTGACGGCGGGTTTCATGGAATCGGCTGCCATCGTCGAACTGACCTGGTCGCTGCACTGGGCCGCGATGGAGGCCGCCGCCGCCGCCGGTGATCCCGTGCCCGAAGACCTGCCGCCGCTGCCGCGCACCATCAATTTCACCATGGACTACCTGCGCACCGGCCTGCCGCGCGACGCCTATGCCCGTGCCCGCATCGCCCGTTCGGGCCGCCGCTATGCCTCGGTCCATGTCGAGGCCTGGCAGGACAACCGCGCCCGCCCCATCGCGCAGGCGAGCGGGCATTTCCTGATGCCAGGCCGCGTGTGAACGCGACCCCCGAACCCGTCACCCACGCCCGCGTGCTGCGCATCGCCGGACCGGTGGTGCTCTCGAATGCCACGGTGCCGCTGCTGGGCGCGGTCGATACCGGGGTCATCGGCCAGTTGGGCGACGTGGTGGCGCTGGGCGCGGTCGGGCTGGGGGCGGCGATCCTGGCGGCGCTCTACTGGATCTTCGGCTTCCTGCGCATGGGCACCACCGGCTTCGTCGCGCAGGCGCGGGGCGCGGGCGACCGGGCCGAGGTCGCGGCGCATCTGTCGCGGGCGCTGCTGATCGGCGGCGCGGCGGGGCTGGCGCTGGTTGCGGGGCAGGCGCTGCTGTGGCGGGGTGCCTTCGCCATCGCGCCCGCCTCGGAGGCGGTCGAATCGGTCGCGCGGGCCTATCTGTCGATCCGCATCTGGGGCGCCCCCGCGACGATCAGCCTCTATGCGGTCACCGGCTGGCTCATCGCCATGGAGCGCACGCGCGGCGTGCTGGTCACGCAGCTTGCCATGAACGGCACGAATGTCGCGCTGGACCTGTGGTTCGTGCTGGGCCTCGGCTTAGGGGTCGAGGGGGTCGCCTGGGCCTCGCTGGTGGCGGAATGGAGCGGGGTCGGCCTGGGCCTCTGGCTGTGCCGCGAGGCGTTCGCGGGCGGCTGGTGGCGCGACCGGGCGCGGGTGTTCGCGGGCCGGGCGCTGCGGCGGATGGCCTCGGTGAACGGCGACATCATGCTGCGCTCGGTGCTGTTGCAGGGATCGTTCACCACCTTCGTCTTTCTGGGGGCCGGACAGGGCGACCTGACGCTGGCGGCCAATCAGGTGCTGATGCAGTTCCTGGAAATCTCGGCCTATGCGCTGGACGGATTCGCCTTTGCCGCCGAGGCGATGGTCGGGGCCGCGCTGGGCGCCGGGTCGCGCGCGCATCTGCGGCAGGCGGCAAGGCTGGCGTCGATCTGGGGCGCGGGCGGAGCGGTGCTGGTGGCGCTGGCCTATGCGGCCTTCGGCCCGGCGCTGGTCGATCTGCTGACCACCTCGCCCGAGGTGCGCGCCCGCGCGCGCGAGTTCCTGCCCTGGCTGGTCGCGGCGCCCGTGGTGGGCGTGGCGTCGTGGATGCTCGACGGCATCTTCATCGGCGCGACCTGGACCCGCGAGATGCTCAAGGCGATGCTCTGGTCGGTCGGAAGCTACGCCGTCGCGCTGGTGCTGCTGGTGCCGGTGCTGGGCAATCACGGGCTGTGGCTGGCGCTGCTGCTGCTGTTCGTGATCCGGGCGGCCACCTTGTGGGCGCGCTATCCACGACTGGAGTTGCGGGTGGGGGCGGCTGTCTAGAACCCCAGCCGGTCGCGCAGGCTGAACCAGGTCATCGCCAGCGTCAGCAAGGGCGCGCGCAGCGCTGCGCCGCCGGGGAAACGCGGCACCGGCAGCCGCGCCATCGCGTCGAACCGTCCGGCCTGCCCGGCCACGGCCTCGGCCATGACCCGGCCCGCGATCCCCGCCAGCGCCACGCCATGCCCCGAGAACCCGGCCCCCGACAGCACGTTCGGCGCCACGCGCGCGACATGCGGCAGCCGCGACATCGTGATGCCCAGAGAGCCGCCCCAGACATGGTCGATGCGCACCCCGGCAAGCTGCGGAAACAACGCCTCCATCCGCGCCCGCAGCGGGCCGGTGATGTCGGCGGGGAAGCCGATCGTATAGCTTTCACGCCCGCCGAACAGGAAGCGGCGGTCGTGCGAGAAGCGGAAATAGTTCACCACGAATTTGGAATCGGCGACGGCGATGTCCTCGGCCAGCACCTCGCGCCAGCGGTCGGGCAGCGGTTCGGTCGCGGCGATGAAGCTGTTGATCGGCATGACCCGCGCGGCGACCGGGCGGCTGATGTTCGGCAGATAGCCGTTGCCCGCAAGGATCACATGATCCGCCGTCACCCGCCCACCTGCGGTGCGCAGCGCCGGGCGGGGGCCGTGGTCGAGGGCGATCACCTCGGACCCCTCGTGGATCACGGCGCCTGCGGCTTCGGCCGCGCGGGCCAGCGCCAGCGCGTAGTTCAGCGGATGCAGATGTCCGGCGCCGCGATCCAGCGTGCCGCCCTGATATTTCGCCGAATGCACCAGCGCCTGCATGGCGGCGCGGTCGAGCGGCTCGATCCGGTCATAGCCGTAGATGCGGGCCAGGTGTTCGGCATCCGCGTGGCTGGCCTGCACCTCGCGGGCGGAATAGTCGCCATGGGCCACGCCGGGCAGATAGCGGGCGTCGGGGGCGCTTGTCGCGCAGAAGTCGCGCAACTGCGCCTTCGCCTCTTCGGCCAGATCCCAGACAAGGCGCGCGTTGCCCGCGCCCATGCGCGATTCCAGCGCCCTTTGCCCCATGTTGTAGCCGGTGCCGACCTGTCCGCCGTTGCGCCCCGATGCCCCCCAGCCTGCGCGGTGTGCCTCGAGCACGACGACCTTCAGCCCCCGCTCCGCCGCCACCTTCGCAGCCCACAGCCCGGTGAAGCCCGCGCCGAGAATCGCGACATCGGCGGTCACCTCGCCCTGTAGCGCCGGGCGCGCGGGCGGGATGGCGGCGCTGGCCGCATACCACGAGGGCGGGTGTTCGCCGGGGCGGTCGTTGCGGTGCAGCGGGTTCATGCGGGGTTCATACCGACAGCAGCAGGTGCTGGCGCTCCCAGGGGCTGATGATCTGGAGGAACTCGTTCACCTCGGAACGCTTCACCAGCGTATAGACGCGCGAGAATTCCTCGCCGAGGATCGTGTGCAGGTCCGTGGCCTCCTCGAACAGGTCAAGCGCATCCGACAGCGACACGGGAATGTCGCTCGGGGCGCGGTAGGCTTCGCCATGGATGGGCTTGTGGGACCATTTCTCGTTGCGGATGCCCAGCAGCCCGCAGGCCAGCGAGGCGGCGATGCACAGATAGGGGTTGCAGTCCATGCCCGGCAGGCGATTTTCCACCCGGCGGGCCTGTGGCTCGGAGACCGGCACCCGCAGCCCGGTGGTGCGGTTGTCGCGGCCCCATTGCAGGTTGATCGGCGCCGAGTAGTTCTTCACGTAACGGCGGTAGGAATTCACGTAGGGCGCGATCAGCGCGATGGCGGCGGGCATCCATTGCTGCAAGCCGCCGATGAAGTAATAGAAATTGTCGGTCTCGCCGCCCTGCGGGCCGCAGAAGATGTTGCGGCCCTCCTCGTCGACGATGGAATGATGAACGTGCATGGCGCTGCCGGGTTCACCCTCGATGGGCTTGGCCATGAAGGTGGCGAAGCAGCCGTTCTTCAGCGCCGCCTCGCGGATCAGGCGCTTGTAGAAGAACACCTCGTCGGCCACCCGCACCGGGTCGCCGTGGCGCAGGTTGATTTCCAGTTGCCCGGCGCCGCCCTCCTGGGTGATGCCGTCGATTTCCAGCCCCTGCGCCTCGGCAAAGCGGTAGATGTCGTCCACGACCTTGCCGTATTCATCCACCGCCGACAGCGAATAGGCCTGGTTGGCCGCCGCGCGCCTGCCGGTGCGGCCGATGGCTGGTTCGATGTCCTGGGTCGGGTCGGTGTTGCGGCTGATGAGATAGAATTCCATCTCGGGCGCCACGACCGGGTTCCAGCCCTGTTCGCGGTAAAGATCGACCACGCGGCGCAGCACGTTGCGCGGCGCGCAGGCGATGGGATTGCCCTTCTGGTCGAAGGCGTCGTGGATCACCTGCAACGTGCCCTCGGCGGCCCATGGCGCGGCGGTGGCGGTGGACAGGTCCGGGCGCAGGATCATGTCCGGTTCGGTATAGGTGTCGTCATCGGTATCGACCCAGTCGCCGGTGATGGTCTGGAAGAAGATCGAGTTGGGCAGGTGGAAGGGCTTCGACGGGTCGAACTTTGTCGCGGGCACCGCCTTGCCGCGCGCGATGCCGGGAAAGTCGGCGATGATACATTCGACCTCGTCGAGGCGGTTGCGATCCAGATAGGCGCGCGCGGCGTCGGGGATGCGGTCCAGCCAGTCCATCACGCCACCTCGCGGGTCTTGAGGAACTGCGCGATCCGCCCGGCGGTCACGGCGGTATCGAGCGGCGCGTCCAGCCGCGCCTCGGCGGCGTCGATCAGCGCATCGGGCACCACGCCGCGCCCGCGCGTCTCGGCAAGATCGTGCAGGAAGGCGGGGGTGAATTCGGGGTGGGCCTGAATGGTCAGGATGCGGTGGTCGTAAAGCAGCGCCGCGTTCTCGCAGGCGGCGTTGCTGGCCAGCACCTCGGCCCCTTCGGGGCGCCGCGTCACCTGATCCTGATGCCAGGCATTCAGCGCCACCGTCTCGCCGCCCCAGTCGTATTCGGTGCGCCCCGCCACCCAGCCGCCGGGATATTTCTCGACCTTGCCGCCCATCGCCTGCGCGACGATCTGGTGACCGAAGCAGATCCCGACCAGCGGCACATCGGCGGCGTGGCAGCGGCGGATGAAATCCTCGAGCCGGGAAATCCACGGCAGGCCGTCATAGGCCCCGAACTTCGACCCGGTGATGAGCCAGCCGTCGCAATCATGCGGATCGGCGGGCAGCTCGCCGTCGCAGACGACCCAGGTGCGATATGTGAAATCCGTGGTGCCCAGAAGCCGCGCAAAGGCGTCGGGATAGTCGCCATGGGTCGGGCGCAACGCTTCTGGCGCGCGGCCGGTCTGCAGGATACCGATGAGCATGAAGAACCTGTCTGTGGCCTCTGGTTCCATCTAGGCGGCGGCATTCCATCTGGCAAGCCAGCGAGGGCGCTTCGCCAGGGCAATCGGACGCACCGCATGTCCCGTCATTGCGAGGCGCAGCCGAAGCAACCCCGACCGCTCGCACACGACATCGAGGTTGCTTCGTCGCCTGCGGCTCCTCGCAATGACGGGGTCCGATTGCCCCCGCGCTTTGCCCCCGCCCCTTCAGCCTTGCACAAATACTCCGGGGGAGGCCCGGAACGGGCCGGGGGCAGCGCCCCCTCAGACCGTGTCCAGATAGAGGTCGAGCTGCTGGCGCGGGGTCAGTTCCTCCATGTAGCGCAGCTCCTGCCGTTTCGTCGCCAGCAGGTTGTCGATGAGCTGCTGCGGGAAGATGCGGCGCACGAAGGGGTTGTCGAAGGTCTCGACCGCCTGTTCCCAGGTGTCGGGAATCTGCTCGAGATCCTGCTCGTAGGCGTTGCCCTCGATGGGCGGCGGCGGGATCAGCCGGTCCTCGATGCCGACCAGCGCCGACCCCAGCACGGCGGCGATGAAGAGATAGGGGTTCACGTCACCGCCCGCGACGCGATGCTCGATCCGCCGCGCCGCGAGATTGCCGCCGGGCACCCGGATCGAGGCGGTGCGGTTTTCATAGGCCCAGCAGATGCCGGTCGGCGCGTGGCTTTCCGGCACGAGGCGGTCATAGCTGTTGGCGTGCGGCGCGAATACCAGCGTCAGCTTGCTGATCCCCTTCAGACAGCCGGCAATCGCGTGCTGTAGAAGTTGCGTGCCCTCGAAGGTGCCGTTCGCAAAGGCGTTGTTGCCGTCGCGGTCGAGCACGCTGAAATGCATGTGCAGCCCGCTTCCGGCGTAATCCTCGTAGGGCTTGGCCATGAAGCTGGCGGCAAAGCCGTGGTTGCGGGCCAGGCCGCGCACCAGCGTCTTGAACAGCCAGGCATCATCGGCGGCGCGCAGGGCGTCGGGGACATGCGAGAGGTTGATCTCGAACTGGCCGAGGCCGACTTCGGAACTGGCGGCCTCGGCCGGAATCTCCATCGCGTCGAGCGCGTCGTAGAGGTCGGTGAAAAAGCCGTCGAAGGCATCCAGCGCCCGCAGCGACAGGATTTCCGCACCGGGACGACGCTTGCCGGAGCGCGGCGAGGCGGGCTGGCGGATTTCGGACCCGGAATCGTCGACCAGGTAGAATTCCATCTCGGTCGCCACCACCGGTGTCAGGCCCAGTGCGGCATAGCGTTCCACCACCCGCGCCAGCGCGTGGCGGGGATCGCCGTCGAAGGGGGTGCCGTCCTCGTTGAACATCCACATCGGCAGATAGGCCGAGGGCGCGGACAGCCAGGGCATCGGCACATAGCCGCGCTCGGTCGGCATCAGCACGCCGTCGGGATCGCCGCTTTCAAAGACCAGCGGCGAATCCTCGACATCCTCGCCCCAGATGTCGAGGTTCAGCACCGAGAGCGGAAACCGGGTGCCGCCCGTCTCGGCATCGCGGGCGAAACGGATCGGGACACGCTTGCCGCGCGGCTGGCCGTTGAGGTCGGCGGTGCCGAGGCGAACGTTGCGGATTTCGGGGTGATCGTCGAGCCAGCTCATCTGAGGAATTGACCTGCACGCAGCCTGAGCCGGGCACGGCGTGCCTCAGGCAGATGACGGTTGAGACGCCGGTTCATCACCCCGAAAAGCCCGATGATGATCAGCGTGAGCAGGATGAAATAGCCCGCAAGGATGGGGTAGGGAACGAATGGATTGAAGGTCTTGTCGGCAAAGTAGGACGCATAATAAAGCGCGTCACCGCGCTGGCTTGTCGCAGGGAAGCCGGAAAAGAACACCAGCGTCGTGGAATGGAACAGGAAGATCGCCTCGTTGGTATAGGCGGGCCAGGCCAGCCGCAGCATGGTCGGCCAGACGATGCGGCGAAAGCGCGGCCAGCCCGACAGGCCGTAGGCGTCGGCGGCCTCGGTATCGCCCTTGGGGATCGAGAGCAGCGCCCCCCGAAAGATTTCCGCCGAATAGGCGGCGGTATTCAGGAACAGCACCACCGCCGCGCCCAGCGCCGCCGAGGTGAAGGGCGCAAAGGCCGGATGGGCGGTCTTGAGCGCGAGAAAGCAGAAATAGCCGAAGAAGAACTGGATGAAGAGCGGCGAGCCGCGAAACACCAGGATGAACCATTCGGCAGGCTTGCGCAGCAGCGGGTTGCGCGACCCGCGCGCGACGGCGACCAGCGTGGCCAGCAGGAATCCTGCGCCCAGCGTCAGCACGCCGAAATAGATGTTCCAGATCATGCCCGAGCCGATCAGCACGACCTGCTGGCACAGGTCGAAATCGGCGCGCGGCAACAGCTTTTCCGCGCCCAGCGCCAGGCTGAAATCATGCCCGAACAGCGTGAAATCCCAGGTGAAGCGGTCCGAGAAGACCGAGCGCAGCGCATAGGCCTGTATCGTCTCCCAGCAGGTCATGCGATCATCGCCTTGCGCTGGGCCTCGCCGCCCGAGGTCGCCTGTCCGCGCGTCAGCCGCACCATCAGCCGGTCAAGCGCGATCTCCGAGACGCGGGTGAGGACGAGGTAGAACACCAGCAGCGCAAGGAAATACCAGATGCGCCAGTCGCCGTGCGGGTAATCGGTAAAGCGCGGCGTCTTGGCGCCGCCCAGTTCGCGCGCCCAGTAGACCAGATCCTGCACGCCCAGCAGGAACAGCAGCGGCGTGGCCTTGACGAGGATCATCCACAGGTTCGACAGGCCGGGCAGCGCATAGACCCACATCTGCGGCACGAGGATGCGCCGGAACGCCTGCCTGCGCGACATGCCGTAGGCCTCGGCGGTCTCGATCTGGGCCTGCGGCACGGCGCGCATCGCGCCATAAAGGACATTGGCCGCGAAGGCGCCGAAGATGATGGCGAAGGTGATGACCGCCAGCGTGAAGCCGTAGATTTCATGGATATACTGCGGCGCCGACGACAGCGGCAGCTTGGCTTCGGGGCAGACGAGGAAATTGCCGTTCTGCCGGATCGGTTCGGTCCAGCCGGGGCATTTCACCTCGTGGCGGATGTATTCAAAGAACTGGTCCAGCGCGATGACGAAGAACATGAAGAAGGCGATATCCGGCACGCCGCGCACGATCATGATGTAGGCGCGCCCCAGCCACGACACCGGCGCGATGCGCGACCGCGCCGCCATGGCGCCGCCGAACCCCATCAGCAGCGCCGCAGGCGCGGTGACGGCAAGCAATATCAACACCGTGCCCACGGACCAGTAGATGGCCATGTGCTTCGTGGTGGTCAGATAGCAGGCCATCCACGCAAGCCGGTCCAGTTGACCGGGATCGGTGCAGAACTCGAACATCGCTTGGCCTTACGGGGTGGCGGTGACGCCACCCCGTCCGGGCTGTCCGGTCAGAACGCCGGGACGCGCGATTCGTCACCGAACCAGCGTGCCAGCATTTCGTTCAGCGACCCGTCGGCCTTCATCGCTTCGATGACCGCGTCGAACTGGCCGCGCAGGGTGTCGTCGCCCTTGCGGAAGGCTGCCGCGATGCCGCCGCCGATGGGAACCTCGTCGCCGACGAACATCAGCGCGCCGTCCGAGTCCTCGACCAGCGGGACAAGGTAGTCGTAGTCGGCAAAGACCGCATCGGCCTCGCCGTCACGCACCGCCTGCACGGCCTCTTCGGGGTTGGCGAATTCCAGCAGCGTTGCGCCCGATTCCGCGATATAGGCCGCCTGGATCGTGGCGGTCTGCGCCGAGACCACGCCGCTTTCGTAATTGGCGTCCTCGGCGTCGGCCGCATAGGCCGAGGCGGTCGGCGGATAGTAGGCGTCGCTGAAATCGACGACCTGCTCGCGCTCGTCGGTGATGGTCATGGCGGCCATGATGACATCGTAGTTGCCCGAGGTCAGGTTGGGGATGATCGAATCCCAGTCGTTCATCACCCATTCGCAGGTGAGGCCCGCCCTCTCGCAGATCGCGTCACCGAGCTCACGCTCGAAGCCGTCCACCTGGCCCGCATCGTTGATGTAGTTGTAGGGCGCATAGGCGCCTTCGGTGCCGATGCGCACCACGTCCTGCGCCAGCGCGCCCGTGGCAACCAGCGCGCCAAGCGCGGCGGCGGCGATGATCGGTGTCTTCATTGTCGTTCTCCCGTTGGTGACAGATTGGTTCATGTTGTTGTCCCGGCAGCGAACCAGCGTGCCCGGAGCCGTTCGATGGTGCCGTCTTCTTGCAGGGTCTGGATGGCGGTGTCGATCCGTTTGCGCAACCCGTCCGCGCCTCGGGCGACCGCGACGGCGGTGCCCCAGCCGGGGATTTCCTCGTAGGCCAGCGCCCGCAGGCCCGGATATTGCCGCTCCTGCGCGGCCTGCAGCACGCCGGGCGAGGCGAAAAGCAGGTCGATCTCGTGCCGCGCCAGCGCCGCCAGTGCGGCGTCGTTCGACTCGAAGGTGACGACCGCGCGCCCGCGCTGGCCCAGATGTTCCTGCTGGACGGTGCCCGCCTGCACGCCGATCCGGGCATCACGGAGCCGCTGGTTCGGGTCGAGCGTGATGAACACCCCCGCACTGGGGCCGCCCGCGTCGTAGGGTTCCGAGAAATCGACCAGCGCGCGCCGTCCGGGCGTGGCGGCGATCGCCGCCAGCCCCATCTCGCAGCCGCCGTTCGCCACGGCGGGCAGGATGGCGTCGAAGGTCATCACCTCCCAGGTGCAGTCGGCGGCCATCCCCGCGCAGATCGCCATGCCGAGATCGTGCTCGAAACCGTAGAGCGTGCCGTCGGCATCGGCGGCCATGTAGGGCGGGTAATCGACCTCGGTGCAGATGCGCAGCGATTCGGCCGCTGCCGGGGCCGCCACCAGCACCAGCGCCGCCGCCATGCGGATCATGCGGCCACCGAATGGGACAGGAACTGCCGCAGCCGTTCGGAACGCGGGTTGCCGAACACCGCTTCGGGCGGGCCTTCTTCCTCGATCAGGCCCTGATGCAGGAACACGACATGGTCGGCGACATCGGCGGCCAGCTTCATGTCGTGGGTGACGATGATCATGGTGCGGCCTTCCTCGGCCAGCGCGCGGATCACGCGGATCACCTCCTGCTCGAGCTCGGGATCGAGCGCCGAGGTCGGTTCGTCGAACAGCAGCGCCTTGGGTTCCATGCACAGCGCCCGCGCGATGGCCGCACGCTGTTGCTGGCCGCCCGAAAGCTGCGCGGGCCAGGCGTCGGCCTTGTCGCCGATGCCGACCTTTTCCAGATAGGCGCGCGCCGCGGATTCGACCTCGGCACGGTCGCGTTTCAGGACATGGACCGGCGCCTCCATGACGTTCTGCAGCACGCTCAGATGCGACCAGAGGTTGAACTGCTGGAACACCATCGACAGGTTGGTGCGGATGCGGATGAGCTGGGCGTGATCGGCGGGACGGCGGTTCTGGCCGCTGCCCTTCCAGCGCACGGATTCGCCGCAGAACAGGACATCGCCCTGCTGGCTGTCTTCAAGCAGGTTCGAGCAGCGCAGCAGCGTCGATTTCCCCGACCCCGACGAGCCGATCATCGCCACCACATGCCCGGCAGGCGCCCGGATCGAGACACCCTTGAGCACCTCGAGCGAGCCGTAGGACTTGTGCAGATCCCGTATCTCGATGACCGGCGCGGTATCGTTCACGATCACTCCGCAGTTGTTGCGCGCGGAGTGCACCCGATCCGTGCGGATTTTGCAATGGGTCGTGCAAGGTGACGCTGGGGCAATCGCGGCGCCGCCCGTCATTGCGAGGAGGCGAAGCCGACGA
>JACFNP010000029.1 GCA_019454835.1 Rubellimicrobium sp.
CCCGTCATTGCGAGGAGGCGCAGCCGACGAAGCAACCCCGATGTTGTGTGTGAGCCGTCGGGGTTGCTTCGCTGCGCTCGCAATGACGAGAACCCCCGCCATCGCGAGAACACCCCGCCACTGCGCGAACCCGTCCCTACCGCGCGATCTCTGGCCACAGGTCGTGCCAGAACGGGTTTTTCGCTTCGATCAGATGCAGCTTTTTCCGGCGGGAGCAGCCCTTGATCTGCTTCTCGCGCAGGATCGCGGTTTCCATTGCGTCGTGGCGTTCAAACCAGACGAGGTTCTTGCAGTCGTAACGTGCGGTAAAGCCGGGGATTGCGGCGGTCCGGTGCTGCCAGACGCGGCGGGGCAGGTCCGATGTGACGCCGGTGTAGATGGTGCCCCACGGTCTGCTTGCCATGATATATACCGCCGGTTCGCGCATGATCCCGAGATCGCGGCTTTTCGTTACGATACGGTTAACCGCTGGGGGTTCGTCATTGCGAGCGAAGCGAAGCAAGCTCGAACACTTGCGCGTAAGCCGTCGGGGTTGCTTCGTCAGCTTCGCTTCCTCGCAATGACGGGGCTCCTCGCAATGACAGGGGAAGCGGGGCACCACAAATGAAAAGAGCGGGCGTTGGCCCGCTCTTTCCGGTTGTCGAGGGAACCCCGTCAGGGGCGGGTCGTTCAGAAGGTGAACGACACCCAGGCGGTCGCGCCTTCCTGATAGTCGCGGGCGCCGATCTCGTCTCCCTGATCGTGCGTGGCGTTGTCGTCGGCGTAGGACAGGCCAAGGGTGGCGCCGTTGCCCATGTCGAACTCGCCGCCGATGTAGGGTGCATCACCCGAGCCGGCGACACCGGCATAAACAGTCAGGCCGTTGCCGACAGCGTAGGAGGCGTCGATGCCCCAGTCGGCAGGAGTCGCGGACTCATAGTCTTCGTAGTAGACCGACACTCCGATCGGGCCGGACGCATAGTCGACGTTGATGCCCCAAGTGTTGCCGTCGCTGACCCCGCCGGCAACAATATCTTGTGCGACGTAATGCGCGCCGACAGTGACCGGGCCGATCGGGTAGGAACCCTGGATACCGATCGAGTCGAAGCTGTAGGCGCCGGGCACCCAGCTATCAACCTTGGCATAGGCCAGCGTCACATCGGCACCGCCGAAGGTCGTGCCGACGCTGACAGCCATCACGCGGTCGTCGTAGAAGTCACCGTTCGGCCAATACCAGTCGCTATAATCCTGGTAGGCGAGCGAGAAGTTGAAGTTTCCAAAGCTGCCCGACGCGCCGACCGAGAGCTGGTCCACATCGTCATACTGAGCTTCGGCGAGAACCGACACAGAGGCGCCGATTCCGCCCCAGGTAAGGTCACCACGCAGCACCGCCAGATCGTCCTCGCCATCAGTGGCGTCTTCAGTGAATCGGTCGGCGGCCATACCGTCGACGCCGGCCCAATGCTTGATCGCGGCGGGGTCGGTGGCGCCGAAGTAGAGAGCGGCATTTTCCGACTCGAGCCACAGGACATAATCGGACGTGTCCATGTCCTCGCTGAGATTATCGTCGGAGAGTTCAATGCTGACCGACGCGCCGGCAGTCAGGCCGTTGTTCAGCTCGACCTTGAGGGTCGCCTCGAGATTGGCCGACCAGTAGAAGCCGTCATTGTCGCCCACGCCGACAGTATCATTGTAACCCAGTTCGGCATCACCGCCGAACGACACGTCCGCCATGGCGGCGCCAGCGAAGGCGAAGGCCGAGGCGGAAGCGAGGAGGATGTACTTCATGAGAGATTCCCTCGTGTTTTGCATTCCAATGAATGCCAGTCCAACCAGCATTGGGATGTTGTTTGCGCCGAACCCCCCCGCTTCTCAAGCGGATTGGCCCTGCGTGTCGCCCGCGCCGCGAAAATGATGCAACATCGCCACACAGGTGCTAGGCAGGCGGCAAGGGTGCGGCGTTGCGGGGCAATTTCCGCGCACCCAGGGCAGGAACAGGGCAGAAAGGGGCAGCCATGGCCACGCTTCAGGCGATCCGCGACCGAATCGACGCCGCCGCGCGCGGGGCGGGCCGCGACCCCGGCGCCGTCACCCTGATCGCGGTCAGCAAGACCCAGCCGGACGACCGGGTCGCCGCCGTGCTCGCGCAGGGCCAGCGCGTGTTCGGCGAGAACCGCGTGCAGGAGGCGCAATCGCGCTGGGAGGCGCGGCGCGACGGGCTGGAGCTGCATCTGATCGGCCCGCTCCAGACCAACAAGGCCCGCGCCGCCGTGGCCCTGTTCGATGTGATCCACACGGTCGACCGCGCCCGGCTGGTGGCGGTGCTGGCGCGGCTGGCACAGGAACGCGGCCACAGCCCGGCGCTGTTCGTGCAGGTGAACACCGGCGATGAATCGCAAAAGGCAGGCTGCGCGGTGGCCGAGGTCGACGCGCTGGTCGCCCAGGTCCGGGGCGAGGGGCTGCCGCTGCTGGGCCTCATGTGCATCCCGCCGGTGGACGCCGACCCGGCGCCACATTTCCGCGCCCTGCGGGCCATGGCCGAACGCAACGGGCTGGCGGGCCTGTCGATGGGCATGAGCGCCGATTTCGAGACCGCCGTGACCGAGGGCGCCACCCATGTGCGGGTGGGGTCCGCACTGTTCGGCGCGCGCGGGTAGGGGGGTGTTCGTCATTGCGAGGAGCCGCAGGCGACGAAGCAACCTCGATGTTGTGTGTGAGCGGTCGAGGTTGCTTCGGCTTCGCCTCGCAATGACGGGGCACTTCGCCTCGCAATGACGGGGGAAAGGCTGACGCCTCCTCGCAATGACGAACCCCCCTACCCCGCAGGCGCCCATTGCACCAGATCAACCCTTGGCGCGCCCGTCGCCAGCATCACCAGCCGGTCGAAGCCCAGCGCGATTCCGGCGGTGGGCGGCATGAGCGGCAGCGCCGCCAGCAGCGCCTCGTCCAGCGGGTAGCGGGTGCCATAAACGCGGGCCTTCTCGTCCATCTCGGCCTCGAAGCGGGCGCGCTGCTCGACCGGGTCGGTCAGCTCGCCGAAGCCGTTGGCCAGTTCCACCCCGCAGGCATAGACCTCGAATCGTTCCGAAAACCGCGCGTCATCCGGGCAGCGCCGCGCCAGCGCGGCCTCGGCGGCGGGGTAGCGGTCGAGCACGGTCAGCCGCCCGTGGCCCAGATGCGCCTCGATGCGCGCGACCAGAACGTGACTGAACATCGCCGACCAGGTGTCGCCGTCGCCGGGCCGCAGCCCGGTGGCGCGCATCTGCGCCCGCAGCGCGGCGGCATCGGGCGCACCGTCCGGCGCCAGCGTCGCCGCAAGGTCGATCCCGGCCAGCCGCGCAAAGGCATCGGCGACCGACAGGCGCTCAAACGGCGCGAACGGGTCGCAGGTGGCGTCACCGTGGCGCAGCACCGCCACACCCGCCGCGCGCGCGGCGATCCGCGCCATGGCGGCCACGTCCCCCATGAGAACCGCATAGTCCGCGCCGCAGCGGTACCATTCCAGCATGGTGAATTCGGCGGCATGGCGCGGCCCGCCCTCGCGGTTGCGCCAGACATGGGCAAAGGCGGCGATGCGCCGTTCCCCGGCGGCGATGAGCTTCTTCATCGCAAATTCCGGCGAGGTATGCAGATAGCGCGTCTCGCCCCGGCCCTCGGTGTCCAGCAGCCGGGTCTCGAAGGCGTGCAGATGCGCCTCGTTGCCGGGGCTGGCGACCAGCGCGGCGGGATCGACCTCGGTGAAGCCTTCATCGTCGAGCCAGGCGCGCAGCCCCTTCTGGATGCGGTTGCGGGCCAGCAACAACGGGCGACGGTCGGCGTGGCGGGCGGGGTGCCACCAGTCGGAATCGGTCAATTCGGCCTCGGGGCTGGCGTGGTGGCGGAAAATACGCTACGGGCGCCGGTGTCTCGCGGCGCTCCGGGCGCCGCTTTCCATTCGCAAGGGATCATCCCGTGGTCAAGGTCATTGCCTCTTCGCTGCGCAAGGGGAACGTCGTCGATATGGACGGGCGCCTGTACGTCGTCCTCAACGCCTCCAACTTCCACCCCGGCAAGGGCGTGCCCACCACCAGCGCCGACCTGCGCCGCATCTCGGACGGGGTGAAGGTGTCGGAACGCTGGAAGACCACCGACCAGGTCGAACGCGCCACCGTCGATGAACGCGAATACGATTTCCTCTACGAGGACGGCGAAGGCTATCACTTCATGGAGCCGCAGACCTACGACCAGATCGTCGTTTCCGCCGACGTGATGGGCGACAGCAAGGTCTATCTCCAGGAGGGAATGCGCTGCTACGTCAAGACCCACGAAGGCGTGGCGATCGCGCTGGACGTGCCGCAGAAGATCACCGTCGAGATCACCGAGACCGAGCCGGTGCTGAAGGGCCAGACGGCCTCGTCGTCCTACAAGCCCGCGATGACCGACATCGGCGTGCGCGTCATGGTCCCCGGCCATATCGACGCGGGCACCCGCATCGTGATCCACACCGACGACAATTCCTACGTGGAACGCGCCAAGGACTGAGGCGCGCCGTCATTGCGAGGACCGGGGCGCGCCGTCATTGCGAGGACCGGGGCGCGCCGTCATTGCGAGGAGCCGAAGGCGACGAAGCAACCTCGATGCTGTGTGTGAGCGGTCGGGGTTGCTTCGGCTGCGCCTCGCAATGACGGCTGATGCTCAGGCGCGGACGCGCTTTTCGTAGTCGGTGGCGATCTCGCGGGCGAGGGCGCCGACCTCGAACCTGTGCTCGCCGATCTGGCCCACCGGAGTCACCTCGGCGGCGGTGCCGGTCAGCCAGCACTGGTCGAACCCGGCCAGTTCCTCGGGCAGGATGTGGCGTTCGTGCACCTTCACGCCCTTCTCGGCCAGCATTTCCAGCACGGTCTGCCGCGTCAGGCCGTTCAGGAAGCAATCGGGCAGCGGCGTGTGCACCTCGTCGCCCTTGACGAAGAAGATGTTCGCGCTCGTCGCCTCGGCCACATAGCCGCGATAATCATACATCATCGCATCCGAGCAGCCCTTGTCGGCGGCGGCGTGCTTGGACATCGTGCAGATCATGTAAAGCCCGGCGGCCTTGGCGCTGAACGGGATCGTCGCCGGATCGGGGCGGCGCCATTTCGCGATGTCGAGCTTCGCGCCGCTGAGCTTGGCGTCGCCGTAGTAGCTGCCCCATTCCCAGCCTGCGATGGCCAGATGCACCGGGTTGCCGCGCGCCGAGACGCCCATCTCGGAGCCTGCGCCGCGCCAGGCGATGGGCCGCACATAGGCATCGGTCCAGCCGTTCGCCTGCAGCATCGCGTATTTCGCGGCCTCGATCTGGTCGATGGTGAAGGGGATCTCGAAATCGAGCGCATTGGCCGAGGCCTTCAGGCGCCGGTTGTGCTGTTCGCTCTTGAAGATCGTGCCGTTGTAGCAGCGCTCGCCCTCAAAGACGGACGAGGCGTAATGCAGCGCATGGGTCAGCAGATGCACCTTCGCCTCGCGCCAGGGCACCATCTCTCCGTCGACCCAGATCCAGCCATCGCGATCATCATAGGCACCGGCCATCGCTTCCTCCATCCGGTCTGATTCGTTCGCGCCCAGATGCCCGCAGGACACATTCTTGCGCCGAACACGCTTTTCGCTAGCAGTCGCCCCTTGGAGTGTCAACAAGGCTGACGTATTGTCGGGCGAAAGGAGAAAGCCATGGCCGAGCGGCAGACCGCGCCCGGAACGGGTGCCTTCAGCGACGAGGAACTGCGCCGCAGCATCGAGGCCCTGTTCTTCGCCTACCGCGCCTTCACCGCCGATCCCGACCGAATTCTCGAGGTCCGGGGCCTTGGCCGCGCCCATCACCGCGCCATCCACTTCATCAACCGCCAGCCCGGCATGACGGTCAGCACGCTGCTGTTCACGCTGGGCATCACCAAGCAGGCGCTGAACCGGGTGCTGCGGCGGCTGATCGCCGAGGGCCTCGTGCGCAGCGACATCGGCCGGGGCGACCGCCGCAACCGCCACCTGTTCCTGACGCCCGCCGGTGCGGCGCTGGAACACGAACTCTCGGACGCCCAGCGCGCCCGCGTCGGCGGCGCCTTCCGCGCGGCGGGGACCGACGCGGTCGCGGGCTTTCGCGCCGTGCTCGAGGCGATGATGGATGACGACGGCCGCCGCAGCTATGCCGCGCTGGGCGATGCGCGGAGGCCCGGATGAACGACGCACCCGCCCATCTGCTGATCGTCGACGACGACGAACGCCTGCGCAGCCTGTTGCAGAAATTCCTGCGCCGCGAGGGTTTTCTGGTCACCACGGCGCGTGATGCGGGCCATGCGCGGCGGATCCTGGCGGGGCTGGACTTCGATCTCGTGGTGCTCGACGTGATGATGCCCGGCGAGGACGGCATCAGCTTCTGCCACTGGTTGCACGGGCGCGGCGCGATGCCGGTGCTGCTGCTGACCGCGCGCGAGGGCACCGCCGACCGGATCGCGGGCCTCGAGGCCGGGGCCGACGACTACCTCGGCAAGCCCTTCGACCCGCGCGAACTGGTGCTGCGCATCAACGCCATCCTGCGCCGCGTGCCCAGGGCAAGGACCGGGCCGCGCAGCCTGCAGATCGGGGCGCTGCGCTACGATCTCGAACGCGGCGAACTGTGGTCCGGCGACCAGCCGGTGCGCCTCACCCAGAGCGAGGCGCAACTCCTGCGCCTCCTCGCCGCCCGCCCCGGCGAGGTGCTGAGCCGCGCCGCGCTGGTCGAGGAACTGGGACAGGGCGGCGAGCCGGTGCAGGAACGCGCCATCGACGTGCAGATCACCCGCCTGCGCCGCAAGCTGGAACCCGACCCACGCCAGCCGCGTTTCCTGCAGACCGTGCGCGGGCTGGGGTATCTGCTGGCGCCGGAGTGACGGCGCCGCCCAGGGCAATCGCGCGAACTGCCCTGCGCGGGCTGGCGCGGCATCGCCGCCCGCAAATCCCGTCATTGCGAACGAAGTGAAGCAATCCATGCCGGGCGCAGCGCCCGGCCCCGTGGATTGCCGCGTCGCCTGCGGCTCCTCGCAATGACGGAGGTGTTCTCGTCCTTGCGAGCGCAGCGAAGCAACCCCGAACGCTCACACACGACATCGGGGTTGCTTCGTCGCCTGCGGCTCCTCGCAATGACGGAAGATGCGGTTCGCCCGATTGCCCGTCGCCCCCTCTGGCCAGCACCCCGCCTGCGCCCTATCTGGGGCGCATGAGCGATGTTCTCTCACCGGATGCGGCCGAGCGGGTCGGGCGGGCGCGGGCCGATCTGCGCATGGGCGTGCCGGTCGTGCTGGCCGACGGCGCCGCCGGAGCGCTGGTCGCGGCGGCCGAGACGCTGCTGCCCGAGCGGCTGGCGGCGATGCGCGGTCTCGGGCCGGTGCTGGCGATCACCGGCTGGCGCGCGGGCACGCTGAAGGCGCGGGCCTATGACGGCGATCTGGCGCGGATCGAACTGCCCGACGACGCCGATAGCGCCTGGGTGCAGGCGGTGGCGGACCCGGCGGGCGATCTTGGCAGTCCGATGAAGGGGCCGTTCGTCACGGCGCGGGCGGGCGATGCCGCGCTGCACCGCGCGGCGATCCGGCTGGCGAAGTCGGCCCATCTGCTGCCCGCCGCGCTGGTGGCGCCGCTGGCCGACCCGCAGGGCTTTGCCGCCGCGCATGCGCTGACGCTGGTGCCTGCCGCGCAGGTGATGGCGGGGGAAATGTCGCCGCTCTCCGAGGTGATATCCGCGCGCGTCCCCATGGCGCTGGCCCGCGCCGGACGGCTGCATGTCTTTCGCCCCGGCGACGGCGGCGACGAACATTACGCGGTCGAGATCGGCCAGCCGCCGCGCGACCGTCCGGTTCTGGTGCGGCTCCATTCGGCCTGCTTCACCGGCGACCTGCTCGGCAGCCTGAAATGCGACTGCGGCCCGCAGCTTCACGCCGCGCTGGCCCAGATGAACGAGGAAGGCGCGGGCGTGCTGCTCTATCTCAACCAGGAGGGGCGCGGCATCGGGCTGGCCAACAAGATGCGCGCCTATTCCCTGCAGGACCAGGGCTTCGACACGGTGGACGCGAATCACCGGCTGGGGTTCGAGGACGACGAGCGCGACTTTCGCATCGGCGCCGCAATCCTGCGCGCGATGGGGTTCGCCGAGGTGCGGCTGCTGACCAACAACCCGAAGAAGGTCGCGCGGCTGTCCGAACAGGGGCTGCGCGTCGTCGAGCGTGTGCCGCTGAAGGTCGGGCGCAATCCGCTGAACGAGGGCTATCTGGCGACCAAGGCCGCCAGATCGGGACATCTGCTGTGAGCGCGCTGGTGCTGCGGCCCGACGGGCTGTGGCAAGGCGCGACGCGCTGGCCGTGCAGCATCGGCCGCAGCGGCATCACCCGTGACAAGCACGAAGGCGACGGCGCGACGCCCGCCGGGGTCTGGCGCGTGACGGCGATGCTCTACCGCCCCGACCGGCTGGCGCCGCCGGTGTCCTGGGCACGCCCGATCGCGCCCGGCGACCTGTGGTCGGACGATCCGGCGGACCCCGACTACAACCTGCCGGTGCGCGCCCCGCATCCCTTTTCGCACGAGGAGATGTGGCGCGCGGATGCGCTCTACGACCTGATCCTCGTGACCGACTGGAACGCCGCAAGGGTGCCGCGACGCGGCTCGGCGATCTTCGTCCACGAATGGCGCGGGCCGGACGTGCCGACCGAGGGCTGCATCGCCCTGCCCCGCGCAGCCCTGCACGTGATCGCGGCAGGGCTGGAGCAGGGCGCGCCGGTGGTGGTGGGGCCGTAGGCGCCGCACCCGACACTGCGACTGTCATTGCGAGGAGGCGCAGCCGACGTAGCAATCCCGAGGGCATTGCGCGAGTGGTCGGGGTTGCTTCGCCTTGCGGCTCGCAATGACGAGTAGAGGCCGTCATTGCGAGGAGCCGCAAGCCGACGTAGCAATCCGTGCCGCGATGCTGCGCCCGGCGTGGATTGCTTCACTTCGTTCGCAATGACGGGCGCGCGGGCCGGTCACACGCAGGTGTTTGTTGCGTGAATCACCACCCCGTGAGACGATGCCCCCGTCGTTCCACGAGTTCGCGGAGAGTTCCCATGCGCCGTCATGTTGCCGCAGTCGCCCTTGCCCTTGCCGTGCTCGCGCCGCTGCCCGTGCTGGCCGACAACGGCGTGCCGCAGGCGCGGGTCGCCATCTCCACCGACACCGATTTCCCCGGCTTCGATCTGGCGCAGATTCTCGACACCACGCTGGACGCCTGCCAGGCGGCCTGCATGGCCAATGCGCAATGCGCCGGTTTCACCTTCAACGCGCGCAACAATTCCTGCTTCGCCAAGGGCGCGCTCGGGGCGCCCTCGCCCTATGCCGACGCGATTTCCGGGCGGGTGCTGCGCACCGATCCGGCGGTGCTGGCCGCCGCCCCCGCCCGTGCGGGCGCGCTCGACTTCCTCGGCTCTGCCGACCTCGACGCCGCCGAGAACCTCGCCCGCAACATTGGCCGCCGTCATTCATCAAACGGCAACACCCCCGACGCGCTGCGCAGCGCCGCCGCGCAGGCGGGCGATGCGGCACGCGCCATGGGCCTGACCGGCGCGGCGGTGTCGCTGACCGACAGCGCCGCAGACTGGATCGATTACGCGCGTTTCGCCCTGCAGGTGGCCGATGGCGGCGACACCGCCGCCCGCACCGCGCGCGACAATGCGCTTTCGGCGCTGGTCTCGGCCTGGCTGCGCGTCGATTCACCCGTGCAGCAGGCCGATGTGCTGGCGCTCATGGCCGATGCGCTGGAACGGCAGCGGCGCGGGCGGGCGGCGCTTGCCGCGATCCGTCTGGCGCGCGAGCTGCGGCCGGGGCGCGACCTCGATGCCGCGTTCGACCGGCTGAGCGGGCTTTACGGCTTCAACGTCGCCGACACCCAGGTCGACAGCGACCCGGCGGTGCCGCGCGTCTGCGTGACCTTCAACGATGCGCTGGTGCAGGCGGGGGTCGATTACGCGCCCTTCGTGCAGATGCCCGGCGTGTCCTTCACCACCGAGGTCAGCGGCCGCCAGCTCTGCCTTGACGGGATGCGCCACGGCGAGCGCTTGGCCCTCACGTTGCGTCAGGGCCTGCCTGCCGCCAGCGGCGAGATGCTGGCGCGCAACGTCGACCTGAATCTCTACATCCGCGACCGCCTCCCGCAGGCGCATTTCGCCGGTCGCGCCTATGTCCTGCCGCGCACCCCCGATGCCGGGCTGCCCCTCGAGACGGTGAACGTGGACCGGCTCGATCTGCAACTCTCGCGGCTGTCCGAGCGCAACATCCTGCGCAGCCTGCAGGACGAATATTTCGCCAATCCCGTCTATGCCTGGCAGGAGGAATGGTTCGACAGCCAGATCGCCGAGCCGGTCTGGAGCGGCAGCCTGTCGGTATCGGGCGACCTGAACCGCGACACGCTGACCCGCGTGCCGGTGGCGGAACCGCTGCTTGACCAGCCGCCGGGTCTTTATGTGCTGACCGCGACGATACCGGGTGTCGATCCCTGGGACACGCCGCCCGCGAGCCAGTGGTTCCTGCTGTCCGATCTGGGCATCGCCACGATGTCGGGCAGCGACGGGCTGTCGGTCGACGTGCGCAGCCTGGCCGATACCGCGCCGGTCGCGGGCGCCGAGGTGCAGCTTGTCACCCGCGCCAATGCGGTGCTGGGCACGGCCGTCACCGATGCCGAGGGCCATGCGCAGTTCGATGCCGGGCTGACGCGCGGCACCGGCGCGGCGGAACCGGCGCTGGTCACCGTGGCCTCGGGCGACGACATGGGCTTCCTGTCGCTGCTCGACCCGGCGTTCGACCTGTCCGACCGGGGCGTCGAGGGCCGCGAGGCGGCGGGGCCGATGGACGTGTTCCTCACGACTGAACGCGGCATCTACCGCGCGGGCGACGTGGTGCATCTGACCGCGCTCATGCGGGACGAGGCGGCGGTGGCGCTGCCGGGCGTGCCGCTGACGGCGATTCTCGTCCGGCCCGACGGTGTCGAATATGCCCGCGTCGCCAGCACGACGGACCTGGCCGGGGGGCATGTCTTCGCCCTGCCGGTCGCCCCCGCCGCGCCGCGCGGGACATGGACGGTCGAGGTCCGCGCGGATGTGGACGCGCCCGCACTGGCCACGACGCGCTTTCTTGTCGAGGATTTCCTGCCCGAACGCATCGACGTGACCCTTGGCCTGCCCGACAGTGCCGCCGCCGGGCGCGCGCTGCCCGTCGATGTAACGGCGCGCTACCTGTTCGGCCCGCCCGCGCCCGATCTGGCGGTCGAGGGCGAGGTGGTGCTGAAGGCGGCCGGATCCCTGCCCGGCTGGCCGGGATATGTGTTCGGTCGCCAGGACGAGACCTTCTATCCCGCGACCGCCATGATCGACGCGGCCCGCACCGGGGCGGATGGCGCGGTCGTCGTGAACGCCGCGCTGCCCGATGCCGCTGCCGGTGCCGACCGTCCGCTGGAAGCCACGGTCACGCTGCGGGTCAGCGAAGGCTCGGGCCGTCCGGTGGAGCGCTCGGAAACGCTGCCGGTCACGCCGGGGCAAAGCCTGATCGGCCTGCATCCGCGCTTTGACGGCGTGCTGCCCGAGGATTCTACCGCGCGCTTCGACGTGATCGCGCTGGCGCCGGACCTCGGACCCGTGGCGATGGAGGTGCAGTGGAGCGTCAACCGGCTGAACACCCGCTACCAGTGGTTCAGCACCTATGGCGAATGGAACTGGGACCGGGTCGTCACCCGCGAGCGGGTGGCCAGCGGCACGGCCAGCCTCGGCGACCAGCCGGTCACGGTCTCGGCCCCGGTGACATGGGGCGAATACGAACTGGTCGTCGAAAGCACCGGCGCCGACTACCGCGCCGCCTCGATGACATTCGACGCGGGCTGGTATGGCGCGGGCAGCGCCGACGATACGCCCGACACGCTCGAGGCGTCGCTGGATGCGGCAACCTATGCGCCGGGCGATACGGCGATGCTGCGCATCGTGCCGCGCTTTGCGGGGGCGGCGCTGGTGTCGGTGGTCTCGGACCACGTCATCGCGCGCGAGTGGGTCGAGGTCGCCGAGGGCGAGAACCGCATCCCGCTGGCCGTCACGCCCGACTGGGGCACCGGCGCCTATGTCAGCGCGATGGTGCTGCGTCCGATGGACGCGCAGGCCGGGCGCAACCCGTCGCGGGCGCTGGGGCTGGTCCATGCAGGGGTCGATCCGGGCGCGCGCGCGTTGCAGGTCGTGCTCGACGCGCCGCTCGAATCGCGCCCGCGCGGGCCGCTGACCGCAGGAATCGAGGTGCGCGGCGCCCAGCCGGGGGCGCAGGCGTGGGTGACGCTGGCCGCCGTCGATGTCGGCATCCTCAACATGACCCGCTTCACCAGCCCCGACCCGCAGGGCTATTATTTCGGCCAGCGCCGTCTGGGCGTCGAGCTGCGCGACCTTTACGGGCGCCTCATCGACGGGATGTCGGGGACGGTGGGCGATCTTCGGTCCGGCGGGGACTACGGCGGCGGGATGACCGCGCAGGCACCGCCCCCGACCGAAGAGCCGGTGGCCCTGTTCCAGGGGCCGGTCGCGGTTGACGATCACGGTCGCGCCGAGATCACCTTCGACCTGCCCGCCTTCAACGGCACGGTGCGGCTGATGGCGGTGGCGTGGTCGGCGCAGGGTGTCGGGCAGGCCAGCGCCGATGTGCTGGTGCGCGACCCCGTCGCGGTAGTGGCGTCGCTGCCGCGTTTCCTCGCGCCGGGCGACCGCTCGCGGCTGCTGCTCGAATTCACCCACGCCGAGGGGCCTGCGGGCGAGATGGCGTTGCAGGTGACCGGCGACGGGGTGCGGATCGACCCTGCCGACGTGCCCGCGACCGTGACGTTGTCACAGGGCGGCCAGGCGCGGCTGTCGATCCCGGTGGTGGCGGGCGCCGAGGGCATCCACGAGGTCGCCGTCACGCTGACGACGCCGGACGGCCGGATGCTGTCGCGGGTTCTGACGCTGCCGGTGCAGGTCAACGATCCCGAAATCAGCCGCACCACGCGGCTGACGCTGGCGCCGGGGCAGGCGTTCACGCTGGACCGGGCCGCCTTTGACGGCCTGCTGCCGGGCACGGGCGAGGCCACGCTGTCCATCGGCCCGCTGGCGCGGCTGGACGCGGCGGCGCTGATGAGCCAGCTTGACCGCTACCCCTACGCCTGCACCGAACAGACGGCCTCGCGGGCGCTGCCGCTGATCTATTTCCGCGACGTGGCGCAGGCGCTGGGCATGGGTAATGCCGCCGATCTGGACCGGCGGATTGCCGATGCGGTGACGGCGGTGCTGGCCAATCAGGATGCAAACGGCGCTTTCGGCATGTGGTCGGCGGATTCGGGCGACCTGTGGCTTGATGCCTATGCCAGCGACTTCCTGTCGCGGGCGCGGGCGCATGGCGCCTCCGTGCCCGAGACGGCATGGAAGGCGGCGCTCGACAACCTGCAGAACCGGGTGAACTACTATCCGGAATTCGAGTCCGGCGGCGAGGATCTAGCCTATGCGCTGCTGGTGCTGGCGCGCGAGGGGCGGGCGCAGGTCGGCGATCTGCGCTATTACGCCGACACCCGCGCCAGCGCCTTCGGCTCGCCGCTGGCGGTGGCGCAACTGGGGGCGGCGCTGGCGTCCTACGGCGACCAGCCGCGCGCCGATGCGATGTTCGGGCTGGCGGCGCGGATGATCGGGGCCGACAAGGGCGCTGCGGACAGGGCAACACGCGCCGATTTCGGCAGCTTCCGGCGCGATGCGGCGGCGGTGCTGACGCTGGCGCTCGAATCCGGGTCGAATGCCGTTGACAGCGCGGCGCTGGCCGCGCGGATCGCCACCCCCGGCGCGACGCTCAGCACGCAGGAGGCGGTCTGGTCGCTGATGGCCACCTCGGCGCTGGTCGATGACCTGCGGGTGTCGGGGCTGACCGTGGACGGTGCCGCACCTGCGGCGCCGGTCATGCGGGTCTCCGCCGCCCGCGCCGCCACCGCGCCGGTGCGGGTCGCCAATGACGGCACGGCCGAGGTCGAGCTGACGCTGACCGCCTTCGGCGTGCCCGATGTCCCGCCCGCCGCCGGGGGGCAGGGCTATGCGATCAGCCGCAGCTACTACACGATGGAGGGCGACCCCGTGACCCTCGATCAGGTCCGCGCGGGCACGCGGCTGGTGACGGTGCTGGCGGTCGATCCGTTCGGCGCGGGGGCCGCGCATCTGATGGTCGCCGATCCGCTGCCCGCCGGGTTCGAGATCGACAACCCCGACCTGCTGCGCGGCGGCGACATTTCCGCGCTGCCGTGGCTGGTGACGGCGGACCCCGAACATGCCGAGTTCCGGCAGGACCGCTTCCTTGCCGCCGTCGATGCGCGTAACGGGGCGAGCTTCCGTCTTGCCTATGTCGTGCGCGCGGTCAGCCCCGGCACGTTCCGCCACCCGGCGGCCAGCGTCGAGGACATGTACCGGCCCCAGATGCGCGCCAACGGCGATTCGGGCACGGTGGTCGTGACCGAGTGACCGCGCGCCGCACGGCACGGTTGTTGGGCCTTGTCGCGCTGGTCCTCTGGGCGGGCGCGGCGGGGCGCGATGCGTTCGATGCCTGGATCGACGCGACCGTGCTGCCGCCGATCGCGCAGGAACAGTCGGTCGAGGTGCTGGCCCGCGACGGCACGTTGCTGCGCGCCTATACCGTGGCCGATGGCCGCTGGCGGCTGGCGGTGAACCCCGATCAGGTCGATCCGCTCTATCTGCGGATGCTGGTCGATTACGAGGACAGGCGGTTTTACAGCCACGGCGGCGTGGACTGGCGCGCGATGGCGCGCGCCGCCTGGCAGGCGTTGCGGCATGGCGGCGTGGTCTCGGGCGGCTCGACGCTGTCGATGCAGGCGGCGCGGCTGCTGGAAGACTCCGGCACCGGCGCCTGGGCGGGCAAGCTGCGGCAGATACGGGTCGCGCTGGCGCTGGAGCGGCGGTTCGGCAAGGAAGCGATCCTGGCGATCTACCTCAACCGCGCGCCCTTCGGCGGCAATCTCGAAGGGGTGCGGGCGGCGGCCTATGCCTGGCTCGGGCGCCCGCCGGTGCGGCTGACCCCCGCCGAGGCCGCGCTGCTGGTCGCCCTGCCGCAGGCCCCCGAATCGCGCCGCCCCGACCGCCACCCGCAGGCGGCCCGCGCGGCGCGCGACCGCGTGCTTGCCCGCATGGTGCGCGACGGGGTGATCGGCGCGGACGAGGCCGGGGCGGCGCTGTCGGAACCCTCGCCCGACAGGCGGCGCGACTTTCCGCTGCTGGCCCCGCATCTGGCCGACCGGCTGCGCGCGGCGGCGCCCGATACCCGGCTGGTGGCCACCACCATCGACGCGGGGTTGCAGGCGCGGCTCGAGGATCTGGCCCGCAGCACGGTCGCCGGGCGCAGCGACCGGCTGCAGGTCGCGATTCTGGTGGCCGATCACGGCAGCGGCGAGATCCTCGCCTCGGTCGGTTCATCGGCCTACCAGGCCGACCGGCGGCAGGGTTTCGTGGACATGACGACGGCGCTGCGCTCGCCCGGCTCGACGCTGAAGCCGCTGATCTACGGTCTCGCCTTCGACCGGGGGCTGGCGCATCCCGAGACGATCATCGCCGATGCGCCGGTGGATTTCGCGGGCTACCGGCCCGAGAATTTCGACGGCAGCTTTCGCGGCGACGTGCGGCTGCGCGAGGCGTTGCAACTGTCGCTGAACATCCCGGCGGTGCGGCTGCTCGACGCGATGGGACCGCAGCAACTTATGGCCGCGCTGCGCCGGTCCGGCGCCGCGCCCGAGATCGCGGGCGGCGGGGCGCCGGGGCTGGCGGTGGCGCTGGGCGGGCTGGGGATGAGCGCCGCCGATCTGGCGCGCGCCTATGCGATGCTCGGCAACGGCGGCGTGGCGGTCGATCTGCGCGCGACACCCCGGCCCTCGTCCGGCTTCCTGCCGCGCCGGATCATGGGCGCACCCGCCGCCTGGCAGGTAGCCGACATATTGCGCGACGTGCCGCGTCCCGCCGGGGTCGCACAGGCGGGAATCGCCTGGAAGACCGGCACTTCCTACGGCCACCGCGACGCCTGGGCGGCGGGGTTCGACGGGCGCCATGTCGTCGTCGTGTGGATGGGCCGCGCCGACGGAACCCCGGTGCCCGGCGCCTTCGGGGCCGACACCGCCGCGCCGGTCATGTTCGCGGCCTTCGCCCGCATGGGGCAGGTCGTGCCGCTGCCACCCCCGCCGCCCGAAACGCTGATCGTGACGGGGGATCGCCTGCCGCAGCCGCTGCGCCGCTTCGGCCCCGATGCCGCGCCCGCCGCCAATGCCCCCGCCATCGCCTTTCCGCCCGAGGGCAGCGTGGTCGAGGGCACCGGCCTCGTTGCCCGCGTCCGCGACGGCGCGCCGCCCTTCACCTGGCTGGCAAACGGCCGCCCGGTCGCCACCTCGCGCACGCGCGAGGCGCTGCTGCCCGATCTCGGGCGCGGATTTTCGACGCTGACGGTCATCGACGCCACCGGGCAAAGCGCCCGCAGCGTCGTGGAACTGCGCTGAGCCGAAGGCGCCACCTTCCCCGATGACGCCGCCCCGCGCCCGTGTTAGGGCGGGTCATGGCAGATCTTCCCTCCAAGCAGGCGCTCCTCGACTGGATCGCGGAACATCCCGACGAAAGCGCCACCCGCGACCTCGCCCGCGCCTTCGGCATCCGGGGCAAGGAGCGCGTGGCCCTGCGCGCGTTGCTGCGCGAGATGAAGGACGACGGCAGCATCCCGCGCAGGCGTCCGGCACGCCCGGTGCGCAACGGCCTGCCGCCCGTGGGCGTCATCGAGATCACCGCGCTGGACGCGGACGGCGACCTTGTCGCCCGCCTGCCCGCCCGCGACGGACGAGACGAGGCGCGCGTTGTGCGGCTGGTCGCCGACCGCGCCGCAGGGCAGCTTGCGCCGGGGGACCGGGTGCTTGCACATCTGCGCGAAAGCGCGGGCAGGATCGAGGCGAAGGCGATCCGCCGCATCGGCCACGGGCCGCGCCGGGTGCTGGGCATCCTGCGGCACGGCCCGCAGGGCGCGCGGATCGAGCCGGTGGACAAGGGCGCGAGCGGTGCCTGGCTGGTGCCGGACGGCGCCACGCTGGGCGCGAAGGACGGCGAACTGGTCGAGGCCGGGGAATCCGGCCCGCCGCGCCGCGCCGGGCTGCCGCAGGCGCGGGTGCTGAAGCGGCTGGGCGACCCGTTCGCGCCGCGTGCCTTCAGCCTGATCGCGATTCACGAACACGGCATCCCCGACGATTTCCCCGAGGCGGTGCTGGCCGAGGCCGAAGCCGCCACCCCCGCCTCAGCCACGGGCCGCGAGGACCTGCGCGATCTGCCGCTGGTCACCATCGACCCGGCGGATGCCCGCGACCGCGACGATGCCGTCTGCGCCATGCCCGACGATGACCCCCGCAACGAGGGCGGACACGTCATCTGGGTCGCCATCGCCGATGTCGCGGCCTGGGTGCGCCCCGGCAGCGCGCTGGACGCCGAGGCGCGCAAGCGCGGCAATTCCACCTATTTCCCCGACCGCGTGGTGCCGATGCTGCCGGAGCCGCTGTCGGCGGACCTCTGCGCGCTGTCGGGCGGGGTCGAGCGCGCCTGCATCGCGGCGCGGCTGACGATCAGTTCCGCCGGGCGGCTGGTCGCGCATCGCTTCACGCGCGGGATCATGCGCTCGCGCGCGGCGCTGGAATACGGCGCGGTGCAGGCGGCGGTCGACGGGCGGGTGACGGATCAGACCGCGCCGCTGGTCGAGGGCGTGCTGAAGCCGCTTTACGCCGCCCATGCGGCGCTGGTGCGCGCCCGCGCGGCGCGGCAGCCGCTCGATCTCGACCTGCCGGAACGGCAGATCGTGCTGGATGATGCCGGGCAGGTGGTTTCGGTCGCCTTCCGCGACCGTCTCGATGCGCACCGGCTGATCGAGGAATTCATGATCCTCGCCAATGTCGCCGCCGCCGAGACGCTGATCGCCCGCCGGATGCCCGCGATCTTTCGGGTGCACGAGGAACCCGACCCCGAACGCATCGAGAGCCTGCGCGACCTTGCCCATGAATCGGGCTTCACGCTGGCGAAGAGCGAGGCGATCGGGACCGGACAGTTGAACCGCCTGCTGCATCAGGCCGAGGGCAGCGACCAGGCCGAACTCATCAACATGTCGGTGCTGCGTTCGATGGCGCAGGCGTATTACTCGACGCAGAACCTCGGGCATTTCGGGCTGGCGCTGCGCAATTACGTCCATTTCACCTCGCCGATCCGCCGCTATGCCGACCTGATGATCCACCGCGCGCTGATTTCCGCGCATGGCTGGGGCAATGACGGGCTGTCGCCCGATGACCGCGCCACGCTGGACGAGACCGCGCAGGCGATTTCCGACACCGAGCGCCGTTCCATGGCCGCCGAACGCGACACGACCGACCGCTACCTTGCCGCCTATCTGTCGGAACGCGCTGGCGCGGAATTCGCGGGCCGCATCTCGGGGATCCAGAGCTTTGGTCTGTTCGTGAAGCTCGACGAGACCGGCGCCGATGCGCTGGTACCGGTGCGCAGTCTGGGGGACGAATATTTCCGCTTCGACAAGGACGCGCAAAGCCTGACCGGCGCCGACAGCGGTCGCGTGCTGCGGGCCGGGCAGAGGGTCACGGTGAAACTGGCCGAGATCACCCCGATCTCGGGCGGGATCACGGCGGAACTGCTGATGCTCGACGGCCAGCCCTTCGCGCGCAAGCCGTCGCGCGGACGGCGCGGGGCACCGGCGCGGCGCGGCGAGACGCTGGCAAAGGGCCGCGCCGCCGCGCGGGCAAAGGCGGACAGGCGGCGAAAGTAGAGCATTTCGCAGTCGAATGGAAACATTTGACGCCAGGGCAATCGGCATATTCCGTCATTGCGAGGCGCAGCCGAAGCAACCCCGACCGCTCACACACAACATCGGGGTTGCTTCGTCGGCTGCGCCTCCTCGCAATGACGGAATATGCCGTTCGCCCGATTGCCCCGCATTTGACGCCTGCGACAATGCGCAAAACGGGTCACGGCGGGTCTGCGGAAACCATGACACACGCGACCCGCCCCGGCGCCTTCACGCCGATGTTGACCGGGGCCGGTTCCCGCGAGGGGCCGTGCCGCGCTAGGATGGCGGAAAAACCGGCATGAGGGCAGCATGACACAGACAAGACGCGCCGCACTGGCGGGCATGGGGGCGCTGGCGCTGGCCGCCTGCGGGCGGCGGCTGCCCTATGCCGCACCGGCAGCGGCGGCCGAGGGCACGCTGCCCGTGACCCCGAACCCCGGCTGGGATGCCTGGGTGGCGGGTTTCCGCAGCCGCGCGCTCGCGGACGGGATTGGCGCGGGGACGTTCGATTCCGCGTTCCGTGCCGCAGGCTTCACCCCCGGCGTGGTCGAGCGCGACCGCAACCAGACCGAAAGCCGCCGGACCTTCGAGGAGTACCTTGCCATCACCGCCGATGACGCGCGGGTGGCCGAGGGCCGCGCGAAACTGGCGCAGCACGGCGCGACACTGGCCGCCATCGAGCAGCGTTACGGCGTGCCCGCGCATGTCACCTGCGCGATCTGGGGCATCGAGAGCCGCTACGGCACCCGCCTCGGCGCGATCCCGGTGATCTCGTCCACCTCGACGCTGGCCTTCGACGGGCGACGCGGGGCGTTCTACGAATCGCAATGCCTCGCCGCCCTGCGGATCCTTCAGGCCGGCGACACCACGCCGGCGCGCATGACCGGATCCTGGGCGGGGGCGATGGGCCATACCCAGTTCATCCCGACCACCTATCTGGCCTATGCGGTCGATTTCACCGGCGACGGACGGCGCGACATCTGGGGGCCGGACCCGACCGACGCGCTGGCATCCGCCGCCGCCTATCTGGGACAGATGGGCTGGCAGCGGGGCCGCGACTGGGGCCTCGAGGTGCGCGCCGACGGCGTGGCCGAGGGCACCCGCGAGGCGGCCGAATGGGTGGCGCTGGGGGTGCGGGCCGCGCAGGGGCAGATGCCGTCCTCGGGTCCGGCGACCCTGCTGCGCCCGCAGGGCGCGGCGGGGCCTGCGTTCCTGCTGACCCAGAACTTCACCGTGATCGGGCGCTACAACAATTCCCAGAACTACAAGCTGGCGGTGGGCTACCTGTCCGACCGGCTGCGCGGCTTCGGCCCGCTGGTCGCGGGGTTCGGGCCGGATGCCGACGGGCTGACCCAGGCCGACCGGGTCCGGCTGCAACAGCGGCTGGCGGCGCTGGGCTACGACACCGGCGGCGCCGACGGCGTGATCGGCGCAAGAAGCGAGGCCGCGATCAGCGCCTGGCAAAGCGCGCACGGCCTGCCGGTGACCGGAAGGCCGTCACGCGACCTGCTGGCGCGGCTGTAGGGGGGGGTGCGAGGCGTCAGGGGCGATGCGACGGCCCGTGGCGGGTGAGACGGATCGCCACGCCACCCCCGTCATTGCGAGGAGCCGAAGGCGACGAAGCAACCTCGATGTTGCGCGCAAGCGGTCGGGGTTGCTTCGGCTTGCGCCTCGCAATGACGAACCCCCGCCACGGATGGCCTCCCTTCCCCGCCAACGACGCCGCGCGGCTTATTCCGGCGGCGTCGCTTCCAGTCCGGGGCCGCTGTCCGGGGTGGCCTCGCGCGGTGAGCCTACGATCAGCGGCAGCAGTTCCACGCCGCCGGGCATCGCCGCGCCGGTGCCCGGTGGCTCGCGCCATTCCAGCGAATCGAGCGCGTGGCAATGCTCGCAGAGCGGCGCCCAGGCCGCGTGAACCTGCTGGCAGTTGCCGCATACCCATTGCCTGCCGCGCGGCGCCGTCAGCGCGCGGGTCAGCCAGCCGCGCACCACCGCATCCTCGGCGCCCGAGCCGCGTTCGATGGCGGCCATGAGGGTGAGGACGCGCGCGTCCGCAGCCTCGCCGGGCAACCGGCCCAGGGCGCGGCGGGCGGCGGGGAAATCCTCGGCGGCGATGAGAAGTTCGGCCTCGAGCACCCGCGTCTCGGGGTCGTCGGGGCGCAGCTTCAGCAGCGGCTCGAACCGTTTCAGCCGTTCGGCGGGGGCCTCGTCGGGGGCGAGCGCGGCATAGGCGGCGGCAAGGTCGGGATGCGGCCCGGCCTCCCATGCCTTGCGCAAGGTCCGGGCGGCCTGCCGCACCTGCCCGTCGTGCACCATCGCCCGCGCCGCCGCGACGGCGGCGGGGACCAGATCGGGGGCAAGGCGGCTGGCCTCGACGGCGGTGGCGCGGGCGGCGGTGTCGTCGTCGCCGGTGCCCGCCTGTGCCAGCGCCAGCACCGCCTCGCGCCTGCGCCACACGTCGCGCGGCAATGTGCCCGAGCGCTGCTTGGCGGCGAGGGTCTCGCGCGCGCCCTTCCAGTCCCCGGCCTCGCCCTGCAGGCGCAGGAGCGTGTCCTGCACCTCGACATTGGCGGGGCGCTCCGCCAGCGCCTTTCTTGCAAGCCGCATCGCGGTCGCGCTGTCGCCCGCCGCCAGCCGCTGCCGCATGAGGCCGTGCAGCGCCACGAAGCGCGTCGCCCTGTCGCCGCTCATCTGGCGATACATCGCCTCGGCGCGGCGGGTGTCGCCGGTCATCCCGGCAGCCTGCGCAAGCAGCACGCGGGTCAGGGCGGGGCGGTCGAGCAGCCGGTTGGCCCGTTCGGCGCGCGCCAGCGCCACCTGCCCGTCACCCGTGGCCAGCGCCTGCAAGCCTTCGGTCAGCGCCTGCAGCCCCTTGCGTTCGCGCCCGCGCCCGAACCAGTGCGACAGCGCGGTGTCGCCGCCGCCCAGAAAGCGCAGGAAGCCGAAGGTCAGGCCCAGAATCCAGACCAGCACGAAGGCGGCCAGCACCAGCAGACCCAGACCCACCACCATCTGCAGCGGCGAAAGACTGACCTCCAGCCCCGCGACCGAGATCACCGCGCCGCCAGCCAGCCCGGCGAGCCAGATCGCACCATAGGTGACCGCAACGGCGGTGACGGCAAGCGCGAGAAGGGCGAGAGACGATTTCAGCATCGGTCAGCCCCCATCGGCGTCATGGGCCAGCGCGGCGGCCTCGGCCAGCGCCTGTTGCCGCGCCCCGGCCTGCGCAAGCCAGTCGCCAAGGGCGGCGCGCACGGCATCGGGCAGGGCGGCGACCCCGGCCAGCGCGGCATCCAGATCGCCCGCGCCCAGCGCGGCCTCGGCGCGCGAGAGCACGGCGTCGGGATCATCCCCGGCGCGCGGGGCGGTGGAACGGATGTTCAGCGCCCCGCGCAGCCAGCCCGCGACGCCGCCGCCATCCTGCGCCAGCCCGGCTCCGCGCGCGGCTGCCAACGCGGCACGGGCGGCGGCGGGAAAGCCGTCGCGCAGGTCGGCAAGCGTGGGCGCGCCGGTGACGGCCAGCGCGGCAAGGGTCGGCGGCGGGGCGTCGGTGGCTTCGGCCAGCGCGTCGGCAAAGGGGGCGCCGGACTCGAGCGCGGCCTGCACCTGCGCCAGCGCGGCGGCGCGCAGGGCGGCGGTCGCAGAGGCCCCGGCGTCTTCGGCCTGCCGGGTCATCTCGGCGCGCATCGCGGCATCGCGGGCATCAAGACCGTCGCCCAGCGCATCGACGCGGGCGGTCAGCGCGGCAAGATCGCGGCGCAGGCCGTCGAGATCGCGCTGCCAGGCGGCAAGGGCGGTGTCGGGCAGGCTGCCGTCCGGCGCGGGCGCGCGTTCGAGCGCATCGACACGGGCGGCCAGCGCATTGAGGGTATCATTCAGAGCGGCGGCGCGCGTCTCGGTCGCATCGGCGCGACTGTCCAGCGCGGCGATACCGCTGGCAAGCGGCGTCAGGTCCGGCGCGGGCGGCGGCGGGGTGATGCGCGCGGACAGGGCGTCCAGCGCCTGCTCCTGCGCGGCAAGGCGGGCGTCCAGCGCGGCGGGATCGACCGCCTGCCCGTCGCGCAGCAGCCAGGCGGCGGCAAAGCCGATCAGGGCGGCCAGCACGCCGCCCAGCAACATCGGCCAGAATCCGCCGCCGCTGCGGGCAGGGGGCGCGGCGGGGATCGGCTCGACAGGCGATTCGGTGGCCGGTTCCGCCGCAGGTTCGGGCGCGGCGGGCGCTTCGTCCCCGTCCCCGTTCCCGGCGGGCGCAGAGTCGACCGGCGCGCCAGCCGCAACCGTTTCCGGCGCGCTCCCGGCGCCGGGGGCGGTCTGGTCCTCGCCCTCGACCGGGGCCTTGCTGCTCTTGCTGGCTCTGGCCATCACCGACCCCGCGCCGAATCGACTTCCGGAGCATCATAGCTAAACGCGCGGTGCCCGGCTCTCAACCCTCGCGTGCCCGCCGGATTGCGCGACGGGTTGCCGCGACCATGCCCGGCCCGTCGGGCGTTGCCGCCACGGCGACCGAACGCGGGGCCAGCGGCGCGGCCTTTGCAGCCGCCGCATCGCTGATCGCCGCAACATGAAGCGGCGCCACCGGCCGACCCCAGCCCGCCACCAGCGCCGCGCTGCGCGGCGAGAACAGCGGCAGCACCACCGGCCGCGCCCCCGCCAGCACGGCGCGCGCCGCATCCGAGGGCGGCAGCGCATGTTGCGCATAGGCGATCAGTTCGACCACCGGGACTCCGGCCTCGGTCAGGCGCGGGCCGACCCTTCCGCTGGCATGTTCGCCGCGCACATGCAGGAGCGGCCCTGCGGGGCGCAGCGCCAGCAGATGCGCATACAGCGCCTTCGCATCCGGCACCGGCGGCGCGGGGTCGAAGCCCGACGCGCGCGCGACCGCCTCGGTCCGAGGGCCGACGACGAAGGCGGGCAGGGGCGCCAGCCCCAGCCGCGCCGCCGCCTGCACGCCGTTTTCCGAGGTGAGGATCAGTGCGGCAGGGTGGATGTCCGGCAGGGCAACGTCAAGCTGCGCGATCCTGATAACCGGGCTGCGGATCACCTCAATACCCGCGACATCGCCCAGTTCGGCCATGAACCGTTCCGCCGCAGGCGCGGGCCGGGTCAGAAGCAGGACGGGGTCGGCATTGTGCGGCACGGGGCGCGATGTTAGCCGGTGGACCATGGAGCGCAACCGTCCCCTCACCGTGCTTGGCCTTGAATCAAGCTGCGACGACACCGCCGCCGCCGTGGTGCGCGGCGCGGACGGGCGCGCCGATATCCTGTCCTCGCATGTCTGGGGCCAGGCCGACCTGCACGGCGCCTTCGGCGGCGTCGTCCCCGAGATCGCCGCCCGCGCCCATGCCGAACGCATCGACATCTGCGTCGAGCGCGCGCTGGAGCAGGCCGGGGTGACGCTGGACGACGTGGACGGCGTCGCGGTGACGGCGGGGCCGGGGCTGATCGGCGGGGTTCTTGCCGGGGTGATGTGCGCCAAGGGCATCGCCGCCGCGCGCGGGCTGCCGATCGTCGGCGTGAACCATCTGGCGGGCCATGCCCTGACGCCGCGCCTGACCGGCGAGGCCGATTATCCCTATCTCATGCTGCTGATCTCGGGCGGGCATTGCCAGTTCCTGCGCGTGGACGGGCCGGAGGATTTTCACCGCCTCGGCGGCACCATCGACGACGCGCCGGGCGAGGCGTTCGACAAGGTGGCGCGGCTGCTGGGCCTGAACCAGCCCGGCGGCCCCGAGGTCGAGCGCGCCGCGCAGACGGGTGATGCCGGGCGGTTCGCGCTGCCGCGCCCGCTTCTGGATCGCGCGGGCTGCGACCTGTCGTTCTCGGGGCTGAAGACCGCCGTGCTGCGCGCCCGCGATGCGGTGATGGCCGAAAAGGGCGGCCTGACCACGACCGACCGCACCGATATCGCCGCATCCTTTCAGGCGGCGGTGGTCGACGTGCTGGCCGAAAAGACCCGCCGCGCGCTGGCCGCCAGCGCGAGGGTCGGCACGCTGGCGGTGGCGGGCGGCGTGGCGGCGAACGGGGCGATCCGGGCGGCGCTGCAACTTGTGGCGGATGATGCGGGCGTGGCGTTCACGGCACCGCCGCTCTCGCTTTGCACCGACAATGCGGCGATGATCGCCTATGCCGGGCTGCTGCGGCTGGAGCGCGGCGAATCGGACGGGCTGGCCTTCCCGGCCCGGCCGCGCTGGCCGCTGGATACGCAGGCCCCGGCGATGCTGGGCGCCGGAAAGAAGGGGGCGAAGGCATGAGCATTGCCATCATCGGCGCCGGGGCATTCGGCACCGCGCTTGCGGTGGCCATGGCCGACCGGCCGCTGGTGCTGGTGGCGCGCGATGCGGCGCGGATCGCCGCCAGCCGCGAAAGCCCGCGCCTGCCCGGCGTGACCCTGCCGCCCGCAGTCACCGTCACCGATGCGATCCCGCCCGATGCCGATATCCTTCTCCTCGCCCTGCCCGCGCAGACCCTGCGCCCGTGGCTGGCGGAACATGGCGCCGCGCTGCAGGGCCGGGCGCTGGTCGCCTGCGCCAAGGGGATCGACCTTGCCACGCTCGAAGGTCCGACCGCGCAGCTTGCCCGCATCCCCGGTGCCACCCCGGCGGTGCTGACCGGACCCAGCTTTGCCACCGACATCGCCCGCGGCCTGCCGACCGCGCTGACGCTCGCCTGCGCCGACGACGCGCGCGGCCATGCCCTGCAACACGCGCTCGCCGCGCCCGCGCTGCGGCTGTATCGCACCACGGATGTCACGGGCGCCGAACTGGGCGGGGCGCTGAAGAATGTCGTCGCCATCGGCTGCGGCGCGGTGACGGGGGCGGGGCTGGGCCATTCGGCCCGCGCCGCGCTGATGACGCGCGGCTTTGCCGAGATGCGGCGGCTGGCTACCGCATTGGGTGCCCGCGAGGAGACGCTGTCGGGGCTGTCGGGCTTCGGCGATCTGGTGCTGACCTGCACCTCGGACCTGTCGCGCAACTACCGTTTCGGGCAGGCGCTGGGCCGGGGCGAGGGTTTCGATCCCGCGATCACCGTCGAGGGCGCCCCCACCGCGCGCGCGGCGCTGCGGCTGGCGGAGGGCCTCGGCCTCGATCTGCCGGTGACCGCCACCATCGCCGCGCTGGGCGCGGGCACGACCTCGGTGCCCGACGCGATGCGCGATCTGCTCAACCGTCCGCTCAGGGAGGAATGAATGCCGCTTTTCGCCATCATCTGCACCGACAAGGCCGAGGCCTTGCAGATACGCCTCGACACCCGCGAACGCCACCTGGCCTATATCCACGACACCGGCGTGGTGCGGCAGGCCGGGCCGTTCCTGAACGACGAAGGCCAGATGTGCGGCTCGCTCGTCATCATCGAGGTGGCCGACCGCGCCGCCGCCGAAAGCTGGGCCGCGAATGATCCCTATGCGCTGGCGGGCCTGTTCGCCAAGGTGCGCATCGAGGGCTGGAAGAAGGTGATCTGAGATGGCCTTCTGGCTACTGAAGTCCGAACCCGACGTGTTTTCCTGGGACGACCTTGTCGCAAGGGGCGCGGCGGGCGAGGAATGGGACGGGGTGCGCAACTATCAGGCGCGCAACAACATGCGGGCGATGCGTCTGGGCGAGAAGGGCTTCTTTTACCATTCGCGCAGCGGGCTGGAAATCGTCGGCATCCTTGAAATCAGCGCGCTCGCGCATCCCGATTCGACCACGGACGATCCGCGCTGGGAATGTGTCGACGTGCGCGCGGTGCGGCCCCTTGCCCGCCCGGTCACGCTGGACGAGATCAAGACCGTGCCGGAGCTGGCCGAGATGGTGCTGGTGCGCAACTCGCGCCTGTCGGTGCAGCCGGTGCGCGACGCGGAATGGCGGATCATCTGCGAGATGGGCGGCGTCGCGCCCTAGGCGGCGCGCAAGGGCGGAATGCGCCCTGAGCGGCGCGCAAGGACGGTCGCGCGCGGCGTAACGGGGCCGTCGGTCACAGCCGACGGCCCCTTACTCACCCCCGCGCTCCCACGCGCGGTCGTCTGAACAGAAGGGCCGTCCTGACCGTAGCCCGACCCTAGCATCCCCCGCCGCACGGACCAAACGCCAAGTGCGGCAGAATTGATTCAACCGCCCACGGCCTTTTCGCGCGGAATACGCGGGTCGGGCAGCAGGATGGCGATGATGCCGATGGCGGGCAGGAAGCCGCAGATCTGGTAGACCGTCACGATCCCCCACAGATCGGCCAGCGTGCCCAGCCCTGCCGCGCCGACGCCCGCGATGCCGAAGGCCAGCCCGAACAGCAGCCCGGCGACCATGCCGGTATTCTTGGGCATGAGATCCTGCGCATAGACGACCATCGCCGGGAACGAGGACGCCATGATCAGTCCGGCGATCCCGGCGACGATCACGTTGGGCACCAGCGGCAGCCATGGCAGCACGGCGGTCAGCGGCAGGGCGCCGAAGATCGACCACAGGATCACCCGCCGCCGCCCGATGTGGTCGCCGATCGGGCCGCCGATGACCGTGCCCGCCGCGACGGCGGCAAGATAGAAGAACAGCGCAAGCTGCGACTGGTCGATGCCCAGACCGAAGCGCTCGATGAGGAAGAAGGTGTAATAGCTTCCGAACGACACCTGGTAGATCATCTTCGAGAACATCAGCGCCACGAGCAGGAACATGCCGGTGGCGACCACCGTCGCAGGAACACCCGGCGCGGCCGCGGCGCGCGAGCGCTGCACGACGGCGCGCTGCGCACCCTCGGCGACATACCAGCGCCCGACCCCCCAGAGCGTGAACATTGCCAGCGCGGCGATGGCGGCGAACCACTGGATCGACCCCTGCCCGCGCGCCACGACGATGAAGGCGGCCGCCAGCGGCCCCAGCGCGGCCCCGGCGTTGCCGCCGACCTGAAACACCGACTGCGCCATCCCCGGCCGCATCCCGGCGGCCAGCCGGGCGATGCGCGAGGCCTCGGGGTGGAAGATCGCCGACCCCAGACCGATGAGACCCACGGCCACCAGCGTCAGCTCGAAACTGGTCGTATGCGCCAGCACCACCAGCCCCGCCCCGGTCGACCCCATGCCCAGCGCCATCGCGTAGGGCAGCGGGCGGCGGTCGGTATAAAGCCCGATCAGCGGTTGCAGGACCGAGGCCGTGCCCTGGAACACCAGCGTGATGAGGCCGATCTGCACGAAGCTCAGCCCGAGGTTCTCCTTGAACAGCGGATAGGCCGCCTGGATGAGCGACTGCATGAGGTCGTTAAGAAAATGCCCCGCCGCGACGGCAAGGATGACGGGCATGACCGTATGGTCGATGCCCTCCGATGCCGCGCGGGGCGGCGATATGCGTGCTGTCATGAGTCTGCCGGCCTGTTCCGCAGCCCGTTCTCGCGCGCCGCACGGAGAATGGCAACAGGGGCGCCGGACGGCGAAGGGCAGCCCGGCCCTTCATCCTTGCGGAAATACTCCGGGGGTGAGGCGCGGCAGCGCCGAGGGGGCGGCGCCCCCTCGCCCTGTGTCAGTTGTAGACGGATTCCTTGCCGAAATGCTTCGTCAGCATGTAATAGACCACGGCACGATACTTGTTGCGCTCGGACCGGCCGTAGGCGTCGAATACCCCGTCGATGGCAGCGTCCAGCTCGGGGCCGTCCTTCAGCCCCAGCTTGCGGATCAGGAAGCTGGTCTTCACGCGCTCGACTTCGGACTTGTCGGACGCGGCAACCGTCTCGGAGTCGGCATTGTAGATCGCCGGGCCGCAGCCGATGGTAACCTTGGTCAGCAGGTCCATGTCCGGCGTGACACCCAGCTTGTTCTTCAGATCGTCGGCGTATTTCGCGATCAGGTCGTCTCTCTTGCCCATTCTGTCCCCCGTTGGTGGTCCGGCAGTCATGTGCGGCGCCATGCCGCTGACAGGCGCGAGTAAAGAGGACCGCACCGGACAGGTAAAGGGTTAATGGCAGGCGACGTGACGTTTCCCATCTGCGCGGCGCGGGCTGTGCCATCCGCGCCGCGCGTCCGGGTTTCAGTAGCGGTAATGTTCGGGCTTGAACGGGCCTTCGGCGGTCACGCCGATATAGGCGGCCTGCTCGGGGCTGAGCGTCGAGAGCCTGACCCCGATGCGGTCGAGATGCAGCCGCGCGACCTTTTCATCCAGCGCCTTGGGCAGGATGTAGACACCGGCGGCATAGTCGTCGCCGCGGGTCCACAGCTCGATCTGGGCCAGAACCTGGTTCGAGAACGAGGCCGACATCACGAAACTGGGGTGGCCGGTGGCATTGCCGAGGTTCAGCAGCCGCCCCTCGGACAGCAGGATGATGCGGTTGCCCGAGGGCATCTCGATCATGTCCACCTGGTCCTTGATGTTGGTCCACTTGTGGTTGCGCAAGGAAGCCACCTGGATTTCGTTGTCGAAATGGCCGATGTTGCCGACGATGGCCATGTCCTTCATCGCCCGCATGTGCTCGATGCGGATCACATCACGGTTGCCGGTGGTGGTGACGAAGATGTCGGCGGTTTCCACCACGTCTTCCAGCGTGGTCACCTGGAACCCGTCCATCGCCGCCTGCAGCGCGCAGATCGGGTCGATCTCGGTGACGATGACGCGGGCGCCCGCGCCCTTGAGCGACGCCGCCGACCCCTTGCCGACATCGCCATAGCCGCAGACCACGGCGACCTTGCCGGCCATCATCACGTCGGTGGCGCGGCGGATGCCGTCGACCAGCGATTCCTTGCAGCCGTATTTGTTGTCGAATTTCGACTTGGTGACGGAATCATTGACGTTGATCGCCGGGAACGGCAGGCGGCCTTCCTTGTGCAGCGCGTAAAGCCGCTTCACGCCGGTCGTCGTTTCCTCGGAGACGCCCCGGATCGCGGCGCGCTGGCGCGAGAACCAGCCGGGGCTGGCCTCCATCCGGCGGCGGATCTGGGCGAACAGCGCGACTTCCTCGTCGCTGGTCGGCACGGCGATGAGATCGGTCTCGCCCGCCTCGACGCGGGCGCCCATCAGGATGTAGAGCGTCGCATCGCCGCCGTCGTCGAGGATCAGGTTCGCGGTGCCGTCGGCGCCGCCGAAGGCGAAGATGCGGTCGGTGTAGGACCAGTATTCCTCGAGGCTCTCGCCCTTGACCGCAAAGACCGGCACGCCGTCCTCGGCAATCGCCGCCGCCGCGTGGTCCTGGGTCGAGAAGATGTTGCACGACGCCCAGCGCACCTCGGCCCCCAGCGCCACCAGCGTCTCGATCAGCACGGCGGTCTGGATGGTCATGTGCAGCGACCCGGCGATCCGCGCGCCCTTCAGCGGCTGCGCGCGCCCGTATTCCGCCCGCAGCGCCATGAGGCCGGGCATCTCGGTCTCGGCGATCCCGATTTCGCGGCGACCGAAGGCGGCCAGTGCGATATCCTTGACGACGTATTCCTGCGACATGTTCGGCCTCTGCGGTAGCGTAATCAGGCGGGCAGGTAGCACGGCCTCACGAAGCAGACAATCAATCCAGGAAAAGTGCGGTGTAAGGGGCGTATTCAAACACGCGATTGCGCTTGTGGCCCGTCGTCTCGCGGATGAGTCCCAGGCCAAGCAGCTTGGTCGTCAGCACATTCGCCGCAGGAGACGTTATCTTGAGCAGATCGGTAACGTCTGCGACGGTGAACATCGGTCGCTGATACAACCACTCAAGGAGTTTCAGCCCGCTCGCCGCCCCGCGGCCCAGTTCGTGAACAATCATGTCCCGATGAGTCTCGCGCATACCCACGATCCGCCTTGCGGTCTCGGTCGCTTCCGCCGCAACCTCGGTGATGCCCTGCAGAAAGAACTTCAGCCATGGCTCCCAGGCACCGTCGATGCGGATCGCCTGGAGGAGGTCGTAGTAGCGGGCCCGGTGTCGCTTGAGAAAGTGCGAGAGGTAAAGCACGGGTTTGGTCAGCGCTGCTCGCTCGCACAGGCAGAAGGTGATGAGCAACCTGCCCATGCGCCCATTGCCATCGAGGAACGGGTGGATGGTTTCAAATTGTGCGTGGATTAGCCCTAGCTGCACCAGTAGTGGAAGGCTCGTCTCATCGTGCAGATAGTGCTCGAGTGCACCAAGAAGTCGGGGCAGTTCGTGTGGGGGTGGCGGTACATATGAGGCGTTTTGCAGCGTCGCGCCGACTGCGCTGATCCAGTTCTGCGACCGTCGGAACTCGCCAGGCGTGGCGTGGTGACCACGTACGCCGCGCATCAGGCGCTCATGGATTTCCCGGATCAGCCTGAGCGACAAAGGGATTGTTTCGAGTCTTTGCAACCCGTAGTTCATCGCCGCGACATAGTTGATGATCTCGTCTGCATCATCGGGACGCTGTGGGTCGAACAGCCTAGCCTCGACCTCGAGAACATCACGCAGCGACGCCTGTGTGCCCTCGATCTGCGATGAGAGGACTGCTTCCTTGCGGACGTACATGAAAACAAAATGCTCTGGATTCGGAAGCGCCTCGATCGAGCCATCCAGGCGTCCAAGGGCGCGATCAGCTTTCGAGAGCATGGCACGCATCTCGTCGTCGAACTCGAGCGGTGGTGACGGAGGCAGATCGAATGGTATGAATGCGTTGTACCCCTCAATCTGCTTCCGCCAGACTCCTGTCTGCCGCGCCATCGTGACCCCGTCCATGCTGCACAAGACTGTAATGAAGCTCACCTTATCATGGCGCCGCCGGCCCGCCCATAATAAAGCGCCGCTTTATCATGGCCCGCCGGACCGCCCCATGATGAAGCGAGGTTACACACCATGAAGCAACCTCGCGCATGGCAGCGGATGCTGTCGGGGCGCAGGCTCGACCTGCTCGACCCGACGCCGATGGATGTCGAGATCGAGGACATCGCCCACGGCCTCGCCTTCGTTGCGCGCTGGAACGGGCAGACGGCGGGGGAATATCCCTATTCGGTGGCCGAACATTCGCTGCTGGTCGAGGATATCCACGCCCGCATGAACCCCGCCGCCCCGCCGCGCTGGCGGCTGGCGGCGCTGCTGCATGATGCGCCGGAATATGTCATCGGCGACATGATCTCGCCGGTGAAGGCCGCCATCGGGCCGGGTTACGGCGCGCTGGACGAACGGCTCGCGGCTGCGGTCCACCTGCGTTTCGGCCTGCCATCGGTGCTGCCGGTGGCGGTGAAGAAGGCGATCAAGCGGGCCGACCGGCTGTCGGCCTGGCTCGAGGCCACGCAGATCGCGGGCTTTGCCGCCGCCGAGGCCGACCGCTTCTTCGGTCGCCCCGATCCGGCGCTGGCCGCCGCCTTCCGCATCCGCCTGCGGCCCCCGGTCGAGGTGAAGGCCGATTTCCTCGCCCGTCATGCCGCGCTGCTGGCGCAGGTCTAGATCAGGACCCGTTCAATCCGATTCAGCGGCCCCGCTTTGACCTGTCGCATTGTCGCGGGCGTCGAATGTGTCAGTTGACTGCGAAATGCTCCGGGTCACGCCAGCGACGGCTTCACCTGCACCAGCGGCATGAGCGTCGCCATGTCCGGTCCCTGGTCGCGCCCGGTCACCAGCCGCCGCAGCGGCATGAACAGCCCGCGCCCCTTGCGGCCCGTGGCCTGCTTCACCGCCGCAGCCCATTCGGCCCAGGTCTCGGGCCCGTAGGGCGGCGCGGGCAGCAGGGTCAGCGCGGTCGCGGCCATCTCGCGGTCGGCATCCTCGGCCACCCCGACACCGCCCTGCGCGAGCACCACCCACCACGGCGCGATATCCGCCATCGTCGCCAGATTCTCGCGCACCGCCGCCCAGAACGCGGGGGCGAGCGCATCGGGCACGCCTGCGGCACGGATCGCCCCGGCCACGTCGGCGTAATCCTTCGCGGCGACCGCATGGGCGGTCAGCGGGCGCAGGTCGTCGGGGTCGAACCGTGTGGGCGAGGTGCCGAAGGTCGCCACGTCGAAGCCCGCCACCACCTCGGCCATGGTCCGGCGCAGTTCCACCGGCTCGGACGACCCCAGCCGCGCCATGAGCGAGACCACCGCCATCGGCTCCAGCCCCTGCGCGCGCAGGTCGCGGATCGACAGCGCGCCGTGGCGCTTGGACAGGCCCTCGCCGTCGGGGCCGGTCAGCAGCGAGTGATGCGCGAAACGCGGCACCGCGCCGCCCAGCGCCGCGATCATCTCGATCTGCGCGGCGGTATTGGTGACATGGTCGGCACCGCGCACGATGTCGGTGATACCCATGTCGGTGTCGTCGACCGCCGAGGCGAAGGAGTATAGATATTGTCCGTCGTTCTTCACGATCACCGGATCGGAGACGCTGGCCGTGTCGATGGACACCGGGCCGAGGATGCCGTCCTCCCAGTCGATCCGCCGACCGTCCAGCCGGAACCGCCAGTGGCTGCCGCGTTCGGCGCGCAGGCGGTCCTTTTCATCTTCGGCCAGCTCCAGCGCGGCGCGGTCGTAGACCGGCGGGCGGCCCATGCCCAGCAGCTTGCGGCGCTTCAGGTCCAGTTCCAGCGGCGTCTCGAAACATTCGTAGATGCGCCCTTCGGCAGCCAGCCGCGCCTTTTCGGCGTCGTAGCGGGCCAGCCGCAGCGACTGGCGCTCCATCCGGTCCCAGTCGATCCCCAGCCAGCGCAGGTCCTCCTGCAGCCCCTCGACATATTCTTCCTTCGACCGTTCGCGGTCGGTGTCGTCGATGCGCAGGATGAAGGTGCCGCCGGCCTTGCGGGCGATGGCATGGTTGAACAGCGCGGCGCGCAGGTTGCCGATGTGGATCCAGCCTGTGGGTGACGGGGCGAAGCGGGTCGTCGTCATGGTGCCTCCCTGGTGCCGGAACAGGATGGCTCTTTCACAGCGCCCCGGTTTTGTCCATATGAACCCCATGGACGAGATCGCCCCCAGCCTTGACGAGATCGAGGAACTCGCCCGCGAGACGGTCGAGAACCTCCCGCCCGCCTTCCGCGACGCCGCCCGCGCCGTCGCGATCCGCGTCGCCGATTTCGCCGATGACGACACGCTCGAGGAAATGGAGACCGACCCTTTCGACCTGACCGGCCTCTACGAAGGCATCCCGCTGACCGAGAAGTCGAACTGGGACCAGCCGCAGGGACCGGATATCGTCTGGCTATTCCGGCGCCCGATCCTCGACGAATGGGCCGAACGCGGCAACGTCACCATTGCCGATCTGGTCACCCATGTGACGATCCACGAATTCGCCCATCACTTCGGCTGGTCCGACGACGACATCGCCGCCATCGACCAGTGGTGGCACTGAGCGGGTCGCGCAAACGCGGGAACCGGCTTTGCGCTTCTCGGGTGCGCGAAATCAAAAGGTTAGAGCGGGTGGCGTTTTCATGGATTCGGCGGGCCCGCTCTGACCCTTTGTTCCTGCGCATTGTCGCGGGCGTCAGATGCACGGCAATCGGGCGAACTGCGGCTGCGCGGGTCGGCACGACGGCGCCGCCCGTAAATCCCGTCATTGCGAGGCGCAAGCCGAAGCAACCCCGACCGCTCGCGCACGACATCGGGGTTGCTTCGTCGGCTTCGCCTCCTCGCAATGACGGAACACGCCGTTCGCCCGATTGCCGTGGCGTCAGATGTTTCCATCAGACCGCGAAATGCTCCAGGCGCATCCTGCGCCCATGCGGAAACACCTTGCCCCCGCCGACGGGGCGGCGCCCTCAGTTGAAGCGATTGTCCCTCGGAAAGCCGCGCGGGGCCATGCGGCCCGATCCGGCGCGTTTGCCCAGCCATTCGGCAAGATCGGTCTCGGTGCGGGTGCGGCCCGCCGGGTCGTGCCAGGACAGGCCCCCGGCCAGCGCGATCACCGCGACATCGGACAGGCCGCCGTCCTTGTAGCTTTGCAGCCGCACGCCCTTGCCGCGCGTCATCTCGGGCAGGTCGGCCAGCGGGAACACCAGCAGCTTGCGGTTCTCGCCCACGACGGCGGCATGATCGCCCGCGACCGGCACGCAGGCCCGCGCCACGGCGCCCTTGCCGAGGTTCAGCACCTGCTTGCCCGCGCGGGTCTGCGCCAGAAGATCGTCCTCGGCCACGACGAAACCGTCCCCCGTCGACGAGGCGACAAGGCGCCTCGCCCCCGGTTGATGCACGAACATCGCCACGACCTGCGCCTCGTTGGGCAGATCGACCATCAGCCGCAGGGGTTCGCCCATGCCGCGCCCGCCGGGCAGGCTGGCCGCCGTGATCGTGTGGAACCGCCCGTCCGATCCCATGACGATGATCCGGTCGGTGGTCTCGGCGTGAAAGCGGAACAGCCCCCTGTCGCCGTCCTTGAAGCGCACCTCGGCCTCGGGGGCGAGATGGCCCTTCATCGCCCGCACCCAGCCCATTTCGGAACAGATGACGGTGACCGGCTCGCGCTCGATCAGCGCGTCGAGCGGCACCTCGCGTTCCTCGCCCGCCTCGCCAAAGGTGGTGCGACGCGCGCCGCCGGGGGCATCGGTGCCGAACGCCTTGCGGGTGGCCTCGAGTTCGCCGGCAATCGCCTTCCACTGGCGCTTTTCGCTGTCGAGCAGGTCTTCCAGTGTCGCGCGTTCGCGCAAAAGCTCGTCCTGCTCGCGCAGAAGTTCCATTTCCTCCAGCCGCCGCAGGCTGCGCAGCCGCATGTTCAGGATCGCCTCGGCCTGCACCTCGGACAGGCCGTCGCCCGCCGCATCCAGCGACAGCGGCGAGACATAGCTCGCCTCGTCCGCCGCGCGCGGGGTCTTGCGCGACCAGTCCTCGGCCATCAGCGCGGCCCTGGGGTCGGCGTCGTAGCGGATGATGTCGATGACGCGATCGAGGTTCAGGAAGGCGGTGATGAAGCCTTCAAGCACCTCGAGCCGGTGGTCGATCTTGTCCAGCCGGTGGCGCGAGCGGCGCAGCAGCACCTCGCGGCGGTGGTCGAGGAAGGCGCGCAGCAGATCGCGCAGCGAACAGATGCGCGGCGTCACCCCGTCGATGAGCACGTTCATGTTCACCGCGAAACGGTTTTCAAGGTCCGACTGCCGCCACAGCATCGACATCAGCATTTCGGGTTCGACGGTGCGCGCGCGCGGTTCGAGCACGATGCGGATGTCGGCGGCCGATTCGTCGCGCACATCGGCCAGCGCGGGCACCTTGCGCGCGGTGACCAGTTCGGCCAGCCGTTCGATCAGCTTGGATTTCTGCACGCCATAGGGAATTTCGGTGACGACGATCTGCCACTGGCCCCGGCCCAGGTCTTCAACCCCCCATTTCGCCCGCAGCCGGATCGAGCCGCGCCCGGTGGCATAGGTCTCGGCCAGGCTGTCGGATGGCTCGACGATGGTGCCGCCGGTCGGAAAGTCGGGGCCGGGGACATGCGCCATCAGCGCCGCATTGTCGGCATCGGGATCACGCAGCAGGTGCAGGCAGGCGGCGATCAGCTCGCCCAGGTTGTGCGGCGGAATGTTGGTCGCCATGCCGACCGCGATGCCCGAGGCACCGTTGGCCAGCAGGTTCGGAAAGGCGCCGGGCAGCACCACGGGTTCTTGCAGGGTGCCGTCGTAGTTGGGGCGGAAATCGACCGCATCCTCGTCCAACCCGGCCAGCAGCGCCTCGGCGGCGGCGGCCATGCGGGCCTCGGTGTAGCGGCTGGCCGCCGCCGCATCGCCGTCGATGTTGCCGAAATTGCCCTGCCCGCCGACCAGCGGATAGCGCATCGCGAAATCCTGCGCGAGCCGCACCATCGCGTCGTAGATCGCCGAGTCGCCATGGGGGTGATAATTGCCCATCACGTCGCCGACTATCTTGGCCGATTTGCGAAACCCGCCGGTGGGCGAGAGCCGCAATTCGCGCATGGCGAACAGGATGCGGCGATGCACCGGCTTCAGCCCGTCGCGCGCATCGGGCAGCGCGCGGTTCATGATCGTGGACAGCGCATAGCTGAGATAGCGCTCGCCGATGGCGCGGCGCAGGGGTTCGGAAACCTCGCGGGCGTCGTCGGGTTCGGGCGGCTCGGGGGCGTCTGGGGGCAGGTCGTCGGACATGGCGCCTCATCTAGCCGCTCGGGCCGGGCCGGGCCAGCGGAAACGGCGGGGGCACCCGCGCGCATGGCCCGTTCCGTCATTGCGAGGGGTCCGTCATTGCGAGTTCCCGTCATTGCGAGGCGAAGCCGAAGCAACCCCGACCGCTCGCACACAACATCGGGGTTGCTTCGTCGGCTTCGCCTCCTCGCAATGACGGGAGGATTCGTCACCCGCGAGGAGCCGAAGCCGACGCGGCAATCCATTGGACCGGTTGCCGCGCCCCAACAGCGCACAATCGCCTGTCCGCCCCGTTGCGGGATTTTTCGTTCCGGTGACACGACAAATCAGGTAGGATAAGGGCAGGAGAGGCCCAGAACCCTCCGGGAGCAGTGTCGTGAACCGTTTTGTCATCGTTGCCCTGCTGGTGATGGCCTGGGCCTACTGGGAGCTTTCGGGCGGCGCCGGGTTCACGCCCGAACCCCGCACGGTGGCGGGGGCGCCCGAAGCCGAACCCGAACCTGCCCCGGAACCCGCGCAGGCGGCGCCCGCCGCACCCGCGCCGGACCTCGAGGCGACGCTCGAGCCGCCCCCTGCCGCCACGACCCCCGCCGACGAGGCCGCCGAGGAATTGCAGATCGAGGCGGCGGTCGAGGATGCCGAGGCCGACGCCGCCCCGGCTTTCGCCCAGAACCCGCTGACATCCGCACCCGAACCCGCGGCGGAACCCGCCCCGGAACCCGTCCCAGCGGGCCGGGCGCTGCATGTCGTCACCGGCAGCCGCGTGAACCTGCGCGAGGGGCCGGGCACGTCCTTCGCAGCGGTGGGTCATGTGACCGAGGGCATGATCCTCGACGTGCTCGAGATCCGCGACGGCTGGGCCTATGTCGAATTGCAGTCCGGCGATCAGGGCTGGATGTCGGCAAGTTTCCTCGCGCCGCTGGATGGCTGACGGCAGCGTGACGCGCACGGTTCTCATCACCGGCTGCTCGTCGGGCATCGGGCTTGCCGCCGCGCGCGGGCTGAAGGCGCGCGGCTGGCGGGTGTTCGCCACCTGCCGCCACGAGGACGACTGCGCCCGGCTGCGGGCCGAGGGGTTCGACAGCCCGCGCCTCGATGTGGACGACCCCGCGAGCATCGCCGCCGCGCTGGACCAGGTGCTGCGCGCGACCGGCGGGACGCTGGATGCGCTTTACTCCAACGCCGCCTTCGCCTGCCCCGGCGCCGTCGAGGACCTGCCGCGCGCCGCCATGCGCGAGATATTCGAGACCAATCTCTTCGGCGCGCTCGACCTGACCAACCGGGTGATCCCGGTGATGCGCGCGCAGGGCCACGGGCGCATCGTCTGGTGTTCTTCGGTTCTGGGGCTGGTGACGCAGCGCTGGCGCGGCGCCTATGTGGCGACGAAATTCGCCATGGAGGGGCTGGCCGACACGTTGCGGCTGGAGCTGCGCGGCACCGGCATCCATGTCAGCCTGATCGAACCCGGCCCGATCACCTCGCGCATCCGCGAGAACTCGATCCCGCATTTCGAGCGGCACATCGACTGGAAGGCCAGCGCCCAGCGCAGCCGCTACGAAAAGCTGCTGCACCGGCTGTATGAATCGCGCAGCCCCGACCGCTTTGAACTGCCCCCCGAGGCGGTGACGCGCCGCATCGCCCACGCGCTCGAATCACCGCACCCGCGCAGGCGTTATCCGGTGACGGTGCCCACGCACCTGGCCTGGGCCATGCGCCGGTTCCTGCCTGCGGCAACCGTGGACCGCATCCTTTACCGGCTGTGACACCCTGACATTCCCCCGCCCGCCTGCTACAGCAGCCCGGTCAGCCACCCGGAGGCACCGATGCTCAGCGATCCGTTCTTTCTTGTCGCCGGGGCGGCGGTGCTGGTGGTGCTGCTCATCCTCATCGTCGGCATCATCAGTTTCGCGCGGGGCGGCAACTTCGACCGTCGCAACGCCAACCGGCTCATGCGCTGGCGGGTGGGGGCGCAACTGCTGGCGGTGCTTGTCATTCTCCTGCTTGCATGGATCAGAAGGGGAGCCATCTGAATGGTCGTTCTAAACCGCATCTACACCCGCACCGGGGACAAGGGCGAAACCGCGCTGTCGGACGGCTCGCGCGTCGGCAAGGATTCGCTGCGGGTCGAAAGCTACGGCACCGTGGACGAACTGAACGCGGTCACCGGGCTGGCGCGACTTCATGCCTCGGGCGATGTCGATGCGGCGCTGGCGCGCATCCAGAACGACCTTTTCGACGTGGGCGCCGACCTCGCCCGCCCCGGCCACGACCGCGACCATGAGGAAAAATACCCCGTGCTGCGCGCCAGCGAGGGGCAGATCGACTGGCTCGAACAGCAGATCGACGCCATGACCGCGCGGCTGGACCCGCTGCGGTCGTTCATCCTGCCGGGGGGGACGCCGCTCGCCTCGGCGCTGCACCAGTGCCGCACCGTCTGCCGCCGGGCGGAGCGTGTCGCCGTCGCGCTGGGCCGCGAGGACGGGGCGAATCCGGTCGCGCTGAAATATCTCAACCGGCTTTCGGACTGGTATTTCGTCGCGGCGCGCATGGCCAATGACGAAGGCCGCGCCGATGTGCTGTGGGTGCCGGGGGCGAACCGCTGAGGGCGGCGCAGGCCCTCAGATACCCCGGTCCCTGATCCGCAACTGCCGCGCCCGGTCGAGGATCGCGTCCTCGAGTGCCCGCTGCGTGGCCCGGTCCACCGGGCCGGACCGCGTCGCCAGCGCGACGTTCAGCGCGCGCGCATCAAGAGCCGGGTCGCTGACATGCACCGTGGCGCGATAGGCCGTGCCGCCGCCGGGCGGGGTGCCGTAGCCGGTGACGATGACGCCGGTGAACGGGTCCACGGCCTCGACCGGCAGGAAGTCCAGCACGTCCAGCGCGGCGGTCCACAGATAGCGGTTCACCGCCACCTGCTCCGTCGGCGCCGGCGCATTGCCGCGCGAACAGGCCGCAAGGCCCAGCGCGAGCGCAAGGACGAGCAGCGGGTTGGTCAGGGCAGTCCGGCGCATGGCCCCCTCGTGCTTGGTTTCGCTCGTGTCTAGCGCGCACACCGGATTGCGGCAAGGGAAACGGCAGCGGCGCCAGGGCAACCGGCATGTTCCGTCATTGCATTCCGTCATTGCGAGGCGCAGCCGAAGCAACCCCGGCCGCTCGCGCGCAACATCGGGGTTGCTTCGTCGCCTGTGGCTCCTCGCAATGACGGGATTTGCGGGCGCCGGTCGTGCTGCGCAGGCCCGAAGGGGGAAATCCGCGCGCCGTCCGCCGCAGTTTCGGCATATGCGATCCGCCCCCGCGCATCGCCAGCGCCTTGACAAACCGCGCCCCTGCCCCCAGTTGAGCAACAGCATTGCCTCGCGATTGCGCGAAGCGCCATTGCGGCCGTCACTTTCGGCCCCGGCGCCAGGTTTCGAGAGCAGACCCAAGACCCGCCCCCCGGCCGCGCCCGGAAGGGGCACAGGCGCCGGATCACCGCAGTTGCCCAGGGCACCGGACGGCGCATGAAGGAAACCATTTGACTGACGCATTCTCCGGCTTCGGCCTCGCCGAACCGATCCTGCGTGCCCTCGCGGCGCGCAGCCATACCACGCCGACCCCGATCCAGATGCAGGCGATCCCGCCCGCCATGGCCGGGCGCGACATTCTCGGCATCGCCCAGACCGGCACCGGCAAGACGGCGGCCTTCGCGCTGCCGATCCTCGACCGGCTGTCGCGCGACCCCGAGGCGGGCAAGGGCCGCCACCCGCGCGCCCTCGTGCTGGCGCCGACGCGCGAGCTGGCGATCCAGATCAACGACGAATTCAGGGCCTATGCGCAGAAGCTGCGCCTGCGCCACAGCGTGATCTTCGGCGGCGTGAACCAGCGTCCCCAGATCGCGGCGCTGTCGCGCGGCGTCGATATCGTCGTTGCGACACCGGGCCGCCTGCTCGACCTGATGGCGCAGGGGCATCTCGGGCTGGGCAATGTCCGGATGCTCGTGCTGGACGAGGCCGACCGGATGCTCGACATGGGCTTCGTGCGCGATGTCCGCAAGATCATCGCCACCCTGCCGCGCACCCGCCAGTCGGCGCTGTTCTCGGCCACGATGCCCGCCACCATCGGCAAGCTGGCGGCCGAAATCCTGCACGATCCCGTGCGCGTCGAGGTGGCCCCGCAATCCACCCCGGTCGAACGCATTTCCCAGTCGGTCCATCACGTCGACGCCAAGGGCAAGACGGCGCTGCTGGCCGGGATGCTCGCGGACCCGGCGTTCGAGCGGGTGATCGTCTTTTCGCGGACCAAGCACCGGGCCAGCCGCGTGGCGGACGACCTGACGAAACGCGGTATCGAGGCCGAGGCGATCCACGGCAACAAGAGCCAGAACGCCCGGCAGCGCGCGCTCGAACGGTTCCGCAAGGGCGAGGCCCGTGTGCTGGTCGCCACCGACATCGCCGCACGCGGCATCGAAATCGGCGGCATCACCCATGTGGTGAACTACGAACTGCCGAACGAACCCGAATCCTACGTCCACCGCATCGGCCGCACGGCCCGCGCCGGGGCGACGGGGGCGGCGATCTCGTTCTGCGATCCGTCCGAACGCGCCTATCTGCGCGACATCGAGCGGGTGATCCGCCACAGGCTGACCGTCGTGGGCGACGCGCCCGCCGGGCCGGACGTTCCCGCTGCGGCAGCCGCTGGCGAAGGCCCGCGCAAGCACCGCCCGCGCCCGCGCAACCGGGGTCCGCACAAGGCCCCGCAGGCCGGTGCGCGCACGGGTGCAAGGGCCGGCGCCCTTGCGTGATGCGCTGCCGGGCGGCCGCCAGGGCCGCCCGGACACGCACCCGGACACTCACTTGATTCCGGCGCCCGCCGCCTGTATGGCGCCGCCGGTATGAACCGGGCCGCTTGCGGCCCCCGAACGGCACGGGATGCGTCATCATGGCGAAGGCGAAATTCGAGCGGACGAAGCCGCATGTGAACATCGGCACCAT
>JACFNP010000030.1 GCA_019454835.1 Rubellimicrobium sp.
CGTGCTGCGCACGCCCGAAGGGGGAAACCTGCAGGCCGCCCGCCGCGTGGCAGGCAAATGCGATTCCCCTGGCGGTGTTGCGGGCGAGGGTGCGGCATATTCCGTCATTGCGAGGCGAAGCCGAAGCAACCCCGACCGCTCGCACACGACATCGGGGTTGCTTCGTCGCCTGCGGCTCCTCGCAATGACGGGGTTTCCCGATTGCCCGGCGCTCGGGCCGCCGCGCCCGTGTCGCTTTTCGTCGCAGGGCGGCGCAAATCACGCTCGGGGGGGGTGCGCGCTCGGCTAGACCCACAGCCAGAGCTTACCGGAGGCAACCATGACTGACGAAGCGCAAGGCGAGGCGCGCGGACGGCGCGCGCGGGGTGGTGGCGGCGCGGCACGGCGCGCGGCGCGCACGGCGATCGGCCACGAGACCGCGCGTTTCATCACCCGCGAAATCCCCAATTTCGAGACGCTGAACGACGAGGCCATCGAGATCATCGAGGCCAATGCCGAGATCGTGCTCGAAGAGATCGGCGTGAACTTCCCTGAAAACCCCGCCGCGCTGAAGCGCTGGAAGGACGCGGGTGCCGATGTGCAGGGCGAACGGGTCCGCATCCCCAAGGGCCTTGCCCGCGAATTGTGCAAGACCGCGCCGCGCAGCTTCACCCAATATGCCCGCAATCCCGAACGCAACGTCGACATGGGCGGCCGCAACCTGGTCTTCGCGCCGGTCTACGGCCCGCCGTTCGTGCGCACCCGCGAGGGCGGGCGGCGCTATGCGACGCTCGAGGATTTCCAGAACTTCGTGAAGCTCGGCTACATGTCGAAATGGCTGCACCATTCGGGCGGCACCGTCTGCGAACCGACCGACGTGGCGGTGAACAAGCGGCACCTCGACATGATTCACGCGCATATGGTCTACAGCGACAAGCCCTTCATGGGGTCGGTCACGGCGCCCGAACGCGCGCGCGATTCGGTGGAGATGTGCCGCATCCTGTTCGGCGAGGACTTCGTCGCGCAGAACGCGGTGATGACCAGCCTCATCAACATCAACTCGCCGCTGACCTTCGACGGCATCATGATGGGCGCGCTGGAAGAATATTCTTCCAACATGCAGGCGGTGATCGTCAGCCCGTTCATCGTCGGCGGCGCCATGGCGCCGGTGTCGATCGCGGGCACGCTCACGCAGGTGATGGCGGAAATCCTTGTCGGCGTCGCCTATACCCAGCTCGTGCGCAAGGGCGCGCCGGTGATCGCCGGGGCCTTCGTCACCTCGACCGACATGGCATCGGGCGCGCCGACCTTCGGCACCCCCGAGGCCACGCAGGTCACCTACGGCGCCGGGCAACTGGTGCGCCGCCTTGGCGTGCCCTACCGCAGCGCGGGCGCCTTCTGCGGCTCGAAGCTGCCCGATGCGCAGGCGGCCTACGAATCGGCGAACTCGCTGAACATGGGCTTTCTTGCGGGCGTGAACTTCATGCTCCACGCCTGCGGCTGGCTTGAAGGCGGGCTGGTGGCCTCGTTCGAGAAATGGGTGATGGATGCGGACCAGCTCGGCATCTACCACACGCTCGCCAAGGGGACCGACCTGTCGGAAAACGGCCTTGCCATGGACGCCCTGCGCGAGGTCGGCCCCGGCCATCACTATCTTGGCTGCGCGCATACCCAGGCCAATTTCCAGACCGCGTTCTGGCGCACCGACCTGCTCGACTACAAGCCGTTCGAGACCTGGTCCGAGGACGGCGCGCGCGACACCGAGGAACTGGCCGCGATCCGCGTCAGGACGCTGCTCGACAATTACGAGCAGCCGCCGCTCGACCCCGGCATCGCCGAGGGCCTGAAGGACTATGTCGCGCGCAAGAAGGACTCGATGCCCGACGCCTTCGTCTGATCCGCCGCAACGGTGCAGGCGCGCAGGTCGCGCGCCTCGCCCATGATCGCGACCAGAATCGCCACATGACGGGCGGCGCGGTAATCCGCCGCCCGTTCGCGTCGGCGCTGATCCAGCGCCGCCTCCAGCTCAAGCAGATGCACGATCGCCGCACCCGGACCGGGCAGCGGCCCCGCCGCGCCCAGAAGCCGCGCCAGATGCGCCGGGCGCCGGTAGGCATCAAGGCCGAACCGCGCCGCCTGCACCAGCATCGGCGGTCGCCGCAGCGCCGCCACGAGCGACAGAACATCCTGCATCACGCCCTCCTGCCATGGATCGCAAGGCCCGAGCTTTGCACAACCCGGACGTGTGTTGCGTCACGGCCATTGCCGGGAACGCTCGCCGCAGAGATCGTTTACCGTTTGGAAACAATCATGGATGGAGCAGGCGGATTGTGTTATCCGGCAAGCCGACACAACCCCTGCGTGTGATCGAAGGAGGCACCTGCCGTGACGAAGGGGACCATGCCGCCAGCCGCCGCACGGGCGCTGCCCGTGGCGGGCCTGCCCGACAGGGGCCTGCACGACGGTGGCCTGCCCGGCTGGGTGCCTGCGGCGGCGCGGCACTATCTCGCGCATGTCAGCGGCGGCACGCCGATCCGGGCGCTGGCCCGCGAGGCGCAGGTCCATGCCTCGACGATCCTGCGGCAGGTGCGCCGCTTCGAGACCCTGCGCGACGATCCGCTGGTGGACGAGGCCCTGCATGTCCTTGCCCGCCACATGGCTGCCGAAGGGGGACAGACCGAGGAGACGACATTGAACACGGCAGCGACAGACATCGACGCGCAAGGCCCGGAACCGGCCGCCGCGCGCATCCCGCCCAGCGAGACCCGCATCCTGCGCGAGGGGGCGCGCGTCCTGCGGCGCCTGAACGAGGCGCGCACCGTGCTGGCGGTCGCGCGCGACATGGAAATGGGCGTCGTCGTGCGCGAAGGCCCGGACGGTGCGCCCGAACGGCTGGCCGTGGTCGGGCGCGACATCGCGCAGGCCATGGCGCTGAAGGACTGGATCACCTGCGCCGACCCCTCCGCGCGCGTCATCCGCTACCGCATCACCGCCACCGGGCGGCAGATGCTGCGCGCCGCGCTCCACGACGAACGGCGCGGCCTGGCCGAGGCCCCGGCGCCCTTTGCGGCAGCGCCCGGCACCGGCGACCGGATGCTGCGTCACATGCGCAGCCTGCTGGGCGAGTCGCCCGTGACCGTGCTGGCCCGGCGCCGCAGCCGCGACGGGACGCCCTGGCTGACGCGGGCACAGATCGCCGCCGCCGAGCGCCTGCGCGAGGATTTCGAGCTGTCGCGGTCCGGGCCGCGCGCCGCGACCGGCTGGGAGGCGTATCTGGCCGCCACCGCTGCGGCGGCGGCAGGCGCGGGCCTGCACCAGGCCGAACACGAGGCCCATGCGCGCCTTGCCGCCGCGCTGGGCGCGCTTGGCCCCGGTCTGGCCGATGTGGCGCTGCGCTGCTGCTGCTTTCTCGAGGGGTTGGAGAGCGTCGAGGAACAGATGGGCTGGTCGGCGCGCTCGGGCAAGGTCGTGCTGCGGGTGGCGCTCGATCACCTGCAACGCCACTACGCCGCCACCATCGGCCGCTACGCGCCGCCCATCGGCTGAGGGTGCTCTGGAAACCGCGCGCCGTCAGCGCTAACAGGGGCTGCCTGTTGCAGGAGTCGCGCCATGGCCAGCCGCATCATTCCCGTCGATGTCTTCGATCTCGTCATCTTCGGCGGCACCGGTGACCTGGCGCGCCGCAAGATCCTGCCCAGCCTGCTGCGCCGCTTTCGCGCCGGGCAGATGCCGAAGGACGCGCGCATCATCGCCTGCGCCCGCAGCCCGCTCGACGATGCGGGCTACCGCGAGGCCGCCGCCGCCGCCATCGCCGAATTCGCAGGCCCCGAGCGCGAGGATGCGGCGCTGGTCGCGGCCTTCCTCGGGCGGCTGCATTACGTCACGGTCGATGTCACCGGTGATGCCGGCTGGCCGGAACTGGCCGCGCTCATGCGCCCCGATGCGGTGCGGGCCTTCTATTTTTCGGTGAAGCCGTCGCTGTTCGGCCCGATCGCCGAACGGCTGCACCTGCGCGGCATCGCCGATGCCGACAGCCGCATCGTGGTGGAAAAGCCATTCGGCCGCGACCTCGCCTCGGCCCATGCGCTGAACGCCGCGCTGGCCGAGCATTTCGCCGAACGCCAGATCTACCGGATCGACCATTACCTCGGCAAGGAAACCGTCCAGAACCTGATGGCGGTGCGCTTCGCCAACATGCTGTTCGAGCCGCTGTGGAACAACCACTACATCGACCATGTCCAGATCACCGTCGCGGAAACCGTGGGCGTCGCCGGGCGCGGCAGCTATTACGACGGCGCGGGCGCCATGCGCGACATGGTGCAGAACCACCTCATGCAGCTTCTGTGCCTGACCGCGATGGAGCCGCCCGCCCGCTTTGAATCCGACATGGTCCATGACGAAAAGCTCAAGGTGATCCGCGCGCTGCAACCCGTTCCGCCCTCGGATATCGTCTTCGGCCAGTATGCCGCCGGACCCGATCCGTCCTACCGCGAGGATGTCTCGAACCCCGAAAGCGCCACCGAAAGTTTCATCGCCATGCGCTGCACCATCGGCACCTGGCGCTGGGCCGGGGTGCCCTTCTACCTGCGCACCGGCAAGCGGCTGAAGGCGCGGTCCTCCGAGATCGCCGTGGTATTCCAGAAGCTCGGCCATCGCATCTTCGGCGAGAGCATGGAGAGCCACCGCAACGTGCTGTCGATCCGCCTGCAACCCAACGACGGCATCGACCTGCAGGTGACGGTGAAGGAACGCGGCCCCGGCGGGATGCGGCTCATCGACATGCCGCTGGACCTGACCTTCGCCGACATGGCCGCCGACCAGGGCGAGGCGGCAGTCGATGCCTATGAACGGCTCATCATGGACGTGATCCGCGGCGACCAGACCCTGTTCATGCGCGGCGACGAGGTCGAGGCCGCCTGGGCCTGGACCGACCCGATCCTTGCCGCCTGCGCCGAACATGACCGCAAGCCGCAGCTCTACGAACAGGGGTCGTCGGGGCCGGATGATGCGCTCATGCTGCTGCACCGCGACGGGCGGCGCTGGCGCGAGATCAAGGGCTGAGGCCGGACTTTCGCCACCCTGCGGTTGCCGCTAGGGTCGCAAGGTGGCGTGCCGGGAACCCGACCGGGAGAACTGCGATGGAATTCATCACCTACGCCGATGCCGAGATGATGATGATGGAACTGGCCCATCGTCTTGCCGGGGAACTGCGTCAGGCCCTTGCCGGGGGCGAGCGCGCCTCGTTCGCGGTGCCGGGCGGCACGACGCCGGGGCCGGTGTTCGATTCGCTGTGCACCACCGATCTCGACTGGGAGCGGGTCGACGTGCTGCTGACCGACGAACGCTGGGTGCCCGAATCGTCCGAGCGCTCGAACACCCGCCTGCTGCGCAAGCGGCTGTTGCAGGGCCGCGCCGCGAAGGCCCGCCTCGTGCCGTTGCACGCCGAGACCGCCACCCCCGAAGAGGCTCTCGAAGGGCTGTCGGCGGGCGTCACCGCCTGCCTGCCGCTTTCGGTCTGTCTGCTGGGCATGGGGGCCGACCTGCATGTGGCCTCGATCTTCCCCGGCGCCGACCGGCTGGACGAGGCGCTGACCGGCAGCGCCGCGCTGGTGCCGATGCGCGCGCCGGGCGCCCCCGAGCCGCGCGTGACGCTGTCGATGCGGGTGCTGGCGGGCGCGGTGCGCCGCCATGTCGTCATCACCGGACGCGCCAAGCGCGATGCGCTGGAAGCGGCGCAGTCGCTGCGCCCGCACGAGGCGCCGGTCATGGGGCTGCCCAAGGACACGATCATTCACTGGGCGGAGGGCTAGATCATGTGGGACAGGTTGCGGAACCATGCGGCAACGCTGGCGGACCGCCGCATCGCCGATACGCTGACCCCGGCGCGCGCGGCGGCATTCTCGGTCGAGGCGGACGACATGCGCTTCGACTATGCGCGCACCTCGATGGACGAGACCGCGCGCGACATGCTGGTTGCCCTGTTCGACGCGCGCGGCGTCGCGGCACGGCGCGAGGCGATGTTTTCGGGCGCGAAGATCAACGAGACCGAGGGCCGCGCGGTCCTGCACACCGCGCTGCGCAACCCCGGCACCGGCGTGATGGTCGATGGCCGCGACGTGATGCCCGAGGTTCACGAAACGCTGGCGCGGATGGAGACATTCGCCCGTGCGGTGCGATCGGGCGATTTCGCAGGCGCGGGCGGCACCATCCGCGACGTGGTGAACATCGGCATCGGCGGCTCGGACCTGGGTCCGGCGATGGCGGTGCGCGCGCTCGCGCCTTACCATGACGGGCCGCGCTGTCATTTCGTCTCGAACATCGACCCGGCGGACATTGCCACGGTGCTGGATGCCTGCGACCCGGCGACGACGCTGGCGATCGTGGCCTCCAAGACCTTCACCACCGTCGAGACCATGACCAACGCCGCCACCGCCCGCGACTGGCTGGCGAAGGGCGTGGCCGACCCGGCGGCGCAACTGGCGGCGCTGTCCTCGGCCAGCGGGCGCACCGACGCATGGGGGATCGACCCCGCGCGGGTGTTCGGCTTCGAGGACTGGGTCGGCGGGCGCTATTCGGTCTGGGGGCCGATCGGCCTGTCGCTGATGATCGCCATCGGCCCGGAACGGTTCCGCGAGTTTCTGGCGGGCGGTCATGCGATGGACCGGCATTTCCGCACCGCGCCCTGGCGGCAGAACATGCCCGCGATGCTGGCCGCCGTCGGGCTGTGGCACAATCAGGTGCTGGGCCACGCCACCCGCGCGGTGCTGCCCTATGACGAGCGGCTGGGCCGCCTGCCCGCCTATCTGCAACAACTGGAAATGGAATCGAACGGCAAGCGCGTGAGCATGGACGGGGCGCCGCTGGCGTGGGACTCCGGCCCGGTGGTCTGGGGCGAACCCGGCACCAACGGCCAGCACGCCTTTTACCAGCTCATCCATCAGGGCACGCGGGTGATTCCCTGCGAATTCCTTGTCGCCGCGCGCGGCCATGACGAGGGGTTGCACCACCAGCACCGGCTCCTGGTGGCGAACTGTCTGGCGCAGGCCGAGGCGCTGACGCGCGGGCGGTCGCTGGACGAGGCCCGCGCGATCATGGCCGCGAGGGGGCTGGAGGGCGCCGAACTGGAGCGGCAGGCCGCGCATCGGGTGTTTCCGGGCAACCGCCCGTCAACGCTGCTGAGCTATCCGCGCCTAGATCCGTTCACCCTTGGCCGGATCATCGCGCTTTACGAACACCGCGTCTTCGTCGAGGGCGTCGTGGTCGGCATCAATTCCTTCGACCAGTGGGGGGTCGAACTGGGCAAGGAGCTGGCCACCGCGCTGGCCCCGGTGATCGAGGGGACCGCAGACGCGCAGGGCCGCGACGGCGCCACGCAGGCAAGCGTCGCCTGGCTGCGCAGACACGGGGTGTGACGGGGGCCGCGCAGAACGCCGTCATTGCGAGGAGCCGAAGGCGACGCGGCAACCCCGAGGGCGTGTGTGAGCGATCGAGGTTGCTTCGGCTTCGCCTCGCAATGACGATCCCACCCCGTCATTGCGAGGAGCCGCAGGCGACGCGGCAACCCCGATGTTGTGCGCAAGCGGTCGGGGTTGCTTCGGCTTGCGCCTCGCAATGACGGCGCCACCCGTCACCCGCATGAAACGCCCTCAGAACGGGATTTCGTCGTCGTAATCGGCAGGCCCGCCGCCACCACTGCGGCCAGCGCCACCGCCGCCGCCGCCACCATAGGCGCCGCCGCCGCGCGGATCATCCGCCGGGGCGCCATACTCGCCGCCACCGCCGCCCGCCTCACCGCGCCCGCCCAGCAGGGTCAGGTTGCCGTTGAACGGGCGCAGCACCACTTCGGTCGTGTAGCGGTCCTGACCGTTCTGGTCCTGCCATTTGCGGGTTTCCAACTGGCCCTCGACATAGACGCTGGACCCCTTGCGCAGATATTGTTCGGCGATCCGCCCGAGGTTTTCGTTGAAGATCGCCACCGAATGCCATTCGGTCCGTTCGCGCTGTTCGCCGCTGTTGCGGTCCTTCCAGCGTTCCGAGGTGGCGATGCGCAGGTTCACCACCTTGCCGCCGTTCTGGAAGGTCCGCACTTCGGGGTCGCGCCCGAGATTGCCGACCAGGATCACCTTGTTCACCGAACCTGCCATGGAACCCCCTTCGGTCTGCCGCCCCGGCCCGCCCGGTGCGATTCGTGGCCGCCCCTCTGTGCCGCCTTCTGGTTAACAGGCCCTTTAGCACGCCAATCGCCGCCGATGCGAGGGGGCCGTTGCGCGCCGGATCTTGCGTGCGCGCGAGGACCGCAATAGAGGGGCGCATGACCCATCCACATCAGCGCCTTCTCATCGTCGACTTCGGTTCGCCGGTCACGCAGCTTGTTGCGCGGCGGCTGCGCGAACTGAACGTCTATTGCGAAATCCACCCGTGCAATCTGGTGGACGACGCCTTCGTGCAGGGATTCTCGCCACGCGCGGTGATCCTCTCGGACGGGCCGGACAGCGTGGCCCGTGCAGACAGCCCGCAACCCCCCGCCGCGCTGTGGCGGCTGGGTGTGCCGGTGCTCGGCATCGGCTACGGCGGCCAGGCGATGCTGGCCGCGCTGGGCGGCGAGATCGCCGCAGGCGGCCCGCAGGGCGAATCGCAGGCCGCCGCGCTGGAGCTCAGCGCGCCGCTCGACCTGCTGGACGGCTGGTTCGCGGATGGCGCCGAAACCGTCTGGACCGCGCCGGGCGACCGGGTCGCGCGGCTGCCCGACGGCTTCGCAGTCCACGCCGAAGCCCCCGACCTGCCGCAGGCGGTCACCGCCGATGCGGCGCGGCGCCTTTATGCGGTGCAGTTCCACCCCGAGATGCACCAGACCCCGCACGGGCAGCGCATCTTTGCGAACTTCACCCGGATCGCGGGCTTTGCGGGCGACTGGACCATGGCTGCCTACCGCGAGGACATCGTCGCGGACATCCGCGCGCAGGTCGGCGACGGCCGCGTGCTGCTCGCGCTGTCGGGCGGGGTCGATTCGTCGGTCTCGGCGCTGCTTCTGCACGAGGCCGTGGGTGAGCGGCTGACCTGCGTGCTGGTCGATCACGGCCTGATGCGCCAGAACGAGGCCGACCAGGTCACCGAGATCTTCCGCCGCAACTACAACCTGCCGCTGACCCGCATCGATGCGGGCGACCGCTTCCTTGCGGCGCTGGCGGGCGTCGACGACCCCGAGACAAAGCGCAAGACCATCGGGCGGCTGTTCATCGAAATCTTCGAGGAAGAGGCGAAAAAGACCGGCGGCGCCGAATTCCTCGGCCAGGGCACGATCTACCCCGACGTGATCGAATCGGTCTCGATCCCCGGCCAGCCGCAGGCCACGATCAAGAGCCACCACAACGTCGGCGGCCTGCCCGAAAAGATGGGCATGAAGCTGGTCGAACCGCTGCGCGCGCTGTTCAAGGACGAGGTGCGCGCGCTGGGCCGCGAACTGGGCCTGCCCGAGGCTTTCGTCGGCCGCCACCCCTTCCCCGGCCCCGGCCTTGCCGTGCGCTGCCCCGGCGAGGTGACGCGCGCAAAGCTCGACATCCTGCGGGCGGTGGACGCGGTCTATCTGGACCAGATCCGCAAGCACGGCCTCTATGACGACATCTGGCAGGCCTTTGCCGCCATCCTGCCGATGCGCACGGTGGGCGTGACGGGCGAGAGCCGCACCTACGAACACGCGGTCAGCCTGCGCGCGATCCTGTCGGTCGACGGCATGACGGCGCAGGTCTATCCGTTCAGCCACGACTTCCTGCACGAGACGATGACCCGCATCATCGCCGAGGTGCCGGGTGTGAACCGGGTGTTCTACGACGTGACCTCGAAGCCGCCGGGGACGATCGAGCTGGAATAGGGCGGCGCGCCCCATCTCCCTTCGTCATCGCGAGCCGCAAGGCGAAGCAACCCCGACCGCTCGCGCACGACATCGGGGTCGCTTCGTCGGCTGCACCGCCTCGCGGGTGACGGTGCCCTGCTGCCCGGTGCGGCATTGCCTGTGACGTTACGCCCGGATTGACAGGACGCCGGGCGGCTGCAAGCGTTTCCCTCACACAACCGTGACGGGAGGCGGGACATGAAGCATATTGCAGCCACGGCAGGCGCGGCACTTCTGATGACGGCGGGCGCCGCAGGGGCTGCCGGGCTGGACCGCTCGGGGCAGCCGGTGGGCGTGCTGTTTCAGCCGGGGAACTATGCCGAGCTGAGCTTCGGCTTCGTGCGGCCGGATGTGTCGGGGACGGTGGGCGGCGGCGCGTTCTCCTCGGGCAACATGGCCGGGGATTACAGCCAGTTGTCGTTCGCGCTGAAGATGGACCTGAACGACCGGCTGTCCTTCGCCGTGATCGTCGATCAGCCCTACGGGGCGAGCGTGTCGTATCCGGCAGGTGGCAGCTATCCGCTGGCGGGAACCACCGCCGAGATCAGTTCGCAGGCCGTCACCGGGCTGTTGCGTTACCGCATCGACGACCGTTTCAGCGTCTACGGCGGGTTACGCGGGGTGGCGATGGATGGGGAGGTGAATATGATCATGTCATCACCCCTACCATCCGGCACTTATAACGCCAGCTTCGACCGCGCCACGGCGCTCGGCTATGTGGTCGGCGTCGCCTACGAGATTCCCGACATCGCCCTGCGCGCCGCGCTGACATGGTCGAGCGCGACCGATTTCAGCAGCGCGACATCACAGATCGCTGGTGGATCGAGTCTCCCCCCCTCCACCACCGAGATCACCATGCCGCAGCAGATCACGCTCGACTTCCAGACCGGAATCGCGGCGAACACCCTGCTGATGGCGCAGGTGAAATGGGTGGAATGGACGGCGACCAATATCTCGCCAACCGGCTACCCGAACCTCGTCCACTACGAACACGACCGGATGAGCTATTCGCTCGGCATCGGTCGCAAGTTCTCGGACTCGTTCTCGGGCGCGATCACCCTGGGCTACGAGCCGCCGACCGATGCGCCGGTTCTCAACCTTTCGGGCACCGACGGGCAGTATTCGTTGCAGGTGGGCGGCACCTACACGACCGGCAACGTCTCGTTCACCGGGGGCTTGCGCTATGTCTGGCTGGGCGATGCGACGACCGAGGGTCTTGGCGCCGACTTCCGCGACAACCACGCCGTCGCCCTCGGCCTGTCGGTCGGCTACCGCTTCTGACGCGCTCCGTCATTGCGAGGAGCCGAAGGCGACGCGGCAATCCACACCGGGTGCTGCACCAGGAATGGATTGCTTCACTTCGTTCGCAATGACGAACTACACCGTCATTGCGAGGAGGCGTCAGCCGACGAAGCAACCCGAAGGTATCGCGTGAGCGGTCGGGGTTGCTTCACTTCGTTCGCAATGACGCGCCACCCCGTCACCACGGCCCCTTGCACCGGCACCGGCGGCGTGATGAAACGGGCGGCATGGCACCCCAGGTCAGCTTCACGCCGCGCGCGCTTATGCTTCTCGTCCTGCTCGGGGCGATCTGGGGCGCGTCCTATACCGCGACCGCCGTGGCGCTGCAGGGCGGGATCGGGGTGCAGTGGATGGTGGCGTTGCGCACCGGCGGCGCCTGCCTCGTGCTCTGGGCCTGGCTGCTGGCCACCCGTGCGCCGCTGCCCGGACGCGCGGGCGACTGGGCGATCCTGCTTGCGCTTGGCCTGATCGGCAATGCGGCGCCGTTCACGCTGATCACCTGGGCGCAGGAGACCGTGCCCTCGGGTCTTGCCGCGATCCTCAATGCCGCAACGGCGATCTTCGGCGTCCTCGTCGCCGCGCTGGCCTTTCGTGACGAACGGCTGACGCCGCAGCGGATGCTCGGGGTCGGGGTCGGCGTGCTGGGGGTCATCGTCGCGCTGGGGCCTGCGCAACTGCTGGCGCTCGATCTCACCTCGCTGGCGCAACTGGCGCTGGTCGCGGCGGGGCTGTGCTACGGCATCACCGGAGTGCTGGGCCGTCTGGCGCTGGGCCGCGTCGCGCCGCAGGTCGCGGCGACCGGCATGATGACCGGCGCGGCGCTGTCGCTGGTGCCGATCGCGCTGCTGACCGAGGGCCTGCCCGCCACGCATTACGCGGGCGAGGTCTGGGTCGCGCTGGCCTATTCGGCCTTCATAGCCACCGCCATCGCCTATCTGATCTACTACCGCCTGATCGCCATTGCGGGCGCGGGCACATCGGGGCTGACGACGCTGATCGTCGCGCCGGTGTCGATCCTGCTGGGCGCGATCATCCTGCACGAATCGCTGCCGCTGCGCGCCTACGCCGGGTTCCTGCTGCTTGCGGCGGCGCTGGCGATCCTTGACGGCCGCCTGGCCCGCCGCCTGGTCGCGCGCGCCACTCCGGCGGAATGACGATGCGCTACACCGCCGACACCTGGGAAACCGCCCCCGCCCGCCATGTGCTGTTCTTCGGCATGTCGGGGCTGGGCAAGACCCATATCAGCCGGATGCTGCGGGCGTCGGGCGACTGGTTCCACTATTCGGTCGATTATCGGATCGGCACCCGCTATCTGGGCGAGCTGATCGCCGACAACGCCAAGCGCGAGGCGATGAAGGTGCCGTTCCTGCGCGATCTGCTGATGTCGGATTCGATCTATATCGGCTCGAACATCACCTTTGAAAATCTCGCGCCGGTCTCTACCTATCTCGGCAAGCCCGGCGATCTGGCCAAGGGCGGGCTGCCGATTGCCGAATACCGGCGGCGGCAGGAGGAATTCCGCCGCGCCGAGATCGCCGCGCTCATGGATACCGCGCATTTCATCACCCGCGCCCGCGAGGTCTACGGCTATCCGCATTTCGTCTGCGACACCGGCGGCTCGATTTGCGAATGGGTCGATCCCGATGACCCCGATGATGCGATCATGCGCGAACTGTCCGCGCGTTGCCTGATGATCTGGATCAGGGGCAGCGAGGACCACACCGCCGAACTGGTGCGCCGCTTCGACCGCGCACCCAAGCCGATGGCCTACCAGCCGCAATTCCTGGACGCCGCCTGGGAGGAATATCTGGCGCACAAGGACATCGCACCCGACGCCGTGGACCCCGACGATTTCATCCGCTGGACCTATGCCCGCGCGCTGGCCCATCGCCAGCCCCGTTACGCGGCCATGGCGCGGCGCTGGGGCGTGACGATCTGCGCCTCGGACATGGGCCGCGTCGGCGACGAGGCCGACTTCGTCGCGCTGGTGGCACAGGTGCTGCGCGAGCAGGAGCGCCTGCGCGAGCAGGAACGAATGCGGGGCTAGAGCGGGTCGCGTTTTCATGGATTCGGCGGACCCGCTCTAACGCTTTGTTTTTGCGCATTGTCGCGGGCGTCAAATGTTACCATTTGACTGCGAAATGCTCTGAACCGCCCTTCCCCTCGCCCTGCCCTGCCGCTATCCGGGTTTCGCCATGCCGATCAAACTGCCTGAAAACCTGCCCGCCTTCGATGTCCTCACCCGCGAGGGCGTCATGGTCATGTCCGAGGAACGCGCCACGCGCCAGGACATCCGCCCCTTGCGCATCGGGCTGCTGAACCTGATGCCCAAGAAGATCCAGACCGAGAACCAGTTCGCCCGCCTGCTGGGCGCCGGGCCGTTGCAGATCGAATTGTCGCTGATCCGCATGAGCGAACACCAGACCCGCAACACCGCCGCCGAACATATGGAGGAATTCTACCGCCCGTTTTCCGAGGTGCGGGATTCGGGGGAAAAGTTCGACGGGCTGGTCATCACCGGCGCGCCCATCGAGCATCTGCCCTTCGAGGAAGTCACCTACTGGGACGAATTGCGCCAGGTGATCGACTGGACGCAAACGCATGTCCATTCGACCTTTGGCGTCTGCTGGGGCGGCATGGCGATGATGTATCACCTGCACGGGGTGCAAAAGCACATGCTGGACGCCAAGGCGTTCGGCTGCTTCCGCCACCGCAACCTTGCCCCCGCCAACCATTACCTGCGCGGCTTTTCCGACGATCTGGTGATCCCGGTCAGCCGCTGGACGGAAATGCGGCAGGCGGAAATCGACGCGGTGCCGGGCTTGCAGACTCTGCTGGCCGGTGCCGAAACCGGCCCCTGCCTGGTGGAAGATGCGGCCCATCGCGCGCTCTACATCTTCAACCATCTCGAATATGACAGCGACACGCTGAAGCAGGAATACGACCGCGACGTGGCCGCAGGCGGCGAGATCACGCTGCCGGTAAACTATTTCCCCGGAGACGACCCGGCCCGCCCGCCGCTGAACCGCTGGCGCAGCCACGCGCATCTGCTTTACGGCAACTGGATCAACGAAATCTACCAGTCGACGCCGTATGATCCGGCGAAGATCGGCACCTGAGGGGCCGCCCGCACATCCTGTCATTGCGAGGCGAAGCCGAAGCAATCCCGACCGCTCACACACGACATCGGGGTTGCCGCGTCGGCTGCGCCTCCTCGCAATGACGGGGGGTCTCGTCATTGCGAACGAAGTGAAGCAATCCATGCCGGGCGCAGCGCCCGACGCCGTGGATTGCCACGTCGGCTGCGCCTCCTCGCAATGACGGGGTGGGTTCGTCATTGCGAGCCGCAGGCGAAGCAACCCCGAACGCTCACACGCAACATCGGGGTTGCCGCGTCGGCTTCGCCTCCTCGCAATGACGCAGGGATCGCTCAGGCGTCCAGCAGCACCAGCGCGCGTTCGTCCCAGCTAATCCGGGTCGGCGTGCCGACATCCAGCACCGGGCGTCCGATGACGTTGCGCATCGACAGGTGCAGCGGTTCGTCCACGCCCGGCACGCGGACATCGTAATAGGTCATGTCGCCGTAATAGACGACCTCGTCGACCACGCCGTCGATGGTGCGCCGGTCGGTATGTTCGCCGTCGAAGACGATGGTCAGCGTCTCGGGCCGGATGCCGACCACCGCAGGCCCCGCGGGCGCGCCGTTCGGCGCCTGGTCGCGGGCGATGCTGCCGCGCCCCAGACCCTGCACGTCGAGATCGACCGTCGCCCCCGCCGCCGTCACCTCGGCGGACAGGAAGTTCATCTTGCCGATGAAATCCGCGACCCGGCGGCTGTTGGGGCGGCGATAGAGGGTCTCGGGGTCGGCCATCTGGCCGATGGACCCCTCGAACATCACCGCGATGCGGTCGGACATGACCAGCGCTTCCTCCTGGTCGTGGGTGACCAGAATGAAGGTGATGCCGACATTGCGCTGCAGGCGGATCAGCTCGACCTGCATCTGTTCGCGCATCTTCTTGTCGAGCGCGGACAAAGGTTCATCCAGCAGCAGCACCTTGGGTTGCAGTATCAGCGCGCGCGCCAGCGCGACCCGCTGCCTTTGCCCGCCCGACAGCGCATGTGCCGCCCGCCCGCCGTAGCCCGCGAGGCCGACCATTTCCAGCGCCTCGGCCACCGCGCGGGCCTTTTCCGCCTTGGGGCGCGAATCGCGGCGCAGCCCGAAGGCGACGTTCTGCGCCACGCTGAGATGCGGGAAGATCGCGTAGGACTGAAAGACCATGTTGGTCGGGCGTTCGTTGGCCGGAACGCGGGCCATGTCCTTGCCGTCGATCATCAGCGTGCCCGAGGACAGGTCCTCAAAGCCCGCGATGGTGCGCAAGAGCGTGGTCTTGCCGCAGCCCGAGGGGCCGAGCAGCGAGAAGAACTCGCCCTGGCGGATCTCGAGTTCGATGTCGCGCAGGGCGTGATAGTCGCCGTAATGCTTGTTCACCCCGCGCAGGGTGATGAGGGGAGAGCCGCTCACAGGAAACCTCCGGCATCTTCAAGACCCGCCCGGCGCAGGCCGCGCCGCCGCAGGATTTCCGCTGCAACCAGCAGGATGATCGACAGCGCCACGAGGATCGTCCCCAGCGCCATGATGATCGGCAATTGGTCGGACTGGCGGCGCAGGCCGTAGATGTAGACCGGCAGCGTCGTGACGTTGCCCGAGAGGAAGAAGGCGACGATGAATTCGTCGAGGCTGATGATGAAGGAGATCAGCATCGCCGAGATGATCCCCGGCATCACCAGCGGCAACGTCACCAGCCGGAACGCGCCCCAGCGCGATTCGCCGAGGTCCATCGCGGCTTCTTCGAGGCTGGCATCGAGATTGGCGAAGGCGCCGTTCAGCACCGAGGTCGCATAGGGCGTGCACATCAGTGTGTGGGCAAGGACGATGGTATAGAGGTTCGGCGCCAGCCCCAGCACCTTGGTCACCAGCACCAGCAGCGCCACCGCAAGGATGATCTCGGGCAGCACCAGCGGCAGCATGATGAAGCCGATGATCCCGCCCTTGAAGGGGAAATTCGCCATCGCCCCGCCGCGCGCGGCGAAGATGCCGAAGATGGTGGCGAAGATCGAGGTCAGCACCGCGATGATGAGCGAGCTTTGCACCGCCGAATGCAGCGACGGGCGTTCCCACAGGGTTTCAAACCAGCGGGTCGAGAAGCCGGTCAGCGGGAAGGCGATGATCTTGCCCTCGTTGAAGGCGAAGATCGGCAGCAGGATGATCGGCGCGAACAGGAACAGCAGGTAGATGATCGCGTAGATGCGCAGGGCGGGAAATTTCATCGAGGGAGGTTTCATCTCAGGCCCTCTTCAGCCAGCGGCGCAGCGACAGCATGAACAGCCCCGCCACGATCCCCACCGCCGCCATCGTCACCAGCGACAGCGCCGACCCCAGCCCCGGATCGTTCACCTGCAGGAACAGCGCCTGGATCCGGTTGGCGATCAGCAGCCCGCCCGATCCGCCGACCAGTTCCGGCGTCACATAGTCGCCGATGGTGGGGATGAAGACGATCAGCACCGCCGCCACGATCCCCGGCACCGACAGCGGCAGCGTCACCCGCAGGAAGGTATGCAGCCGGTTCTCGCCCAGATCGCGCGCCGCTTCCTTCAGGGAACGGTCGATCTTTTCCAGCGCGACATAGATCGGCAGGATCGCGAAGGGCGCGTAGGCATGGGCCAGGGTGATGATGACCGCGTTGACGTTGTAAAGAATGAAGGTCAGCGGCTCGTCGATGATGCCCAGCCCGGTGAGCGCGGTGTTCACGACCCCCGAATAGCCGAGGATCACCTTCCACAGGAAGATGCGGATCAGGTAGCTGGTCCAGAACGGGATCGTGATGAGGAAAATCCACAGCGATTTATTCTCGGGCGCGACCCGGAACGAGATGAAATAGGCGATCGGATAGGCCAGGATCACCGTCGCCGCCGTCACCGCGACCGAGACGAACAGCGATCGCGGCAGCAGGCCGGGCAGCCACGAGCCGCCGCGCACCGCGCCGCGAATGTTGATCGGGTCGGTGAACACCGAGGCATAGTTGCCGAAGCCGAAGCCGAGCGTGGCGAGATAGCTCCACGACAGCCACAGCGCCGCCACCCAGAGCGGCGCGGCCAGCAGCAGGAAGCGGCTGATTCGCCCGGCATTGCCGCCACGCGCGACCAGCACGAAGGCGAAGGGCAGCGTCACCGCGTAAAGCAGCACCATGACGCGCAGCGCGATGGCGACCGGCGGCGGCAGCGCGCCGTCCAGCCATTCGCCGCTGGCCGCCGCGCCGCGAATCTGGAAGCTGACCACGACCACCGTGGCCAGCGGGATCGCCATGAGAAAGACGGCATAGACGAAAGGCGGAAGCAGCGAGCGCAACGCGCGCCGGCCGTCGTCGCTGATGAATCCGCCTGCTGCCATCCGCCCGTCCCTGCGTCAGCGTCTCGCGCCGATGTTCCTGCATCCGCCCGAAAGATCAACCGGAAATCCGGGGGACCGGCGAAAAACCCGGCCCCATGAAAAAGGGGCCCGCCGTTCCGGCAGGCCCCGTGTGCATCCGAAGGCCGGTATCAGCGCTTCGAGAACTGGAACGACTTGCGGGCCTTGGCCTTGCCGTATTTCTTGCGCTCGACCACACGGCTGTCGCGGGTCAGGAAGCCTGCCGCCTTCAGCGCCGGGCGCAGTTCCGGGTCCCAGAGCTGCAGCGCGCGCGAGATGCCGTGCTTGACCGCACCGGCCTGGCCGGACAGGCCACCGCCCTTGACGGTCGCCATGACATCGAACTGACCCTGGACACCCGCCACCTGGAACGGCTGGCGCAGGATCATCTGCAGCACCGGACGGGCGAAATATTCGGTGTAATCGACGTAGTCGCCCTTGTTGTTGCGGATCAGCACGCGGCCCGAGCCGGGCTTGACCCAGACGCGGGCGACGGCATCCTTGCGCTTGCCGGTGGCATAGGCGCGGTTCAGCGCGTCGCGGACGGGTTCACGCGGGGCGGCGGCGGCTTCGACGGGCGCATCCGCGACCGTGCCCGAGGCGACGGCGGCCAGCTCTTCGAGCGAGTGGATCTGTTCGGCCATGGTCACGCGGTCCTCGTGTTCTTGGGATTCATCGCCTTCACGTCGATGACCTCGGGCTGCTGGGCCTCCATCCCGTGTTCGGCACCGGCAAAGACGCGCAGATGCGACATCTGGGTGCGGGCGAGGCGGTTCTTGGGCAGCATCCGCTCGACCGCCTTTTCGACCACGCGCTCGGGGTGCTTGCCCTCAAGGATTTCGGCCTTGGTGCGCGACTTGATGCCGCCGGGATAGCCGGTGTGCCAGTAGAAGCTTTCCTCGCGCTTCTTCCCGGTCAGTTGCACCTTGTCGGCATTGATGACGATGACGTTGTCGCCCATGTCCATGTGCGGGGTGAACGTCGGCTTGTGCTTGCCACGCAGGCGTGTGGCGACGATCGCGGCGAGGCGGCCCAGAACGACGCCCTCGGCGTCGATCAGCACCCACTTCTTCTCGATGTCCGCCGGAGTCGCGGAAAAGGTTTTCATGTCTCACCAGATGTGACGGGCACCGCCACAGGCGGCCCGGTTCCTTCGGATGGGGCGCTTATAGCGGGGATGATCGCAACGTCAAGGGCGGCATTGCAGGTATTGTCGTTGTTTTACAGTGTGTTGCAAATGGGGTATTATGCAACCCCATAATTGGCACTCCGCCAGCCCCGTCATTGCGAGGAGGCGCGGCCGACGTGGCAATCCATGCGGCAACCGCGCGCCCGGAATGGATTGCTTCGGCTTCGCCTCGCAATGACGAGAGGACGGGATACCCCGCCCCGCCCACATGCTTTACCGAAGGCCCCGATACGACTATCCCTGCGCCATGGATACCGCCGCCCCCCTGCCCCCGCTGACCATCCGCCTCGCCGCCCCGCGCGGGTTCTGTGCGGGGGTCGACCGCGCCATCCGCATCGTCGAGGAGGCGCTGAAGAAATGGGGGGCGCCGGTCTATGTCCGCCATGAAATCGTCCACAACCGCCATGTCGTGAACAGCCTGCGCGCCAAGGGGGCGGTGTTCGTCGAGGAACTCGACGAATGCCCCGACGACCGCCCGGTGATCTTTTCCGCCCATGGCGTGCCGAAATCCGTCCTGGCCGAGGCTAGTCGCCGCAACATGGTCGCGGTCGACGCCACCTGCCCGCTGGTCACCAAGGTCCACAACGAGGCCGCGCGCCACAACCGCCAGGGGCGGCAGGTGGTGTTCGTGGGCCATGACGGCCACCCCGAGACCGTGGGCACCATCGGCCAGCTTCCCCCCGGCGAGGTGCTGCTGGTCGAGACCGTGGCCGATGTCGCCGCGCTGCAGGTGCGCGATCCCGAACGGCTGGCATTCTCGACCCAGACGACGCTGTCGGTCGATGACACCGCCGAGATCATCGCGGCGCTGAAGGCAAGATTCCCGTTCATCACCGGGCCGGGCCACGAGGACATCTGCTATGCGACCACCAACCGCCAGGGCGCGGTGAAGGCGATGGCGGCGGCGGTCGAGGCGCTGCTGGTGGTGGGGGCGCCCAATTCGTCGAACTCGCGCCGTCTGGTCGAGGTGGCGCAGGCCGCAGGCTGCAAGCACGCACAACTGGTGCAGGAGGCCGCCGAGATCGACTGGGCGCCGCTGGCGGGGATCACCACGCTTGGCCTGACCGCCGGGGCCAGCGCGCCGGAAATCCTGGTGCGCGACGTGATCGACGCCTGCCGCGCCCGCTACGCCGTCACCGTGATCGAGGAGGGCGGCGGCCACGAGGACATGGTCTTCAACCTGCCGCGCATCCTGCGCGAGGAGACCCCGGCATGACGCGGGCCGTCACGGCTGCGGTTCCCGACTGATGGCCGACCTTTTCGCCTATACCGACGGGGCCTGCTCGGGCAATCCCGGCCCCGGCGGCTGGGGGGTGCTGCTGGTGGCGCGCGAGGGCGGGCAGGTCGTGCGGCGCCGCGAACTGTCGGGCGGCGACGGGCTGACCACCAACAACCGCATGGAGCTGATGGCAGCGATCACCGCGCTGGAAAGCCTGACCCGGCCCTCGTCCATCACCATCGTCACCGATTCCGCCTATGTGAAGGACGGGATCACGAAATGGATTCACGGCTGGCAGAAGAACGGCTGGAAGACCGCCAGCCGCCAGCCGGTGAAGAATGCCGAACTCTGGCAACGGCTGCTGGCGGCCACCGCGCGCCACGATGTCCGCTGGGACTGGGTGAAGGGCCACGCCGGGCATCCCGAGAACGAACGCGCCGACGAACTGGCGCGCGACGGGATGGCGCCGTTCAGGAAAGGCGCGCGGGCAGGCTGAAGCCGCGCAGCGCGTCGTCGCGGGCCATGGCGCGGCGTCCGGGGCGCTGCAATTCGCTGATCTCGACCGCACCCGTGCCGCAGGCCACGGTCATGGTGTTTGCATCCAGCACTTCGCCCGGCGCACCCGCGCCTTCGGCCAACCGCGCGCGCAGCAGCTTCAGCCGCACGTCCCCGGCCAGACACCAGGCGCCGGGAAAGGGCGACAGGCCGAGGATATGCCGCGCGACCTCGGGCGCGGGGCGGGTCCAGTCCACGCGGGCCTCGTCCTTGGTGATCTTTTCGGCATAGGTGGCGGCGGCATCGTCCTGCGGCTGCGCGACCAGATCGGGCAGATGCGCCAGCGCCGCGACGATGGCCGCGGCGCCCAGCACCGCCAGCCGGTCATGCAATTCGCCCGCCGTCTCGTCCGCGCCGACGGGCGTGGCGCGGGTCAGCAGCACCGGGCCGGTATCCAGCCCCGCCTCCATGCGCGTGATCGACACGCCGCTTTCGGTATCGCCCGCCATCACCGCCCGCTGGATCGGCGCCGCCCCGCGCCAGCGCGGCAAGAGCGAAGCGTGGATGTTCAGGCAGCCGTGGCGCGGAATGTCGAGCGCCGCCTGCGGCAGGATGATCCCGTAGGCCACCACCACCGCGACATCGACGCCCGACGCCGCCAGCGCGGCCTGCTCCGCCGGGTCACGAAAACCTGCCGGATGGCGCACAGGCAGCCCGAGCGCGGCGGCGCGGGCGTGGACGGGCGAGGGCCGCTCCTGCTGTCCGCGCCCGGCAGGCTGCGGCGCACGGGTCCAGACGCAGGCGATGTCATGCCCGGCGGCAACCAGCGCATCCAGCGCGGCGACGGCGAAAGCGGGGGTTCCCATGAAGGCGATGCGCATCTTGCGGCCTCAGGACCGGGGCTCTGCCCCGGACCCCGGAGTATTTGCGCAAGGATGAAGCAGCGTGGTGCTTCTCATCTTTCCAAAAATATCCGGGGGGGAGGCCCGCAGGGCCGGGGGGCAGCGCCCCCTGCCACGGCCCGCCCTCACAGCGCGGGCGCCGATTGCCGGGCGCGGTCGCGTTTGAGCTTTTCCATCTTGCGGGTAATCATCCCCCGCCGCACCGGCGAGATATGGTCGATGAACAGCCGCCCGTTCAGATGGTCGATCTCGTGCTGCACGCAGGTGGCCCAGAGGCCGTCGAACTGTTCCTCGCGGGCGCGACCGTCAAGGCCGGTCCAGCGCACCCGGACCTCGGCGGGGCGCGTCACCTCGGCGTAATGGTCGGGGATCGAGAGGCAGCCTTCCTCGTAGACGTTCGGTTCCTCCGAGGTCCAGGTGATTTCCGGGTTCACCAGCACCATCGGCTGCGGCGCCGTGTCCTTGTCCTTCACGCAATCCATGACCAGCAGCCGCACCATCTGCCCGACCTGCGGCGCGGCAAGGCCGATGCCCGGCGCGTCATACATGGTTTCGAGCATGTCGTCGGCGAGACGGCGCAACGGGTCGTCGATCCCGCCGACCGGGCGGCAGACCGTCTTGAGGCGCGGGTCGGGGTGCAGGATGATGGATCGCAGGCTCATGGCGCTGACATAGGACGCGGGCCGCGGCCCTGCAACCGGGGCATCGGGGCAAGGCCATCGGGCGAGCAGGATATTTTCGTCATTGCGAGGAGGCGAAGCCGACGAAGCAACCCCGATGTCGTGTGTGAGCGGTCGGGGTTGCTTCGGCTTGCGCCTCGCGGGTGACGGAACATGCCCTTCCCCCGATTGCCCTGCACCGGGGGTTTTCCCCTTGCACCCGCCGCGCGGGCGCGCATGGTCGGGGCAAACGGAGGCAAGCATGAATTTCGACGAGGACATCGACCGGCGCGGCACGCATTGCGCGAAATGGGACACGATGGAGGAATATTACGGGGTCAGCCCCGACACCGGCCTTGCGATGTGGGTCGCCGACATGGACTTTCGCCCGCCCGCCGAAGTGCAGGACGCGCTGCGCGGAATGCTCGACCACGGCATCTACGGCTATTACGGCAGCGACCGCGACCTGCTGGCGGCGATGGGCTGGTGGATGCAGACCCGCCACGGCTGGACGGTCGATCCCGCGCATGTGTTCACCACGCACGGGCTGGTGAACGGCACCGCGCTGTGCATCGACACCTTCACCGCGCCGGGCGACGGGATCGTGCTGTTCACGCCGGTCTATCACGCCTTCCACAAGATCATCGCCGCCTCGGGGCGCCGTGCGGTGCAATGTCCGCTGGTGATCGAGGACGGGCGCTACACCATGGACTTCGAGCGCTACGACGCGATGATGACCGGGGATGAACGCATGGTCATCCTCTGCTCGCCGCACAATCCCGGCGGGCGGGTCTGGACGCGGGCCGAATTGCAGGGCGTCGCGGATTTCGCGCGCCGTCACGACCTGATCCTCGTCTCGGACGAGATCCACCACGACCTGATCCTGCCGGGCCACCGGCATATCCCGATGGCGCTGGTCGAGGGCGTTGCCGACCGGCTGGTGATGATGACCTCGGCCACGAAAAGTTTCAACATCGCGGGCTGCCACACCGGCCAGGTGACCATTGCCGACGACACCCTGCGCAAGCGGTTCGCCGACCGGGTGGCGGCGCTGGGCATCTCGCCCAATTCCTTCGGCATGGAGATGGTCCGCGCCGCCTATTCGCCCGGCGGTGCCGCGTGGCTCGATGCGCTCATGGTCTATCTCGACGGCAACCGGCAGGTGCTGGATGCCGGGGTGGCCGCCATTCCTGGCGTGCGCTCGATGGCCCTTGAGGGCACCTATCTCGGCTGGGTCGATTTCAACGGCACCGGCATGGACGAGGCCGGGATCGCCCGGCGCATCGAGCGTGACGCGCGGGTCGCGGTCAACCACGGCACGCCCTTCGGTCAGGGCGGCGAGGGCTGGATGCGGTTCAACTTCGCCACGCCGCGCGCGCGAATCGAGGCGGCGGTGACGCGGCTGCAGGCGGCCTTTGCCGATCTGCAGTGATCTTGCGTGACATTCGGGTGACACCCATGTTCGGGGCATGAGCGAGCAGACACTCAGGATCGGCAGCTACAACATCCGCAAGGGCCTCGGCACCGACTGGCGCCGCGACGCGGGGCGGGTGCTCGACCGGATCGCGGCGATGCAGCCCGACCTCATCGCATTGCAGGAGGCCGACTTCCGCCTTGGCGCCCGGCCTGCGGCGCTGGCGCGCGGCCTGATCCGCGAGCGCACCGGCCTGGTGCCGCTGGCCGTCGGGCGCGCCGGGCCAAGCCTCGGCTGGCACGGCAACGCCATCCTCGCGCGGCAGGGGCTGACCTTGGGCGACGTGACCCGCATCGACCTGCCGGGACTCGAGCCGCGCGGCGCCGTGATCGCCGACATCGAGGGCACCTTCCCGCTGCGGCTGGTCGGCGTGCATCTGGGGCTGCTGCGCCATTCGCGGCGCCGCCAGCTAGACCATATCCGCGAGCGGCTGCTGCTGCTGCCGCCCAGACCCACGCTGATCGTCGGCGATTTCAACGAATGGTCGCGGGTGAAGGGGTTGGGCCGGGTGGCGAAGCATTTCCGCCTGTTGACGCCCGACGCCACCTATCCCGCCCGCCGCGCGGTGGCCGCGCTCGACCGGATGGCCTATTCGGACGACCTCGACCTGCGGCTGCTGCCGGTCGCCTGCGGTCCGGGGCACGAACCTTCGGACCACCGCCCGATCCTGGCCGAGGCGCGGCTGGCGGGTTAGGGCATTTCGCAGCCAAACGCGGGGTGATCGGGCGAACTGCGGCTGCGCGGGTTGGCACGGCACCACCTTTCGCAACTCCCGTCATTGCGAGGAGGCGCAGCCGACGAAGCAACCCCGATGTCGTGAGTGAGCGGTCGGGGTTGCTTCGGCTTGCGCCTCGCAATGACGGCATCGGGGCTGGCGGGTCAGATCAGATCATCGACACCGACCCCGAGGGCGCGGGCGAGGTTCTTCAATGCCGCCGCCGATCCGGGTTTCTTGCCGGCTTCGATCTCGGCGATATAGACGCGGTTCACGCCGGAGGCAGCCGCCAGCGCCTGCTGGGTCAGGCCACGGAAATCCCGATACACCCGCACCGGGCTTTCGCCGTCGAGGATGCGTCCGACATAGTCGTCCGGGATGCCTTCGCCGCCCCCGGCCATGGCGCGGTCGTAGGCAGCGATATCGTCAAGGTCTTCGCGCGCGGCCAGCAGCGCCTCGTATTCCGCGCGGGGAATCGTCACCATCTCGTTCACGGTTGCCTCCGTCATTCGTAATTGCCGCCACGCAACCGCAGAAGGCGCACCGGAGGCGGGGCGCCGCCTAAAGCAGGCGCGGGATCAGGGCGGCGGGGGGGTCGGCTTCGCGGGCGTAGTCGGCGGGCGGCTGGTCGGCCACTGCGGTGTGCCACTTGAAATCGTAGATGCGTTCGCTGCCCTCGTCGTGGCTGGCGACGACAAGGCACTGATATATCTGCTTCGGCCCGTCATAGAGATCGACGAAGCCGCGCAGGTTGGGCGCGTCCTCGGCCAGCAGCGAAAAGCCGCCGTCCCAGAGCCGCAGCACCCGGTGGATGCGGTCGCCGTCATGGACACACAGCCGCGACGAGCGCCGCAGCATTGCCAGCCGCGCATCTTCGAGGCCCTTGCGCACCGCCTCGGGCAGGAAATCGGTCATCGCATCCTCCATCACCCGACGAGTCAGAATGAAAGACATCGGGATAAAATCAAGACCGGATTGCGGCTGATTGCGATAACAGCCGCAAATAGTGAAGAAATCGTGTGGGCGGTGTGCAGGGCGGTGGATTGCCACGTCGCCTTCGGCTCCTCGCAATGACGGGGGGACGGGCTTGCACAGCCGGGCCAACCGGGCGCGCGGCATATCCCGTCATTGCGAGGAGGCGCAGCCGACGAAGCAACCTCGATGGTGTGTGTGAGCGGTCGAGGTTGCTTCGGCTGCGCCTCGCTATGACGAAACAAGCCCGGCACACCACCGCCCTTGCGCGGGGCGGCGTCTTGCGGTTCAACCCGGTGCACCCGTCCGACAGGAGCCGCCACAGGAGCCGCCCTTGACCGCCCTCGTCCTCGCGCTGATCCTCGACGCCCTCATGGGCGAGCCGCGCATCCTGTGGGATCGCTGGCCGCATCCGGCGGTGCTGGCCGGGCGCTGGGTGGCGGCGCTCGACCAGGCCATGAACAAGGGCCGCGACCGGCGCATGAAGGGCGTCCTTGCCGTTCTGGTGCTGGTGAGCGGCGCCGGGGTGACGGGCTGGATTCTGGCGGCGCTGCCGGGCCGGTGGGCCGAACTCGTCGTGCTGGCGGTGCTGGTCGCGCAGCGCGCGCTGGTCGATCATGTGCGCGCGGTCGGCGACGCCCTGCGGATTTCGGTGCCATCGGGGCGGCTGATGGTCGCGCGCATCGTCGGGCGAGACACCGCCGCGATGGACGAGGCCGCCGTCGCCCGCGCCGCCGTCGAGAGCGCCGCCGAGAACCTGTCCGACGGCGTGGTGGCGCCGGTGTTCTGGTATGTCCTCGCCGGTCTGCCAGGGCTGCTGGTCTACAAGATCGTCAACACCGCCGACAGCATGATCGGCCACCGCACCGAACGCCATGAAGCCTTCGGCTGGGCTGCCGCCCGGCTGGACGACGTGCTGAACTGGATCCCCGCGCGGCTGACGGCGCTGCTGATCTGGCTGGTGTCGCCGCAGCTCTGGTCGCAGGCGGTGTGGCGCTTGGTGCGGGCAGATGCGCGGCGCCACGCCTCGCCCAACGCGGGCTGGCCCGAGGCGGTGATGGCCCGCGCGCTGAATATCGCGCTGGCCGGGCCGCGCATTTACGGCGGCCGCGTGATGGACGCGCCCTTCGTGAACCAGACCGCCCGGCGCGACATCGGCGCGGCCGAGGTGGCGCAGGCGGTCCGGGTGCTGTGGCAGGTCTGGGCGGTGCTGCTGGTCGTGGCGATGCTCGGCACCGCGTTCTGAGTGCGGGTCTCGCATTGTCGCGGACGCCGGACGGTCCATCCGGCTGCGAAATGCCTTGTTTTCCCGTTGTCGCATTGTCGCGGGCGCCGGATGTGCCATCCGGCTGCGAAATGCTCAGGCCACCAGCGCCTCGGCGCGGCGCAGATCGACGCTGACAAGCTGGCTCACGCCCGGTTCGGCCATGGTCACACCGAACAGCCGGTCCATGCGCGCCATGGTCACGGCGTGGTGGGTGATGACCAGAAAGCGCGTCTCGGTGCGCCGGGTCATTTCATCGAGCAGGTCGCAGAACCGGGTGACGTTCGCATCGTCCAGCGGTGCATCGACCTCGTCGAGCACGCAGACCGGCGCCGGATTCGCCAGGAACACCGCGAAGATCAGCGCCAGCGCCGTCAGCGTCTGTTCTCCCCCCGACATCAGCGACAGCGCGGCCAGCTTCTTGCCCGGCGGCTGGCACATGATTTCCAGCCCCGCCTGCAACGGGTCGTCCGATTCGACCAGTTGCAGCTCGGCCTCGCCACCGCCGAACAGGTGCCGGAACAGCGTCGAGAAGTTTTCGTTGACGCGGGCAAAGGCGGCCAGCAGCCGCTCGCGCCCCTCGCGGTTGAGGCTTCCGATGCCGCCGCGCAAGGCCCGGATCGCCTCGTCGAGGTCGAGCTTCTCGGTGGCCAGCAGGTCGCGCTCGGCTGTCGCCTCGGCGGCATCCTCCTCGGCGCGCAGGTTCACCGGACCCAGCGCATCGCGCTTGCGGCGCAGGTCGGCGATCTCGGCCTCCAGCGCGGCAAGGGCGGGGATGTCGTCGGGGCCGACAGCCAGCGCATCGAGCAGCGCCTGCGGGGTGCAGCCATGCGCCTCGGCGATGCGGGCGGCGGCCTCGTCCAGCGTCGCACTGGCGGCCTCGGCGCCGACCTCGGCGCGGGCGCGGGCCTCGCGGGCTTCGGCGGCAGCGCGTTCGGTGTCGCGTTCCGCAGCCTGTGCGGTGCGCAGCGCAGCCTCGCCCGCCGCCAGCGCATCGGTGGCGGCGGTACGGCGGGCCTCCTCGCGGGCGATGTCGCGGGCCAGCACCGCCTCGCGTTCGGCCAGCGCGGCGGGCGCGTCGCGCAGCCGGGCCAGCTCGTCCCCGGTCTCGGCGCGGCGCGCGGCCAGCCCGGCGATCCGGGCACCGGCGCTTAGCTGGCGCTCGTGCCACTGGGCGCGTTCGCGGGTGATCGCCTCGGCGCGGCGGCGGCGGCCTTCGGCCTGGCGGCGCAGGTCGTCCTCGGCAGCGCGGGCGGCAAGCATCGCCTCGCGCGCCGCCCCGACCTCGGCGCGGGCCCTGGCAGCCGCCTCGCGCGCGGCGCCGGGGTCGGGCAAGGCGGCCAGCGTGGCCTCGGCCCCGGCCAGCGCCGCACGCGCCGCGTCGTCCGCCGCCGCCGCCTGCGTCACGGCCAGCGCGGCGGCCTCGCCCCGGCCCTCGGCCAGTTGCCGCGCGACCTCGGCCTGGCGCAGCCTGCGGTCGGCATCGGCCAGCAGCCGCTCGGCGGCGCGGCGCGCCTCGCGGGCCGTGGTGTCGGCCTTCGCCAGCGCCTGAAGGCGCGCCGCCGCCGCCTCATGCGCCGCGCGCGCCGCGCCCGCCGCCGCTTCGGCGCCATCCCGATCGCGGCGCAGCGCCGCCAGCCGGTTCGCCTGCTCGAAGCGCAGCGCGGTGGCCGAGGGCGCATCCGCCGCCATGACCCGCAGTCCGTCCCAGCGCCAGAGGTCACCGGCCCGGCTGACCAGCCGCTGCCCCGGCACCAGCCGCGCCTGCAATGCCGCGCCCTGCGCGTCGTCGATCACGCCGATGAACGCCAGCCTGCGGGCCAGCGCGGCGGGGGCGGTGACATGGGCGGACAGCGGCACAACCCCGTCGGGCAGGGCCGCAGCCGCGCCGCCGGTGACCACCCAGCCGCTGCCGCCTGCCGCAGGCTCGGCCGGGTGGCGCAGGTCGTCGCCCAGCGCCGCGCCCAGCGCGCGCTCGTATCCCGGCGCAACGGTGACCTGCGCCAGCATCTGCCCGCTGTCGCCGGTCCTGTCGGTCACCAGACGCGCCAGCCCCGCCACCTCGGCCTGCAAGGCCCGCGCCGCGCCGTCGGCCTCGGCCAGGGTGGCGCGGGTGGCGGCCTCGCGCGTGGCGGCGTCAAGGCGGGCCGCCTCGGCCTTGGCCAGCAGCGCGTCGCTGTTTGCGGCGGTGGCACCGGCCTGCGACAGTTCCGCCCGCGCCGCATCTTCGGCCCCGGCGGCGCGCGCGGCCTCGCCGGTCGCGGCCCCGGCGGCACGCCGGGCCGCCTCGAGCGCCTGCGCCGCCTGCGCCGCCGCGCGACGGCAGCCGTCGAGGGCGCGCGTCGCCTCCTGATGGCGGGCCGCCATTTCCGCCGCCTCGCCCGCCAGCCGCAACTGCACCGCCTCGCAGGCATCGAGCGCCGCCCGCGCCGCCTCGGCAGCAGCACCGGCCTGCGCGGCGCGGTCCTCATGCCCGGCGCCAGCCGCATCAAGCGCTGCCGCATCGCGGGCCAGCCGCGCCAGCACGCCCTCGGCATCGGCGCCCAGCGCGCCCTCGCGGGCGGCGTCCTCGTCCAGCCGCACCAGCCGCGCCTCGAGAACGGCGATCCGCGCCCCGGTCTGGCGAATTTCCTCGGCCAGCGCCGCCCGCGCGATCACCAGCCTTTGCACGACGGCGCCCGCGACGGCCTCTTCCTCGCGCAGCGCGGGCAGCGCCGCGTCGGCGCGCGCGCGCGCCAGCGCCGCCGCCGTGGCGCGCGCCTCGGCCTGCACGACGGCGCCGCGCTGCGCGTCCATGCCCGCCCCGGCAACCCGCGCCGCCGCATCGGCCACCTCCCAGCGCCGCCACAGCGCCAGCGCCTCGGCCCGCCGCAGCGCCGTGCCGATCTCGCGGTAGCGGGCGGCGGTGCGCGCCTGACGGCCCAACTGGGCAAGGCGCGCCTCGAGCTGGCCGATCACGTCATCGACCCGCGCCAGATTCGCCTCGGCGGCGCGCAGCCGCAGTTCGGCCTCGTGGCGGCGTTGCGACAGCCCGGCGATCCCGGCGGCGTCTTCCAGAATCCGCCGCCGCGCCACGGGTTTCGCGGCGATCAGTTCGGCAATCTGCCCCTGCCGCACCAGCGAGGGCGACCCGGCGCCGCTGCCCGCATCGGCGAACAGCATCTGCACGTCGCGCGCCCGCACCTCGCGGCCCTGCACCCGGTAGCCCGAGCCCAGATCGCGCGTCACCCGCCGGGTGATTTCCAGCAGGTCTGCATCGTTGAAGGCCGCAGGCGCGCGGCGGTCGGCGTTGTCGATGACAAGCTGCACCTCGGCAAAGGCGCGCGCCGGTCGGCTGGCGGCGCCTGCGAAGATCACGTCCTCCATGCCGCCGCCGCGCAGTTGCGAGGGGCGCGTCTCGCCCATCACCCAGCGCAGCGCCTCGAGCAGGTTCGACTTGCCGCAGCCGTTCGGCCCGACGATCCCGGTCAGCCCGCGGGCGATGACCAGATCGGTCGGATCGACGAAACTCTTGAACCCGTTGAGCCGGAGCCGGGTGAACTGCATGGGCACGCCATCCTTACACCGCGCCATAATGCGCAAAAGGCAGGCCCCGCGTCAACGACGTGTTGTGGCGGCACGCAGGGGTTGCGCAAGATGTTGCGGTGATGCGGCGTTGCAGCACCGGCTATTCCCTGTCGGGGCGAAAAGACGCATGGTGCGGACAACGACCCGTTCAGCCCCGAAGGATTCGACATGAGTGACCCGCTTTCCCGCTGGCAGACCTGGCGCGAGATCATGGCGCAACCCGCGATCTGGGGCGCCTGGGCGGCTGATGCGAAACTGGCGCTGACGCGCGGCCGGATCACCGCGCTTGCACCCGACGAGGTCTGGTTCACCGGCGCCGGATCGTCGGCCTATATCGGCGACATGGTCTGCGCGGGGCTTGAAGGGCAATCCGGCCCCCGGCTGCGCGCGGTGCCGACCACCGATCTGGTCAGCCGCCCGCGCGCCTATCTGAACGGGCGCAGACCGCTGGTCGTCTCGTTCGGGCGCTCGGGCAATTCGGCGGAAACGCTGGGCACGCTCGATGCGCTGGACGCGCTGGCGCCCGCCGCGCCGCGCCTGAACATCACCTGCAACGGCGCAAGCGCGCTGGCCCAGCGCGCGGGGCGCAACGGGCATGTGATCGTGCTGCCCGAGGCGACCCACGATCAGGGCTTTGCGATGACCTCGAGCCTGACGACGATGGTGCTGACCGCGCTGGCGCTGTTTGACGCGGCCCCCGACTGGTCGGCGCGCATGGCCCGCGCCGCCGAAGCCGCCGCCGCCCTGCTGCCGCGCGTGGCGCAGGCCGCGCAGGCCGCCCGCCTGCCCGAGCGCATCGTCTTCGTCGGCGCGGGGCCGCTGGCCTATGCCGCCCGCGAATCGGCGCTGAAGGTCATGGAGCTGACCGCCGGACAGGTGCCCGCGCTGTGGGATTCATCGCTCGGCTTCCGGCACGGGCCGAAAAGCTTTGTCGTCGGGCAGACCGACATCGTCGTGCTGACCTCGCCCGACGATCCTGCGGCGCTATATGACGCCGATCTGGTGGCCGAGCTGCGCGCGCAATTCCCCGACAGCCGCGTCACCGCTATCGGCCCCGGCGGCGACATCGACGTGCCGATGCCGGACGGCGCGGCCTGGGGGGCGCCGCTGGCGGTTCTTTATGCGCAATGCCTCTGCGTGGCGCTGTCGGACCGGCTGGGCCTGTCGGTCGACGACCCGTTCGCAGGCAAGGGCACGCTGAGCCGCGTGGTCGCGGGGGTGAAACTGCATCCGGTGGCGCCGTGACCGCCATGCGCTTCATCCTTGCCCAAATACTCCAGGGGGGAGCGCAGCGGGGGGGCAGCGCCCCCCCTGCCCCGCCTGACGGGGCCGCGCGATGATCGCCGCGGGCATCGACCTCGGCGGCACCAAGATCGAGGCGCAGGTCTTTGCCCCCGACTGGACCGTCGCGCGCCGCCGCCGCGTCGACACGCCGCACGACTATGACGCGCTGGTCGCCGCGATGGCCGAGCAGGTCACCTGGGCCTCGGGCGGAGACGCGGCGCTGCCGGTGGGCATCGCGGCGGCGGGGCTGGTGAACCCGGCCTCGGGGCTGGCCTATACCGCCAACCTGCCCGCGACCGGCAGGCCCTTTCCCGCCGACATCGCGGCCGCCGCAGGCCGCCCGGTCACCTATGTGAACGACTGCCGGGCGCTGGCGCTCTCCGAGGCGGTGTTCGGCGCCGGGCGGGGCCTGAACCCGGTGGCGGGCCTGATCCTCGGCACCGGCGTCGGCGGCGGCGTCGTCGTGAACGGGCAGCTTCTGCAGGGACCGTCGCTGACCGGCGGCGAGTTCGGGCATTTTGCCCTGCCCGCCCATGTCCTCGCCCGCCATGGCCTGCCGCTGCGGCAATGCGGCTGCGGGCGCACGGGCTGCACCGAGACCTATCTTTCCGGCCCCGGCCTTTCGCATCTGGCGCAGGCACTGACCGGAAGCGCCCGCACCCCGCGCGAGATCGCCGCAGGGCGCAGCGGCGACCCGGCGCTGGCCCGCGTCTGGGAGGTCTGGTGCGAACTGGCCGCCGAACTGGTCATCACGCTGACCTTCACCATCGACCCCGAGGTGGTGGTGCTGGGCGGCGGGCTGTCGCAGATTGCCGGGATCGCCGGTGATCTGGCCGCCGCCACCGCCCGTGCCCAGTTGCCGGGGTTCCACACCCCCCTCATCCGCGTGGCGCAGGGCGGCGACGCCTCGGGCGCGCGCGGCGCCGCCCATGCTGCCTTACAGGAGACCGGACATGCCTGACATCCTGCTCGACACCATTGCCCGCAACCGCGCGGGCCATGCCGCCGCGATCCCCTCGGTCTGTTCCGCGCATCCGGACGTGCTGGCGGCCTCGCTGCGGCTGGCGGAAACGCTCGACCGGCCCGTCGTCATCGAGGCCACCTCGAACCAGGTCAACCAGGACGGCGGCTATACCGGCATGACGCCCGCCGGTTTCATCGCCTTCGTGCACGGGCTGGCCCGCGACACCGGCACCGATCCGGCGCGCATCACCTTCGGCGGCGACCATCTGGGGCCGCAGGCATGGCGCAAGCTGCCCGCCGCTCAGGCGATGGCGAAGGCGCATGTCATGGTCGCCGATTACGTCAGGGCCGGTTTCGGCAAGATCCATCTCGACTGTTCCGAAGGCTGCGCCGGGGAACCCGCGCAACTGGGCGACGAGGTGACGGTCGCGCGTTCCGCCGATCTTGCCCGCACCTCTGCGGCGGCGGGGGATGCGGCGCGGCTGCTCTATGTGGTCGGCACCGAGGTGCCGCCCCCAGGCGGCGCGCGCACCGACGACGAGGGCGACATCCCCGCGACCCGCCCCGAGGCAGCGCGGGCCACGCTTGACGCCCATCTGGCGGCCTTCGACGGTCTGGGCGAGATCGGCGGCCTTGTCGTCCAGCCGGGGGTCGAATTCACGCCGATGCATGTGCACCATCTGCCGATGGACCGCGATCCGGGGCTGAAGCAGGCCATCGCCCACGCGCCCGGCGTCTGCCTCGAGGCCCATTCGACCGACTACCAGCGCGACGCGGCCTATCCGCGCCTTGCGCGGCTGGGTTTCGCCTTCCAGAAGGTCGGGCCTGCGCTGACCTTCGCCTGGCGGCAGGCGCTCTATGCGCTCGACAGCCTGCGGCCGATCGCGGGCTGGGGGGAACCCGTGGTCTTTCCGGCGATGGAGGACCTGATGCTGGCCGAGCCGGGCTACTGGCAGGGCCATTACCACGGCAGCGCCGCCGAGCAGCGCCTTGCCCGCCATGTCGGGCTGGCCGACCGCATCCGCTATTACTGGCCGCATCCGCAGGCCGAAAGCGCGGTGTCCTCGCTGCTGGGCGATCTCGAGGCGCGCCGCCTGCCCGAGCCGCTGCTCTGGCAGGCGTTCCCCGAACCCGTGCTGGCGCTGGCCGAGGCGATCCCCGGCCCGCGTCCGCAGGCGCTGCTGCAAGCGGCGGTGCAGGCGATGCTGCGGCCCTATTTCTTTGCGGAGAACGCCGATGCGTGACGGCTGGATCGCCCCGCAGCGCCTGTTCGACGGCGCGCGCCTGCACGAGGGGCCGGGCCTGCGCATCGCGGGCGGGATCGTGGCCGAAGTCGGCCCTGCGCCTGCGGAGGCGCTCGCGCTGCCGGGCACCGTCACCCCCGGCTATGTCGATCTTCAGGTGAACGGCGGCGGCGGGGTACTGCTGAACACCAGCCCGACGCCCGAGGGCATGGCCGCCATCGCCGCCGCGCACCGCCGCTTCGGCACCGTGGCGCTGCTGCCCACCCTGATTACCGACGCGCCCGAGGTGATGGAGCGGGCGGTCGATGCCGCACTGGCGGCGAAGGGGGCCGAAGGCATCGCGGGCATCCATCTCGAAGGCCCGCATATCGCGCTGGCCCGCAAGGGCACCCATGCGCCGCGCTTCATCCGGCCGCTGGACGACCGCACCGTGGACTGCGTGCGCCGCCTGCGCGAAGGCGGCGTGCGGGTGATGGTGACGCTGGCGCCCGAGGCAGTGGCGCCGGGCCGGATCGCCGCGCTGCGCGACATGGGCGCGGTGGTCTCGCTTGGCCATACCGATGCGACATTCGCGGCGGCACAGGCGGCGCTGGCCGAAGGGGCCAACTGCTTCACCCATCTTTTCAACGCCATGTCGCCGCTGACCCACCGCGCGCCCGGCGTGGTGGGCGCCGCGCTCGACAGCATGATGCCTGCGGGGATCATCTGCGACGGGGTGCATGTCGAGGACGAAGTCGTCGCCATCGCCCTGCGCGCCCGGCGGGCGGCGGACCTGATGTTCCTGGTCTCGGATGCCATGCCGACCGTGGGCGGGCCGGATCACTTCCGGCTTTATGACATGGAACTGCGCGTGCAGGACGGGCGGCTCGTGAACCCCGAAGGCTCGCTTGCCGGGGCGCATGTCACGATGGCGCAGTCGGTGGCGCGGCTGATTGCGCGCGTGGGCGTGGCCCCCGAGGCCGCGCTGCGCATGGCCGTCACCGTGCCTGCGCGCGTCATCGGCGCCCCCGATCTGGCGCTTCTGACGGGGCGGCGGGTCGAGGACGTGCTGGCCCTTGCCCCCGACTGGAGCGTGAGCGGCACGCTCGCCGGGCTGCCCGGCTGAGGATGGACCCCGAAGGCATCTTTCTGGTCGCCATTCCGGGTCTCGAGTCGGCGCTGGCGGACGAGGCCCGCGCTGCGGGCTTTGCCGGGGTCGCGGTGGAAACCGGCGGCGTCACCGTCGCGGGCGGCTGGCCCGAGGTCTGGCGCGCGAACCTGACCCTGCGCGGCGCCAGCCGGGTGCTGGCCCGCGCGGGATCGTTCCGGGCGTTGCATCTGGCGCAGCTTGACCGCCGCGCGCGGCGGTTTCCCTGGGCGGACCTGCTGCGCGCCGATGTGCCGGTGCGGGTCGAGGCCACCTGCCACCGCTCGCGCATCTATCACGCCGGGGCCGCCGCGCAGCGGGTGGCCCGCGCGATTGCCGAGGAACTGGGCGCCCCCGAAGGCGATGACGGCGTGGCGGTCAAGCTGCGCATTGACGACAATCTGGCGACGATCAGCGTGGACACATCGGGCACGGGCCTGCACCAGCGCGGCATCAGGACCGAAGTGGCCAAGGCGCCGCTGCGCGAGACGCTGGCCGCGCTGTTCCTGCGCCAGTGCGGGTTCGAGGGCGCGGGGCCGGTGCTCGACCCGATGTGCGGCTCGGGGACGGTGGTGATCGAGGCGGCGGAAATTGCCGCAGGGCTGGCGCCGGGCCGCGCGCGCGGCTTTGCCTTTGAGCATCTGGCCGGGTTCGACGCTGCCGCGTGGGACGCGATGCGCGCCGCAGCCGTGGTCCCTGTGCCCCAGGGGCCGCCGCGCTTTCACGGGTCGGACCGCAACGCGGGCGCGGTGGCCATCGCCCGGCGCAATGCCGCCCGCGCCGGGGTCGAGGCGGCCTGCACCTTCCGCGCCGCAGCGATCAGCGACCTGACGCCACCCCAAGGCCCGCCCGGCCTGATCCTGACCAACCCGCCCTGGGGCACGCGGATCGGCGAGCGCCGCGCGCTGTTCGCGCTTTACGGTGCCTTCGGGCAGGTCTTGCGCGAGAGGTTCACGGGCTGGCAGGTCGGCATCATCTGCCCCGACGCCGGGCTGGCGCGGGCCACCGGGCTGGCGTTCCTGCCGGACCTGCCGCCCGTGCTGCACGGCGGGCAGAGGCTGCACCTGTGGCGGACGGGGGTGCTGGGGTGAAAGCCGTCATTGCGAGGAGGCGAAGCCGACGAAGCAACCCCGATGTCGTGCGCAAGCGGTCGGGGTTGCTTCACTGCGTTCGCAATAACGCCCCCCTCACAACACCTGATAGCGCGCCCTTGCGCCGCGTTCGATGGCCGCGGCGTGGAGGCGGTCGATCATCAGTTCCTCGCGCACCTCGATGAGCATCCGCCCCTCGACCTCGCTGACCCGTCCGTCGGCGGCGGCCACGTCGCAGGCCAGCGCATAGGCGGTCTCGAACAGCCGTTCGGGCAGCGCGTCGCGGATCAGGCCGAACAGCGCGTCCAGCCCGTCGTCCTGGTCCATCAGGTCAAAGACCGTCCGGCTGACCCGGTCCAGACGGTCGGTGTCGTAATCGGCGAAGATCGGCAGATGGTTGATGATGGTCTGGATCTGCACCAGTTCCGCCGTGCGCACGTTTTCATCGGCGATGGTGACGCCGATCATCACCGCGACAAGCGCATCCTGCGCGGTCAGGGGCTGCGGGTCGGGGCGGGGGTCTGTCACGTGCGTCTACTCCTTGGGGTCCGGGGGTTTTATTGACGCCCCTGCCCCGCCGCAATAGGGAGGGGCGCCCGGACCTGCGCCGGGTGCATGACGGACGGAAAAAGACGATGGCGGACTTGCGCGACGTGGCGATGGAATCGCGGGCCTGGCCCTTTGCCGAGGCGCGCGCGCTGCTGAAACGCTATGAATCCGGCCCGCCCGAGAAGGGCCATGTGCTGTTCGAGACCGGCTACGGCCCCTCGGGCCTGCCGCATATGGGCACCTTCGGCGAGGTGCTGCGCACGACGATGATCCGCCGCGCGTTCGAGCTGCTGTCCGACATCCCGACCCGGCTGGTCGTGTTCTCGGACGATCTCGACGGGATGCGCAAGGTGCCCGACAACGTGCCCGATACCGACATGCTGCGCGAACATCTCCAGATGCCGCTGACCTCGGTGCCCGACCCGTTCGGCGAATACGACAGCTTCGGCGCCCATAACAACGCCATGCTGCGGCGATTCCTCGACACGTTCGGCTTCGATTACGAATTCGTCAGCGCCACCGAGTTCTACCGCTCGGGCGCCTTCGACCCGACCCTGCGCAAGGCCGCCGCGAAATACGACGACATCATGCGCATCATGCTGGCCAGCCTGCGCGAGGAACGCCAGCAGACCTATTCCTGCTTCCTGCCGATCCACCCCGAAACCGGGCGCGTGCTCTATGTGCCGCTGAAGGAAGTGAATGCCGCCGACGCCACCATCACCTTCGACGACGAGACGGGCCGCGAATGGTGCCTGCCGGTCACCGGCGGAAATGTGAAACTGCAGTGGAAGCCCGATTTTGGCGCCCGCTGGGCGGCGCTGGGGGTGGATTTCGAGATGTATGGCAAGGACCATGCGTCGAATACGAAAATCTACGACGGCATCTGCCGCACCCTTGGCGGGCGCGCGCCCGAGCATTTCGTCTACGAACTGTTCCTCGACGAATTCGGCCAGAAGATTTCCAAGTCCAAGGGCAACGGGCTGACCATCGACGAATGGCTAAGCTATGCGGCGACCGAAAGCCTGTCCTATTTCATGTATCAAAAGCCGAAAACTGCCAAGCGCCTGCATTGGGACGTGATCCCGCGCGCGGTGGACGACTACCACCAGCAGTTGCGCGCATACCCGCAGCAGGACGCCGAGGCGCAATTCGCCAATCCTGTCTGGCATATCCACGGCGGGAATGTGCCGCCCAGCACGCTGACGGTGCCGTTCGGGCTGCTGCTGAACCTCGCCTCGGTCTCGGGGGCCGAGGACAAGGAGACGCTCTGGAAATACATCGCGCGCCGCGTGCCCGATGCCGCGCCCGAAACCCATCCCGACCTTGACGCCGCCGCCGGTTACGCGGTGCGCTATTTCCACGACCATGTGAAACCCGCCCGCAGCTTTCGCCTGCCCGACGCAAGGGAACGCGCGGCGATGGCCGATCTTGCCGCCCGCTTTGCCGCCGATGCGCAGGAGACCGACCCCGAGGCCCTGCAGGCCCATGTCTATGCCGTGGGCAAGGAGCATGGCTTCGACCCGCTGCGCGACTGGTTCAAGGCGCTTTACGAGGTGCTGCTGGGCGCCCCCGACGGGCCGCGTTTCGGCGCCTTCGCGGCGCTTTACGGCGTGCCTGAAACGGTCGCGCTGATCGAGCGCGCGCTTCAGGGCGAACCGGCGGGCTGACGTGGCGCGGGTCGCATGGCTGCTGCTGGGGCATCTCGCGCTCGGGCTGGGGGTCGTCGGGATATTCCTGCCGCTGCTGCCGACGACGCCGTTCCTGCTGCTGGCGGCGCTGGCGTTCTCGCGCTCGTCCCCGCGCCTTGCCCGCTGGCTGCATGACCATCCCCGCCTCGGCCCGCCGATCCGCGACTGGCGCGACCACGGCGTGATCGGGCGCGGCGCCAAGCTGGCGGTCGTGGCGGCGGTGGTGCTGTCGGTCGGCGGGTCGCTGTGGCTGGCGATTCCGTGGTGGGCGCTGGCGGTGCAGGTGGCGATTCTGGCCTGCGTGCTGCTGTTCGTGCTGACGCGCCCCTCGCAGCCGCTGTTGCGCGAACCTGCCCCCGGCGCGCGCTGAGGCTGCGCGGCCTTCACGAACCTCGCCTATCCCCCCGGACGGCAACCGGCCCGTGCGCAAGGGGGAATCGCGATGAACAAGGCAATCACCGAAGGGCTGGCCCTGATGCCGGTACCGTTTTCGGCGGGTCTGGGCCACTGGTCCAGCGGCGACGGCACGCCGGGGTCGGACAGCTATGCAGGCGCGGGCGGCGGCACATTCATCCCCGCCGATCAGGATTTCGGCCCCTGCCTCGAGATCACCAAGACCGCATCCGTCCAGAAACTCCGCTACACTGGCGAGACGCCGATCCTGCCGGGGCTGTATCTGCGCGTCACCGCGCGGGTGAAGGCGGTGTCGGGGCCGCTGCCCGCCGTGCGCATCGCGGGCTGGGCCGGGGTCGATGCGACCACGCCCTTGCAGGGCGTCGTCACCGAGGGCGCGGCGGTCACCCTGCCCGGCTACGGCGATGTGGTCGAGGTCAGTGCCATCATCGGCACCGGCCTGCGCGGCGGGGTCGACATGGTCTGGAGCGGGGCGCAGATCGGACATCTGGGCCTTGATTTCACCGGCGCGAACGGCGGCGTGCTGCGGGTGGGTGACATCACCATCGAGGACATCACCCACGTCTTTCTGCGCGACATGCTGGCGCAGGTGGACGTGCGCGATTTCGGCGCGCGCGGCGACGGCATCACCGACGACACCGCCGCCTTTATCGCGGCGGATGCGGCGGCGGATGGCCGGATGATCCTCGTGCCTGCGGGCACCTACCGGCTGGCGGGCAACGTCACCTTGCGCCACCGCGCCCGGTTCGAGGGCAAGGTCGTGCAGGATGCCAGCGCCTGGTTCATCCTGCAGAAGAATTTCGACTTCCCCAGCTACGCCGACGCCTTCGCCGACGAGGAAACCGCCTTTCGCAAGGCGTTTCAGGCGCTGCTGAATTTCTCCGACCATGACGGGCTGGACCTGTGCGGCCGCCGCGTCGGCCTGAGCGGCCCCGTCGACATGCAGGGCTGCGACCCCGGCAAGACCAGCTTTGCCACCCGCCGCGTGATCCGCAACGGCCAGTTTCAGGCGCTCGACAGCCCCTTGTGGGATGATGGCGTGACGACATCGCAGGCAACCTACGCCGCGGCCAACCCGCGCGAGCTGACCGCCGTGGCAAACATCGCCAATATCGAGCCCGGCAGTCTGGTCACCGGCGCGGGCACGGGGCGCGAGGTCTATGTCACGGGGGTGAATATCGCCCAGGGCAAGCTTACGCTGTCGCGCGAACTCTACGATGCCGAGGGCACGCAGGTCTTCACCTTCCGCCGTTTCCGCTATCTGCTCGATTTCTCGGGCTTCGACAGCCTGTCCGGCTTTACCTTCGCCGACATCGACCTGTTCTGCGAAGGCCGCGCCAGCGGCGTCATGCTGGCCCGGCAGGGCATCGCCGCCAGCTTCCGCGACTGCGCCTTCACGCGGCCGAAGGATCGTGCCATCACCTCGACCAGCACCGGCTGTCAGGGGTTGCAGGTGGACCGCTGCCAGTTCATTTCCAACGAACAGGCGCTGCCGGTCGGCCAGCGCAGCGCCATCGCCTTCAATGCCAACGCCAATGACGTGAAGATCCGCGACAACCGCGTCGTGATGTGGAAGCATTTCTGCGTGCTCGGCGGCTCGGGCAATGTCATCGCGGGCAATCACTGGTTCCACGGCGACACCACGCCCGCAGGCGTGCGGCAGGGCGGCATCATCCTCACCTCGCCCAACGTCAAGACGATGGTGACCGGCAACTACATCGACAACAATTTCATCGAATGGACCAACGAACACGACGCCACCCCGGCACTGGGGCAGCAGTATTCCTTCGGCGGCCTGACGATCACCGGCAACATCTTTACCGTGAACGACGTGGCGCCGTGGTTCCGCTGGCTGGTGATAAAGCCGCACGGGCCGGGGCATTTCATCCACGGGCTGACCGTGATGGGCAATGTGTTCCGGGCGCTGAACGGCAGCATCGAGCGTATCGAGCAGGTCGATACCACCATCGCCGATCTCGATTTCGGGCGGATGCGCAACGTCACCTTCGCGGGCAACGTCTTTCACGGCGTGGCGCAGGAGGCGCGCAACCCGGCCAGCCTGGTGCACGTGCAATCCGCCGCTGCGGACGCCTGGATCATCGACACCGCCCCGGCGCTGCCGTTCCTGGGCCGCGCCCGCACGGTCGAGGCGCTGGTGGCCCAAGGCGCGCTTCGGGGCGCGAGCGGGCAGGCGCTGTTCGAGCATCCGCATGTGGAAACCGAATACGGCGCGGGCGGCAGGCAGGTGCGCGCGGTGTTTGCCACCGCCTGCACCGGGTCTTTGCGGCTGCAGGTGCGCATGGACAATCCGTTGTAGGAAGAACGGTCGTCATTGCGAGGAGGCGAAGCCGACGAAGCAACCCACGGCAATCGGGCGGGCGGCATGTTTCGTCATTGCGAGGCGAAGCCGAAGCAACCCCGACCGCTCACATACAACATCGGGCAAGTGTGTTGTTCATCCGGCTGTTCGATAGGCTTCTCCCTCG
>JACFNP010000031.1 GCA_019454835.1 Rubellimicrobium sp.
CGCAGGCGACGCGGCAACCCCGATGTCATACCCGCGCGGTCGGGGTTGCTTCGGCTTGCGCCTCGCAATGACGGAACAGGCGGGCGGCAACGCTGTGCCAGCCCGCACAGGGCACTTCGCTCGATTGCCCTGCCTTCCGCACCATCCAGGGTGATCGCTTTTGCCGGACAGGCAGCGAGCGGCGCGCAGATTTCCCCCTTCGGGCGTGCGCAGCACGACCGGCGCCCGCCCCGCCCCCCAGGGCGGGCGCATCCGCGCCCACCCCCGGTGCGGGCGCCGGTCATGCTGCCCCACCGTTGCACCACGCGGCTAGTCGCGCCGGGCAGCCGGGCGAACGGCATGTTCCGTCATTGCGAGGAGGCGCAGCCGAAGCAATCCATGCCGGGCGCCGCGCCCGGCCCAGGGATTGCCGCGTCGGCTGCGCCTCCTCGCAATGACGGAACATGCGGTTCACCCGATCACCCCGCATCGGCGGCAAAGGCCCTCGCGGCGGGGGCGGGCAGGGGTTATATGGAGGCGCAGCGCTGCCGGAGATGTCCCATGACCACGCCCCTCTCGCCCATCGACGCGGCCAAGTATGCCGCCGCGAAACGTGCCTCGCTTCTGGTGGAATCGGGGATGAAGGTCGGGCTGGGCACCGGCTCGACCGCCGCATGGCTGGTGCGCGCGCTGGGTGAACGCCAGCGGACCGAGGGCCTGCATTTCCGCGCCACCGCCACATCGTCGCGCACGGCGGCGCTGGCGCGTGACTGCGGGATCGAGGTGGCCGATCTCGACGATCTGGGCTGGCTCGACCTGACCATCGACGGCGCTGACGAATTCGACGGCGAGCTGCAGCTCATCAAGGGCGGCGGCGGGGCGCTTTTGCAGGAAAAGATCGTCGCCACGGCCAGCGACCGCATGGTGGTGATCGCCGATGCCGCCAAGGAGGTCGAGACGCTGGGCGCCTTTCCGCTGCCGGTCGAGGTGGTGCGCTTCGGCTGGCGCACGACGAAGGCGCTGGTGGGCGAACTGCTGGTCGGCCTCGATGTCATGGGCCGCGACAGCACCTTGCGGATGAACGGCGACGCGCCCTTCGTCACCGACGAGGGCCATTACATCATCGACCTGCATCTGGGCCGCATCGCCGGGGTGCGGCAACTGACGCTGGTGCTGAACCAGATTCCGGGCGTGGTCGAGAACGGGCTGTTCGTCGATGTCTGCGACGCGGTGGTGATCGGCCACAGCGACGGTCGGGCCGAACTGCGCGACCCCGGCGCCGGAACCAGCGAGGTGCTCCGGTTCGATTTCGCGGGCGACGACAACATCTTCACCGAGGTGGGCGACTGATCGCGGCGGGCGCGGCCCCCTCTCCCCGGCGTATCTTTGCAAGGATGAAGCGGCTTTCGCGCGCGAAGGCCCGGAAAGGCAGGGCATGAGCAGGCAAGAGGTCGATCTCTTCGTCATCGGCGGCGGCTCGGGCGGGGTGCGCGCGGCGCGCATGGCCGCCGAGGCCGGGGCGCGGGTGGCGCTGGCCGAGCAATCGCGCATGGGCGGCACCTGCGTGATCCGCGGCTGCGTGCCCAAGAAGCTGATGGTCTTTGCCGCAGGCGTGCCCGACGCGCTGGCCGAGGCGCGCGGCTACGGCTGGGACGTGGCCCCGGCCCGCTTCGACTGGACCCGGTTCCGGGCGGCGCTGACGGCCGAACTCGACCGGCTCGAGGGAGTCTATCGCGGCATCCTGTCGCGCGCCGGGGTCGAGGTGTTCGACCAGCGCGCGACGCTGGCCGGGCCGCAGCGCGTGCGTCTGGCCGACGGGCGCGAGATCGCGGCGCGCCGGGTGCTGATCGCCACCGGCGGGCGGCCCGCGCGGCTGGAGGTGCCGGGCGCGGAACTGGCGATGGTCTCGGACGACATCTTCGTCATGGAGCGCCTGCCCGAGACAATGCTGGTGCTGGGCGGCGGCTATATCGCCTGCGAGATGGCCTCGATCATGGCCGGGCTGGGCGTCAGGGTGACGCTCATGCACCGCGCGCCGCAGATCCTGCGCGGTTTCGACAACGAGGCGCGCGAACTGGTGGCCGAAGGGCTGCGCGCGCGGGGCATCACGCTGGTGGCCAATGCCCAGGCGACCGCGATCACGCGCGACGGGGACGGCCTGCGGGTGGCCGACACGCGGGGCGGACACGCCGGTTACGGCGCCGTCCTCATGGCGACGGGGCGCGACGCCAACACCGCCGGGCTGGGCCTTGCGGCGGCGGGCGTGCGGACGGGCGCTTGGGGCGCGGTCGAGGTGGACGATTTCTCGCGCACCTCGGCGCCCTCGGTCTGGGCGGTGGGCGATGTTACCGACCGGGTGAACCTGACCCCGGTGGCGATCCGCGAGGCGATGGCCTTCGTCGAGACCGAGTTTCGCGGCAACCCGGTCCCGACCGATCACGACCTGATCCCCTCGGCGGTGTTCACCGACCCCGAATTCGGCACCGTTGGCCTGGGCGAGGAAGACGCCCGCGCGCAGGAGAAGGTGGATGTCTATGCCACCACCTTCCGCCCGATGCGCACCGCATTCGCCGGGGGTGCGGCGCGGGTGATGATGAAGCTGGTGGTCAGCCAGGCGACGCGCCGGGTGCTTGGCTGCCACATCGTCGCGCCCGGCGCAGGCGAGATGATCCAGCTTGCCGGTATCGCGGTGAAGATGGGCGCCACCAAGGAGGATTTCGACCGCGTCTGCGCGGTGCATCCGACGATGGCGGAAGAACTGGTGACGATGCGCGCGCCGGTGCGCAGCGACTGAGGGGTGAGGGCGGCCGGGGGCATCCTCCGTCCTTGCGAGGAGCCGAAGGCGACGAAGCAACCCCGATGTTGTGTGCGAGCGGTCGAGGTTGCTTCGGCTTCGCCTCGCAATGACGAACCCCCCCCCGTCATTGCGAGGAGCCGCAGGCGACGCGGCAATCCCGATGTTGTGTGTGAGCGGTCGAGGTTGCTTCGGCTGCGCCTCGCGGGTGACGGGATTTGCGGGCGCCGTTGCCGTGCCGACCCGCGCAGCCGCAGTTCGTCCGGTTGCCCTGCGGACGGGGCGCCCGCTTACCCAGCCCGTGCCAGCCAGTCGCGCCAGTCGGCCTTGGCGCGGTCGGTATAGGCGCGGTAGCGGTGCTTGCGGCCCTTGCGTCCGGCGGGGCCTTCGACGGGCGGGAACAGGCCGAAGTTCACGTTCATGGGCTGGAAGGTCGCCGCGTCGGCGCCGCCGGTGATATGGGCGAGCAGCGCGCCGATGGCCGTGGTCGGCGGCACCGGCGGCAGGGTGCGGCCCTGCAATTCGGCCACGGCAAGGCGCGCGGCCAGCAGGCCCATCGCCGCGCTTTCGACATAGCCCTCGACCCCGGTGATCTGCCCGGCAAAGCGGATGTTGGGCTGCGCCTTCAGCCGCATCTGCGCATCGAGCAGCCGGGGCGAGTTGATGAACGTGTTGCGGTGGATGCCGCCGAGGCGGGCGAAGGACGCGGCCTGCAATCCTGGAATCATCCGGAATACATCGACTTGCGCGCCATATTTCATCTTGGTCTGGAAGCCGACGATATTATACAGCGTTCCCAGCGCGTTGTCGCGGCGCAGTTGCACGACGGCGTGGGGCTTGTCGTCCGGGCGATGCGCGTTCGTCAGGCCCACCGGCTTCATCGGGCCGAAGCGCAGGGTGTCGCGGCCGCGTGCCGCCATCACCTCGATCGGCAGGCAGCCGTCGAAATAGCGTGCGGTCTCGCCCTCGTGGAACTCGGTCCGGTCCGAGTCCAGCAGCGCATCGACGAAAGCCTCGTATTCGTCGCGCGTCAGCGGGCAGTTGATATAGGCGCGGCGTTCGGTTTCGGTGCTGCCCTTGTCATAGCGCGACTGGCGCCAGGCGATGTCCATGTCGATGCTTTCGGCGTGGACGATGGGGGCGATGGCGTCGAAGAACGCCAGACTGTCGGCGCCGGTCGCGGCGCGGATGCTTTCGGCCAGCGCGCCGGATGTCAGCGGGCCGGTGGCGATGATCCAGTTGCCGTCGGCGGGCAGGGCGGTGATCTCGCCCTCGTCAATCGTCACCAGCGGGTGCGCGCGCAGCCGTTCGGTCACCGCGTCGGCGAACCCCTCGCGGTCGACGGCCAGCGCCCCGCCTGCGGGCAGGCGGTTGCGCGCGGCCATCTCGATCAGCAGGCCACCGGCGGCGCGCATTTCCCAGTGCAGCAGGCCCACCGCGTTCTGTTCGTCATCGTCCGAGCGGAACGAGTTGGAGCAGACCATTTCGGCCAGCTTGCCGGTCTTGTGGGCGAAGGTGCCGACCTGCGGGCGCATTTCGTGCAGCACTACCGGCACGCCCGCATTGGCGGCGGTCCAGGCGGCCTCGGACCCGGCCATGCCGCCACCGATGATATGGAGTGTGTCAGCCATGGCGCGCGGTGTAGGCTGTGCGCCGGTTCATATCAAGATCAGACCAGGGCGATCCTTTCGCAGCCATGCGGGTCGGGGAACGGGCGGTAGAGGCCGGAATCGGCGCGCGCGATCATCTGGTGCACCAGATCGTAGCGACGCACGCTGTCATCGTCGGCATTGGCGAGGGTGGCGAACAGGTCATCGAGTGCGGCGAAACCGGGCAGGGTGATTTCGAGGATGAAGTCGGTATGCGCCCCCGCCGCCAGCCCGAGCGTGCGGCGCATCAATCGCCAGTCGGCGATCAGCCCGCGATCCTGCAGATGCGACATCCACTGTTCCACCGCCGCCGCAAAGGCCAGCGCGCGGGCGTCGTTGTGCAGTTCGATCATGCAGTGGCAGACGTGCATCCCCGGCCCTCCTGATCGCAGGATGGGCCGGAGAGGTGAAGATCGGATGAATCAGAACCCGCCGCCGATCATGTCGCTGATGCCGCGATTGCCGAAGGCCGTGCCGTTGCCGATGGCCACCCGCGCACCGATGCTCAGGTAGTTCTGGGAATCGGTGTCGTCCGACAGGCGCCCGATCTCGGCAAAGACCGCAGGGCCGGACGCGAACCTGTATTCGCCGCCGATGGAGACGTTGGTGCCGTCCTCCCCGGCGCCCGAAACCCGGTCAAGGCCGACCGAGACCGCCATCGCGCTGCCGATGTCCATGGTCCCCTCGATGCCGATGGCCGTGGCCGACAGGTCCGCAATCTCCATGCGGCCAAGATAGCCCGCCAGATCCAACGCGCCGAAGCGCGACGTACCCTCGATGCCGTAGCTGGTCAGTTTCGCGCCGTCGCCGCGTTCCTGCGCGTAGAAAAGACCCGCGCTCATCCCAGGGGACAATTCGTAGATGCCGTGCAGGGTCGTGGTGTGGCTGTCGCCCGAAAGGAAGTGGAAATTGTTCAGCCCGAAATCAAGCTCGACCGAGATGCCCGCGCCGATGCCGAACTGCATTCCGGCGGCGTAGTTGGAGATATCCACGCCACCGCTGCCGTCGAACGCGGTCAGGGCGGCCGAAACCTCGGCCCCCTGAAACCCCTGCGCGGCGGCAAGGCCGGGGAGCGCGGCCAGCGCGGCCGTGATGATGCTACGGGTGATGTTCATGCCTGATGCCCTCTGCTGCGGCCCGCTCTGGCGGCGGGCGTTGCCGCAGATGATGCCAGAATCGCCCACCCCCGGCAAGCGTGACACACAAGGGTTAGCGGCGGCGCAGGCGCCTTTCCGCTATTCCTCGTCCTCGCCGCCTTCGGCGACCAGCGCCACGGTCACGACTTCCTCGCCCTCGGCCACGTCGAGCACCCGCACGCCGCCCGCGCCGCGCGAGCGGAAGGAAATCTGGTCGACCGGCACCCGGATCGACTGCCCGGCGGATGTCGCCAGCATGATCTGGTCGCCGGTCTCGACCGGGAAGGCCGACACCAGCGTGCCGCCGCGCAGGGTCTTTTCGTAGGCCGTGACCCCCATGCCGCCGCGCCCGCGCACGGGGTAGTCGTGGCTCGAGGACAGCTTGCCCTGTCCGCGCGCGGTGATGGTGAGGATCAGGTTCTCGGCGGCCGACATCTCGGCGTAGCGTTCGGTCGACAGCGGCCCGGCCTCGGCAATGGCCTCGTCGTCGTCGGCATCGACCTCGTCGTCATCGGTCTGCCCGAACATGGCGCGGCGCATCTTGATGAAGGCCGCGCGTTCCTCGGGCGTGGCGATGAAATGGCTGATGACCGCCATCGACACGACCTCGTCGCCGTCGGCCAGCCTCATGCCGCGCACCCCGGTCGAGGCGCGGCCCTTGAAGATGCGCACGTCGGGCACCGCAAAGCGGATCGCCCGGCCACGCGCGCTGACCAGCAGGATGTCGTCGCCATCCGAACAGGTGCGCGCGTCGATCAGGCGCACGCCGTCCGGCAGGCTCATGGCGATCTTGCCGCGCCGGTTGATATTGGTGAAATCCGACAGCGCGTTGCGGCGCACGTCGCCCTGCGATGTGGCGAAGAACACCTGCAGGTCGTCCCATTCCGCCTCGGGGCGGTCCACCGGCATGATGGCGGCGACGGAAACGCCGGTCCCGATGGGGAGGATGTTCACGATGGCCTTGCCGCGCGCGGTGCGCCCGGCCAGCGGCAGGCGCCAGCACTTCAGGTTGTAGGCCATGCCGTCGGTGGTGAAGAACAGAAGCTGGGTATGGGTGTTGGCGACGAACAGCGTCGTCACCACGTCGTCATCCTTGGTGGCCATCGAGGCCAGCCCCTTGCCGCCGCGCCTCTGCGCGCGGAATTCGGCCAGCGGCGTGCGCTTGATATAGCCGCCTGCGGTGACGGTGACGACCATGTCCTCGCGCTCGATCAGGTCCTCGTCTTCGAGATCGCCTTCCCATTCGACGATCTCGGAGCGGCGCGGCACCGCGAACAGCGCCTTCATCTCGGCCAGTTCGGTGCGGATGATGTCGAGAATCCGCTCGCGCGAGGCGAGGATCGCCAGATAGTCGCGGATCTTCGCGGCCAGCTCCTGCAGCTCGTCCGTCACCTCGCGCACGCCAAGCTGGGTCAGGCGTTGCAGGCGCAACTCGAGGATCGCGCGGGCCTGCGCATCCGACAGGTTGTAGGTGCCGTCCTCGTTGATCCGGTGCGACGGGTCATCGACCAGCCGGATATATTCGGCGATCTCGTGCGCGGGCCAGCGCCGGGTCATCAGGGCCTCGCGCGCCTCGGCGGCGTCCGAGGCGCGGCGGATGGTGGCCACGACCTCGTCGACGTTCGAGACGGCCACCGCCAGCCCGCACAGGACATGGGCGCGTTCGCGGGCGCGGCGCAGTTCGTAGGCGGTGCGCCGCGCGACGACCTCTTCGCGGAAGGTGATGAAATGCGCGAGGAAATCACGCAGGGTCAGCGTTTCCGGCCGTCCGTGGTTCAGCGCCAGCATGTTGCAGCCGAACGAGGTCTGCATCGGCGTGAAGCGGTAAAGCTGGTTCAGCACCACGTCGGGCGTGGCGTCGCGCTTCAGTTCGATGACGACCCGGACGCCGTCACGGTCGCTTTCGTCCTGGACATGGGCGATGCCCTCGATGCGGCGGTCGCGCGCGGCCTCGGCGATCTTCTCGATCATCGTGGCCTTGTTCACCTGATAGGGAATCTCGCTGGCGATGATGGCAAAGCGGTCCTTGCGGATTTCCTCGACACGGGTTCTCGCGCGGATGATGACCGAGCCGCGCCCCTCCAGATAGGCGCGCCGCGCGCCCGAACGCCCGACGATCAGGGCGCCGGTCGGAAAGTCGGGGGCGGGAACATAGCGGATCAGGTCTTCGGCGGTCAGGTCCGGGTCGTCGATCAGCGCCAGCGTGGCGTCGATCACCTCGCCCAGATTGTGGGGCGGAATGTTGGTCGCCATGCCGACCGCGATGCCGCCCGCGCCGTTGACCAGCATGTTGGGGAACCGCGCGGGCAGCACCGCGGGTTCGCGGTCCTTGCCGTCGTAATTGTCCTGGAAATCGACAGTGTCCTTGTCGATGTCGGCCAGCAGGAAGGCGGCGGGGCGGTCCATGCGGACCTCGGTATAACGCATCGCGGCAGGCGCATCGCCGTCCATCGAGCCGAAATTGCCCTGCCCGTCGAGCAGCGGCAGCGACATCGAGAAATCCTGCGCCATGCGCACCAGCGCATCATAGATCGCGGCATCGCCGTGGGGGTGGTATTTCCCCATCGTGTCGCCCACGGGCCGGGCCGACTTGCGATAGGGCTTGTCGTGGGTGTTGCCGCTTTCCTGCATGGCGAACAGGATGCGGCGGTGGACGGGCTTCAGCCCGTCGCGCAGGTCGGGGATGGCGCGGCTGACGATGACCGACATCGCATAGTCGAGATAGGAGGTCGAAAGCTCCTTCTCGATCGTGACGACCGGGCCGGACCAGTCCATGCGGTTGCCGTCGGATTCGTCATTGTCGTCAGGGGTTTCGGGGGTATCGTTCACGCTGCCGTCCTGCCATTGCGGGCCACTTGCCGGACCTGCGGCCTTCTAGCATCGCGGCCGGGTGGGGGCAATGCGAAGGGCGAGCGCCGGGGGACGTGGGCGCCGGTGCGGCGGGGGGGTGCCGCCGCCCCCTTTCGTCATTGTGAGGAGCCGAAGGCGACGTGGCAATCCATGCTGCCACCGCGCACCCGGCATGGATTGCTTCACTTCGTTCGCAATGACGAATCCCCCCGGTCATTGCGAGGAGCCGAAGGCGACGTGGCAACCCCGATGTTGTGAGTGAGCGGTCGAGGTTGCTTCGGCTTGCGCCTCGCAATGACGGGGGAACCGGGGCACTCGCAATGACGGGGAAAGGGCGCCACCCCCCCCCCGGCTTGACCCGCGCGCAGGCTTCGCCCAGATGCCGGGGCGGGGTCAGGACGGGGAACCGGAGATGGACGAGCTGCAACAGCGCCGGGGGATGCTGGTGATCCTGTCCTCGCCCTCGGGGGCGGGCAAGACGACGCTGGCGCGGCGGCTGATGGCGTGGGATCCGACGCTGAGCTTCTCGATCTCGGCCACCACCCGCGCACCGCGCCCCGGTGAAGAGGACGGGCGCGAATACCATTTTCTCGGCGAGGCGCAGTTCCGGGACCATATCGCCTCGGGCGACATGCTCGAACATGCCGAGGTGTTCGGCTATCTCTACGGCAGCCCGCGCGCGCCGGTCGAGGCGGCGCTTCATGCGGGCCGCGACGTGCTGTTCGATGTCGACTGGCAGGGCGCGCAGCAGATCCGCGAATCCGCGCTCGGCAAGGACAGCCTGTCGATCTTCATCCTGCCGCCCTCGCTGGCCGAACTGGAATCGCGGCTGCGCAGGCGCGGGCAGGACAGCGACGCGGTGATCGCCGGGCGGATGCGCAAGAGCCTTGCCGAGATCAGCCACTGGCCGGAATATGACTATGTTCTTGTGAACCGCGACATCGACGAAAGCGCGGGCCAGTTGCAGGCGATCATCGAGGCCACGCGCCTGCGCCGCCAGCAGCAGCCGTGGCTGACCGAATTCGTGCGCGGCCTGAACGCCGAACATGAGGGAGAGGCGACGTGATCCATGAACTCGACGGTATCCGCCCGGAAATCCACCCCGACGCCTGGGTGGCGCCCGGCGCGGTGCTGGTCGGGCGGGTGGTGGTCCGCGCCGGGGCCTCGGTCTGGTTCGGGGCGGTGCTGCGCGGCGACAACGAGGTGATCGAGGTCGGCGAGGGGTCGAACGTGCAGGACAACGTCGTCTGTCACACCGACATGGGCTTTCCGCTGGTGATCGGCGCCGATTGCACCGTCGGGCATCGCGCGATGCTGCATGGCTGCACGCTGGGCGAGGGCAGCCTGATCGGCATGGGGGCGACGGTGCTCAACGGTGCGGTGATCGGCGCGGGCAGCCTGATCGGTGCGGCGGCGCTGGTGGCCGAGGGCAAGGACATCCCGCCTGCAAGCCTGGTGGTCGGCGCGCCGGGGCGGGTGCGGCGCGGTCTGGATGCGGGCGAGCTGGCCGAACTGCGCGCGGCGGCCGCGCATTACCGCGCCAATGCCGCCCGTTTTCGCGCCGGGCTGGTGGCGGTGCCCGGATAGGCCGGGCCGGTCGACGGGGGCGCGTCCTCGTCCAGCATCCACAGATCGAAATCGAGGCCCGGCGCGTGTTGTGCGACCTCGCAACGGACCAGATCGGGGCAGGGCAGGGCCGGGCTGACCGCACGGTAACGGCCCCGATAGCCGAATGCGGCGAGCCGTATTGCCAGATCGACGGCATCGACGGCGTTGACGCTTGTTTGTGAAAGAGGTGAGACGACCATTCCCGGGGCCAGCCGCGCAAGCAGCACCCAGCCGATGTCGTCGGGCCCGGCCAGGTGGTAGGGCGGCGTGATGAACCGCGATGGAACGGCGCCAATGACCAGGGTGACGGGGTTTGCGGCATAGACATGAGACATCGGCAAATCCGGCTGTTCCGATTCGTCATCAAGCGTGAATGGCGTGTTGTTGTATGCGTATCTGCGTGATGCACGCATTGCGTGCTTTGACGCAGGCAGGCACACGGTTAGGTAGATTTTGACATATGTCAAGCCGGTGTCGAATCTTTTGCCGTGGCTGTTGGTGATGGTTCCCGTGCGGGTTCGGTCGGGGGCGGCAGGGGGTTTCGTCCGCAGGGCGGTGGCGCTGCGGGGGTGCGGTCCCGGACGGGGCACACGGGCGAGAGGCGCTGCGCGGGTCGGCAGGGCGTGGCAGCCCGCAAACCCCGTCATTGCGAGGAGGCAAAGCCGACGAAGCAACCCCGACCGCTCATACACAACATCGGGGTTGCTTCGGCTGCGCCTCGCAATGACGGGATATGCCGCGCGCCCGGTTGCCCGCCCGGCCTTGATTGTCGCGGCGCGGGGCGGCAAGCCTTGGCCATGACGGATATGCAGGCCCCGAACGATCCGGCCCCCGGCCAGCGCGACGCCTATGCGCTGATCCTTGGGGCGATCGACAGCCATGTCTATCGCCCCGGCGACCGGCTGGTCGAATCCGAACTGGCCGAGCGGTTCGGCATGTCGCGCACCCCGATCCGCGAGGCGTTGCAGCGGCTCGAGACCCAGGCGCTGCTGGTGCGCGACGGGCGCAGCCTGATCGTGGCCTCGCTGGACCACAACCAGTTGGCCGAGCTTTATGTCGTGCGCGGTGTCCTTGAAGGGCTGGCGGCGCGGCTGGCCGCGCGCCATGCCACGCCCGAGGAGGTGCATCTGCTGCGCGAGATGGCCGCCAGCCACCGGGCGCTGATCGCCGACCCGCCCGCATTGTCGCGCGCCAACCGCCGCTTTCATCGCCAGATCCATCTGGCAAGCCACAACCGCTTTCTGGTCCGGCAGCTTGATCTTGTGCATCGCTCGATGGCACTGCTGGCCTCGACCTCGCTGGCGGCGCGGGGACGGCCCGAGGAGACGGTGGCCGAACATGACGCCATCGTCACCGCCATCGGCAACGGCGATGGCAATGCCGCCGAGGCGGCGCTGCGCAATCATATCTCGCGCGCCTTCATCACCCGGCTGAAGCTGGATGCCGAAGGGGTGTCGCCGACCGCGCCGCCGCCCGTGCCGCCATCGGGCTGAGCCGGAATTTCAAAGATGCCGTGCGCGGTCTTTTCCCAGTGGAAAGGCGCGTCGAAGACCTGCGACAGCGCCCGCCAGGCCGCCACGCTGGCCATCGGGAAATAGAGATGCAGCAGCGGGATCGCCGCGATGAGCCGCGCCTTGCCCGCCCGGATCGCGCCGAGGCCCGCCGCCACGGCATTCACGCCTTCTGCAAGAAGGAAGATCGACAGCAGCAGCCACGCCCAGATGCCCGCGAACGGCGCCTGTCCGAACAGCGGCAGCAGCCAGAACGACAACACCACCGGCGCGAGCAGGAACTGCGTCACCGTGCCCAGCAGCACGATCTGCAATCCCAGGAACCGCCACGGCCCGAGGTCGCGCCAAAGGCGCACCGGGTCGCGCATATGCACGGCCCAGGTGAGGGCATAGCCCTTCAGCCAGCGGGTGCGCTGGCGGATCCACGGCCAGACACGGGCATTCGCTTCCTCGCCGGTCGCCGAGGCCAGCATTTCGGTACGATAGCCGCAGCGAAACAGCCGGATGCCCAGATCGGCGTCCTCGGTGACGTTGTGGGCGTCCCAGCCGCCCACATCCTCGATCGCGTGGCGGCGCAGGAAAAGCGTCGTGCCGCCGAGCGGAATGGCGAGGCCCATCCGTTGCAGCCCCGGCAGGATGACGCGGAACCATGCGGCATATTCGAGCGTGAAGCAGCGCGCGATCCAGTTCGAGCGATGATTGTCGTAATCGAGCACACCCTGCAGGCAGGCCACGCGCGGTTCGGCGCGGGCGAAATGACGCGCGACCTGTAGCAGTTGGCCGGGGTCGGGCCGGTCCTCGGCGTCGTAGATGCCGATGATCGAGCCGCGCGCGAAATTCAGCGCAAAGTTCAGCGCGCGCGGCTTGGTGCGGATCGTGCCTGCGGGCACCTCGATGACCTGCGCGTGATCGGGCAGGGTGGCGGCGTCCAGCGCGGCGCGGGTGAGATCGTCGCCGTCCTCGAGGATCAGGCACAGGTCCAGCCGGTCGCGCGGATAGTCGAGCCGCTCGAGCCGCGCGAGCAGATGTGCCGCCACCTCGCGTTCGTGAAACAGCGGCACCAGCAGCGAGATCACCGGCAGCCGCGCCGGGGCGAGCGGCGCGTCGCCGTCGGGTGCGGGCGCGGGGCGCACCCGGCTGGCCACGAGGGCGGCAAGACGCAGCAGGGCATTGGCCGCCACCACGATCGCCGCCACCGTGACCGCCATCGCCCCGGTGGCTGCGGGCGCAAGCAGCACCGCCAGCGCAAGGACCGCCACCACCATGACCGGCCCGCGCAGCGCCTGCAGCGGCAGGCTGCGGCAACTGAATGCGGGCGGGGTTCTGGTTTCGGCCTCGGCGACCAGCAGGGGCGCGGCCGCCCGGCGCAGGCCCGCGCGGACCAGGGCGGCGGGGCAGGGGATGTGCCGCACCCGGCCCAGAGGCGCCAGCGCCGCCGCCTGTCCGGCCAGCGCGGCGCCGTCTTCGGCAAGGACCAGAACGGTGCCGCCGCTGCGCCGCCACGGCAGCAGGCCGTGCCGCAGGCATAACCCGGCGCCGACCATGCGGATCAGGTCGATGTCCGCCGGATCGGCCAGCGGATCGACCGTCGCCGCCGCAAGCCGGTCAGGTGCTGCGTGAATCCGAGTCGCGGGTTGCGCTGCGCGTGTTGCCATCATCCTGCCCCCAGGTGTCGCGGGCAGGATCGCGCCGAATGGTTACGTCGTGGTTAACGCCGGTCTGCCGCGATCAGCCCGCCCGCACGGCGCGGGCGCGGGCGACCAGCGCTGCGGTGTCGAAGCGGCCTTCGGGGTCATGCGACAGCGCCGCGCCCTGTGCGCCGTGGTCGCGCAGGTGCAGCGTCAGGCGCCGCGTGTCGATCTCGCCGATCCCGATCATTCCGCGTCCGGCCAGCCACTCGGGCAGGGTGGCGGTTGCCTGCCAGTTCGAGGGTTCGGTCGGCATCTGCGCCGTCACCAGCCCGGCCGCGCCGCCGTCGGAGGAACGGTCATCGCCGGGCGTCGTGCCGGTGTTGCCGATATGGGGGAAGGTGAAGGTGACGATATGGCCCGCCTGCGCGGGATCGCTGAGGACTTCCTGATAGCCCGACATATGGGTGTCGAAGACCAGCGTGCCCGTCACCTCGCCGGTGGCGCCGTAGCCCTGCCCGGAAAAGATCGTTCCGTCGGCAAGGGCAAGGCACGCGGTGGCACGGGCTCCGGCATGGGCGGGCATGGCAGGTTCTCCTCGCTTGGGTGTCGGCGCTGATTAGGCGCAGGGGCGGGGGCGGTCAATGGAGGCTGCTGGTCCCACAGGGGGATCGCATATGCCGAACAATCAGCGCGGGGCCCGCAGATGTCCCCCTTCGGGCGTGCGCAGCACGACCGGTGCCCGCCCCGCCCCCCAGGGCGGGCGCATCCGCGCCCCCCTCGGTGCGGGCGCCGGTCATGCTGCCCCAACGTTGCAACTCGCGGGTTGCCGCGCCGGGCATATGCGATTGCCCTGCCTGGCCTCACAGGGCAACCGGGCGAACGGCGCTGCATGGGTTGGCGCGGCACCGCCACCTGCAAATCCCGTCATTGCGAGGCGAAGCCGAAGCAACCCCGACCGCTCACACACAACATCGAGGTTACTTCGTCGCCTGCGGCTCCTCGCAATGACGGGATATGCCGTTCGCCCGATTGCCCTGCAACCGGCCCTTTTCACCACCCCCGCACAAGCGTATCCTGCCCACTTCGCGCCCCTGCGGGCGACAGGCAACGAAACACGAGGCATCAGATGGACCTGCGCGAGCGGATCAACGCGGCGGTGAAGGAGGCGATGAAGGCGCATGAGAGCGAACGCCTCGGCACGCTGCGGCTCATCAACGCCGCGATCAAGGACCGCGACATCGCCGCGCGCGGCGAGGGCGGCGACAGCCCGGTGAGCGATACCGTCCTTGTCGAGCTTCTGGGCAAGATGGTGCGCCAGCGCCAGGAATCGGCGCGGATGTTCCTTGAAGGCGGTCGGGCCGAACTGGCCGACAAGGAACGCGCCGAGATCCGGGTGATCGAGGAATACCTGCCGCGCCAGCTTGACGAGGCCGAGATCGCCGCTGCCATCGACGCCGCCATCGCCGAGACGGGCGCCGCCTCGATCCGCGACATCGGCAAGGTGATGGCGCAGCTCAAGGCGCGCTTTGCCGGGCAGATGGATTTCGGCGCCGCCGGTGCGCTGCTGCGCGCCCGGCTGGCCTGAGGCGGCGCTGATCGGCGCATTCGATCCGGTCGGGCGGTGCCGCGCCGGTTCGTCGGGATTACGTCATGCGTCCGTCCGGGCGCGCCATGCTCAGCGCAGCCGCGCCAGCCGCTCGCCCAGGTCGCGGTAGAGCGCGCGGCGTTCGTCCTCGGACAGGAAGGCGCCCAGCTCGACCTCGCGCCCGCTGGCCCGCAGCGTGAGATAATCGGGCACCGGCCCGCCCTTTTCGTGCAGCGTCAGGCGGACCCAGTGCGGGTTGGCCTCCCAGGTCTGCGCGGGGCCGCGCGCGGGCACATGGGCAAGGGTCAGGCGTTCGGGCGCGAGGGTCAGGTCCTCGTGCAGCCGCGCCGCGCGCCGCCCGTTCAGCCGCACCGCCGCCCAGGTGCCCCAGAAGGCCGCGACGACGAAGGGCAGGATGCCCCAGAGCGCCGCGCTGCCGACCAGCGCCAGCACCGGCAGCGCCAGCAGGCTGGCCGTGACGGCGAAGAAGGTGACGAATCCCTGCGGCCCGAGGCTCTGGTGCGGCCAGAGCATCAGATGGGCAGCCGCCGCTTCGGGCGGCCCGGTGGTGGTCCAGCGATAGGGCATCGGGCAGCATTTCTCGTGTGGCAGACCAATCTTTTCCTGAATCCCCGCGCGTCGCAAGCCGGAACTGGCCGGACCGGGGCAATCGGGCGAACTGCATATTTCGTCATTGCGAGAAGGCGAAGCCGACGAAGCAACCCCGATGTTGCGTGTGAGCGGTCGAGGTTGCTTCGGCTTGCGCCTGGCAATGACGGAGTTTGCGGGCGGCGGTGCCGTGCCAACCCGCGCAGCCGCAGTTCGTCTGTTTGCCCTGTTGGCCGGACGGCGGGGGCGCGCTGTCAGCCGGGGGCCGATCCGACATGCAGGCGCGGGTCGAGCGTGTAACCTTCCTGCGCCACGTCGCCGAAATCATCGCCCGGCTTCGTGGCATCGAACACCAGGTTCCAGCTATGCGCCGAGACCGCGCTGGGGATCAGCACGAAGCGGTGCCGGGCGATCAGGGCGTTCCCGAAATCCTGCTGGCCGGAATCCGGCGCACCGGGGGCCAGCCAGTCCGGGTCGGGAATATCGTCAGGCATGACCACATGGACCGTGGCGGCGTCGATGATCCGCGCGGAAGTCAGGACATGCGGCTGCATGTCCAGCACGCGGAACCCCTTGTGGACCGCAACCTCGAGCGTGGCGGTCGCCGGATCGAGCGAGGCATAGACCGCCCGCACCCCCCGGCTGTTCCAGCGTCCGCCGACCTGAAAGCTGCCCTCGCCGCTGTGCCATGTCGCGGCGTGGCGGGCCATGTCGAGCCGCCAGAACCGCAGTTCGCCGCTGCCGAGCGGCGGCGGCAGGGGGATCACGCATGAACCCCGTATTCGATCCGGGTCAGGTAGTCCTCGACAGCCCCGGCGCCCACGGTGGTGGCCATGAGGTCGATGGGCCGCCGCTGGTCCAGCCCGATCGCCGGGCGGGCCAGCCATGCCTCGGCCTCGTCCTGCGAGCCGAAGATTTCGCTCGCGCGGCCAAGGATTTCCGCGAATTTCCAGGTGCGGTTGCCCTGTTCGATGCTGAGCACGGTCCCCTCGCCGTCCTTGCGGCGGCGCTGCAACGTGCGCAGGCTGATGCCGATGGCCTTGTCGAGCGCGTCTTTCGTGCCGAGAGAGCCGACTTCCCCGGCCAGATGCAGCAGCGCCAGCGAGGGCAGGCCCGTCACCAGCAGATCATGCACCTCGAGGCTGGTGCGCACCGGCCTGCGAATGGTGCCCCTGCCGCCCAGCAGGGCGTAGGTGCGGGCAATGTCATGTTCGGTCGGGGCGGGTTCCATCAGAGCGACTTCGGCCATGTGCGCCTCTTGCGTCATGCGTCGCACTATACATGACATGTGACGCGCGCCGTTTCAAGCCACCGCCGGGCCGCCCGCGATGTTTGCGATCCGCAGCGACGGCGCGTCCGAACACCCCGAACGATAAGGCCCCGGACGGGGCCTCGGGCCTGCCATCTGCGGTGCAGGCATGTTCATCATGTCTTCATCAGTCTTCGGGCAGACTGCGATCCTGGCGGGCGTGGCGCCGCCATCCGCCAGGCCCGGATCGCCGACGTTGACGGAATATATCCGAATGGATATAGACGGGAAGAACCTCGTCGCGTTGAAGCCATGTCTCTGGGTCGCAGGCTCGCGGGACGACATGAGGGCGTTTCCCGACCGGGTAAAGCGGGATATGGGCGCGGCGCTCATGTATGCCCAGGCGGGCGGCAGGTCGGGAAGTGCAAGGCAGCTCAAGGGGCTGGGACCGGGTGTCGTCGAGATCGTCGAGAATCACGACGGCGACACCTATCGGTGCGTGTATCTGCTCAGGCTGAAAGGCGTGATCTATGTGCTTCACGCCTTCCAGAAGAAATCGAAGACCGGCATCAGGACGCCGCAGAAGGATGTCGACCTGATCCGGTCGCGGATCAGGCTGGCCGAGGAAGACCACAGGACGAGGGAAAGAAAATGACGGACGCAATCACCGAGAGTTCGGGCAACGTCTTTGACGACCTCGGCCTGAAGGATGCGGGAGAATTGACCCTGAAGGCGGTGCTTGCGCTTCAGGTCGCCTCGATCATCAGGCATCGGCGCCTGTCCCAGAAGGATGCGGGCGAACTCCTCGGCATTCCGCAATCCCGCGTCTCGAGGATCATGAACGCAAAGCTCGACGGGATCACCGCCGACAGGCTGCTGCGGATGCTTCTCAGGCTGGGCCGGGATATCGACATCCGTGTCCGCAAGGGCAGGTCGCCCGCCGCGCCGGGGCGGCTGTCGGTCGAGACCGATGACGGGCGCGGGCCGGTTGCCGCCTGAGCGGCGCCCCTGCACCGCCATCTTCAAGGTGCTTTCGGCCACCTCAAACGAAAAGGCCCCGGACGGTGCCGGGGCCTTTCCAGTCGTTGCGCGCAAGCCGTCTAATGGGCGTGGCCGTGATCCCAGTCGGACTGCTTGGGCAGCGTCTCGAACGTGTGCTCGGGCGCGGGCGAGGGCACGGTCCATTCCAGCGTGTCGGCCCATTCGTTCCACGGGTTGTTCGCCATCGCGGTCTTCTTGCCGAAGAACAGCACGGCGAAGAAGGCGACGATGAAGAACACGAAGGACGCAAAGCCGATATAGGCGCCGATCGACGAGATGTTGTTCCAGAAGCCGAAGGCCTCGGGATAGTCGATGTAGCGCCGCGGCATCCCCTGACGGCCGAGGAAGTGCTGCGGGAAGAAGGTGAGGTTGGTGCCCACGAAGAAGGCGATGAAATGCACCCAGCCCACCCAGTCGGGCATCTTCTTGCCGATGAACTTGGGCATGTAGAAGTAGAGGCCCGCGAAGATCGCGAACATCGCGCCCAGCGACATGACGTAGTGGAAGTGCGCCACGACGTAATAGGTGTCGTGATAGGTCCGGTCGAGCGTGGCATTGGCCACGACCACCCCGGTCACGCCGCCGATGACGAACACGACCAGGAAGCCGATGGCGAACAGCATCGGCGGCTTGAACTCGATCGAGCCGCCCCACATCGTCGCGATCCACGAGAAGATCTTGATGCCGGTCGGCACCGCGATGACCATCGTGGCCAGCATGAAGTAGCTCTGCTGGGTGACCGACATGCCCACGGTGAACATGTGGTGCGCCCAGACCAGGAAGCCGAGGATGCCGATGGCCACCATCGCATAGACCATCGGCAGATAGCCGAAGATCGGCTTCTTCGAGAAGGTCGCGGTCACCTGGCTGATGATGCCGAAGCCGGGGATGATGATGATGTAGACTTCCGGGTGGCCGAAGAACCACAGGATGTGCTGGTAGAGGATCGGGTCACCACCGCCCTGCGGCTGGAAGAAGCTGGTGCCGAAGTTGCGGTCGGTCAGCAGCATGGTGATCGCGCCCGCCAGCACCGGCAGCGCCATGAGGATCATCCAGGCGGTGACGAACACCGACCAGGCGAACAGCGGCACCTTGTGCAGGGTCATGCCCGGCGCGCGCATGTTCAGGAAGGTGGTGATCATGTTGATCGAGCCGAGGATCGACGACGCCCCCGACAGGTGGACGGCAAAGATGGCGAGGTCCATGCCGTAGCCGCCCTCGTTGGTGGACAGCGGCGGATAGAGCACCCAGCCCACGCCCGGCCCCATCTGGTTGTCGCCTCCGGGCGACAGCAGCGAGGTGATCGCCAGCGTGACGCCCGCGACGTAAAGCCAGAACGACAGGTTGTTCAGGCGCGGGAAGGCCATGTCCGGCGCGCCGATCTGCAACGGCATGAGGAAGTTGCCGAAACCGCCGAACAGCGCGGGAATCACCACGAAGAACATCATCAGGATGCCGTGGTAGGTGACCACCACGTTCCACAGATGCCCGTTCGGCGTGCAGGCGGCGGCGGGGTCGTCGATGAAGCGCATCCCCTCCATGCACATGTATTGCACGCCGGGGTGCTGCAGCTCCATCCGCATGTAGACGGTGAAGGCCGACGCCACGAGGCCGAAGAAGCCCGCGACGAAGAGATACAGGATCCCGATGTCCTTGTGATTGGTGGACATGAACCAGCGGGTGAAGAATCCCCGCCCGTCCGAATGTCCCTGCCCGTGAACGGCGGCGTCTGCCATGTCCCTCTCCCGTAGATCCGGTATTGTCATTCGGTCGGAAAACCGGCCGCACACGCGGGTGTTCTAGGACGCCGGGCGGTGCAGGGCAATATGGCGCTGCGGCTTTCGGTCGCAATCATGCGGTATCCCGGTCACGTCCGGCGCGCGGGCGCCTCGCCGGGGAAGGCGCGCGGGAAGGTCGCGGCCAGCGCCGCATCCAGATCGGCCATGGTGACCGGCAGCCCCAGATCGACCAGCGAGGTGACGCCCCGGTCCGCGATGCCGCAGGGGACGATTCCGGCGAAATGGCCCAGATCGGGTTCGACATTGATCGCGATGCCGTGGAACGACACCCAGCGGCGCAGGCGGATGCCGATGGCGGCGATCTTGTCCTCGGCGGGGCTGCCGTCGGGCAGGGGCGGGCGCTCGGGGCGGGTGACCCAGACGCCGACGCGGCCTGCGCGGATTTCGCCCTTCACCCCGAACTCGGCCAGCGCCGCGATCACCCAGGCCTCGAGCGACGCCACGAAGCGGCGCACGTCGCGGCCGCGCGCGCCCACGTCCAGCATGACATAGACCACCCTTTGCCCCGGCCCGTGATAGGTGAACTGCCCGCCGCGATTCGCGCGATACACCGGAAAGCGCCCCGGATCGGTGAGGTCGGCATCCCTGGCCGAGGTGCCCGCCGTGTAAAGCGGCGGATGCTCGACCAGCCAGACGGCCTCGCCCGCCTCGCCGCGCGCGATGGCATCGGCGCGCGCCTCCATGAACGCCACCGCCTGCGCGTAATCCGTCAGACCCTTGCCGGTGATCCATTCGACCACGTCGCAACCCCCTGCTGCCCCGCTCGGGCGATACCCCGCCCGGCGGCAAAGATCACCCCCCGGCGCGGGGGCCGCGCCCCGGCCTGGCGCCCGAAATCTGCGCCAGGCCAAATCCCGTCATTGCGAGGCGAAGCCGAAGCAACCCCGACCGCTCATATACGACATCGGGGTTGCTTCGTCGCCTGCGGCTCCTCGCAATGACGGAATATCCGGTTCGTCTGATTGCCCTGAATCCGCACGCGCCCTCTTGTCAGCCTCGGGGCCTCGGGCTAAACGCCGCTCGCTACCTCGACAAGTGCACATGCGGATGTGGCGGAACTGGTAGACGCGCAGCGTTGAGGTCGCTGTGGGGTAACACCCGTGGAGGTTCAAGTCCTCTCATCCGCACCATGTCTCAGGGCAGCACCGCGATCCAGAACGCCGCCGTGACCACCGAGGCGATCGTCCCCGCCAGCACCGCCGATGCCGCGACGCGCCGTGCGCGGCCGTACATGTCGGCAAAGAGATAGGCGTTGATCCCCGGCGCCATCGCCGCTGTCACCACTGCCGAGCGCATCCCCGGCGCGGGCACGCCGAACAGATGCGCAAGGCCGAAGGTGATCGCCGGATGCAGCACCAGCGCCACCGTCGTGATGTAGAGAATCGTCATCCGGTCGCCCTCGGGCCGATAGCGCAGCAGGATACCGCCCAGCCCGAACAGCGCCGCCGGAATCCCGGCGTCCGCCACCATGTTGACGGCGGCCATGACCGGCTCGGGCAGCGCGAGACCCACGAGATTGAACGCGAGACCGGCGAGGATCCCCAGCACCAGCGTGTTCGACAGCACCGCGCGCAGGATGCGCAGGACCAGGCGCCCCTTGGCCAGCCCGGTGCCGTGGGCGCGGGCAATCTCCATCGCCGCGATGCCCAGCCCGTAGCAGAAGGGCGAATGGATCGCGATGATGACGAAGTTGCCCGCCAGCGCCGTCTCGCCGCCGAAGGCGCGCGCGGTGATCGGCAGGCCCAGCAGCAGCGTGTTCGAGAACAGGCCGACGAAGCCGATGGCGACCGCATCCTCCCAGTCGCGGCGGAACAGGACGCGCGCGCCGGTCAGGCCCGCGAGAAAGCCGGTCGTCGCGCCGGTGTAATAGGCGCCCAGAATCCCCGGATCGAAGCCCGAACGCAGGTCCAGCCCGGCCATGGCGCGAAACAGCAGCAGCGGAATCGCGATCCCCTGCCCGAATCGCATCAGCCCGTCGACATGCGCCTCGGACAGGAACCCGCGCCACGCCGCCGCATATCCTGCCGCCACCACGAGGAAGACCGGCAGGATGGCCGTGGCGAGATGCAGCATCAGCCGCCCTGGAACGAAAGGCAAAGCCCGTCATGGGCGGGGATCACGCCCGGCGGCAGTTCGGCGCACAGCCGGGCGTGGTCGAGATCGACATGCAGGTTGGTCAGCACCGCACGGGCGGGCGCCAGCCGGGCGATCCATTCGAGCGCCCGGTCGAGATGCGCGTGGCTGGGATGCTTGCGGCGGCGCAGGGCGTCGATGATGAACAGGCCGGTGCCCTGAAGCTGCGCCCATGCGGTTTCGGGAATGGCCGAGACATCGGGCATGTAGGCCATCTCGCCGACCCGCAGGCCCAGGGCGCGGATCGTGCCGTGTTCGACCTCGATTGCCTCGATGGTGACGGGGCCGCCCGCGCCGTCCACGGTGACCGGGCCGGAAATCAGGTTCAGCGTGCAGATCGGCGGATAATACGAGCCGGTCGGCGTCGAGAAGATATAGCCGAAACCGGCCATGAGGCGCTCGGCGGTCGCAGAATCCGCCCAGACCGGCAGCCGGTCGCGGCGCAGATGGGCGATCATGCGCAGGTCGTCGATGCCGTGGACATGATCGGCGTGCGGATGGGTGTAGATCACCGCATCCACGGTCGCCACGCCCGCGTCGAGCAGTTGCTGGCGCATGTCGGGCGAGGTGTCGAACAGGACGCGGGTGATGCCGCCGCCGGGGCCGCGCCGTTCGACCAGCGCCGAACAGCGGCGGCGGCGGTTCTTCGGGTTCGCGGGGTCGCAGGCGCCCCATTCGTCGCCGAATCGCGGCACCCCGCCGGACGAGCCGCAGCCGAGGATGGTGACGCGGAAATCGCTCATCCCGCCACCGCGCGGGTGAACAGCCGCTCGAAATTGGCACTGGTCGCGGCGGCGAATTCGGCCGGGGTCAGCCCGAACAGCCCGGCCCCCACCGCTGCCGTATGGACGACATGCGCGGGTTCGTTGCGCTTGCCGCGAAACGGCACCGGAGCAAGATAGGGGCTGTCGGTTTCGACGAGGATGCGCTCCAGCGGCGCGGCGGCGAAGATCGCGCGCAAATCGTCGCTGTTGCGGAAGGTGGCGATGCCCGACATCGACAGGTAGAATCCCATCTCCAGCGCCGCCTTTGCCAGCGCGGCGCCCGATGAAAAGCAGTGCATCACGCAGCTATAGGGCCGCGCGTCGTAGCCTTCGCGCAGGATCGCCGCCATGTCGTCATCCGCATCGCGCGCATGGATGACCAGCGGCAGCCCGGTTTCCTGCGCGGCGGCGATATGGGCGCGCAGGCTGTCCTTCTGCTGGGCGGCGGTTTCGGGCGTGTAGTGGTAATCAAGCCCGGTCTCGCCGATGGCGACCATTTTCGGATGCGCGGCCAGCGCCACCAGTTCGGCGGTGGTCACGGGCGGCTCCTTGCCGACGCTCAGCGGATGCAGGCCCGCGGCGAAGAACACGCCGTCGTGGCGGGCGACGATGTCGTGGACGCGCGCGAGGCCGCCCATGCGGGTGCAGATCGTCACCATGCGGGTGACGCCCGCCGCCTTCGCGCGGGCGATGATCGCATCGACCTCGCCCTCGAAGTCGGGGAAATCGAGGTGACAGTGGCTGTCCACCAGCGCGGGGGCCGCATCGGTCACGGGGGGCATGGGGGTGTCGTCCGGCAATGTCTCGGCTCAGCTTGCGGCGAGCGTGGCCGCAGTCCGCTCGATCCGCAAGAGCATATCGAGGATCAGCCCGGCAGGGTCAAGGTTCACCGCCCGCCCGAATCGCAGCCGCGCCTGCACGTCCTGTTGCAGATCGGCCCAGACCCGCGCGGCGCGGTCGTCGGGGGCCAGCCGCGCCAGAAGCGCGGCCTCGCCGGGCGCGGCATCATGCGCGGGGGGGCCTGCGACGCCCGCACGGGCGGCGCGGGCAAGGATCAGGTCGGCCATGTCGAGCATCTGCGCCAGCCGCGCCTCGTTCGCCTTGCCGGTGCAGCTTTCGGCCAGCCGCGCGGCACCGGCGCGATCAAGCCGGGGCAGGGTGGCCAGCAGCCGGGCGAGTTCGGCATAGACCGCCTCGCCGCCCGCCAGCGCCAGCACCACCGCGCGACCGACCGAACCCGCCGCCAGCTCGGCCAGCGCCGGGCTGGCCGCATCACCCAGGATCGGCGCCAGCGCGCGCGTCAGGTCGTCGGGCACCAGCGGATGCAGCCGCAGCATCCGGCAGCGCGAGCGAATCGTCGGCAGCAGGGCGGCGGGGCGGTGCGCCACCAGCAGCAGCGTCGCCAGCGGCGGCGGTTCCTCAAGCAGCTTGAGCAGTGCGTTGGCGGCGTTGGGGTTCATCTCGTCGGCGGCATCGACGATGACGACCCGCCTGCCGCCGTCGGTGGCCGAGAGCTGGAAGAAATCGCGCAGGCGGCGGGTTTCGTCGACGGTGATGCGGGCGCGGAACCCGTCGCCCTTGTCGTTGCGGGCGCGGCGCAGCACGAACAGGCGCGGATGGGCACCGGCGCGGATGAAGCGCAGGTCGGGGTCGTCGGGCGGCACGTCCAGCGTGCGGGCGCCCGCTTGGGGGGATGCCAGCAGGAAGGCGGCGATCCGCCAGGCAAGCGTCGCCTTCCCCACGCCCTGCGGCCCGGCCAGCAGCCAGCCCGAATGCAGCCGCCCGGCATTGAAGGCGGCCAGGAATTCAGCCTCGGCGTGGTCCTGCCCGTAAAGCTGCGGGGTTTCGCGCGGATGCGGGGCGCCCTCGATCCGATCGGGTTCGGGGTCCTGTGCAGCCGGGGCGCCGGTGCGGCGGGCGTTCATTGGTCAAGCCGGGCCAGCACCCGGCCTGCGATGTCGGCGGCGACATCGGCCTCGGGGCGCGCGCCGTCGATCACCGTGCAGCGCGCGGGTTCGGCGCGGGCCAGCTCCAGATAGCCCGCGCGGACCTTTTGCTGAAAGGGCAGGCCCATGTCCTCGAAGCGCTGCTCGGCGCCCGCGCGCGCCAGCCCGCGCGCCAGCGCGAGGGCGGGGTCCATGTCGATGATGAGCGTCAGGTCTGGATCGGTGCCGATCATCAGGTCGTGCAGGGCATCGACCTTGCCGCGCAGGTCGCCGCGCGTGGCGCCCTGATACATGCGCGTCGAATCGGTGAAGCGGTCGCAAATAACGACCTGCCCTGCCACCAGCGCCGGGCGGATCACCCGTTCGAGATGGTCGCGCCGCGCGGCGAAGAACAGCAGGATTTCGGTCTCGGGCGACCAGCGCCCGGTGTCGCCGGTCAGCAGCAAGGCGCGGATCGCCTCGGCGCCGGGACTGCCGCCGGGTTCGCGCGTCAGCGTCACCGCCACGCCCGCGTCGCGCAGGGCCTGCGCCAGCAGCCGTGCCTGCGTGGACTTGCCCGAGCCGTCGATCCCTTCGAGCGTGATGAAGAGCGGCGCGGTCATGCTCCGGCGGCGGCGCCCTGTGGCAGGATGCGCGACAGGATCACCCGCAGCGCGGCGCCGGTGCGCACCAGAAAGCCGCCCGCAGGCACGTCGGTCGCGGCGACGAGCGGCAGGTCCACCGGCGGCAGCCCGTCGCGCACCACATGCAGCCGGGCAAGTTCGGCGCCCGCCGTCACCGGCGCCGCCACCGGCCCGGCATAGCTGATCTCGGCATCGACCGCGCCCGGCGCGATGGCGGGCATGAGGATGCGCAGGTCGTCCGGCAGGGCCAGCCCGACCTGCGGCGCGGCCCCCATCCAGACATCGGCCTGCCCCAGCACATCGCCCGCGCGGCCCAGATCGCGCAGGGTGAACTGGCGGAAGGCCCAGTTGAGAATGCGCGTCGCCTCATCCTGGCGGGCGGATTCCGAGGCGAGCCCGGTCAGCACGAAGACGATGCGCCGGTCCCCCTGCATGGCCGAGCCGACCAGACCATAGCCCGCCTCGCTGGTGTGGCCGGTTTTCAGACCGTCGGCGCCGAGACCGAGGCTGAGGATCGGGTTGCGGTTCTGGGAATTGGCGGGGACGCGGTTGTCGAAGGCGAATTCTTCCTCGGCGAACAGCGGATAGAAGGTCGGGAAATCGGTGATGATCCGTTCGGCGAGCACGCCGAGATCGTGCACCGACATGCGCTGCGCCGGATCGGGCCAGCCGTTCGCGTTGGCGAAGGTCGAGGCGGTCAGCCCGATCTGCCGCCCGCGTTCGGTCATCAGGCGGGCAAAGCCCGCCTCGGTGCCGTCGGGCGACAGGGCTTCGGCCAGCACAGTGGCGGCGTCGTTGCCCGACAGCACGATCACGCCGCGCAGCAGGTCGTCGACCCGCACCCGTTCACCCGCGCGCAGGAACATCGACGAGCCGGTGTAGCTGGCTGCGTGCTGCGAGACGGCCAGTTCCTCATCCACCGACAGGCGACCGTCGGCGATGGCCTCGAAGGCGAGAAAGACCGTCATCAGCTTGGACATCGAGGCAGGCGGCAGCGGCGTGTCGGCGTTCTGCGCCAGCAGCACCGTGTCGGTGGTCATGTCGTGCACCCAGACCGCGCGTGCGCCGGTCTCGAAATCCTGGGCCGACGCGGGCAGGCCCGCAAGGGCAAGAAGCAGCGCGATCAGGGCGGCAAGGCGGGTCGGAATCAGCACGGTGTCCCCTGTCAGTTGCGCACGAAATAGGCGTCGGCAAAGCCCTGCGCCTTCACCTGTTCAAGCCAGGTCGCCCGCTGCGCCGCCGATTCTGCAGGCCCGACGAGGACGCGCCAGTAGGGTTGCCCCTGCACGGTCGATCGCGCCACGCGGGCGGGCACGCCGCGCCCGGTCATCTGGGCGGCAAGGCCGTTGGCGTTCGCCTCGACCGAGAAGATGCCGAGCTGGATGAAGGGCCGCTCAAGGGTGGAGGTCGCCGGTGCGGTCGCCGGTGCGGCTGCGGGCGCGGCGGCGGCGGCAGGCGGGGTGGCGGGGGCTGCGGCGGGGGCGGCGCCGTCCAGCGTCTGCGTCGAGATCGCGCCGGGGGCGAGCGTGGCCCCTTCGGCGGAATCGGGCAGGGCCTCGGGGGCGCTGTCCTCGGTGGGGGCGGGCTGGGCTGCCTCTTCGCGGCGCAGCGCGGTGACGTTCAGGTTGGCGGGCGCGCCCGCCAGCATCCCCAGCGTCTGCGCCGCGTCGGACGAGACCTGCAACGCCGGGCCGGGATTGTCGCGTTCGCGGCGGAACAGCGCGCCGATGACGAACTTGCCGTTGTCCTCGTTGCGGATGATGACCCGTTCGGGTTCGCTGACATCGGGATGCGCGACCCAGACCCCGCCCAGCGACGGGCGCCCGTCCCAGAGGCCGGTTGCGGTGACGTGAAAGACTTCGGGCGCCTCGACATCACGTTCGACGAGTTCGACCGACGCCGACGAGCCGGAGGTCGATGTCGCGCCGTCGCTGTCGCCCAGGCAGCCGGGCAGCGCCACCAGAAGCGCCAGCGCGGCGACCATGCCGTGCCGCGTCACGCGCTGCGGGAGGGCGATCATCCGCCCGGTCCCGTTCCAGCCGATACCCTCACCCATGCCTGCCCCCTGCCGCGTGTTCGTCCCGCCTGTTGTCCGGCTGGCGGGTGGCCGGAGGATATCGTTGCCCCGCCCGCATGGGAAGCCCGCACGGCGCCCGGATCGGCGTGATCCCGCAGGCGTGATGATGCGCGGTCAGAAACTGAACGAGACGCTGAGGCCGAGATTGGTGGCGGTGAAGCTGGAGGCGGTGCCGTCGTCATAGCCCAGATCGGAATGCGTCGCCTCGGCCCCGAGGCGCCACTGGTCGGACAGGGCGAAATCCGCGCCCAGGCCGTAAACCGGCCCCGTCGCGCTGACGCCGATGTCGTGGTTGTTGGCCCGCGCGGCGCCGACGGCGACATAGGGCAGCAGACGGCCCATGTCATAGCCCAGCCGCAGTTCCCCGGTCAGCACGGTGACGCGCCCGGCCACCCCGCGCAGCGCCGAGATGTCGTCGTAACGCAGTTCGCCCCCGGCGACGAGGCTGCCGAAATCGCGCAGATACCCCAGATGCGCGCCGTAGACCGGGCCGGAATAGCCGGTGCCCGCATCGTCGAGATCAACAAGGCCGGTCTGCGCGCCAAGGTAGAATCCGCTCCAGTCGGTTGCGGGTGGCAGCGGCGCCGCAACGGGTGCCGCGAGCGCCGGTTCCGTGACCGGCACCGTCAGGTCGCCCGCAAAGGCAGGCGCGGCAAGGGCCAGTGCGGCGCAGGCTGTGAGGAGCGGTCTGAACATATGTCCCGTGCAAGGCGACTGGCTGGCGGCAGGCGCAACATGCGCCTTGGTGTTTAATATAGCGTAAACGGGCATTGGATGGAACCGTTCCGGGGCGCGCGGCCGCTCACGGTTCCGATATGATCCCGCCGCCGACCGCCGCGCGCACTCCGGTCGTCGCCGGGCACGAGGTCGGCATCCCCCGCGCCACCCGCACCGCGAGATGCGCGAAGGCCTGCGCCTCGAGCATGTCGCCATCAAGGCCCGCGTCCTCGACCGGCACGACCGGCATATCCAGCGCCGCCGCCAGCATCGCCATCAGCGTGGCGTTGTGGCGCCCGCCGCCGGTGACCAGCAGGCGCGCGGGCGGCGCGGGGCAATGCTCCATCCCCCGCATCACCGCCGCCGCCGCGCAGGCGGTCAGCGTGGCCGCCGCATCGGCATCGGACAGGTCGGCCACCGCATCCTGCAACCCCGCCCAGGCGTCGCGGTCCAGCGATTTCGGCGGCATCTTCAGGAAATAGCCGTGGGTGAGGAACCGCTCGACCACCCCCGCCGCGACCGAACCCCGCGCCGCCAGCGCGCCGCCCGCATCCTGCGTCAGCCCGCGCCGCGCCTGCATCAGATCGTTGAGCGGCGCGTTGGCCGGGCCGGTATCGAACGCCACCAGCGCACCCTCGGCTTCGGGTGCGGGGGCGGCGGGGTCCGCCCAGGTCAGGTTGCCGACCCCGCCGAGGTTGAGGAATGCCAGCGGCGCGCGTGCCCCGGCCCACCGCGCCAGCGCGAAATGATAGAACGGCGCCAGCGGCGCGCCCTCGCCGCCCAGCCGCACGTCGGCGGAGCGGAAATCCCACACCACCGGCACCCCCAGCGCCCGCGCCAGTGCCGCGCCGTTGCCCGCCTGCAAGGTGCCGCGCCCGTGCGGATCATGCGCCAGCGTCTGGCCGTGAAAGCCCGCTAGCGCCACATCGGGCGCATCGGCCAGCAGCAGGGCCAGCACTTCGGCATGGGCGCGGTCCACGACATCCGCCGCGCGTTCGACCGCCGGGCCGTCCCACTGGCCCAGCGCCGCGCGCAGCACCGCGCGTTCGGCGTCGGTATAGGGCCGGTAGGCGGACGGGCCGAACGCGAACACCCTTTCGCCATCGGTGCGCAGCAGCGCGGCATCCACCCCGTCGAGCGAGGTGCCCGACATCGTGCCCGCCGCCCAGATCGCGCCCTTCCCCAACATGCGCTTTCCCTCATGCCGCGCCCTCCCTATAGGTGACGCGACTGCAGACGGGGAACAAGACATGACCTATCGCCCGCGATCCGAATTCATGGCCACGATCATGGCGCGCGGCTTTCTGGCCGATTGCACCGATTATCAGGGGCTGGACGAGGCGCTCTCCAAGGGCGTGGTCACCGCCTATATCGGCTATGACGCCACCGCCAAATCGCTGCATGTCGGCCATCTGCTGAACATCATGCTGCTGCGCTGGTTCCAGAAGACCGGGCATCGGCCGATCACGCTGATGGGCGGCGGCACCACCAAGGTCGGCGACCCGTCGTTCCGTTCGGACGAACGCCCGCTGCTGTCGGGCGCGCAGATCGACGCCAATATCGCCGCGATGAAGACGGTGTTCGCGCGTTACCTGTCCTATGACGGCGGCGCTTCACCGGCGCTGATGCTGAACAATGCCGAATGGCTCGACGGGCTGAACTACCTCGATTTCCTGCGCGACATCGGGCGGCATTTTTCCGTGAACCGGATGCTGTCGTTCGAATCGGTGAAATCGCGGCTGGACCGCGAACAGTCGCTGAGCTTTCTCGAATTCAACTACATGATCCTCCAGGCCTACGATTTCCTTGAACTGCACCGGCGTTACGACTGCCTGCTGCAGATGGGCGGCTCGGACCAGTGGGGCAACATCGTCAATGGCATCGACCTGACGCGCCGGGTGCTGGACGAGGACATCTACGGCCTGACCACGCCGCTCTTGACCACCTCGGACGGCCGCAAGATGGGCAAGAGCCAGGGCGGCGCCATCTGGCTGTCGGGCGATCTGCTGAGCCCTTACGAATTCTGGCAGTTCTGGCGCAATACCACCGACGCCGACACCGGGCGCTTTTTGCGACTGTTCACCGAACTGCCGCTGGAAGAATGCGACCGGCTGGGGGCGCTGGGCGGGGCCGAGATCAACGAGGCGAAGATCATCCTCGCCCGCGAGGTGACGACCCTGCTGCACGGTGCCGATGCCGCCGCTGCCGCCGAATCGACCGCGCGGCAGGTGTTCGAGTCGGGCGGCGTCGGCGACGATCTGCCGACACTGGTGCTGACGCCCGCCGAGGTCGGCAACGGCATCTCGGCCAGCCAGTTGTTCGTGCGTTCGGGGCTGGCGCCCTCGGGGAAAGAGGCGCGCCGCCTGATCGAGAGCGGCGGCGCACGGGTCGATGACGCGGTGCTCGACGATCCGGGACGGATGTTCCTGAGCGGCGATCTGCTGCAGGCGCTGAAACTGTCGGCAGGCCGCAAGCGTCACGCGCTGGTGCGGATGGGGTGACGGGGGGAACAAGCGCCGTTGGTGCACGCTGCGGGGGACCGGGCGTGCGGTTGCGGCGTGGATTGCCGCGTCGGCTGCGCCTCCTCGCAATGACGGGGTTTGATGATCGTCACCCGCGAGGCGAAGCCGAAGCAATCCCGACCGCTCGCGCAACCCCTCGGGATTGCCGCGTCGCCTTCGGCTCCTCGCAATGACGGGGGTTAATCGTCATTGCGAGCCGACAGGCGAAGCAATCCATGCCGGGCGCACGGTTGTGATGTGGATTGCTTCGTCGCCTTCGGCTCCTCGCAATGACGGGTGCTAATCGCGGCACAAATACACCGCGCTGCCCGCTGCCATCACGGTAACCGCCGCCGCGCCTGCGACGGCGGGGGTCGAGAGCGCCGTGGCCAGTGCCCCGGCGCCGTGGCCGAGCGCCGACTGGACCAGCGAGGCCCGTCCGGTCAGCATCGCCGCGCCCGAGGCCGAGGCGAAGGCGGTCACGCCCTCGCCCAGCGAATCGACCTCATGGCCGGTCGCGGCGCGGGTGACGGCGCGGGCGATCCCGGCGCCGTCCCCGGCTGCGGCATTCACCCGCTCGCAGACCGTCACCCGGCAATGGCCGCGAAAGTTGCGCTTGCCGGGGACCAGAAGCCAGCCCTCGTCGCCGGGCGCCTCGGCAAGGCAATGTGCCTCGACCTCGTCGAGCGCGAGGATGCCCGCCAGATAGGCGATGGTGGTCTCGCTGTCGCAGGCGACCGGCTGGCCCCAGGCGCGGTTCCACAGGCTGCCCGGCCAGGCCAGCAGCCGCTCGCGCAGGGACGGATCGGGGTCGGCAAGGATCGCGCCGGGGGCGATGGCGATGTCGAGGCCGTTCACCCGCGCGATGCAGGCCCGCTCCTGCGCGGCGCCGGCACCGGCAAGAAGGATCAGCAGCAGCGCGGCGGCGCTGGCGCGGGTCGCGTTCTCATTGACTCGGTGGATCCGCCTTGACCCGTCGTTCTTGCGCATTTTCGCGGGCGCCGGATGTTCCGTCCGGCTGCGAAATGCTTCAGCCCGCACGGCGCTCGGCAAAGCTCAGCCGGATGAAGGCCGGGGCGTCGTCGCCCATGCCGACCACGGCGTCGTCGTGGCGGCCGCGATCACGGCGCGGGGCGCGGTCCTGCTTCGGTTCGGGCCTGCGTTCCGGCTGGCGGTCCTGCCTGGGTGCGGGCGCCGGTTCCGGCTTGCGCGCGGGATGCGCGGCCTCGGCGGGGGCGGGGGCGGCTTCGGCCTTGCGCGGCGTCTCGGTGCGCGGGCGGCGGGCGGGTTTCGCCTCGGCGTCGTCGCGGCGCGGGCGGCGTTCGGGGCGGGCCTCGGCCTGAGGGGCCTCGACGCGCGGGATCGGCTTCTGCACCAGCTTTTCGATGGCATCGACCAGCTTGTCGTCGCGCGGCCCGGCGATCATCAGCGCCTTGCCCGAACGTCCGGCGCGGCCGGTGCGACCGATGCGGTGGACGTAATCCTCGGAATGGGTCGGCACGTCGAACTGGAACACATGCGTGACCTCGGGAATGTCCAGCCCGCGCGCCGCCACGTCCGAGGCGATCAGGAACCGCACCTTGCCCTCGCGGAAGCCGTCGAGGGTGCGCATCCGCTGCGACTGTTCGAGATCGCCGTGGATCGGTTCGGCGTCATAGCCGTGTCGGCGCAGCGATTTCGCCACGATGTCCACGTCCGACTTGCGGTTGCAGAACACGATGGCGTTCGAGCAGGCCGCGCCCTCGCGGTCGATCAGCGCGCGCAGCAGCGCCCGCTTGTCGGCGGCCGCCCGTTCACGCGACGCGGGCGCAAAGGCCACGACGCCCTGTTCGATGTTTTCGGCGGCGGTCGCGGCACGGGCCACCTCGACGCGCGCCGGGGCCTGCAGGAAGGTGTTGGTGATCCGCTCGATTTCCGGGGCCATGGTGGCCGAGAAGAACAGCGTCTGGCGCGTGAAGGGCGTCAGGCTGAAGATGCGCTCGATGTCGGGGATGAAGCCCATGTCGAGCATCCGGTCGGCCTCGTCCACGACCATGACCTGCACGCCGGTCAGCAAGAGCTTGCCGCGTTCAAAATGATCGAGCAGCCGCCCCGGCGTGGCGATCAGCACATCGACACCCCGGTCGATGAGCACTTCCTGTTCCTTGAAGCTGACGCCGCCGATCAGCAGCGCCTTGGAGAGCTTGAGGTATTTCGTATAGGCGTCGAAGTTTTCCGCCACCTGCGCGGCCAGTTCGCGCGTCGGGCACAGGACCAGCGAACGCGGCATCCGCGCCCGTGCCCTTCCCCGCGACAGCCGCGAGATCATCGGCAGCACGAAGGCGGCAGTCTTGCCGGTGCCGGTCTGGGCGATACCCAGCACGTCGCGCCCTTCAAGGGCGGGCGGGATGGCATCGGCCTGGATGGGGGTCGGGGTTTCGTAGCCCGCCTCGACGAGCGCGCGCAGAACCTGGGGGTCAAGGTTCAGATCGGAGAATTGAGTCATGTGCGTCCTGGATGGCCCGGAGATCCGGGCGGAAAGGGGACGCAGAACCCGCGCGTCCCTGCAAAAGGCCCGCCGCATTGCGGACCCGCGCGACAGCTAGTCAAGCCGGGGGCAAAAGTCAAGAAACACGGGGTTTTGTTGCCGGGCAATCGCATTTGCCTGCCATGCGGCGAGCGGTTTGCGGATTTTCCCCTTCGGGCGTGCGCAGCACGACCGTTGCAACATGCGGGCTGCCGCGCCGGGTATGTGCGATTACCCTGCCTCCTCCCCACCGTCATTGCGAACGAAGTGAAGAAATCCATACCGGGCGCGGCACCCGGTCCATGGATTGCCGCGTCGCCTGCGGCTCCTCGCAATGACGGGAGAGATTTCGTCATTGCGAGGCGCAGCCGAAGCAACCTCGATCACTTGCGCATGACCATCGGGGCTGCTTCGTCGCCTCCGCCTCCTCGCAATGACGGGGGCGGCTCACCCCGCTTTTGCGAACACCGCGCTGCGCCACGGGCCGCCGGTGGTCGTCGCGCGGCCTTCGCTGGCCAGGGCGATCAGATGCGCGATGCAGGTCAGTTCGGCGGCAAAACGCAGGTGTTCGGGCAGCCCGGCATAGCTGCGCGCCGTCAGCTCGGTGCAGGTGGCGGGGCCTTCGGCCAGCGCCGCGACGATGCTCGCCTCGCGGGCGCGGCGGTGGGCGGCCAGCGTGGCGATGCGCGCGCCCGCATCCGCCAGCACCTCGCCATGTCCCGGCAGGCCCAGCCGGGGCCGCAACGCCGCGAGCCGCGCAAGCGAGGCCATGTAGTCGATCAGGTCGCCCGAGGGCGGCGGGATGATGCTCGTCGCCCAGCCCATCACCGTGTCGCCGGTCACCAGCGTGCCGTCGCCGCGCCACAGGCAGATGTGGTCGTGCATGTGGCCGGGGGTGTGGAGCACCGCCCAGCCCTCGACCTCGTCGCCGTCCTGCAGCGCGATGTCGGGGGCAAGGGGTGCCGCGGCTTGCTGTTCCGTCGCATTGTCGCGGGCGCCGGATGTTCCGGCCGGCTGCGAGATGCTCCGGTCAAACGTCAGGCCCAGCGCCCCGGCCCGCCCGCTGGCCTGCGAGGGCGCGAAGGCCATCAGCGGCGCGTCCAGCGCCTGCGCCAGGCGCGGCGCCAGCGCGGTGTGGTCGCGGTGGCCGTGGGTCAGAAGGATGCCCGCGACGCGGCGCCCGGCGGTGGCGGCGACGATCCGGGCCAGATGGTCGTCGTCGTCGGGGCCGGGATCGACAATCAGCAGGCGCCGTTCCCCGAGGCACCAGGTGTTGGTGCCGCTGCCGGTCATCGGCGAAGGGTTCGGCGCGCGGATGCGCAGGATGTCGGCGGCGATCCGCCCGCCCGTCTGCCCGCCCGTCCGGTCGCTGTCTGCGGTCATGCTGCCTTCCCCATCTGTGCGCGACGCCCTAATCTGCCCCCATGCCGCAGCAAGCGCCACCCGATCCCGACGCGCCGGTGCCCGCCCGCGGGCTGAAGCGACGGATGTGGCCGCGCGGACTCTACGGGCGCGCGGCGCTGATTCTCGTGGTGCCGGTGGTGGCGTTGCAGCTTGTCGTGTCGCTGGCCTTCATCCAGCGCCATTTCGAGGGCGTCACGCGCCAGATGACCGGCAACATCGCCGACGAGATCGCCCTTGTGATCGCCGAGGACGCGCGTGACCGCGACGCGGCGGCGCAGATCGGCGCCGCGCTCGGGCTGCGCATCATCCGTCCGGCGCCGCCGCTGGCCGGGGGCGACGGCCGGGCGGTCTGGGATCTGTCGGGCCGCATCGTGGCGCAGGTGCTTGTCGCGCGGCTGCCGGAATTGCAGGCGCTGTCGCTGGAAGGCGGGCGCGAGGTGGTGCTGCATCTGCGGGGGCAGGGGGACGAGTTCGGCATCAGTTTCCCGCGCAGCCGGGTTTCGGCCTCTAATCCGCACCAGCTTCTGGTGCTGATGATCGTCTTCGGCGCGGCCATGACCTTCATCGCCTATCTGTTTCTGCGCAACCAGCTTCGCCCCATCGCCCGGCTGGCCCGCGCCGCCGAAGCCTACGGGCGCGGCGTGACCCTTCCCTACCAGCCGCGCGGCGCCCGCGAGGTCCGCGCCGCCGGTCTGGCCTTCCTGCGGATGCGCGAGCGGATCAGGGAACAGAACGCCAGCCGCGCGCTGATGCTGTCGGGGGTCAGTCACGACCTGCGCACCCCGCTGACCCGGCTGCGGCTGGGGCTGGCGATGATCGCGGGCGACGAGGCCGACGGCCTGCGCCGCGATGTCGACGAGATGGAGCGGATGATCGCGACCTTCCTCGATTTCGCGCGCGGCGATGCGGGCGAGGCCGCCGGTGCGGTCGATCTGGTCGCGCTGGCGGGCCGCGTGGTCGAGGATGCGGCGCGCGGCGGCGGTCCGGTGGTGCTGCGGCCCGTCGCGGGGCAGCCGGTGCCGGTGCAGGCGCGCCCGCTGGCGCTGCGCCGCGCGATCGGGAATCTGGTCGGCAACGCGCGCCGCTACGGCACCCGCGTCGAGGTCTCGGTGGCCTTTGCGCCGGGCCGGGCGCGCATCACCGTCGAGGATAACGGCCCCGGCATCGCCGCCGGGGACCGCGCCGACGCGCTGCGCCCCTTCGTGCGGCTGGATGATGCGCGCAACCAGGACCGGGGCGCGGGCGTGGGTCTGGGCCTTGCCATCGTCGCCGAGATCGCGCGCACGCAGGGCGGCGAGCTGCGGCTGGGACAATCCGCGCGGCTGGGCGGCCTGGCGGCGGAACTGGTGCTGCCGGTGTAGGGTGGCGTCCCGCCTCCCGCGAGTGACGAGATGCAACCCCGAGGGCATCGAGCATGACATCGGGGTCGCTTTGTCGCTTTCAGCTCTTCGCGGGTGACGGGGTGTTCTCGTCATTGCGAACGAAGTGAAGCAACCCCGACCGCTCACACACGACATCGGGGTTGCTTCGTCGGCTACGCCTCCTCGCAATGACGGGGGGTGACGAAGCGCGTCGCCGCCGCTACAGCGCGGTCCAGCCGCCGTCGACGCTGATCGTGGTGCCGGTGATCTGGGCGGCCGCCGCCGAGCATAAAAACACCGCCGTGCCGCCGATTTCCTCGACCGTGGCGAACTGGCGCGAGGGCTGGCGTTCCAGCATCACCTTGCGGATCACCTCGTCGCGGCCCATGCCGTGCGCCTTCATCTGGTCGGGGATCTGCGCCTCGACCAGCGGGGTCAGCACGTAGCCGGGGCAGATGGCGTTGCAGGTGATGGCCTCTTCCGCCGTCTCCAGCGCGACGGTTTTCGTCAGGCCGACCAGCCCGTGCTTGGCGCTGACATAGGCCGACTTGAAGGGCGATGCGGTCAGCCCGTGCGCCGAGGCGATGTTCACCACCCGCCCCCAGCCCGCCTTGCGCATCAGGGGCAGGGCGGCGGCGATGGTGTGGAACGACGAGGACAGGTTGATGGCGATGATCCGGTCCCAGGTCGCGGGCGGAAATTCGTCAACCGGGGCGACATGCTGGATGCCCGCATTGTTCACGAGAATGTCGCAGCGCCCGGCCTGCGCGACCAGCGCGCGGGCCGAACTGCCGTCGGTCATGTCGGCGGCGATATAGCGCGCGGCGACGCCGAATTCGCGGCACAGATCATCGGCCAGCGCGTGATCCTCGGGGCGGTCGGTGAAGGAATTGAGCACCACATCCGCGCCCGCCCGCGCCAGTTCGCGGGCGACGCCCAGCCCGATGCCCGAGTTCGATCCGGTGATGATGGCGGTCTTGCCTGCAAGGGTCATGGCGCTGCTCCTGTTGCCGGGACTCGCCCGTCATGCTGCATCTGCGAAGGGCGATTGCAAAGGGGGCGGGTGGTTTTTGTCGTCATTGCGAACGAAGTGAAGCAACCTCGACCGCTGGCATCCGCACAAAAAAACGCCCGCACGAGGCGGGCGCGAAGTTGTTGAGGCAGGTTTCATACAGGCAAGAAACCTATCGAGCAGTGAGTCCCTTATACGCGCGCTTCCGCCCATAGCCAAGCTAAAAGTTTGAAAAGCGGGCGGGCTGGCGGTAATGTCGGGTCATAAAACGGGGGCGTTCGCGCCACGAACCGGGGACAGGCAGGCCATGACATCACGATACCGTTCCGTCGCGCGCGCGGGCGCCGCGCTGATTCTGGCGACCCTCGCAGGCGCCGCGCTGGCCGAGCCGCAACACGCCATCGCAATGTATGGCGACCCTGCGCTGCCTGCGGATTACGACCATCTGCCCTATGTGAACCCGGATGCGCCGACCGGCGGGCGCATCGTCACCGCCGAGGTCGGCAGCTTCGACAGCCTCAACCCCTATGCCCGCAAGGGGTCGGTTCCCTGGCAACTCAGTTATCTCGTTTCGGAAACATTGATGGGGCGGTCGCTTGACGAACCGTTCACGCTTTACGGCCTTCTCGCCGAATCGATGGAGACCGACCCCGATCGGTCCTGGGTCGAGTTCACCCTGCGCCCCGAGGCGCGATTCTCGGACGGCAACCCGGTCACCGTCGATGACGTGATCTGGTCCTACCGGACCCTCGGCGAACAGGGCCATGGCCGCTATGCCAGCTTCTGGGCGCAGGTCGCCGATATCGAGCAGACCGGCGAGCGCAGCCTGCGCATCACCTTCAACACGCCCAACCGCGAGCTGGTGCTGCTGGCCGGGATGCGCCCGGTGCTTGAGCGTGCGCAATGGGAGGGCAGGGACTTTGCCGAAAGCGACGGTCTCGACATGATCCCGGTCACGCCCGGCCCCTATGTGGTGGCGGATTTCGAGGCCGGTCGTTACGTCGAACTGCACCGCAACCCCGACTACTGGGGCCGCGACGTGCCGTTCCGGCGCGGCACGATGAACATCGACACGATCCGCTTTGAATTCTTCGGCGACGAGACCGCCGCCTTCGAGGCGTTCAAGACCGGCGAGGTGAACCTGACCCGCGAAACGAACGTCACCCGCTGGCAGACGCAATACGACTTCCCGCTGGTGCGCGACGGCAGCATCGTTCTGGATCAGGTGCCGCATCAGCGCCCGACCGGCATGACCGGCTTTGCCATGAACAGCCGCAGCCCGGTCTTTGCCGACTGGCGGGTGCGCGACGCGATGCTGCTGGCCTTCAACTTCGAGTTCATCAACGACGCGATGACCGGCGGGCAAAGTCCGCGCATCCAGTCCTATTTCGCCAACTCGCCGCTGGGCATGACCCCCGGCGAACCTGCCACCGGCCGGGTGCTCGAGTTTCTCGAACCCTTCGCGGACGATCTGCCCCCCGGCGCCATCGAGGGTTACGCCCTGCCGCAAAGCGACGGCAATGCCGCCAACCGCGCCAATCTGGGCCTTGCCTTCGAGCGGCTGGAAGAGGCGGGCTGGACGGTGGACGATGCGGGCACGCTGCGCAACGCCGCCGGAGAGCCGTTCGCCTTCACGCTGGTGCTCCAGACCGGCGCGGGCGAGACCGATTCCATCGCCAACATGTATGCCGAGGCGCTGCGGCGGCTGGGTATTTCCGTCACCGTCGATCAGGTCGATTCGGCGCAATACACCGAACGGATGGCGGCGCTCGACTTCGACATGACCTATTACCGGGTCGGGCTGTCGCTGTCGCCGGGCAACGAGCAGTATCTCTATTTCGGCTCGGAACAGGCCGATACCGGCACCCGCAACCTCATGGGGGTGAAGTCGCCCGCCGTCGATGCGCTGATCGACCGGGTTCTCAATTCCGCCTCGCAGGACGATTTCCGCGCCGCCGTGCAGGCGCTCGACCGGGTGCTGACGGCGGGGCGCTACGTGATCCCGTTCTACCAGTGGAACGATTCCAACATCGCCCATGCCGCCGACCTGCATTATCCCGATCACATCCCGCTGTTCGGCGACTGGCCGGGCTGGGAGCCTGACGTATGGTGGTCCGATGCTGAATAAGTTCCTCATCCTCGCGCTGCTGGCGCTGTCAGCCTGCGGCACCATCGAAGGCGTCGGCAACGACATCAGCGCCGGGGCGCGGATGGTCGGATCGTGGTTCTGAGGACGGGCTGTGCGTCCGGCATGGATTGCCACGGCGGCTGCGCCGCCTCGCAATGACGGGGTTATGCCGTCATTGCGAGCCGCAGGCGAAGCAACCCCGACCGCTCACACACGACATCGGGGTTGCTTCGTCGGCTTGCGCCTCCTCGCAATGACGGGGGAAGGGAGTACCGTCATTGCGAGGCGGCGCAGCCGCCGTGGCAATTCACGGCCCCCTGGCTCACTCCGGCGTATCGCCCTTCAGCCCCAGCGCCGCCTCGACCTGCTGGCGGTCGCCCGGATAGACCAGCCCGGCCGAGATCACCAGCTTGGCGGCATCCTCGACGCCCATGTCCAGCTCGATGATCTCGCTCTTGCGGCACCACATCAGATAGCCGGTGGTCGGGTTCGGCGTGGTCGGCAGATAGACCGCCATCACCGGATCGTCGGGCCAGAGCGCGCCCAGTCTCGCGCGAATTTCGCCCCTGGGTTCGGGGGCGATGAAACCCACCGACCAGGTGTCCTTGCGCGGGAACTGCACGAGGCACATGCGGTCGAATTTCGCATCGTCCTGCGCGAAGATCGATTCCGCGACCTGTTTCAGCGCGCTGTAGATCGAGCGCACGAAGGGCAGCCGCGCCACCAGATCCTCGCCCCATGAGATCAGGCTGCGGCCCACAAGGCCCTTGGTGATCCAGCCGACCAGCACCGTGAAGACGAGAAAGATCACCACGCCCACGCCACGGATGTTCACGGCCACCCATTGCGGCGAGCCGGGGTCGTGGCCGAGGATGCGGTTGACGAGGGCGTCGGGGTGGTAGGCGGCGGGCACGAAGGGCCAGACGAAGCTGTCGACCCAGCCGAGCAGCGTCCAGACCAGCCAGACCGTCATGCCCAGCGGCGCGATGACGATGAGGCCCGCAAGCAGGTTGTTGCGCAGCGCGCCGAGAACGCGGCCGGGGCGGCGCAGGCTGGAAGGCGGTGGCGTCTCGCGGCTCACGGGCGGCTGTCTCCGGCGCTCGGGGATGGGGGTGAGTCATAGGCAACCGGCGCTGCGCCCGCAACGGCGCTGTCGTCATTGCGAGGCGAAGCCGAAGCAATCCACGCCGGGTGCGGGGTTGCGGCATGGATTGCTGCGTCGCCTTCGGCTCCTCGCAATGACGGTGGCAATGAAGCGCCCAAGGGCCGGATCAGGCGGGCCGCAGTGCGGCCCGACCCGGCCCTTCGCCCGGAGCGCAAGCGAAGGGCG
>JACFNP010000032.1 GCA_019454835.1 Rubellimicrobium sp.
CGTGCTGCGCACGCCCGAAGGGGGCAACCTGCGGGCCGCCCGCCTGCACACCGCCTTGACTGGCGCGCGGCGCGGCACATATTGGTTGGCGGTGATGGGGTTCGCCGTATAACCGCCGCTGTGGCTGATGACTCCTGCCAACCTTGCAAAGCAGGGAGGCGGGGGCATGACTGTGCAGGATGTGGACGGGCAACCGGGGGGCGGCGCATCGCCTGACGGCTCCGGTCCGGTGGAGTTCATCTCGATTCTCGACGCTGCGGGCGGGCCGTTGCAGCATGGCGGCGCGTCGGTCGAGGGTGCGTTTCGTGATCTCAACCTCGACCGGATCGTTGCCGCCGCCGTGGCCGGGCGCGAGCAATACGATCTTGCGCCGTTCTTTGCCGCGCCGATTGTCGATGCCGGAACCGCCGCGTGGCGGCACGCCGTCTTTCACGATCTCGAGCGCCCGGCCCTGCGCGCGGCGGTCGAGCAGTTTGCCGCCGGGATGGCCCGGTGCCGCGAGGCGCTGGCGGTGGCCGACAAGCTGTATTACGCGCTGCAAAAGCAGTTCTGGCACCACGAGGCCGCGCGGCATTACTGCGAGACATTGCGCGCCCTGGCCTGCGATCTGGATGCGGCGGCGCCGCAGTCGCCGGGGTTTCGCGCCCTTGGCCGCCATGTCGCGGCGCTGGCCGGGGCCTACGATTTTCGTGTCCTCGAGGACGAGATCGCGGCAATCGGCTCGGCCCTGCTCGACATACGCTACGAGACGGTCGTGCATGGCGACCGCGTCACCGTCCGCCGCTACGACGGCGCCGAGGATTACAGCGCGGCGGTCGAGCGCATGTTCGACAAGTTCAAGCTGGGTGCGGTCAGGGATTACCGCGTGAAATTTCCCGAAAACCGCCAGATGGACCATGTCGAGGCGGCGGTGCTCGACCTGGTCGCGCGGCTGTTTCCCGACGCCTTCGCCCGGCTGGCCGCCTTCGCCCGCGATCACGCCGACTTCATCGCCCCCTCCATCGCCCGCTTCGAGCGCGAAATCCAGTTCTGCCTGTGCTGGCTGGCGCTGATGGAACGGGCCCGCAGCGCCGGGCTGTCCTTCTGCTATCCGCAGCTTTCGCCGGACGATCACGCCGAGGACAGCCGCGACGGCTATGATCTCGGGCTGGCGCTGAAGCTGATCGCCGAAGGCAAGCCGGTCGTCACCAACGACTATGCCCTGTCGGGGGCCGAACGCATCATCGTCGTCTCGGGGCCGAATCAGGGCGGCAAGACCACCTTCGCGCGCGCCTTCGGCCAGTTGCATTATTTCGCCGGACTCGGCCTGCCGGTGCCGGGCAGCGCGGCGCGGCTGCTGCTGGTCGATGCCGTCCACACCCATTTCGAGCGCGAGGAAGACCTGTCGAACCTGCGCGGCAAGCTCGAGGACGACCTCGTGCGCATCCACGACATCCTCGGCCGCACCACCGCCCGCAGCGTCGTGGTGCTCAGCGAGATCTTCAACTCGACCACGCTCGACGACCAGGTGCTGCTCAGCACCAGGGTGCTGGACCGGGTGATGGAGAGCGGCGCGCTGTGCACCTGTGTCAGCTTCATCGACGAGCTGGCGAGCATGGGCGCGGCCACCTTCAGCATGGTCAGCACGGTGGTCCCCGACCGCCCGGCCGAGCGCACCTTCAAGGTGGTGCGGCGCAAGGCCGACGGCCTCGCCTATGCGATGTCGCTGGCCGAGAAACACGGGCTGACCACGGCCCGCCTGAACGAAAGGCTGTCGGCATGAAGGCGCATCTCATCGACCGCGACCGCGATTTCGACCCCGAGGCGCCCCTGCCGGACGAGGCTGCCGAAGTCGCGCAGGACCTCGAACTCGACACCGTGCTGGATGCGATGGGCGGCGGCGACGCCTTCCTGCGCGACATGGCGCGCGCGGTGCTGCTGGCGCGGCCGCGCCCCGACGCCGGGGCGGTGCGCTACCGTCAGGCGGTCCTCGCCGACTGTCTGGCGCAGCCGGATACGGTGCGGTCCGTCTATGCGCTGGCCATCGAGGCGCTGGAGGCCGAGCGCAAGAACTACTTCGGCGCGTTCGGTGCGCATCCCGGCTCGATCCTGCATCATTCCGTCGAGGTGCTGAAGATGTTCGAGGGCGTGCTGCGGCACCTGCGCGACATCGCCCGCGAGGCCGCGCCCGGCTTTCGTTCGGAGGGGTTCCTCACCTTCTTCCACATGCTCGAGACCGAACTCGACGACGCCTATCTCGCCGGGATCGACCACCATCTGGCCGAGCTGCATTTCAACGCCGGTGTCGTCATCAGCGCCGGTCTGGGCGAAGGCGGGCGCGGGCACGACCTGGTGCTGCGCACCCCGCGCGAAAGCGACCGCCGCTGGCTTGCATGGCTGCTGGCGCCGCATGTCGAAAGCTACAGCTTCCAGATCGCGCCGCGTGACGAACAGGGCGCGCGCGACCTGTCCGAACTGCGCGACCGGGGGTTGAACCTTGTCGCCAATGCCGCCGGGCAGGCCTGCGATCATATCAAGAGCTTCCTCACCCAGATTCGCCGCGAGATCGGCTTCTATCTTGCCTGCGCCAACCTGCACGCGACATTGCGTGCGGCAGGCGTGCCGCTGGCGATGCCCGAGGTGGCCGCCGCGACGGAACCCGGCTTTGCCTGCCGCGGCCTGTGCGACACGGCGCTGGCGCAGCGCATGAAGGGTGCGCCGGTCGGCAACGACGTTGCGGCGCTGGCGCAGCGCCTCGTCATCGTCACCGGCGCCAACCGGGGCGGCAAGTCGACCTTCCTGCGCAGCCTCTGCCAGGCGCAACTGATGCTGCAGGCAGGGATGTTCGTCGCGGCGGACAGCTTCCGCGCCGCGCTCTGCGACGGGTTGTTCACCCATTTCAAGCGCGAGGAGGATGCCGGAATGAAGAGCGGCAAGTTCGACGAGGAGCTGGTGCGGATGAGCGCCATCGTCGACCGCATCGGCCCGCGCTCGCTGGTGCTGTTCAACGAATCCTTCGCCGCCACCAATGAACGTGAGGGATCGCAGGTCGCCGCACAGATCGTCGGCAGCCTGCTCGGCCACGGCATCCGCGTGGTATTCGTGACCCATCTCTACGACTTCGCCCATCGCTACGAACTGAAGGCCGACGGCGCCACGACCTTCCTGCGCGCCGGGCGCAACGAGGACGGCAGCCGCAGCTACCGGCTTTACGAGGGACCGCCGCTGGCGACGAGCTATGCTGCCGATCTTTATGCAAAGGTGTTCGGCACGGCATGAGCATTTCGCCGCCAGACGGAAACATCTGGCGCCCGCGACGATGGGCAGGAACAGGGGGCAGGGCCGGCATGTCCCGTCATTGCGAGGAGCCGCAGCCGACGCGGCAACCCCGATGTTGCGTGTGAGCGGTCGGGGTTGCTTCGGCTCCGCCTCGCAATGACGAAATATCCCGATCACCCTGGAACAAAGTGCCCGCGCGGGTCCACCAAATCCGTGAAAACGCGACCCGCTCTGCAGACGGCTTGAACGCGCCCGGCCCCGGCGATCCGGCCACCGCCGCGAATCTCGCGGGTCTTGCGGTCCCCGTTCAGCCCGGCACCGGGGCGACTCACAGGCGCATCAGCACCAGCCCGGCGAACACCGCGCCCAGCGACAGCAGCAGCGAGGCCGCGACGTAGCCCGCCGCCGCCAGCGCCCGCCCGCTTTCCCACAGCGCCGCCGCGTCGAGCGAGAAGGTCGAGAAGGTGGTGAACCCGCCCAGCACGCCGGTGGTCAGGAACAGCCGCACCGGCTGCGGCAGGCCGCTCTTCTGTGCCCAGTATTCGGTGACCAGCCCCATGATGAAGCTACCCAGCACGTTCACGGTCAGGGTGCCGAAGGGCAGCCCGGTGCCCAGCAGCCGCGCCGCCGCCATGTTGACGCCGTGGCGCGCCGCGCCGCCGATACCGGCGCCCAGAAAGACGATCAGATAGCTGAAGCCGCCCATGTCCCGCCTGTCCCCGTCCCTGCCCGTGTCCCGGCCTCAGCCGCACATGAATACCGGCAGGCCCGCATCTGCCAGAATGTCGCGCGTCACGCCGCCGAGGATCGTCTCCCACAACATGCCGCGATGGAAGGCGCCGATCAGCAATGTGTCGGCGCCGCGCCGCGCCGCCTCGGCCAGAAGCTGGCGGCCGACGCCGCTGCCGTCGCGGGCCACCGCCTCGGGCGCCGCTTCGATGCCCAGCCCCTCCAGCGCCGCCTGCGCCGAGGCGCAATAGCCATCATCCTCGCCCACGCACAGGACGCTGACCCGCCCGGCCTTGCGCAGCCACGGCGCGGCGGCGCGCAGGGCGCGTTCGGCCTGCGGTCCCGGCTTCCAGCCGATCAGGATATGCCGCCCGACCGTCGGCGGCTGCGCCATCGGCATGTGCGGCGCGACCAGCACGAGGCGGCGCGAGCGGAACAGCACCGCATGGAAGGCGTCGCGCCCGTCGAGATGCCGGGGGTTGCGCATCACCACCAGATCGGCCGCCGCCGTATCCGAGGCGACCAGCGCCTCGACATCGCCTTCGTCGTCGGCCCAGACCGGCTCCGGCACCGGGCTTTTGTCCGCCAGCCAGGCATCGAAGGCAGCCCGCGTCGCCGCCGCGCGTTCGGTGGCCGGGCCTTCGCTGACGGCGCGAAGCTGCTGCAGGGCGGCCTCCTCGGGCGAGGCCCCGGCAGCGCCCGGCGCAAAGCCCACATGCAGCGCCCGCAGCCCCGCATCCAGCCCCTCGGCCGCCGCCACCGCCGCCTCGAGACAGGGCCTGACCGAGGCGGGCGACGGCAGCAGCGCGACGATGGAGACCCGTTCGCTCATCTGGTCCTTTCGGGGCGGCCCGCCTGCCTGCCGGGTGCCGCAGCGCAGACCGGCACGATCCGGGCCGCGCCTTGCATGGCCGTTCGATCCGGCGGGTCCGGTTATATGCGCGGTGCATCGACGCGCAAGGAATACCGTCACGGCGAACGGTAATCGGGCACACCGCATGTCCCGTCATTGCGAGGCGCAGCCGAAGCAACCCCGACCGCTCACGCACGACATCGGGGTTGCTTCGTCGCCTTCGGCTCCTCGCAATGACGGAACTGCCGTTCGCCCGATTGTCCTGCCGGTCACGGAGGACGCCCGCATGTCCGCAGACAGCCGCATCACCGGCCTGCACGACCGCGAGATTCCCGATCCCCGCAGTATTGCCGGGTGCTGCGGCGGATCGTCGTCACGCTGCCTGCGGCGGGATCGCTGCCCCCGTTGTCGCGTCGAAGAAATGCACCGGCCCTTCGCGCAGCGACACCGACAGGGGGGCGCCCTCGTGCAGGGTCACGCGCTCGCGGAACAGGCAGACGAGATCAAGATCGCCGATCCGCAGCACGGCATGGGTTTCCGAGCCGGTCGGCTCGACCAGGCTGACCGTGCCTGCAAGGCCGTCGGGGGCGAGAGCCACATGCTCGGGCCGTTTGCCGACCAGCACGCGCGCCCCCTCGGCCAGCCCGTCAGGCGGGCGCAGGCCGGTCGTCTGGCCACCGTCCAGCACCAGCATGTCGCCCCGGCGCCGGGCGGGCAGCAGGTTCATCGACGGCGAGCCGATGAACTGCGCCACGAAGCTGTTGGACGGATGGTCATAGAGGTCGAGCGGGCTGCCCGCCTGCTCGATCCGCCCGGCCTGCATGACCACGATCTTGTCGGCCATCGTCATCGCCTCGACCTGATCGTGGGTCACGTAGATGACGGTGGTGCCAAGGCGGCGGTGCAGGGCCTTGATCTCGGCGCGCATCTGCACGCGCAGCTTGGCGTCGAGGTTGGACAGCGGCTCGTCGAACAGGAACACCTGCGGCTGGCGCACGATCGAGCGGCCCATCGCCACCCGCTGACGCTGCCCGCCGGACAGTTGCCGCGGATAGCGCTGCAACAGATCGCCCAGCCCCAGGATTTCCGCCGCCTCGGCGACACGACGGGCCTTTTCCGCCTTGGGCGCATGGGCGAGCGTGAGCGAAAACGCCATGTTCTCGGCCACCGTCATGTGCGGATAAAGCGCGTAGTTCTGGAAAACCATCGAGATGTCGCGCTCTTTCGGGGGCATCCGGTTCACCACCCGGCCGCCGATGCTGATCGTGCCTGACGTGATATCCTCGAGTCCGGCGATCATGCGCAGGAGCGTGCTCTTGCCGCAGCCCGAGGGGCCGACCAGCACGGCGAATTCGCCGTCGCCGATATCCACGTCCAACCCGTGCAGGACGGGCGTGGCACCGAAAGTCTTGCTGACGTTGCGGATTTCGACAGTAGCCATTGCGCCTTATCCCGCCTGCACCGGTGCGATGCGCACCGCATCGGTGGACAGTGCCCCTTCGTGGATGATGAGACCGAGCGCGCCGTCATGCAGCGCTTCGGCGCTGTCGTCCTGCGCGCGCAGGGTCGCATCGCCGACGCGGGCGGTGATCCCGGACCCGGAAACCGTGACCGTGAAGGGGACCGTTTCCTCGAGCGTCACCTCGAACGGCTGCGCCGCCAGCACGGTTGTCGCATCGTCGCGCACCCGCACGATTTCGATCCTGCCCTCGCGCACGAGGCGCACGCCGTAATAGCGCCGCAACCCCTGCACCCGCACCGCCAGCCCGCCCCAGGCCCCCAGATGCAGGGTGATGTCGGCGCTGACGGTGTAGTCGCGCCACTGGCGGGTGCCGTGGCTGACCAGCCCTTCGCCGCGCGACTGCGAGATGCGGAAGCTGGGCGGAAAGCGTTTCGAGAAGAAATCGACCCCGTTCACCCAGGCCATGCGCCAGAAGTCGCAATCGCCCTCGGGGCGGTGCAGCACCATGTCGGGCGTGCCGTCCCAGCGCATCCGGTCGAGCAGCACGCGCCCGCTGGCCCTTGGCCCGGCGGCGGCCACCACAAGGCCGATCTCGGCGACGGGCTGGCCGTCCAGTTCCGGCAGGCGCCATTCGAGCACCGCCTCGGCACCGGGGGCCAGCGTCAGCGGCGCGCCGTCGATGTCGCGCAGCCGGTCGTTGCCGTCATAGGCGCGGATGCGCAGGCGCGCGGTGATGGTCCCCGCGTTGTCACCGGGGGCGACGACCCGCGCGGAAAGCACCTGTCCCGGATAGAGCAGCGGCGAGGCCATCAGGTCATAGGTGCGCATATTCAGCACCTCGGGCGGCGAGAACACCGGCGTCAGCGCCACTGCCTCCTGCCCCGGCCCGAGTGCGGCATAGGCCAGCGCCAGCGCACGCGATCCCTCGAATTGCGCGTTGCTGATGACGGGCCGTGCCGCGCCCCCCACCATCGGCTCGGTGCGGAATCCCTGCACGCTGCCCGGCAGCGAGAAATGGAACTGCGCCCCGTCCTTGGGCGCGGGCGGTGCGGTCTCGCCCGCAAGGCGGTGGCCCAGCCCGGCCAGATACTGCGCCACCCGCACCGCGTCGGTGACCGAATTGCCGCCGTCGGCCGATGAAATCAGCAGCCTGTCGGCCACGGGGCCGCGCCAGTCGGGGCCTGCCTCCAGCCCGTCCAGCCCGTGCATGATGCCCAGCAGGCAGCCGACGTTGCCCGCGTTGCAGTCGGTATCCCAGCCCGAGGTGTTCACGATCATCTGCGCCTTCTGGAAATCGTCGGGTGCATAAAGGACCGCCATGATCATCAGCGCGTGGTTCGGGACCACATGGCAGTTGCCGGGGTAGCGGTCATAGCCGTAATGGTCCTCGATCAACTGGCGGCAGGCGTACCAGTCCGGGTTTTCGCCATGCCAGCGGCGGATATCGGCAATCAGCCGGGCGATGCCGCAATCGGCGGGGATCACCGACAACCCGGTGTCGATCAGCCTGTCGATGTCGCTGGTACGGAACGCCTCGGCCTCCATCGCCGCCCAGAGCATGGCAGCGTGGACCGATTCACCGTCATGGCTGACCTTGCCCGCCTGTTCGGCCAGCCGTGCCGCGAGCTGCGGTTGAGCGGGTGCGACCATCGCCCAGCCGTCGATGAAGATCTGCGCGCCGATCTGTTCGGCCACGGTCAGGCCGTTCACGGCGGTGGACCCTGACTGCGGTGCCGGGATGCCCTTCTTCAGGTTCAGCCAGGCGGTGTGCTCGGTCGAATTGCCGTTTCCGCCCCACCACAGGATCGAGCGCTCCTCGCAGATGTAGTTCAGCCACGCCTTGCCGATGTCTTCGGCCGACAGGTCGGGCGAGATGCCGTAGTCTTCCAGCGCGCGAATGAAGGTGAAGGTGCCTGCGACATCGTCGTCGGTCACGACGAGCGGCTGGTTCAGCCGGTCGTGGACATAGTATTCGATCGGCCCGAGTTCTTCCATGATGCGCTGATGGGTCCAGCCCTCGAACGGGCGGCCCAGATAGACACCGATCAGCTTGCCCAGCACGCCGGCATAGACACGTTCGAGGTAATCGTTGGGAACAGGCACGGGGATTCTCCGGGATCCAGGATGGGTCAGCCCTTCACCGAGCCGCCCGCCATGCCTTCGATGAAGCGGCGTTGCAGCAGGATGAACAGCACGATGACGGGCAGGGTCAGAAGCAGGGCGGCGGCCATGATCTCGCCCCAGTCGCTACTGTACTGGCCCGACAGCAGCAGGAACGAGACGACTGCGGTATTGCTGTCGGCGCGTTGCAGGAAGGTCAGGGCGATGAGAAATTCGTTCCAGGAATAAAGCCCGATGATGAGCGCGACCGTCAGGATGCCGGGCGAGACGATGGGCAGCATCACGCGCGTGAACACCTGCCACGGCGTCGCTCCGTCGATCAGCGCGGCCTCCTCCAATTCCTTCGGCACGGCCAGGAAATAGGTGCGCAGCAGCATGACCGCGAACGGCGACCACAGCGCGGTATAGACGAAGGACACCGCCACGACGCTGTTGACCAGCCCCAGCCGCGCGAAGCCGAAATAGAGCGGGAACAGGAACAACTGGATCGGTGCGGTGGTGGTGCCGAGCAGATAGAAGGTGAGGATCTTCCACGACCTGATCTTGCGCCGCGCCAGCACATAGGCGGTCAGCGAGCTGGTGGCACAGACCAGCACGATGGTCAGCCCCGCGAGGGTCGCGGAATTGAGCATGGTGCGCCCGAAACGCGCATCGCTCCACGCGCGGGTGAAATTGTCCCAGCGGAATGCCTCGGGCCAGGCCAGCGGGTTGGCGACGATCTGCGCCGAGGGCTTCAGCGCATTCAGCAGCAGCAGCGCCAGCGGAAACAGCGTCACCAGCAGCAGGAAGACCAGCGCCGCATAGGTCAGCACCAGGGTGGCGCGACTTTCGATCAGCTTCATTGCTCGAATTCCCGACCCTGCACGCGGATGTAGAATGCGGTCGCCGCCAGCCCGAACACCGAGATGACGACGGCCACCGCCGCCGCCTTGCCGACGGCGAGGTCATAGAACGCGCTGCGATAAGCCAGGGTCGAGAGCACCTCGCTGGAAAATGCCGGACCGCCCTGCGTGAGAATATAGACGAAATCGAAGACGAGAAACGACCAGATCACCGTCATGATCATCATCAGCGTGATCGTGGGCCGGATGCCGGGCAAAAGCACGTAGCGCATCATCTGCCAGAAGCTCGCCCCCTCGATGCGCGCGGATTCGATCTGCTCCTGCGGCACCTGCCGCAGGGCGGCAAAGAAGATGACGCACAGAAAACCCCACCAGTGCCACAGGTCCACGGTGGCGATGCCGTAAAGCGCGGTCGAGGGCTGGGTCAGCGGATCGAGCGTCGGGAATCCCATCCGCTGCAACATGCCGTTCACGCCCGAAATCGGGCTGTAGATCATGCCCTGCCACACCCGCGCCAGAACCACCGTCGCAATGACCATCGGCAGGAAATAGATCACCTGAAAGAACATCGCCCCGCGCCGGGCCACCAGCAGCATGGTCGCCACGACAAGGCCGATACCGATGGGCACGGTCAGGAACAGCGCGGTCCAGATGATGTTGTTGCCGAGCGCGGTCCAGAACACCCGGTCACCCCACAGCGCATGAAAATTGGCCATGCCGACGAAGACCGGCGCGGAAATTCCGTCCCAGCGAAAGAAGGCCAGTGCAACCGTGAAGAGCGCCGGGATCACGATGATGACGGCGTTGATCAGGATGGTCGGCAGAACGAAAAGCCTGTGCATGGTGTCTCCTCGGGGCGGCGGCGCAGCCCCCCGCCCCGGATCCTGTGTGGCCGCTCAGCGGGCGGGGACGGCGGGAACCTTGCCCTCGCCCATCTCCTGCCGGAACGTGTCGTCCAGTTCCTGCAGGTAATCCTCGACCGTGCGGCGCCCGAGCCAGACTTCCTCGATGCCGTTGATGAGGAAGCTGTCGGTTGCAGGCGGCAGGAAGGTCCAGGTGGTATAGCCGTATTCGTTCTCGGATACCGACTGCGCCAGAACCTGCATGGCCTGCGTGTAGAGCGGCAGCACGCCGTCACCCAGCGTGACCCCGGAAAGATCGGCAAGCGGCATGTTCCACTCGCCCTGCCAGTCGGTGTTGAGCCTGCTGTAGGCATCGTCACTGAAGACGTAGTCGATCACCGCCGCAGCACCGCCTGCATTTTGCGAGCTTGCCGCGATGGAGAAGGTCGAGCCGACCCCCAGCGGGAAGATCGGGTCGCCTGCGCCTGCCAGGCTCGGGAAGCCGACGAACCCGGCCTCGGGGCCGTCCCCGGTAAAATAGGTCGGGATGTTCTCGAACTGCCAGGTGCCCGAGGGCATCATCCCCGCACGCCCGGCCGCAAGCTCGACCACCATCTGCTCGGTGCTGATCGAGAAATAGTTCGGGCCGAAATAGCCCTTCTGCCACCAGTCGTTCAGCCGGGTGATGGCCGCGACGAACGGCGCGGCCGTCCAGGGCAGCTCGCCCTTCAGCGCCTTGTAGACGTTCTCGGGTCCGGCAATCGAGTTCAGCGCCAGGCTCACGTAGTGCTCGTTGTTGCCGCGCCACTGGGCGTTGCCCGAGGCGAAGGGCAGGATACCCGCCTCCAGCATGGCGTCTGCCAGGGTCTCCATCTCCTCGATGGTGGCGGGCGGGGTCCAGCCGTGTTCGGCCAGAAGGCTCGCGTTGTAGAACAGGCCCAGCGTCTCGTAGGTTTTCGGCAGCGCATAGAGCTTGCCGTCGTAGCGGCCCATTTCGAGGAACACCGGCAGGATGCGGTCGTTCCAGCCGAACTGCGCGGCGAAATCGTCAAGCTCGAGCAACTGCCCCGCATGCGCCATCGGCGCGACATAGGCCGGCCCCGCCGTATAGACGATGTCCGGCCCGGTCCCCGACAGCATGGCGATGCGCAACTGGTTGTCGAGCTGGTCGCCACGGTAGTCGATGGCCAGCGTCTCGCCCGGATGGGCGGCGTTGAACGGCTCGACGATGTCGCGCGCGATGATGCCCTGCTGCTCGGGCGTCGCGGTCTCGTACCACCACGAGATCGCGCCGTCGGCACGGGCGATCCGCGCGAAAGGCATCGTGGCACCAAGTGCCGTGCCGGTCATGATGAAAGTGCGTCGTTTCATGTCATCCTCCTTGGATCAAGGTCGTTCAGGTTGACTGCCGCTCGATGAGACTGAACGGCATCTCGAGCGCGACACCCGCACCGTCACGCTCGCCGGACAGTCTCTCGATCAGGATCTTGGCGGCTCTCTCTCCCATGCGGTCCTGGAACTGGGTAACGGTGGTCAGCGACGGCGTGACCAGCGACGCGGCCGAGATGTCATCAAAGCCGACCACGGCCACATCGTCGGGAATGGCGATCCCGCGCTCGCGCAGCCCGCGCATGACCCCGATCGCCATGAGGTCGTTGGCGGCAAAGATCGCATCCGGCGCGAAACCGCTGTCGAGAATGGCATGGGCCGCCTCGAGCCCGTCCTGCTCGGCAAATGCGGCGCCGGTGACGACATGGGCATCGAGTCCGGCCTGCCGCAACGCCTCGAGGTAGCCCTCCACCCGCACCGCCTGCGGCCCGCCGACCCCGGCGACCATGGCGATGCGGCGGCGACCGCGGGCGACCAGATGCGCGACCACCTCGCGCGCGGCCGCCTTGCTGTCGACGAAGATGTCGTCGATGGCGAGACGGCCACCCGTCTTGCGCGAGGATTCGATGCGCACGATGCCGATGGAATTGCGCAGCAGCAGCTCGAGATCATGGGCGCGCAGGGTGAAGAACACCCCGACGATGCCGTCGATCCGCCCGCGCAGCGCCCATTCGAGCACATGCTGCTCGTTGGCGGCGATGCCGTCGGTGTTCAGCGTGATGACATCGTAACCCTGCGCCTGTGCGGCCTTCTGCACGCTGCGGATCAGCGCGGGATAGAAGGGGTTGGTGATGTCGGGGATCACGCAGGCAATGGTCATCGTGCGCCGCGTCTTGAGCGCACGGGCGACCAGATTCGGAACATAGCCCAGTTCGCTTGCCGCAAGGCGGATACGCGCCACGGTCTCGTCGGGCAGGGTGCCCGCAGCGCTGCCGCTGAGAACCATGGAAACCGCTGCCTGCGAGACCCCCGCCTGCAGCGCCACATCCTTCTGCGTCACCCGTCGCTGCACTGTCTCCACCGCTGGTCATGCTTCCGTTATACGTATCAGTTATACGAATAAACTTAGTTCGGGGATCGTGTCAACCGGCTCATTGCCGTCCGTGCCGGGCGGGTCATGACTACCAGACCGCCCCTTGACCTCGCCGGTTCAGCAGAACGCGCGCCGTGATCGCGCCCGCAACTGTTCGAACAAAGCCGTCGCTTCGGCATTGCCCGCTTCGGCGAGCGGACGCAGTTCGCGCAGTGCGATGGCGTAATCGCCGCCGCCATGGGCCGCAACGCCACGACGAAGGCGTTGCGCGCGGGCGTGATACGACCCGCCGGGCCACCCCTGCACTACCCGGCGTATCCCGCAGCCGGGCGCATATTCCGGCGCCCGCAGCGCTGCGGACAGACAGCCGGTCAGGGCGGGTCCGCTGAACGCGACCCGCCCCCGGCATCCGACCCGCAGGGCGCGCGATCAGTCGCGGTTCGCGCCCAGGAACCACGCATCCTTGTCCAGGCTGCGGCTGGCTGCGGTGAACAGGTCGGCGGTGCCTTCGTCGCCGCTCTCGCTGGCGATGCCGATCGCCTCGCGCAGCGATTTGCCGACCGCCTTGAACCGGCTCACCAATGCGTCGAGATGGGCGTCGATATCGGTTTCCTCGACCGGATAGGGATCGAGGCCCGATTTCGCGGCCACCTCTTCGGTGGTGCCTCGGGCAATGCCGCCGAGAATGACCGCGCGCTCGGCGATCTCGTCGCCGATCTCGCGCAGGCGGTCGGCGACATCGTCGAGCAATTCGTGGACCGCAATGAAATTCACGCCCTTGATGTTCCAATGCGCCTGCTTCACCGCAAGCGTCAGGTCGATCACCTGCGCGAGGCGGTCATTCAGTATCTCGATGCTGCGATTGGCGGCATTGTTCTTGAGTCCATCGACAAATGATTCGGGCATCTTCACTTCTCCTTTGGTGCGAATGTCCGTGCTGTATTCATTACGCCTACATATGAACCGCGGGGCCGCGCTTCAACCCGACCGCCGGTGCGCCGGGGTCCGTGCCCCGGCCCACCGGGCGGGGGGGTACACGGCGGCAGGCGCAACTGGCGAGACCCCCCCATACCCGCAGGAAAAGCGCCCGCGCCCCCCAGATCAGGAATCGCGCCGCTGCCGAGGCCGTGCCTGCCAGCCTTGGCAGGCCGACCAGGCTGGCACCGGCGGCGATGATTATCAGGATCAGAATGAGTTTGATCATGCGCAATCTCCTTCAGAAAGCGGGCGTCGGCGCAAGCGCCGCGCCGACGCCATGGCCGCCCTGCGACCGGGCCGCGCGCAGGCTGCGCCCGGCCCGCGCCGCAATCACGGCTGCGAGTTGATCCAGTCGTCGACATCCTTGCGGACCTGGTCCTTGGCGAGACCGTAACGCTCCTGAACAAGGCCCTCGAGCTGGTCGCGGCGCCCGGCAATACGGTCAAGCTCGTCATCGGTGAGTTCGCCCCACTTTTCCTTGACCTTGCCCTTGAGCTGCTTCCAGTTTCCCTCGACGCGATCCCGGTCCATTTCGATTCTCCTCTCGTGATTACAAGTCACCATTCACGGCAGCCGGAATTGAAACGGGATTTCCGACAATTCCATTACCGAAATCCCCTCCCGGCCACACTGAGAATATGGGCAGTCGATATCGCCATCGCAAGGCGCGCGCCCGGATCGGAAATTATCCGCCGGTTTCGCCTTCCCGCGATCTGCCTGCATCAGGACATATGCAATCTAACGGATATTCCGCAATCCGGTCCGGCAAACCCGCCGTTACCTGATCGCCCGCCGCATTGTCGCGGCTGCGAAATGTTCCATTCGGCTGCGGATTGCGCAGCCCGCAGACCACCGGCCCGCGCGGCCACGCCGTCAGGTCAGTGTGGACCGCACCCCGCCCACGCCGCGAAGCTCGCGCGCCAGTGCCTGCAGCCGCGTGAAGGCGGTGTAGCGGCGCGCGTGCAGCGCTGCTGTGGCGCCGCCTGACGGGGTGATTGCGGTGCCTGCGTGGCTGAGTGCGGCCATCGCTGCGGGCATGTCGGCAAACAGCCCGCCCGCCATGGCGCCGAGGATCGCCGCGCCCAGCAGCACGGGTTCTTCTGCCGTCGTGGCCAGCACCGGCCTGCCGGTCGTGTCTGCCAGCACCTGCCGCACCAGCGGGCTTTCTCCGGCGCCGCCGGAGATCACGATCTTCTCGACCGGCGCGCCTGCCTCGGCCTGCGCCTGCAATATCTGCCGCAGCCCGTAGCCGATCCCGCACAGCCCGGCGAGATAGAGCATGGCAAGGCTGTCGAGATCGCGCTCCATCCCCAGCCCGGCGATCACCGCGCGGGCCTCGGGGTCGGCGTGGGGGGCGCGGTTGCCGAGATATTCGGGCACGACATGCAGGGCGCCAAGGCGCTGCACCAGCTCCGAAGGCGCCTCGCCCCCGGCCGTCAGCCGCGCGGCAAGGAAATCGGGCAGCGATTGTCCGGCCTCGCGCGCCTGCGCCTGCGCCTGGGCGCTGGCGGGATGCGACAGCACCAGTTGCTCGATGGCGGCACCGGCGGCGGACTGGCCGCCCTCGTTCACCCACAGGCCCGGCACCATGGCGGAAAAATAAGGGCCCCAGACGCCGGGCACGAACACCGGCGCGGCGGTCGAGGTCATGGTGCAGGACGAGGTGCCGAACACATAGCCCAAATGGGTCAGCGGATTGCCCCCGACGCCCACGGTGCCGATACCGCCCGCATGGGCGTCGATCATGCCCGCGCCGACCGGCGTGCCGGGGCGCAGGCCCAGCGTTCGTGCCGCCTCATCCGTCAGCCCGCTACCCAGCGGCGTGCCCGGATCGACCACCCGCGCACCGATGCGGGCAAAGCCTTCGTCGGCCAGCACGCCAAGGCCGATCCGGTGGAAATAGCTGTCGTCCCAGCGCCGTTCATGCGCGAGATAGGTCCATTTGCAGGTGACGGTGTTGGTCGAGCGGGCCAGATCGCCGGTGGCCTTCCAGGTCAGGAAATCCGCCAGATCGAGGAAATGCGCTGCCCCCGCGAACACGTCCGGGCGGTGGCGGGCCAGCCACAGCAGCTTGGGCGTCTCCATCTCGGGCGAGATCACGCCGCCGACATAGCGCAGCACCGGATGGCCGGTGGCGGTGATCTCCTCGGCCTCGGCCACCGCGCGGTGATCCATCCAGACCACGACATCGCGGGCCGGGTCGTCGGACGGCCCCACCGGCAGCCCCTGCCCGTCCGGCCCCAGCACTGCCAGCGAGCAGGTGGCGTCGAAGCCGATCCCCGCAATGTCGCCCGGACCGGCCCCCGCCTGCGCCATGGCGCCGCGCACCGAACGCGCCACCGCGTCCCAGATCTGGGCCGAGGATTGCTCGACCATCGTGCCGGGGCCGCGCCACAGCGTCAGGTCCGCCCGCGCGGTGCCCAGCATCGCGCCCCTGCGGTCGAACACGCCCGCCCGCGCGCTGCCAGTGCCGACATCGACGCCGATGATTAGTGAGGGCGGAACCGGCACCACCATCGCCTAGAGGTCGGTCGTGTTGGGCATGATCACCAGATCGCGCACCACCACGCCCGGCGGGCGGGTCAGCATGAACACCACCGCCTCGGCGACCTCTTTGGGCTGCATGAGGCTGCCGTTGGCCAGCGCTTCTTCCACCTTGGCCTTCGGCCAGTCGTCGATGAGCGGCGTGACCACCGGGCCGGGCAGCACCGCGCCCATGCGCACCCCGTGCGGGGCGACCTGGCGGCGGGTCGAATGCAAAAACGCCTGAATCGCGAATTTGGACGCAGTATAGACCGGCTCCCAGACCACCGCCTCGACGCCCGCGACCGACGAGGTGAAGATCACGTCGCCGGACTTCTGGTCGATGAAATGCTGGAGCACCGCATTCACGGTGCGGAAGGCCGCGCTCACGTTCAACTGGATCAGCCGGTCCCAGGCGTCCGGGTCGCCCTCGGCGGCGGGGCCGCCGACATACATGCCCGCATTGGCGTGGATGATGTCGAGCCGCCCGGCAAGGTCGAGAATCCGGGGCAGGATGCCCGAGAGTTGCTTGCCGTCGAGCAGATCGACCACCAGCGGGATCGCCTCCGGCCCGATTTCGGACGCATGGTCGCGCAGCCGGTCTTCGGCGCGGTCGATCATCACCACCCGCGCGCCCTCGGCGACCAGATGGCGCGTGCATTCCAACCCGATGCCTGATGCCGCGCCGGTGATCGCCGCGACCTTGCCCTTCAGCCGTTCGCCCATGTCGTTTTCCCTTTTCTCAGCCGCGGCCATGTGTCTGCCGCGAGGCCCGCGCCAGCGAGTCGACGATCACCGCGATCGCCAGCACGGCGCCGGTAATCATGTAGCGCAGGCTCGACGACAGGTTCAGCAGCGTCAGCCCGTTCGAGATCGCCTGAATGACCAGAATCCCCAGCAGTGCCGACCAGGCGCTGCCGCGCCCGCCGAACAGGCTGGTGCCACCGATCACCGCCGCCGCGATGGCGTTGAGGTTCACGTCCCCCGTCCCCGCCTGCCGCGAGGCCGAGGCGAGCCGCGCCGCCCCCAGCACGCCGCCCACCGCCGCCAGGCTGGAACACAGCATGAAGGCGGTGATGGTAATGCGCCTGATGTTGATGCCCGCGCGGCGCGCCGCCTCGCGGTTGCCGCCGATGGCGAACATCGAGCGGCCCCATTTCGTCCGCTTCAGCGCATAGTCCAGCGCGACCACGGCGGCGACGAACAGCCCGAATATCCACGGCACGCCGCGCCCGAGGTTCAGATACCAGACCGCCGCCACCAGCGCGACCGTGGTGATGGCGACCCGGATGATGAGCAGCGTCAGCGACCCCGCCGCCAGCCCCGCCGCGCGCCTGCGGCGCGCCACGCGCAGCTTGGTCACCAGCATCGCCACGCCGGGGACCAGCGCCAGGATGTAGGCCACCCAGGCGGGCATCACCATGAGCTGGCCAAAATGCACGAAGCCCGAGGCATAGGGCAGGTTGATCGAGCCGGTGGAACCGAGGATGTAAAGCTGCATCCCCAGCAGCGCGAGCAGCCCGGCCAGCGTGGAGACAAAGCTGGGCATCCCCAGATGCACCAGCAGCAGCGCATAGACGAGGCCCATCACCGCGCCCACCGCGATGGCGGCGATGATCGCAATGCCGATCGGCAGCCCGGCCTGAATCCACAGCACACCCACGATGGCCGAGGCAAGCCCCGACATCGAGCCGATGGCAAGGTCGATCTCGCCCAGCATCAGCACGCAGACGACGCCAAGGGCGATGAAGCCCACCGTGGCGCAGTCGAACAGCAGGTTCACGAGGTTGGCGGGCGCCACGAACACCGGGTTCAGCGCGGTAAAGACCACCGTGATGACGACAAGGCCGATGGCGACCGGCAGGATGCCCAGATCGCCGGTGCGCATCCGCGCGACGAACGCATGGACCGCCCCCGTGAGGCTGTCGTCATGGTGCAGGCGGCTGTCGGCGCGGTCGAGCGTCGTCGGGGCAGGGTCGGGCATGGTCATGCGCTGGCCTCGCTGGCAGGGTGTCGGGCGGCATGGCGGGCGCTGCGTCGGCTGACGGCGTTCTCGGTGGCGCCGGTGATGGCAGCGACGAGATCCTCGTTGCTGGCCTCGGCGGTGAACTCGCCGTTGTTGCGGCCCAGACGCAGCACGACGATGCGGTCGGCCACGGCGCGCACGTCCTCCATGTTGTGACTGATGACGATGACGCCCAGGCCCCGGTCGCGGACCCGCTCGATCAGGTTCAGCACCTCGGCGGTCTGCGCGACGCCAAGCGCGGCAGTCGGTTCGTCCAGCATGATGATCTTGGGATCAAGCAGCAGCGAGCGCGCGATGGCGACCGTCTGGCGCTGGCCGCCCGAAAGCGAGGCCACGGGTTCGCGCACCGAGGGGATGCGGGCCGCCAGCTCCTGCAGCAGCGTCCAGGCACGCACCTCCATGGCCACCTCGTCCAGTTGCCAGGGATTCATCTCGTGGCCGAGAAAGAGATTGGCGACGACATCGAGGTTTTCGCACAGCGCCAGGTCCTGAAACACCGTGGCAATGCCCATCGACAGCGCCGCTGCCGGGTTGTCGATGGTGACCTCGCGGCCCATGAACTCGATCCGGCCCGCGCTTTGCGGATGCACGCCGGCCAGAATCTTGATGAGCGTCGACTTGCCCGCGCCGTTGTCGCCGACCAGCGCCACCACCTCGCCCGCGCGGACCTCGAGCTCGATGTCGGTCAGCGCCTGCACCGCGCCGAAATTCTTGGAAATGCCGGTCAGCCTCAGCAGGACCTCGCCCGCCTGCGGCCTGCCGCCTGTGGCTTCTGCCATCCTTGCCCCTCCCCGTTCCCGCCGCGCGCGCCCGGCAGGGCAGGACGCGCGGGGTAATGCCCCGCGCGTCCCGTTCTCATCCGATCATTGCCGGATCACTCGATGATGCCAAGCGCCTTGCAGCCATCGACATATTCGCCGGTGCAGATATTGTCGGGCGATTCGATGCCGGTGTCGAAGATTTCGGCCTTGATGTTCTCCTGCGTGACCACGGTGGGCACGAAGAGCTGCGACGGCGTGTCGTAGAGCGTCGTCGTCGGGGTCGGCGTCTCGCCGTTCATGAGCTGCACCGCCACTTCGGCAGCCGCGCGGGCCACGATTTCCGAGGGCTTGGAGATCGTGTTGTACTGGTCGCCCGAAATGATGAGCTGCAGCGCCGCGACGGTCGCGTCGTTGCCGGTCACCGGCGGGACCGGATCGACACCCGCCGCCTTGAAGGCCGCGATGGCGCCGCCTGCGGTGCCGTCATTGGCGGCCGCCACGCCGGTGATCTGGTCGCCGAAGCGGGTGATCTGGCCTGCGGCCCATTCCTGCGCCTTGGGCGGCGCCCAGTCCGGCGTGTCGAATTCGGCAAGGATTTCGTAGGGCGATTCGGTCAGCGCACGGCGCATCCCGTTGCCGATCAGCCCGGCCGCCGCGTCGGTGGGCGAACCGTTGATCTGCAGCACGCCCGCGCCGTCGGGCACGCCTTCGGCCTGCATGTGCTGGACCAGCGAGGCCGCGATGGCGTAGCCGATGCCCTCGTTGTCGAAGGACACGTAGTAATCCGCCGGGGTGTCGGGGATCGGGCGGTCATAGGCGATGACATGCACGCCCTGCGCCTGCGCTGCGGTGACAAGCCCCGCAGCCGCCGCGCTGTCGACGGGGTCGAGAACCACGACCGTCGCGCCCTGCGCGATGACCGAGTTGAACTGCTGCTGCTGCAGCGTCGCATCGGCATTGGCGTTCTGGTAGATCACCGTGCAGTCGGCGCACAGCTCGGCCATGGCGGCCTGGAAGCCGGGGAAGTCGTGCTCTTCGTAGCGGGTGGATGCCTGGTCGGGCATCAGAAAGGCCACCGTGGCCGCATCGGCCATCACGGCACCCGCGCTCAGGATGGCAAGCGTCGAGACCGCGACGCTCAGGCTCAGGTTCTTCATCAGTGTGTCTCCTCCTGACAACTGTCACTCCCGGACGGCCCGTCCGTCCATGTCGTTTGACCCTTCATGCCTTCGCCGATGGCCTGGGCCATCAGCCTCAGCGCAGCTCCGGGGCACACTGAAATCAGTGTGCTCAATCGGTGCAGCAATGTTGCTCAACCGATAGAGCATCCTTGCGCGACTCATTTATGCCTGTCAAGTTGCCTCAAGAGCCGGGAGAGGCCCGTGAACGGAAACAGCCGGGATGCCGCCGGGAACACGGCACGACGCCCGAACGTGCGGCGCAAGACGATCTACGACGTGGCCCGTCTTGCGGGTGCCTCGCCCACCGCCGTAAGCGCGGTGCTGAACGGTAGCTGGCGCAAGCGCCGGATCAGCGAGGCGCTTGCCGAACGCATCCTGAAGATCGCCGAGGACGAAGGCTATTCGCGCAACATGCAGGCCAGCGCCCTGCGGCGCGAGCGGTCGCATCTGATCGGGATGCTGGTTCCGAAATACGACAACCGCTATTTCGGCGCGATTGCCGAAGGGTTCGAGGCCATGGCCCGCGCCCGCGACCTGTTCCCGATCATCACCTGCACGTTGCGCGACCCGCGGCTGGAACTCGAGGCGGCGCGCGCCATGATCGCCCACCAGGTCGATTGCCTCGTCGCCTGCGGCGCCACCGATCCCGACCGCATCACCCGCATCTGCCAGGCGTCCGGGGTGCGGTCGCTGAATCTCGACCTGCCGGGCAAGCTGGCGCCCTCTGTGATCTCGGACAACCGCGGCGGCGCGCAGGCGCTGACGGCGGCGATCCTGCAGGGCCTGCGCGCCGCCGGAAAGCCGCTGGCACCGCTGCTGTTCGTCGGCGGTCGCGCGCACGACCACAACACCGCCGAGCGGATCGCCGGTTTCCGGGCCGCACATGCGGACGCGGGGCTTGCCGCCCCGCCCGAGCTGACCCTCGCCGCAGGCTACGCCCCCGAAAAGGCCGAGGCCGCGATCGCCGCCTTCGTCGCGGGCGGGCGAAACCTGCCGCCGGGGGTGTTCGTGAACTCGACGATCACGCTTGAAGGCGTGGTGCGCTGGCTGAAGGCAAACGACGCCTACGACACCCGCGCCGCCCATCTGGGCTGCTTCGACTGGGACCCGCTCGCCTCGGTCCTGAGCGAGAACCTCCTCATGGTGCGCCAGGACGTGCCCGCCATGCTGGCCGCCCTGTTCGCCCTGATCGACAGCGGCGAAAGCCGGGCCGCGATCATCGACCTGCCGACACGGTTCGCGGGCGGGGGGTAGGGGCGGGTGTTGCGGAAACGGGCGCCCTCGAACGTTTCGCAGCCAGATGGAACATTTGGCGCCCGCGACAATGCGGCAAGACAACAAGTTGGAACGGGTTCGCTCGCAATGACGGGAATTTTCGGGCGGCGAGACCACGCCAACCCGCGCAGGACCGCCCGCACGGAATTATACCTGTGCTAAAAAAACCGTTGACTCGGCGATCCGGCTGCGCCTAGCTCAGGTTTAGTGTCGCTAAAAAACTGAGGCCCCATGCCGCAGCCAGTGCCTGACCAGATCGCGGATGCCGGAGCGGGACCGAGCCTCGGTGACCGCATCCGCGAACGGCGCAAGGCCGTGGGCCTGACGCTGAAGGCCGTGGCGGATGCGGCCGGGCTGACGGCGGGGTTCATCAGCCAGATCGAACGCGGCCTCGCCCAGCCCTCGATCACCTCGCTGACCAATGTCGCGCAGGTGCTCGACCTTGATCCGGCGGCGTTCCTTGTCCAGCCGCCGACGCCGGACATGCTGACCCGGCAGGGGCAGCGGCCGGTGTTCGGGCTGGCACCCGAGCTGATCAGCTATGAACGGGTCTCGTCGCATTTCCCCGGCAACGTGCTGCGGGCAAACGTGATCCACGAGGCGCCGGGCTATCATGCGGAACCGATCAGCCACGAGGGCGAGGAAATCTTCTTCATCATCTCGGGGCGGCTGATGGTCGAACTCGAGGGCCGGCAGCACCGGCTGGATCCGGGCGATTCCATCCACTTTGCCTCGGTCAGGGTGCACTCGACATGGAACCCGACGACATCCGTCACGACCTATCTGCACGTCTGCACGATGGACGTGTTCGGCGACGACCGCCGACAGGCGGAAAACACCCAGCCACCCGTCATCGAATGACCATCCATCCAGTCAAAGGGGGAGACCACATGATGTCATCGCTCACGCGCCTGTCCGGCGCCTTGCTGCTGTCAACGATGCTGGCCACGACCGCCGTCCTGCCTGCACAGGCGTCGGGCGTCATGCGCCTCGACGAGGTGCCGGTCGGCGAACTCGACCCGGCCAAGGCGCTCGACAACGCCGATTCGCTGCTGATGTTCAACGTCTACGACACGCTGGTCCTGCCCGCGCAGGGCCAGCCGGGGCATGTGCCGCATCTGGCGACCGGCTGGACCATCGACGGCAATGTCTTCACCTTCACCCTGCGCGACGGGGTGAAGTTTCAGTCCGGCAATCCCTTCACCGCCGATGACGTGATCTTCTCGATCGACCGGATGAAGGCGATCGGGCAAGGCAACTCCTACCTGTTCCAGATCGTCGAGAGCGCGGTCGCGCTCGACCCGATGACGGTCCAGATCACCCTGTCCGAGACCTATTCGCCGTTCATCGCCTCGCTGATCCGGCTGCCGATCCTCGACCGTGCCGAGGTGATGGAGCATCTCGGCCCCGGCGAGGGCGAGATGGGCGACTGGGGGCAAGCGTGGCTGTCGACCCACGCCGCCGGAAGCGGTGCCTACGAGGTCGTCTCGCACAACCCGCAGGCCGAGACCGTCATGGTCCGCAATCCCGACTATTTCCTCGGCGTCCCCGAGGCGGCGCCCGACGAGGTGCACCTGCTCTACGGGCTCGAGGCCGCGACGGTCCGGGCGATGATCGCCACCGGCGACCACGACATCTCGTCCCAGTGGCTGCCGCCCGAGGTGCTGGCGGCGATGGTCGGCGACGGTGCGCATCTGTTGCAGCAGGCCGGAGTCGGCGGGTTCTACATCAAGCTCAACACGCTCAAGGCCCCGCTCGACGACATGAACTGCCGCCGTGCGCTGGTCAATGCGTTCGACTACGCGACAGCCGTGGCGATCAACCAGGTCACGCCCGATGTCGCGGCGGCGGTGCCTGCGACCGGGGCGATCACGGTCGGCATGTTCGGCGCCAACCCGCGCGAGGACGGGGTGCTGACCCGCGACATGGATGCCGCCCGCGCCTATCTGGCGGATTGCGCCTATGACCCCGCCGACTACACGATCGAGCTGAGCTGGATCGCCGAGGTGCCGCTGGAAGAACGGCTTGCGCTGCTCATGCAGCAGAACTTCGGCGAACTCGGCTTCAAGAGCGAGATCGTGCGCGTTCCCTGGGCGCTTTACACCGACCTCGTGTCCTCGCCCGAGACAACGCCGCATGTCAGCCAGATCGCGGTCAATGCCGTCACCGGCGACCCGGATACGCTGTTCTATCCGATGTATCATTCGTCGCAGGCAGGCACCTGGCAGTCGCCCGAATACCTGAACGACGCCGAAGTCGATGCGGCGCTGGAACGTGGCCGGACGGCAGCCGATCCCGAAGAACGCGACGCGGCCTATCACGCGCTGAACGACCGGCTGATGGAACTGGCGCCGACGATCTACGCCTACGACCTCAACGAGGTCTTCGCCGCGTCGCCCCGCGTCACGGTGCCCGCGATGGAGGATCCCGCCTATGACTTCAGCCTCGATGCCATGGGCCTGACCTTCCGCCTGATCGTCATGAACGATTGAGGCCATCACACAGCCGGAGCCTGTCCGGGCTCCGGCGATCTGTCGGGGGGCGGACCATGCGCGTGGTATGGGCATTCCTGCGCCGGACCGGCACGGCATTGCTCGTGCTGTTCGGCGTATCGATACTGATCTTCGTCATCGCCAGGGTAATCCCCGGCGATCCGGCGCGGGTTGCGCTTGGCCCCAACGCCACCGCCGACCAGGTCGCGGCACTGCGGCTCGCGCTGCGACTCGACGATCCGGTGCCGCTGCAATACCTGCACTACATGGCCGGGCTGGTGCGCGGTGATCTCGGCATCTCGCTCTATACCAACCGTCCGGTGACCACCGATATCGCGCAGTTCCTGCCCGCGTCGCTGGAACTCATTTTCACCGCCGGGTTGCTGATGGTGGCGATCGGCCTGCCGCTGGGCATCATCGCCGCGCGCTTCCGGGGGCGCTGGCCCGACCATGTCGTGCGGGTGGTGTCGCTGACGGGCGTGTCGGCGCCGTCATTCGTCTGGGCGGTCGCCTTCATGCTGATCTTCGGCTACTGGCTGAAATGGTTCCCGATCTCGCAACGGCTGCACGACAGCTTCCAGGTCGCGCCGGTGACTGGCTTCCTGCTGATCGACACGCTGCTTGCAGGCGACGGTGCCGCGTGGCGGGACGCGGCGCGGCATCTGGTCCTGCCCGCCTTCGCGCTGGCGCTTGCCGGGATCGGCCAGGCGGCGCGGCTGACGCGGGCCAACATGATCGAGACCTACGACCGGCCCTATATCGAGATGGCGCGCGCCTTCGGCTTTGCTCCGGGCCGGATCGCGCGGCGCTATGCGTTCCGGCCCTCGCTCATCCCGTCGCTGACCATCATCGGCCTCGATTTCGCCGCCATGCTGGGCAGCGCCTTTCTGGTCGAGCAGGTCTTCGGCTGGCCGGGCCTGTCGCGTTACGGGGTGCAGGTGATCCTGCGCAAGGATCTCAACGCCATCGTCGGCACCGTGCTGGTCATCGCGGCGATGTTCATTCTGGTCAACATCATCGTCGATCTGCTGACGGTGCTGTTCAATCCCCGCATCCGCCTTGCAAAGGGCGGCAAGGCATGAGGCGCGCGCTTCATATCCTTGCCGCCAATCCGCTGACGCTGACCGGCGCCGTGCTGGTGCTGCTCGTGGTCCTCGCGGCGCTGCTGGCCGATGTGGTGGCCCCCTACCCCGAACACGCCGGGGCGGTGGTGGATTTCCTGAACTTCAACAAGCCGCCTTCGGCCGAGCACCTGTTCGGAACCGATCTGGTCGGCCGCGACCTGTTCAGCCGCGTGCTGTTCGCCTACCGCATCTCGCTGCTGCTGGGCGTGGTAGTGCTGGTGATCTCGGTTCCGGTCGGGGTGACGCTGGGCCTCATGGCGGGCTATCTCGGCGGGCGCCGGGAATATGTGCTCATGCGCATCACCGACGTGTTCCTGTCGATCCCGCCGCTGGTGCTGGCCATGTCGATCATGGGCGTGCTGCCGCCCACGCTGCTGAACGGGATGCTGGCCGTGACGGCGATGTGGTGGCCGTGGTATACGCGCCTCGTCTACAACATCGTGCGCGGCGAAAAGGTCGAGGGCTATGTCCTGGCCGCCGAGATCATCGGCGCCTCGAAGTGGCACATCATGTTCCGTGAAATCCTGCCGAACTGCGTGCCTGCGGTCGTCACCAAGATCACGCTTGATTTCGGCTTCGTCATCCTGATCGTCTCGTCGCTGTCCTTCCTCGGGCTTGGCGTGCAGCCGCCGACGCCGGACCTCGGCTCGATGGTCGCCGAGGGCGCGCGCTATCTGCCCGACAGTTGGTGGCTGGCGGTGTTTCCGGGGCTGGCGATCCTGGTGGCGGTGTTCGGCTTCAACCTCGTGGGCGACGGGCTGCGCGACATCCTGGGGGCCGAGCAATGACCCTGCTGTCGATCCGCGACCTGAAGCTGACCTTCCGGCTATGGTCCGGCCCGGTCGAGGTGCTGCACGGCATCTCGCTTGCCATCGGCAAGGGCGAGCGGGTGGCGCTGGTCGGCGAGAGCGGATCAGGCAAGTCCGTCACCGCGCGCATCATCCTCGGCCTGCTGCAGGAGCAGCGCAACGCCCGGATTTCCGGCACGGTCGAATTCGAGGGCCGCGACCTCGCGCGCCTGTCCGCCCGCGAACGGATGTCCATGCGCGGGCGCGCCATGTCGATGATCTTTCAGGACCCGACCTCGTCGCTGAACCCGGTCTATCGCATCGGACCGCAATTCCGCGAGGTTCTGGACCGTGGCAGCCCCGGCATCTCCGCCGCCGAGGCCCGCGCCCGCGCGGCGCAAATGCTGGCCGAAGTGTCGATCCGTGAACCGGACCGCGTGCTCGACAGCTACCCGTTCCAGCTTTCGGGCGGGATGAACCAGAGGGTGATGATCGCCATGGCGCTGGCCAACCGCCCGGCGCTGCTGCTGGCCGACGAACCGGGCACCGCGCTGGACGTGACCGTGCAGGCGCAGACGCTGGATCTCATGCGCGGCCTCGTGGCCGATCACGGCACCGCCGTGCTGTTCATCAGTCACAATCTGGGCGTCGTACGCGAATTCGCCGACCGCACCTATGTCATCTATCGCGGCCGGATCGTGGAATCGGGGCCGACCGCCGCCGTGTTCGGCGACCCGCGCCACGCCTATACCCGCGCGCTGATGGCCGCGCAGCCGCGGCTGACCGGCGGCGGGCTGCCGGACATCCCCGAACGCGACCCGGCGTTCGACGCCCCGGCGATCCACCATGCGGCGGGGGGCGCGGCGTGATTCTGCAGATCGAGAACATCTCCAAGACCTTCGAGACCGGCAGCCACCGTGTGCAGGCGCTCGACGACATCACGCTGGCGGTCGAGGCGGGGGAATGTCTCGCCATCGTCGGCGAAAGCGGTTCGGGCAAGTCCACGCTCGCCAACATCGTGCTGGGCCTCTACCCGCCGGGCCGGGGCAGGCTGGTGTTCGACGGTGCCGAGTTACCCGACCAGCGCAGCCTCGCGCTGCGCCGGGCGATCCAGTTGGTCCAACAGAACCCGCTTTCGGCGCTGAACCCGCGCCGCTCGGTCGGCGCGTCGCTGCGGCTGGCGCTGGATGTCCACGACATCGGCCCGCGCGCCGGGCGCGGCGCGCGGGTGCGGGACCTGCTGGCGGCGGTCGGCCTCGACCCGGCGCTCGAGGCACGCGCGCCCGCAGCCCTGTCGGGCGGGCAGCGCCAGCGGGTGGCCATCGCCCGCGCGCTGGCCTGCGAAAGCCGCCTGATCGTCCTGGACGAACCCACCTCGGCGCTGGATGTGCTGGTGCAGGCGCAGGTCCTGCGGCTGCTGCACCGGCTGCGGCAGGAGCACGGGTTGACCTATCTGTTCATCACCCACGACCTGGCCGTGGTGCGCAACATCGCCACCCGCGTCGCCGTGTTCCAGCGCGGCCGCATGGTCGAACTTGCCGATACCGAGGCGCTGTTTTCCGCGCCCGCCCACCCCTACACGCGCGCGCTCATCAGCGCCGTGCCCGTCATTACCGAAGAGGAGAAAGCCATGCGTGACCGGCTGGGAGGAAAACCATGACTGCGGACGATCTCGCCGCCGCGCTTGCCACGCCCGAGATGCAGCCTGCCGCAGCGCTGGACGCGGTCGGGCGCCTTGCCGAGGCCGTCACCGGCGCGCGCCTCGTCACGCTGATGATCCACGACCCCGACGACGACAGTTCCGAACGCATCTGGTCGAACATGCCCGACGCCTATCCGGTCTCGGGGCGCAAGCCTGCGAATCACACCCACTGGTCGGAAATCGTCATCGACCGGCAGGAAACATTCGTCGCCAACTCCATCGCCGAGGTGGCGGCGGTCTTCGACGACCACCCGCTGATCCGGAGTCTCGGCTGCGAAAGCTGCATGAACCTGCCGATCATCGTCGCGGGTCAGGTGCTGGGCACCGTCAACTGCCTCGATGCGGCGGGTTACTGGACGCCCGAACGGGTCGCCGCCGCGCGCGCGCTGCTGGTGCCCGGCGCCGCCGCCTATCTTCTTCACCGTCAGACAGCCAAGGAATCCGCACAATGACTCTGCGTGTTGCTACCGATGTCGGCGGCACCTTCACCGACCTTGTCGCCTTCGAGACCCATGCCGACGGGCGCACCACCATCCGCACCGCCAAATCCGACACCACGCCGCCGCATTTCGAGGAAGGTGTGCTGAACGTCCTCGAAAAGGGCGGCATCGACCCGGCGAGCGTCAACTTCCTCGCCCATGGCACCACGGTCGTCATCAATGCGCTGACCGAACGCAAGGGCGTGAAGGTCGGCCTCGTCACCACCGAGGGGTTCCGAGACAGCCTCGAGATCGCGCGCGGCAACCGGCCGGATTTCTTCAACCTGTTCTACGAAAAGCCCCGGCCCTTCGTGCCGCGGCATCTGCGCCGCGAACTGCCCGGCCGCATGTCCTACCATGGCGAGGAGGTGCAGCCGCTGGACCTGTCGCCGCTGGCAGGCATCGTCGAGGATTTCCGCCGCGAAGGCGTCGAGGCCGTCGCCATCTCGTTCCTGCACGCCTATGCCAATCCGGCGCATGAAGAGGCGGCGCTGGCCGAATTGCGCCGCCTCTGGCCCGAAGTGTCGGCGGTGGCCGCCCACCAGATCGCCCGCGAGTGGCGCGAATACGAGCGCACCAATACCGCCGTGCTGTCGGCCTATGTGCAGCCCGCCGCCGAGCGCTACCTGCGGCGGCTGGAGGACGGGCTGAAAGGCCGGGGGCTGAAAAGCGCGCCCTATATCATGCAGTCGAACTGCGGCGTGGACAGTCTGGACGCCACCGCGCGCGTGCCGATCACCATGGTCGAATCCGGCCCGGCCTCGGGCTTCTGGGGGGCGGCGGAACTGGGGCGGCTAATCGGCGAGCCGAACGTCCTCGCGCTCGATATCGGCGGCACGACCGCGAAATGCAGCCTGATCGAGAACGGCCAGGTGCGCATCATGACCGACTACTGGATCGAGCGCGACCAGCGTTCATCGGGCTATCCGATCATGGTGCCGGTGGTCGATCTGGTCGAGATCGGCAACGGCGGCGGCTCGATCGCCTGGGTCGACGATTTCCGCAAGCTGCATGTCGGCCCGCAATCCGCAGGCGCCATGCCCGGCCCGGCGGCCTACGGGCGCGGCGGCGATCGCGCCACCACGACCGACGCCAATCTCTGGCTGGGCCGGATCAACCGCGACTATTTCTGCGGCGGCGAGGTCGAGGCCGACATGACCGCCGCCGGAAAGGCGCTGGAGGATCTGGCCGGGCAGCTTGACGTATCGCCCGAGGAAGCAGCGCGCGGCATCCTGCGCATCGCCAACAACAACATGGTGAACGCGCTGAAGCTGGTCAGCCTCAATCGCGGCCACGATCCGCGCGACTTCACGCTCGTGGCCTTTGGCGGCGGCGGCGGGATGCATGCGGTGGCGCTGGGCGAGGAACTGGGCGTGAAGAAGGTGGTGATCCCGGCGGGTGCCGCCGTGTTCAGCGCCTGGGGCATGATGATGTCCGACCTGCGCCGCGATTATTTCGTCACCCGCCTTGCCACGCTGGAACCCGGCGCCGGTGCCGGGATCGAGGCTGCCTTCGCCGCCGCCGAGGCGCAGGCGCGCGACCAGTTCGCCGCCGAAGGCATCGCCGAGGGCAAGGTGACGCTGCTGCGGTTCGGCAAGTTCCGCTACCAGAATCAGGAACACACGGTCGAGGTGCCGCTGCAAGGCCCCGTGACCGACACGGGGCTGGCCGGGATCGCCGACGATTTCCACGCCACCTACGAACGCGAATACACCTATCGCCTCAAGGCGCCGGTCGAGATGGTCGGCCTGCATGTCGTCGCCACCGCCGAGGTCGGCAAGCTGAGGATGGTGGCGGCGCCGACAGGTCCGGCGGACCCCGCGCCCGCGCTCAAAGGGCATCGCCGCGTCGATTATGCGCTGGAAGGCATCCACGAGGCAGCGATCTACGACGGCGCGAAACTCGCGCCGGGCATGGCCTTCCCCGGCCCCGCCGTGGTCGAGGATCCCGGCACCACCACCGTCATCCACCCCGGCAACCGCGCATCGGTCGACGGGTTCGGCAACCTCCATATCGAGCTTTGAGGGCGGTCATGGACAACGATCCCATCACGCAGGAAATCATCCAGAACTCGCTTCAGGCCGCCGCCGACGAGATGTTTGCAGCCTTCCGCAAGACGGCCATGTCCTCGATCATCTACGAGGTTCTCGACATGGGCACCGGCATCCTCGATGCCGATGGCGAGATCGCCTGTTCGGGCGCGGGCATCCCGTCCTTCATCGGCGTTCTGGACAAGTCGACCAAGGTCGTCATCGCCCGCCACGACGCCGCCGACATCCGCCCCGGCGATGTCTTTGCGACCAACGATCCCTACTACGGCGGCGTCACCCATCTCAACGACATCGTCATCGTCATGCCGGTGTTCGTGGACGGCACGCTGATCGCCTGGACCGCGAACATCGCCCACAATTCCGATGTGGGCGGCATGGCGCCGGGGTCGCTGACCGGCGAGGCCACCGAAATCTTTCAGGAGGGGCTGCGCCTGCCCGCGATCAAGATCATCAGCGAAGGCCAGCCCATCGCCTCGGTGTTCGAGATCATGAAGGTCAACAGCCGGATGCCCGACGTGCTTGAAGGCGATGTCTGGGCCGCCATCGCCTCGGCCCGGATCGGCACGAGGCGGCTGCAGGAACTGGCGACGAAATACGGCACCGAAACCTTCCGGCGCGCCATGCGCAACTTCATGGACTACGGCGAGGACGCCAGCCGCAAGGCCATGGCCGACCTGCCGCGCGGCACGTTCGAGCTGTCCGAGGAACAGGACGACGGCACCATCTACAACGTGAAGATCACCATCACCGACGACGAATTCATCGTCGATCTGCGCGACAATCCCGACCAGGCCATCGGCCCGGTGAACACGGTGCGCGACGGGGTGATGATCGCGGCGCAGATGATGTTCAAGAACATCACCGACCCGCATTCGCCCGCCAACGGCGGCTCGTTCCGGCCGATCACGCTGCTGACCCGCAACGGCTCGGTGTTCGACGCCGCCGAACCGGCGCCGGTCGGTTTCTACTACGAGATCGAGCTGCGCGTGCACGATCTGATGTGGCGCTGCCTCGCGCCGCATATGCCCGACCGGTTGGCCTCGGGTCATTTCGCCAGCGTCTGCGGCACCTTCATCGGCGGCATCCATCCCGACACCGGGCGTCAATACACGATCATCGAGCCGCAGATCGGCGGCTGGGGCGCGCGCGACGGTGCCGATGGTGTCTCGGCCATGTTCAGCGCCTTCCACGGCGAGACCTACAACTGTCCGGCCGAAATCAACGAGGCCCGCAACGGTGTCTGGGTCGACCGCATGGAGCTGAACCTTGCCCCCGGCGGCGAGGGCGAATTCACCGGCGGGCGCGGCATCGTCATGGATTACCGCGTTCGTGCAAAGGACGGCTATCTGACCGCCGGCTACACGCGGTCGAAGTTCCCGGCCTGGGCGGTCGAGGGCGGGGCCGAAGGCTCGCCCAACATCATCGAGTTCCGGCCCAGGGGCGGCGAACCCGTGCGCCATGCCTTCGTCTCGGGGCTGTCGACGAAGCCCGATGACGTGATCCGCGTCATCACCGGCAACGGCGGCGGCTACGGCGACCCGCGCAAGCGGTCCCGCGAGGCGGTGGCAATGGACGTGAAGAACGGCTTTCTCACGCCCGAACGCGCCCGTGACATCTACGGGTGGGAGGAGTGACCCCTCCTGCCGCCCTTCCAGAACCCGGAGACACCATGTCCGTCGAGACCCGCCTTGCCGCCCTTCGCGCCCGCATGAAGGAGACCGGCACCGATCTTCTTGCCCTTGGCCCCGGCCCGAACATGCACTGGGCGCTGGGCTTTCACACCCACCCCGACGAACGCCCCTGCATGTTCCTGGTGACCGCCGATGCGGCCGGGTTCCTTATGCCGGTGCTGAACGCCGCAGACGCGCGCGCGCGATCCGCGCTGCCGATGTGGACCTGGGCCGATGCCGACGGCCCGGACGCCGCGCTACAGGCGGCGCTGGCCGAGCTGAAGGCCACGACCGCCCGCAAGGTCGGCGTGGACGAGACCATGCGCGCGGATTTCGCGCTCCTGCTGCTCGACGCGCTGCCGCAGGCCGGACACGGCTTTGCCGCCGAAACGCTGGGCGCGCTGCGCATGTGCAAATCCGCCGCCGAGCAGGACGAGTTGCGCATGAACGCCGCCATCGACGACCGCGCGATGCAGGCCGCGTTCGCCGCGATCCGGCCCGGCATGACGGAAAGCGACCTGGCCGCCGTCATCACGCAGTCCTTCAAGGACGACGGCGCCGCACCGCTGTTCCGCATCGTCGGCACCGGCGCGAACGGCGCCTATCCGCACCACCAGACCGGCGACAGCATCATGGCCGAGGGCGATGCGGTCGTGATCGACATCGGCGCCCGCAAGGGCGATTTCTCGTCCGACCTCACCCGCATGGCCGTGCTGGGCACCCCGCCTGCAGACTACGACCGCGTTCATGCCGTGGTCGAGGCCGCCGTGCAGGCCGCGCTTGCCGCCGCGCGCCCCGGTGTCGCCGCGATGGAGGTCGACCGCGCCGCCCGCCATGTCATCACCGAGGCGGGCTATGGCGAATATTTCGTCCACCGCACCGGGCACGGCATGGGCATCGAAGGGCATGAGCCGCCCTATATCACCGAAAGCTCGGCGACGATTCTGGATCCGGGCATGGTGTTCTCGATCGAACCCGGCATCTACCTGCCGGGCCGCTTCGGCATCCGCCTCGAGGAGGTGGTGATCCTGCACGACGACGGACCCGAGGTGCTCTCGGCCCTGCCGCGCGACGCCTTCCGGGCCTGAACGAGAGCCGCCGCCGACCCGTGCAGGGCGAGTCCGTCCGGAGCAGGGGCGGCCCGCCCGGCATCAGCGCGCCGGAACCACGGTGAAGGCGCGGGCGCCACCCCGCCCGCCCACCCCGCCCGTCACTGCCGGTGCGCCTGCGCCTCGAAATGCAGGCGTGCCTCGCCGGGCGTGACCGGCTGGCCGCCATGCGCGGTCATGTAGTCGAGCGCGCGGCGCAGGCGGTCGGCGTAGCGCGAATCGGCCATGGTGTAGGTGTGGCACAGGAACGAGACGATCTGGTCGCGGCCCTCTTCCTGGGCGCGGCGGGCGATCATGTCCCAGACCGTGGCAATGGCCGCCGAATTCGAGAATTCGTTCACCAGATACTGCGTGTTCAGCAGCCGTTCGGGCGTGGCCGAGGGCAGCCCGCTCCAGCCGACGGGGATTTCAAAAAGCTGTTGCGGATCGCCGGGCTGCGCGATCTCGCCCATGCGCGCAGGCGAGTGCATGAAGGCGGACAGCGGTGCATTGCGCCAGTCGGCCAGCTTCTCGGGCCAATGGATGCCGGGGGCGCAGGACATCTCGATGCCGATACCGGCATCGTGCAGATGGCGCAGGATTGCAGGGGTCTGGGCCTGATAGCCGTTCTTGTAGGCGGAAAACGTCAGGCCGATGCGCGCCAGCGTGGCGACGCCATCGGCAATGACCTGCTGCATCCGAGCGGCATCCGCATAATGGGTGCCGTCCGGCAGGCGGTCATCGGGGGCGCAATACAGGTCCTCTTCGGGATGCAGGGTCAGTTCGCCGCCCCCCTGCACCCAGTCATGCCAGAAGGCGGCGAAAGGTTCGTCGAAGAAACGATGGCGATACATCGGACTGGTCTGCACGCCGAATGCGCCCTTGCCGTCGGCATGTTCGGCGACGATGGCCTCCATGACGCGGTATTTCGCCAGCACGGCAGGGTTGTCGGGCGGCGTGGTTTCCGGGTCGGGATCGCCGTCGATGTTGACTATGAACAGAACCTTGGGGGGCATGGGATCTCCGTTTCGGGGGCGATTTCCGAGGCAACCGGGCCGCAGCGGGCTGCGGCACCTCAGATCAGGGACAGTTCCGCAAGACGGGCGCGCAGGGCGGGGCGGTGGCCGTCCGAAAGCGGCACGAGCGGCAGCCGCAGCCGGTCTTCAATCAGGCCCGTCATCGCCAGCGCGGCCTTAACGGGGGCGGGATTGGTCTCGCAGTAATTGAAGGCCGCGAGGTCGAGGATCGCATCGTGCAGGACGCGCGCCCCGGCCAGATTGCCCGCAGCCATGTGGGCAACCAACTGCGCCACCTGCGCGGGAACCTGGTTGGATACCAGCGACAGCGCACCGTGGCCGCCATGCGCCATCATCGCCATGGTCAGTTCGTCTTCACCTGAAAACACCATGAACCCCGGCACGTCGGCGCGGATCAGGCGCATCGCAAAGCCCAGATCGCCCGAGCCGTCGTCGATGCCTGCGATATTGGGATGCGCCGCGAGCGCGATCGCGGTGTCCAGGTCCAGAGCGCAGCCGGTGCGTCCGGGCACGTTGGACAGGATCACCGGCACCGGGCTGGCATCGGCCACGGCGGTGAAATGGGCGCGCAGACCGGCGGGCACCGGCCGGTTGTAGGGCGGCACCACCGACAGGATCGCGCTGGCCCCGGCATCGCCCAGCGCGCGCGCCAGTTCGACGGCAGTGCCGGTGTCGCTGGCGCCGCCGGCCGCGATCAGCACCGTATCCGCAGGCAATCCTGCACGCAGGGCGGCCAGCACGGCCAGCCGGTCGGCAAGCGGCATGGTCGCCTCTTCGCCAGTGCAGCCGAACAGGGCCAGACCGGCAATTCCCGCCGCCAACTGCCTTTGCGCCAGACGTAACATGCAGGTGTGATCGACCGCACCCGCCGCATCGAACGGTGTGACGAGCGCCGTGTATGCGCCGGGTGCAAGCGAGTGTGGATTTGCGCTCATGTCGATAACCTCGCAATAATATCGTGTTCAACCGGGTATCGGTGACATGGTGATGGCTGTGCCTCACCGATTCGCAAATGCGCCATGGGCGTCAATCAAGGGGCAGAGGTTCGGCGCGCGGGGTCCAGCGTCCGGCAGCGACCTGCGCGCGCAGATGGGCGGCGATCTCGCCCAGGGTTGCGAACCAGACGCCGCCCCGGTCCTGCATCTCGACGATCAGCCGCTCGATCGCCATGCAGCGCGACAGGCGACCGCTCAGGAACGGATGCCAGACCGGGATCCAGTGACCGCCGTGGGTCCAGGCCGCCTCGAACTCGGCGCGGAACACCTCCATTGCACGCTGAGGCGAGGCGATGGGCGCACCCGACCGGAACATCTCGAAATCGCCGTATTGCGTCCAGTCGTCCAGCGCGAGCAGGCTGGGCAGTTCCAGCACGCCGCCGCCGTCCGCATGGGCCAGCAGGTAGGGCACATCGTCGCCGAACAGCGAGGAATCATAGGCGATGCCCGCTGCCAGCAGGTGATCAAGCGTGCGATGCGAGAACGCATAGCTGGGCGCCCGATAGCCTTGCGGGCGAGCGCCGGTCGCTGCCACAAGGGCCGCATGACCGCGCCAGAAGGCGTCTTCCTCCTGCGCGTCGCCCAGCGTGTCGGGATCTTCGTGCAGATGGCCATGGTGACCGATCTCGTGCCCGGCCTTCACGATGGCCTCGACGGTCTGCGGATAGGCGGTGGCGCACCAGCCCGGTATGAAGAAGGTCTGGCGCAGCCCGTGCCGCGCCAGCAGATCAAGGATGCGCGGCACCCCTGTCGTTGCCTCGAATCGGCCCAGCGACCGGGCGGCGATCATGCCGCACGCGCGGGCGGGCGCAAAATTCTGCAGCAGGTTGCTTTCGCCATCCATGTCGAAGCTGAAGGCCACCGCGCAACGGGCGCCGTCTGGCCAGGGGACCGGATTCGTCAGCATGGCAGCCTCAGATCAGGTCACGGCGCAGCACCCCGGTCAGGCAGCCGGTCGCGCCCGCAGCCCTGCCCAGTTCCCGTGCGCCGACAACAACGGTCTCGATTCCCAGCCCTTCGTAGAAGGTTTGCGTATTCGGATTGTCCGCAACCATCATGATTCGGCGCGGCCCGAGCGTGACGATGTTGAAGGCGTGATTGTGCTTCAGTTCGGATTCATCCGGGGGGAAGGCCACGCGGAGGCCGTTTGCGATCATCGCCTCGACTGCCGCGTGGGGGGTGCGACGCGGCCAGGCGATGACCAGATCCCTGTCGACGATACGCAGCATCCCCATGAAGTGCATGGTGCCGTAAGGCATGTCGAAGGCCAGCGTGCGCACCCCGGTTTCCGCCAGCACGGCGCCGATCTGGTCGATGGCAGCCTGATTGGTGCGCAGTCCGCGCCCGATCATCACCGTGTCGGGGCGCAGCCACATGAGATCGGCGCCCTCGAAGGTCGCGTTGCCGGTCAGCGTGCGCAGGATCGGCATTCCCAGATCGGCCAGCCGCCGCGCGACCTCGCGTTCCTCGCCCGCGCGCACCGTCGAGGCAGGCCGCGCGAGGATCGAGCCTTGCGGCGTCATGACCTGCAGGTCGGCGCAGAACATCAGGTTGGGGCTGGGCGTGCGGTCGGGCGTGACGTAATGCACCTCGATCCCGTTGTCGCGATAGGCCGCGGCGATGGCGTCGTGCTCGGCCCCGGCGCGGCCCGCATCGACCGGAGCCAGCATCTGCACCGCGTTGTGATCCGCCCCCGAAACACCGATCTCCTGCCCCGGCCGGTGCATCAGCACCGCGCGCAGCGGCGCCCATTCGCTGTTGATGCCGCAGGCCGTCCAGAGATCACCGATTTCCCCGGCGTGGCTGCGCACCCGCTGCGACCAGCCGTCACCGCCATAGGCGGCCAGGCCGAATGTATCCTGCGGGCGGTTGTGGTGTGCGGCGTCGGTTCCCGACATGGCGGCGTTCCCTCTCGACTGGATGGCCGGAACGCGAACAGGCGGTGCGTTCCGACGGCATCGGTTATGTGTCCTGTCGCATGTTGCGGCGTAAACTTGCAAGACAATTTGCGCGAAGGCTTGCACATACATCATTTTTGCTGAAAAGCGTTGATATGGACAAAAATATGAAATGCGGTTAGCGAAGGTCGCGGCCCCGCGCGGGCCCGACTGAAAGAGCGACTGCAGCAACCGCCGCGCCGATCATGGCAGGCTGCACTCCTCGGGGAGGGATACTCGACGTGACGAAGCGTTTCGCAAAGATTCTGGGCTGCTCGCTGCTGGCTCTGACAACAGCACCAGTGGCGGCTCATGCCGCCACGACGCTGGAACAGGTGCAGGAGCGGGGCGAAGTGAACTGCCAGGTCGGCCGACCCGAGGCGGGGACCTTCATGCTGTCGCCCGACGGGGTGTGGTATGGTCGTGACGTGGCCGTCTGCCGGGCGGTGGCTGCCGCCGTGTTCGGCGACCCCGAGAGGGTGGCTTTCCAGGTCGTGGCGGGCGGCGGGCGGTTCACCTCGCTTGCCAATGGCGAATCCGATCTGATGGTGCGCGCGGCGACCAATACGCTGACGCGGGAAACCCAGCTTGGCCTCGATTTCACCACGGTGAACTTCTACGACGGGCAAGGCTTCATGGTGCCCGCCGACAGTGGCGTCACCAGCGCGCTGGAGCTGGACGGCGCGACGGTCTGCATGGATCCGGGCACGACCGGCGTGGCCAATGTGGCCGACTTTACCAGCCGGGCGAACATCACGATCGCGCCGCTCATGATCGCGGACCGGCTGGTCCGGCTCGAGACCTATCTCAAGGGCGGCTGCGACGCCATCACGACGGACCGCTCCGGCCTGGCTTCGGACCGCGCCTCGTTCCCCGACCCGAGCGAGCACGTCATCCTGCCCGAAACCATCTCGAAAGAGCCTCTGGGTGCCTTTGTGCGGCAGGGCGATCCGCAGTGGCGCAATATCGTCACCTGGGTGGTTCACGCGATGGTGACGGCTGAAGAACTGGGCCTCACCTCGGAAAACATCGAGGAAAAGCGCGAGAACCCCGACTCGACCGACCAGGCGCGGTTCATGGGGCTTGAGGGCGATCTGAACATCGGCCTCGGCCTGTCGCCGGAATGGGCGTATAACGTCATCAAATACGTCGGCAATTACGACGAGGTCTACGAACTCTACATGGGTGACGGCCCTGAAGGCGGTCCGGCGGGTATGGGTATTCCCCGCGCCGGCAGCCTGAACGCCAACTATCGGGATGGCGGGCTGATCTACGCGCCGCCGTTCAACTGAGTCCGACCTTCCGCTTCCACGGACCAGACCGCCACGCCGACCGGCAGGTCCGGCCCTCCCCCCGCCAGAGGCCCCGGCGGGCTGACGGGGCTGATCTACGACAAGCGTGTGCGCGCGGTCGTGCTCCAGCTTGCCCTGGCCGCGCTGATAATAGCCGTGGTCTGGTGGCTGGCGGTCAACGTCTCGCGCAACCTCGACGAAATCGGGATGGTCACGGGGTTCGGCGTTCTGACCTCGGCAGCCGGGTTCGACATCTCGTGGTCGCTGATCCCGTTCACCCCCTCGGACAGTCTGGCGCGCGTGTTTGCCGTCGGGGTGACGAACACGATGGTGGTCTCGGTGCTGGCGATCATCGGCGCCACCGTCATCGGCACCACGGTCGGCATCATGCGCCTGTCGCGCAACTGGCTGGTTGCGGCAGTCGGCACCGCCTATGTCGAGATCATCCGCAACACCCCCGCGTTGCTGCAGATCGTGTTCTGGTTCAGCAGCGTCTTCGTGCTGTTGCCGTCGCCCAAGCAAAGCGTCGACCCGATGGGCCTGGGCCTGTTCGCGCTGAACAACCGCGGCCTCTACATGCCCCGACCCATGGTGGTCGTGTCTCGGAAGTGGTGGAAATTCGAAGGCGGCGTAATCTCCGGGTGAAC
>JACFNP010000033.1 GCA_019454835.1 Rubellimicrobium sp.
ACCTGCCATACGGCGCGCGGCCCGCAGATTTCCCCCTTCGGGCGTGCGCAGCACGACCGGCGCCCGCCCCGCCCCCCAGGGCGGGCGCATCCGCGCCCACCCCCGGTGCGGGCGCCGGTCGTGCTGCCCCGCCGTTGCAACACGCGGGTTGCCGCGCCGGGCATATGCGATTGCCCTGCGCCGCCGGGGCAGACGGCTAGTGCCTCAGGCCCCCGGCCAGGTGTCGCCCACGCGATAGCCGCGCGGGAAGGGGTCGTCGGGGTCGAGGACAAGCTGGCGCGTGTCGGTGATCCAGGCGCGGCCCTCGACCGAGGGGATGATCGCGGGGGTGCCCGCAAGATCGGTCCCGGCCTCGATGCGGCAGTCGAAGCGGGTGCCGATGATCGATTCGCCGATGAAACGGTCGCCCACCTGCATCTGCCCGCGCGCGTGCAGCACCGCCATGCGCGCCGAGCAGCCGGTGCCGGTCGGCGACCGATCCAGCTTGCCCGGCTCGATCGCCACCGCGCTGCGGCCGACGGTCACGCCCGCCTCGTCGCGCAGCGGGCCGGTGAACTGGCAGAACGACACATGCCGCCAGTCGGGGTTCAGCGGATGGGCAAAGCCCGCCTGTTCGGTAGCGGCGCGGGTCAGCTTCATGCCCAGCGCGGTCAGGTCGGGGGCCTCGTCCGGGGTCAGCGCGAAATCCAGCGCGGCGGCATCGACCAGCACGAAACTGTCGCCGCCATAGGCGATGTCGACGGCCAGCGTGCCCGCGCCCTCGACCTCGATCACCGCATCCAGCCGGTAGACAAAGCTCGGGTGGTTGGTGATGCGCACCGAGCGCGCCTTGCCGTCCTCGCAGCGGGCCACGACCTCGACCAGCCCGCCCGGCGCCTCGATGGCAAAGCGGGTCTCGGGTTCCTGCATCGGCACGATGCCGGTATCGAGCAGCACCGTCGCCACGCAGATCGAGTTCGAGCCGGACATCGGCGGCGTGTGCACGGGTTCCATGATGATGTAGCCCATGGCGGCGCGCGGGTCTTTTGGCGGCACCAGCAGGTTCACATGGCGAAAGACGCCGCCACGCGGCTCGTTCAGCACCAGATCGCGCAGGACGCCGTCGGCGGCGATCCGGCGCGACTGTTCCCACAGCGTTTCCCCCGGCGGCGGCGCCACCCCGCCGGTGATGACATCGCCGACCTCGCCCTCGGCGTGGCAGCCGACGATCTGAATCAGACGGGTGGTGCGCATGGTGCCCTCGCTCGTTTGCGCGATGGATAGCAGCGCCGGGGCGGCAGCGATACCGGGGTGTTGAGGGGTTGGGGGGGCGGTCGGGCACGCAAACACCCGTCATTGCGAGGAGGCGAAGCCGACGAAGCAACCCCGATGTCGTGAGTGAGCGGTCGGGGTTGCTTCGGCTTCGCCTCGCAATGACGGGATATGCAGTTCGCCTGCTCACCCCCCGCCCGCCTGTCCCGTGCTTGTCTTCGGCACCGCTTCATCCTACAAACCGCGTGACATGAACGGAAGGCGACGTGCCGTGACCCGAGGCCAGCGGATGGCGCCCGACACCCGCAACATCCCCCGTGCCCGCCGCCCGCGACTGGCGGGTGTCATCGAGTTTCGCGGCGTCCTGGGCGGTGCGGTGGCCGAACTGGGCCAGCGGATCGTCGCGGGCGAGTGGCAGCCGGGTGAAAGCATCCCGCGCGAACCCGACCTCTGCGCCGAACTGGGCATCAGCCGCTCGATCATGCGCGAGGCGATGCGGGTTCTGGGTGCGAAGGGGCTGGTCCGCAGCCGCACCTCGGACGGCACCCGCGTCACCGCGCGCGCGGAATGGCGGCTGCTCGATCCCGACGTGATGGACTGGCGCATCCGCGCGGGCGACACCGAGGACCTGCTGCGCGACCTGCTGCGGGTGCGGCTGGTGCTCGAGCCGGGGATCGTGCGCATGGCCACGCTGTGCGCGGATGATGCCGCCCGCGCGAAGATTGCCGCCGCCTGGGCCGACAAGGTCGCGGTCTACACGACGCCCGACGCCGATTACGCCGAACGTCGCCGCCGCTTCATCGAGACCGACCTCGCCTTTCACCACGCATTGCTCGAGGCGACGGGGTCGCAGCTTCTCGACCAGCTTTTCGCGGTCACGCAGGCCGCTTTGCGGCTGCTGCTCGACGTGCAGATGCGCGCGCGCGGCTACGAGAGCGAGATGATCGGCATGGAAGAAAGCCACCAGTTGCACGAGGCGGTGTTTGTCGCATTCGAGCGGCGCGACGCGCCGGGCGCACAGGCGGCGATGGAGCGGCTGCTCGAATGTGCCATCGCCGATGCGCGCGCCGGGCTTGCGGTGCGCGCGCGGGACGCGGAATAAGGAGACCGGAACATGACCATGACTGCCGAATGTGTGCTCGACTGCCGCAACAGCCTGGGCGAGGGCATCATCTGGGACGCCGCCGAACAGGTGCTCTGGTGGGTCGATGTGCCGATGCCCTCGGCGATCCACCGCCTTGACCCGGTCTCGGGCGATCACCGCACCTGGCCGTGCCCCGAGATCGTCACCGCGCTGTCGAAGCGGCGCGACGGTACGCTGCTGGTGGCCTCGCATCACGGGTTGAACGTGTTCGATCCGAAGGACGGCAGCCTGAAGCGTGTGGCCGCGCCCGAGGCCGACAAGCCGCAGAACCGCTCGAACGACGGCGACACCGATCCGGCGGGGCGGTTCTGGTTCGGCACCATGTGCAACAACATCGGCGCGGACGGCAGCGACATCGGGGTCGCCGAAAATTCGGGCGTCCTCTACCGGGTCGGCGCCGACATGGTGCCGGTGCCGATGCTGGGCGGCATCGGCATCTACAACGCCACCTGCTTCGCGCCCGACGGCCGGACGATGTATTTCGCCGACACGATGGCCGACACGATCTGGGCCTGCGATCTGGACCCGGCGCTCGGCGCGCTCTCGAACCGCCGCGTGCTGTCGGACGACACGGGCCACGGCCACCCCGACGGCTGCACCGTCGATGCCGAGGGCTACCTGTGGAGCGCGCGCTGGGAAGGGTCGTGCGTGCTGCGCATCGCGCCCGACGGGCGCATCGACCGCAAGATCGAGGTGCCCGCCGCGCGGATCACCTGCTGCGCCTTCGGCGGCGCCGATCTGGACACGCTGTATATCACCAGCTCGCGGGCGAACCTGCCTGCGGACGAGCTGGCCCGCACCCCGCAGGCGGGCGGCATCTTTGCGGTGCGCCCCGGCGTGAAGGGCGTGGCGGCGCCGCAGTTCGCGGGCTGACGCCCGCCGCTTGCCTGCCGGTCGCCCGAAAATCGCCCCGGCGCCGGTCGCAACGGCTGGCCCCGGCGGCGCGAGGCGCTAGAATGGCTGCATGACGCTCTGGAGCCGGATCAGCGCCGCCCTCTCCGCGCTTCGCCAAGGCGAGGGGCTGGCTTCGGTGTTCGACCGGCTGCGCAACCCGCCCGAGCGCACCGTCGCCTTCACCATCGCGGTGATCGCGCTGGGCGCCAAGATCGCCAAGGCCGACGGCCAGGTCACCCGCGCCGAGGTGGTGGCCTTCCGCGAAATCTTCCGCATCGGCCCCGAGGACGAGGCGAACGCCGCCCGTGTCTACGATCTGGCCCGGCAGGACGTGGCGGGTTACCGCGACTATGCCGCGCGGATCGCCACGCTCTTTGCCGACCAGCCCGCGCTGCGCGAGGAGGTGCTGGACGGCCTGTTCCACATCGCGCTGGCCGATGGCCGCTATCACGACGGCGAGGATGCGATGCTGGCCGATGTCGCGGCGATCCTGGGCCTCGACGACCGGACCTTCATGCGGATGCGCGCCCGTTTCGTCCCCGAGGCCCGCCGCGACCCCTGGGACGTGCTGGGTGTGGCGCGTGACGATCCGCCCGAGGTGATCCGCGCCGCCTGGGCGCGGCTGGTGCGCGAATCGCATCCCGATCACCTGATCGCGCAGGGGCTGCCCGTCGAGGCGGTGCGTATGGCCGAGGCCCGTCTCGTCGCGGTGAACCGCGCCTGGGAGGAAATCAGCCGCAGGCAGGCAGGGTAGGGATGCTGCGGCTCGCCACCTGGAATGTCGAATGGTTCGACCATCTCTTCGACGACGACGGCAGGCTTCTCGACGATGCCGAATGGTCGGGCCGCCGTGACGTGACCCGCGAGGACCAGATCGCCGCGGTCGGTGTCATCCTGCGCGAGATCGACGCCGATGCCGTCATGGTGATCGAGGCGCCTGCCGAGAATCACCGGCGCTCGACCGTGCGGGCGCTCGAGACATTCGCCGCGCATTTCGACCTGCGGGCGCGCAGGGCCGTGATCGGCTTTCCGAACCACACCCAGCAGGAAATCGCCTTTCTCCACGACCCCGACCTGATGGGCGCGCGCCATGACCCGCGCGGCAGGCCGACCAGCAAGAAGGGCGCCACCGGCGCGCCGCGCTTTGACGGCGTGTTCCGCATCGACATGGACGAGGACGGCAAGGACGATCTCGTAACCTGGTCGAAGCCGCCGCTGGAGCTTGCGGTCGAGACCCGCAGCGGCGTGGACCTGCGGCTCATCGGGGTCCATGCGAAGTCGAAGGCCCCGCACGGCGCGCGCGGACCGGCGGACGCCATGCGCATCTCGATCGAGAACCGCCGCAAGCAGCTTGCGCAATGCGCCTGGCTGCGGGCGCGGGTGGACCAGCATCTTGCTGCCGGGCAGTCGCTGATGGTGATGGGCGATTTCAACGACGGCCCCGGCCTGGACGCCTACGAAAAGCTGTTTGGTCGCTCGGGTGTCGAGATCGTTGCAGGCGGCGAGGACGAGGTGCCGATGTTCGACCCCAACGTGCACCGCGCCCTGACCCGCCGCTTCACTGCGCCGCCGGTCACCTCGCGCTTCACCTTGCCCTCGGGCGAGGTGATGTCGGCGCTGCTCGACTATATCATGGTCTCGCCCGACCTGCGCGAACACCTGCCGCGCTGGCAGATCTGGCACCCCTGGGACAACCCGGCCTGCGTGACGACCCCGATGATGCGCGACGCGCTGCTGACGGCATCGGACCATTTCCCGCTGACGCTGGATATCGAGGTTTAACCCCGATCCGGCAGGCCGATGTAGATCATCACCTCGTAAAAGGCGAAACTGCGCGTGCGGATGCGGTCGAGTTCGGCCACGCGCAGGCGGATCACCTCGCTGTCGGGCCAGCCTGCGCGCACGACGAGGGCGATTTCGGTCTCGGGCGGGTAGAGTGCCGCGATCCGGTCCAGATGCAGGGGCAGGTCCAGTCCCATGCAGAACAGCACCCAGCGCTCGGGCAGGCAGGCGGGATCGGCCTGCATCAGCGCCTCCAGCCCCGACAGGCGCAGCCGCTGGTCGAGTTCGTCCAGCAGCGGCACCCCGAGCAGCGCATTGGCGGCGTTGAAGCTGGAGACGCCCGGCACCAGTACCGGGTCCAGGAGGGCAAAGGCATCGAGATAACCGCGATAGGGGCTGAACAGCGCCATGTCGCCCGATTCCAGCAGCACGATGCACCGGCCCGCCGCATGGGCGGCATTGATGCGGGCGCGCATGGCATCCTCGATGGCGCGCGCCTCGTCCTCGGAGCGGTTGCGGCGCGCCATCCAGGTGAACAGGCCGTGGCCACCGTCGATCACCTCCTTGCCCGCCAGATCGGCGGCAAAACGGTCGCGCTGGGCGGGCGAGGCGATGACCAGATCGGCGCCCTGCAGGAGGCGCAGGCCCCGCAGCGTTATGTTGTCACGCGCGCCCGCGCCTGCGTTGACGATGAAGAAGCGGCCTGAATCCGGCATGGAGCATTTTTCGTTCTGGAGCATGTCGCACAAAGACGGGAACCGGTCTGCGCTTCTCGGACATGCGAGGTCAAAAGGCCAGAGGGGGTGGGTGAATGCGAGAGCACATCACGTTTCCATGGTGCGTGCCCGCACAGGCGGCTACATGCACAATTAATTGTCGAATTTAACCTTCCCTCGGAAGCGATCTAACAAGAAGTCAGTTGGGCGCTTTACCAGATCGTCTGCGGTTCTCCAAAGGGATTTAACCAGGAAGGGTGTTCGTGGCGCATCCTTACCTGGTGCAGATGGGTAACGAAGAGGATAGCCGTCTTCACCATGCAGCCTTCCGAGCGCCACAACATACTCCTCAATGAGCGGGAGGATGTCCTCGTTCTCGCCCGGAACATCAATATATAATGGGTTTTCCCGATCTGCCTGCACAACTAAATTAGCATTGGCATAGACATGGTCTCGCACAGGTTCGCACAGCTCTTGCGACCACAGATCAGCAACGCCGTGCCCTTTCCGGCCTTTTGTTGGGGGATCACCACCATTCAGAAGGATACTGGCTTTAAGCAATAGTTCAAGTCCATGCCCTGCTAGTGCAAGGGTGGGAACGAACAGTATCTTCCCCTTTCTTGGTCGAGCTTCATCAAGTGTGAGGGCGCCCTCCAGAAATTGTTTTGCAAGAGCCGCATGTTGGCCTGCATCTGTTACTAAAAAATCTTCCAATGCCTTCTCCGGTTATTGTGATCTCTCGTCCTGTAATATTGTAAAATCTCGAAGAGTCTTGACTGATACGTAATTCTGAAGCCAGTGGAGTGATATGAAAAACACTCATGCGTGAGCGCTTCCATAGATTGATTAACTGTTTCAATGGTATAACTGAACATTGTGGCAATCGGCGCGTTGTATTTCTTGACTTGAATCCGTACCCGGCTTATCTGGTCAGCGTAGCCCCGGACCCGCCTCTGCCGCAAGGCATGCGGCCGGGGCGTTGGCTTTTCGGCCCCCCTCACTCCCGCAAGGTCAGGCGCGCGTCGGCGTCCATTGCCTTGCCCAGCGCGCGGAAGCGGGCGTCGGCGACCTCGCCCCACAGCGGGCGGGCGCGTTCCTCGAGCACCAGTTCCAGTTCGCGCGCCGCCGGGCGCCAGATGAAGGCCCCCGGCGCATCATGCGCGCCAAGCCAGAGCATCGCGCCCAGGCGCATGGCGCGGCCCAGCACTTCGGCGATGCGGCGCGTGTCGGGGGTGAGCAGGGCGAACATCGGCTCGTGGCGCGGCACCCGGCGGCGGCTGGAATAGCGGTGCATCAGCGCGAGGCCCAGAAACACCCGCTCCTTGTGCTTCAGCCCGCCGAGATTGGCGCGCGTCACGTTGTCGAGGCAAGCTTCGGCGCGATAGTCGGGATGCGCGCGCCAGTTCACGTCATGGAGCAGGCAGGCGGCGCGGATGATGCGCAGGTGCTGCCAGTCGGCATCGGGGAACAGCGGTCGCACGAAATCGAACAGCACGTCGCCGAACCCCGGCATCCGCGCGTCGCGGGCTTCCGCAAAGCGGCAGCTCTCGATCAGCGGGTCGGCGGCGCGCAGGTCGCGCGGCATCCGCTCGAACAGCAGGCCCTCGCGCAGGCCATAGGCCGACACGGCGATGTCGCGCGGGCGGAAGCGGTGGACGAATTCGTCCAGCACCGCCATCGCCTGCGGCACGACGGCCAGCCGGTCCTGCGACAGGCTGATGCGCGTGCCGAGCGTGCCCATGTCGGCAGCCTCGACATAGGCGCGGGTCGCGCGGACCGCCTCCATGTCGGTGCGGTATTCGTGGATCACGGTCAGCGGCCATTGCCGCCGTTCCATGTCGATGCGGGCAAAGGCCCGCCAGGCGCCGCCGACAAGGAACAGCCGCCCGCCCTCGGGGCCGCCCATCGCCACGTGCATCCGGTCGATCTCGTCCGCGATCCGCGTCTCGCGCGCCGCCTCGCCGTCGATTTCCTTCAAGGACAGCGGCCCGAGCAGGGCGCTGGCGCGCGCGCCGACCTCGCCATGCGCGAGGCTGGCGAGTTCCATCGAGACCCCGCCCATGTCGCAGACCAGACCATAGCTTCCGGGCCAGCCGAGCAGCACGCCCTGCGCGGCCAGCCGCGCCTCGGTGTCGCCGGGGATCACATGGATGGTGATGCCGGTGCGGGCGCGGGCCTCGTCGCAGAAGGCGGCGCCGTCTGCGGCCTCGCGCACGGCGGCGGTGGCAACGGCGCTGAGCGGCGGCAGGTTCATGCCCCGGCCCAGCGCGGCGAACCGCTCGAGCGCCTCGAGCGCGCGCCTGCGCCCGTCCGGGTTCAGGCGCCCGGTTTCGGCAAGGCCGCGCCCGAGGCCGCACATCACCTTTTCGTTGAAGAAATAGGCCGGGCTGCGCGCCGCGCCGTCGAAGACCACGAAGCGGACCGAGTTCGACCCCACGTCGATGACGCCAAGCCGCTCCATCGCCAGCGTGACGGGATCGCGCGCGAGCGGTTCCGATAGACCGCCCCAGTCGGCGCCGGTGATATCGAGTGCCGCGTTCACCGCCCGCCCCCGCCAGAAGTCGCGGGTGCCCCTATGCCATCCCCGGCGCCGGTTTCCCAGTGCCTGCCGTGCATGAGTTCCGGCACATCGCCCGATCCGGCCGATCCGCGGCCCGACAGCGACGGCACGTCGAGGAAGAACTGCTGGCAGGAAAAGGCGGATTCGCCCTCGGGCGGCAGGCTGCGGCAGAATGTCCCGTCGGCGGCCAGCACCCAGCTTTGCGCCACATCGGCGAGGTTCGCCGCCATGACCTGCTCCATGATCTGCGCCCGCACCGTGGGGGTGGTCGCCTCGATCAGTGTCTCGACCCGGCGGTGCATGTTGCGGCCCATCCAGTCGGCCGACGACATGAACACCCGCGCCCTGTCCGAAGGCAGGCCGCCGCCCGCGCCGAAGCAGACGATGCGGCTGTGTTCGAGAAACCGCCCGACGATGCTTTTCACGCGGATGTTTTCGGAAAGGCCGGTGATGCCGGGGCGCAGGCCGCAGATGCCGCGCACCACCATCGACACCTGCACCCCCGCGCGCGAGGCATCATAGAGCGCGTCGATCAGTTCCTCGTCGGTGATCGCGTTCATCTTGGCCCAGATCGCCGCCGGCCGACCCGCCCGTGCGTGATCGGCCTCGGCGGCGATCAGGTCCAGCAGGCGCGGCTTCAGCGTGAGCGGCGAGATCGACAGCCGTTCGAGGTCCACGGGTTCGGCATAGCCGCCTTCGTAGTTGAAGACCTTGGTGACATCGCGCCCCAGCGCGTCGTCGCAGGTGAACAGCGACAGATCCGTATAGACCAGCGCGGTCTCGGGGTTGTAGTTGCCGGTGCCCAGATGGGTGTAGGTCACCAGCCGCTCGCCCTCGCGGCGGACGACCATGCTCATCTTGGCGTGGGTCTTCATGTGGGTGAAGCCGTAGACGACATGGGCGCCCGCGCGTTCCAGCCTGCGCGACTGGCGGATGTTGGCGGCTTCGTCGAAGCGCGCCTTCAGTTCCACCAGCGCCGTCACCGACTTGCCCACGTCGGCGGCCTCGCAGAGCGCATCGACGATCGGGGAATCGTGCGAGGTCCGGTAAAGCGACTGCCGGATCGCCACCACCTGCGGGTCGGCGGCGGCCTGCCGCAGCAGCCGCACCACGGTGTCGAAACTTTCGTAGGGGTGGTGCAGCAGCAGGTCCTTCTGGCGGATGGTGGCGAAGGTGTCGCCTTCGTGGTCGCGCAGCCGTTCGGGCAGGCGCGGGGTGAAGGGCGCGAACAGCAGGTCGGGTCGCCCGGCCAGCACGAGCTGGTCAAGATCGGCAATGCCGATGAAGCCGTCGACCTCGATGATCTCGTCGGGGGCGGCGGGCAGTTCCTCCATGATGACCTGACGCAGGCCCGAAGGGGCACCGCAGGTCATCTTCATGCGCACCACCACGCCGCGACGGCGGCGTTTCAGCGCGGTCTCGAACTCGCGCACCAGGTCCTCGGCCTCTTCCTCGATCTCGAGATCGCTGTCGCGCAGCACGCGAAAGGCGCAATGGCCGGTGACGCGATGGCCGGGGAACAGGCGGTCGGCGAAGATCAGCAGCAGGTCCTCGAGGCGCAGGAAGCGCTGCGCCTCCCCGGCGTCGGGCAGCGGCACGAAGCGGCGCACCTGCGAGGGCACCGGCAGCAGCGCGCGCAGGCTGCGCGCATCCGCCGCGCGCTCAAGCTCGAGCGCCAGCGCGAGGCCGGTGTTGGGGATGAACGGGAAGGGATGCGCGGGGTCGATGGCCAGCGGCGAGAGGACCGGGAACACCTGCGTCAGGAAATAGGCCTCGAGGCTGGCGTGATCGTCGGGCGTCACCTCGTCGCGCGTGACCAGCACGATGCCCGCCGTCGCCATTTCGGCGGCAAGCGTGCGGAACACCACCTGCTGGTGATCCATCAGCCGCCGCGCCTCGGCGTCGATCAGGGGCAGTTGCTCGCTGGGGGTCTGGCCGTCGATCGACAGCCGGGTGTTTCCCGCCCGCGCCAGTTCGCGCAGGCCCGCGACCCGGACCGAATAGAATTCGTCGAGGTTGCGCGCCGAGATCGACAGGAACCGCAGCCGTTCGAGCAGCGGCACGCGCGGGTTTTCGGCCTCTTCGAGCACGCGCCAGTTGAAGCCGAGCCAGCTCGTCTCGCGGTTGAAATAGCGCTGCGGGCCGGTCGGGTCGAATCCGGCGGCGACGGGCGGGGCGAAACCGGCCCGCAGGAAATCCGCCGGGGGGATCGGGACGGGGTCGAGGTGGCTGGCGCGGGACATGGCGCGATTATGCGGATGCGTCGCCGCCCTTGTCCAGCACGCCCGCGCGCATCAGCACGGCGCGCGCATAGGGCAGGGTCAGGGCGCGACCCTCGGAGAGGGCGGTCGCCTCGAGCAGCAGCGCCAGATCGCGGGCGGCGGCGAAGGATCGCTCCATGCGCGCGACCAGCCACGGGATGAGGCCCGGCTCGGGCGCAAGCCCCCGGTCGGCGAACAGCTTGGCCAGGATCGCGGCCAGCAGCGCATCGTCGGGCGCCTCGATCCGGGCCAGCGGGAACGCCTGCAGGCGGCTGGCAAGATCGGGCAGAGCGATGGTCCAGGCTGCGGGCGGGCTGGCTGCGGTGACAAGGATGCGGCCGCCGGTCGCGGCAAGGTGGTTCAGCAGGTGGAACAGCGGCTCTTCGGCGGCGCGCGGCAGGGACTCCATGTCCTCGATGACCAGCGCCGCGCCGGGGGCGGGCAGCTCGCCGCCGTGGAAACCGGCCGCCGCGATCACGCGGGCCGCTGCGGACCCGGCCCAGATATGCGCAAGATGGGTCTTGCCCGCGCCCCGCGCCCCGGTCAGCGCCAGCCGCCCGCCGGGCCAGCCGCCGCCCGTCACCATCGCGTGCGCGGCGCGATTCGAGCCGGAGACGAAGAAATCCCCGGCGCCCATGGCCGCGCCGGGCCAGAGCTGCAGCGTCAGTTGCCGTTTGCTCACCCGTCCTCGTGCCCCAGATAAAACGCGCTGCTGCGGTAGCGCGCCACGGCGTGACGCACCAGCACGGCGGCCACGGCGGCGACCGGCACCGCGACCAGCAGGCCCGGAAAGCCGAACAGCGCCCCCATGAACGACAGCGCGAAGATCACCCAGACCGGATGCACGCCGACGCTGCCGCCCACCAGGCGCGGCGAGAGGATGTTGCCCTCGACGAACTGTCCCGCGACGAAGATCACCGCGACAAGGCCGATATGCCACCAGTCACCCCAGAACTGCACCAGGGCAAGACCCAGCGCCACGCCGCCGCCGATGACGGCGCCCAGATAGGGGATGAACGAGACGAACCCGGCAAGCAATCCGGCCAGCAGCCCCGACTCCAGCCCCGCCAGCATGAGCGCGACCGCATAGAAGGTGCCGAGGATCAGGCAGACCGTCGCCTGCCCGCGCAGGAAGGCGGCAAGGGCGGTGTCGATCTCGGCCATGACCTGCCGGATGGCGGGCGCATGGCCGCGCGGCAGCAATGCGTCGATGCGGGCGATCATCCGGTCCCAGTCGAGAAGCAGGTAGAAGGCCACCACCGGCACCAGCAGCAGCATCACGGCGATGTTCACCGCGCTCATCACCCAGGCGAGAACGTTCTGGAGCAGGGCGCTGCCGCCCGCGCGCAGGGCCTCGCCCATGGCGGCGATGCGGTCCTCGATGGCTTCGGGGGGCTTGGGCAGGTCGGGCAGCCAGAGCGCCAGCAGGTCGCGCAGGCGCCCGGCCAGTTCGGGTGCGTCCTCGATCAGCCCGCGCAACTGCGCGAACAGCACCGGCAGCAGCAGAAACAGCAGCAGCGCGAGGGCGAGGACGACGAGGATCGCCACGCCCGACACCGCCACCACGCGCGGCACCCCCGCGCGCCCGAGGCGCCGCACCAGCGGGTTGAACACATAGGCCAGCGCGGCGCCCAGCGCGAAGGGCAGCAGCACATCGCCCAGCCACCACAGCGCCAGCGCCGCCAGCACCGCCGCGCCGATCCAGACCCATGCCTGCGAGTGGAGGCTCACGCTTTCTCCGTCCGTGGTCGGGGCCAAGGGTAGGCGAGGCGCAGGCGGCTGTCCATCACGGCGCGGCGGGCGGGCGGGCCGCCGTCGATGATCTCTTGCAGGATGCCGGTTTCGCAACGATATTGGCCGAGGGGCAACCGGTGGAGGGTAGCATGTGGGGTTTCATCGTGGCGATCATCGGCGGGCTGGTCGTGGCTCCGGCCGAGGACCTGCTGGCGAAACCTGTCGCGCGTCTGGTCGCGCCGGTGGTCAAGATCGAGGACGGCGAGATTCGCGCGCTGTCGCTGGTGATCGTGCTGCTGATCGTCGGCATCATCGCCGAGCTGATCCATTCCGGCACGCCGTTCTGGGTGATCCTCGGCGCAACGATCGGCCTGTTCGGCCAGCGGCTGTTCAACTGGGCGCGCGCGGCGGTCGAGAAGCGGCGCGGCTGAGCATTTCGCAGTCAAACGGGAACGTTTGACGCCAGGGCAACCGGGCGAACAACATCTTCCGTCATTGCGAGGAGGCGAAGCCGACGACGCAACCCCGATGTTGCGTGTGAGCGGTCGAGGTTGCTTCGGCTTCGCCTCGCAATGACGGGATATGCGGTGCGCCCGATTGCCCTGCATTCGACGCCCGCGACAATGCGATGAGACAGTCAGAGCGGGCCCGCCGAATCCGTGAAAACGCGACCCGCCCTGAGCGTCATTCCGCCGCTTCGAGCGCGCCGAGTTCCCTGAGCTTGCGGGCAAGGTCCGCGCCGTCGGGCAGGGTGGCGCCATGGGCGCAGACCCGCCGGGCAAGCGCCGTGCGGCCCTGGGCCTCGAGCCGCTTCACCAGCCCGCGCAGATAGGCCGCGTTTTCGCGCCGCGCCCGCCACATCCGGCTGAAGGCGGTGGGCGTCAGGCTGCCATCCATCGCCGCGTCGATCATCCGGTCCGTAATATCCATCCGGTCGAGCAGCGCCTCGGGGCGGCCTCCGGCCCAGGGCGCCCGGTGCAGGGTGACGGTGTCGCGCGTGAACAGCGCGGCGTGGATGGAATCGGGCACGACATGCGGGTCGATGACGATATCCGCATGTCCGGCGGCGTCGATCATGTCGGGCGCAAAGCCGTAGCGGCTGGTGAAATCGAGCCGGCGCGCCGCCGGAAAGCGCCGGTCCCAGCCGGCAATCGCCGGGGTCAGCGTGGCCTGCGGGCGGATCGCCAGCACCCGCGCGCCGGGCGCGGCCACCGACAGCGCAGCGGCGGCATAGCCGCAGGGGCCGATGCCGAAGAACAGCACCCGCTCGAAATCCTCGAAGAAGCCGTCGTCGCTGAGCCGGTCGAACGTGCCCCAGACCGCCGGGTCACGAAACCAGGTGTCGCCGTCCGACAGGAAGGCCAGCAACGACCAGCCGTTGCGTGCCGCAATGTCGATCCCGCGCGGCCGGGCAAAGGGGCGGCGGCGGGCCTCGTCCATGGTCTCGAACGTCACCAGCAGGGTGCGGTCGAGGTCGAGAAACAGGCTCGCGTGACGGGCGCCGACCGGGTCGAAGTAGCCGTGCTCCTCGCCCAGCGCATCGAGTTCGGCCTGCCACTCGTCAGGGGCAAGGTCACGCAGGTCGGGCAACGGGCTTGGCAGCGTCATCGTCACTTTCCGGGCAGCTTTCAGTGACGGGATGAGCCTCATTCGTGGCAAAACCGGGCGCAGGAACGGGCGGAAAGCGGGTCTTCGGTTTCCGCCCGTGAAACGGTCGGTTTCAGAAGAACGCCTGCAGTCCCGTCTGCGCACGGCCGAGGATCAGCGCGTGCACGTCCGAGGTGCCTTCATAGGTATTCACGGTTTCAAGGTTTACCATGTGCCGCATGACCGGGAAAGCATCGGAAATGCCGTTGCCGCCCAGCATGTCGCGCGCATCGCGTGCAATCCCCAGCGCCTTGCCGCAATTGTTTCGCTTGATGAGGGAAATCATCTCGGGCGCGGCGCGTCCCTGTTCCATGGCGCGCCCCGCCGCCAGCGCCGCCTGTGCGCCGAGCGCGATCTCGGTCTGCATGTCGGCGAGCTTCTTCTGGTGCAACTGGGTCTGCGCCAGCGGCCGCCCGAACTGGCGCCGGTCCAGCCCGTATTGCCGCGCGGTGTGCCAGCAGGATTCGGCGGCCCCCAGCACCCCCCAGGCGATACCGTAGCGTGCGCGGTTCAGGCAGCCGAACGGCCCCTTCAGCCCCTCGGCGCCGGGCAGCAGCGCGTCCTCGCCGACCGCGACATCCTGCATGACGATCTCGCCGGTGACCGAGGCGCGCAAGGAGAGCTTGCCCTCGATCTTCGGCGCCGACAGGCCGGGTGCGCCCTTTTCGAGCAGGAATCCCCTGATCCTGCCGCCATGCGCTTCGGATTTGGCCCAGACCACGAACAGGTCGGCAATCGGCGCGTTGGTGATCCACATCTTCGCGCCGTTCAGCACATAGCCGCCCGCAACCTTGCGCGCCGTCGTCGTCATGCCGCCGGGGTCCGAGCCTGCCTCGGGTTCGGTCAGGCCGAAGCAGCCGATGATCTCGCCCCGCGCCAGGCGCGGCAGGTATTTCGCCCGCTGCGCGTCGCTGCCGTAGGCGTCGATGGGATACATCACCAGCGAGGACTGCACCGACATCATGGAACGGAAACCCGAATCGATCCGCTCGACCTCGCGCGCGATCAGGCCGTAGGCGACGTAACCGGCGCCCAGCCCGCCCATTTCTTCGGCGACGGTGACGCCCAGCAGCCCGGCCTCGCCCATTTCGGAGAATATCGCCGGGTCGGTGTGTTCGTCGCGCCAGGCGTCGCGGATGCGCGGGGCGAGGCGGTCTTCGGCGAAGGCGCGCGCACCTTCGGCAAGCGCGCGTTCCTCGTCGCTGAGTGCGTCGTTCAGCCGCAGCGGGTCGGTCCAGTCGAACGGGCCGAGTTCGGGGCCGGAACCGGCGGGAAATGGGGGCATGGCGGTATCCTCGTGGCGTGACCGCATGGCTAGCCCGACGGGGACCGTGCGGCAATAGTCCGGGTGGTCGCGGGGGGCAGTCGGGCGCGCGGCATGTTCCGTCATTGCGAGGAGCCGCAGGCGACGCGGCAAGCCCGATGTCGTGTGCGAGCGGTCGGGGTTGCTTCGGCTTGCGCCTCGCAATGACGGGATGTGCGGGCGGCGGTGCCGCCCCAGCCCGCGCAGGGCAGTTCGCCCGATTGCGCCGCACTGTGGTCGCGGGGCTTTGGGGCCGGATGACCCCGCCGGACCCCCCCCCGCCCCGCCCCCGGAAATAACCGTTGACAGATCCGTGAGCGGTGGCCCAGCATCGGCCCAGCATCCGCGTCCGGGGGAGGCGTGCGACGGCACCGGCGCGGCGTGCATGGTTTGACGGTCGGGAGGAAGTCATGTTTCGTAGGCTTGTCGCTGCGGCGATCTCTGCATTCACGCTGGCGTTCGCGCCACTCGCCGCCGAGGCTTGCCCGGACTGGCGGCTTCAACCGGTGTTCGGCAGCATCCAGCTTCCGGGCGGCTTCATGCCCGACCCCTATGTGCGCAACATCACCGCAGGCGGCACCCAGCGGCTGACGCGCTGCGGCTTCAACTGGGACGGCTTCGTCGCCTCGCGGCCCGATTTCGATCTCTATTACGGCGGCGGCTATGCGCAACTGACCATCGCCGTCACCTCGCGCGCGGATGCGATCCTGCTGGTCTCGGCCCCGAACGGCGACTGGTATTACAGCGACGACTATCGCGGCACGAACCCGGCGGTCACGTTCCGCAATCCGCAGGCCGGGCTGTATGACATCTGGATCGGCACCTGGGACGGCTCGCGCCGCAATCCGGGACAACTGATCATCACCGAATACAATTACTGACCACCGGGCCGCCCGCCACGGGCGGCCCCGTCCGCCGGGCGTCCTACCGCTGCGGTGCGATCATCATCACCATCTGGCGCCCCTCGAGCTTGGGCATCGATTCGACCTTGCCCTGCTCCTTCACGTCGTCGGCGATCTTTTCCAGAAGCTGGCGACCCAGATCCATATGCGCCATCTCGCGGCCGCGGAAGCGCAGGGTGACCTTCACCTTGTCGCCTTCCTCGAGGAAGCGGAACACGTTGCGCATCTTCACGTCATAGTCGTGACTGTCGGTGCCGGGGCGGAACTTGACCTCCTTGATGTCGAAGGTCTTCTGGTTGCGGCGCGCCTCGGCTTCCTTCTTCTGGTTCTCGTATTTGAACTTCCCGTAGTCCATGATCTTGCACACCGGCGGTGTCGCGTTGGGCGAGATCTCGACCAGATCCAGTCCGGCATCTTCGGCAAGGGTGAGCGCGCGCTCGGGAGTCACGACGCCCAGATTTTCGCCTTCGGCACCGATGAGGCGGATTTCCGGCACCCGGATGCGGTCGTTGATGCGAGGGCCGGTGTCGCGCACCGGGGGTGCGGCGTGGGGTCTGCGTCCTATGGTCGTGTTCCTTTGTTCAACGGGATGTGATGGCTGAAAATAGACGGGGCGCGCGATGCGTTCAAGGGCAGGCGCGCGTCGGCGGCTTTCGGCGTGCCGCTTTCGCCGCAATGCGGCGCCATGCGCAGGTAAAGGCTTCCCATGTGGGGTCAATTCTGACATAAAACGGCAAATGGCCCGGTGTTTCGGGTTGCTGCTTTGAAGGGTCAGAGCCATGAAGAAGAGTGTTGTCTGGATCATCGTCGCGATCGTCGTCATCGGCGGCGGCTGGTGGTGGTATGCCGCCGACCAGGCCAAGAAGGCCGCCGAAGCCGCCGCTGCGGCGCAGGCGCAGGCCGAAGCAGCCGCCCAGGCCGAGGCTGACGCAGCCGCGCAGGCCGCCGCCGAGGCCGAGGCCGCCGCCCAGGCCGAAGCCGAAGCCGCCGCTGCGGACGCCGCCGCCGCCGCCGACCAGGCCGCCGACACCGTCGAGGATGCCGCTGACGCCGCTGCCGATACGGCCGCCGACGCCGTCGATGCCGCGACCGACGCCGCCAATGATGCCGCCGCCGCCGTCAGCGATGCCGTGGATGCCGCCACCGACGCGGTGAACGACGCCGTGAACGAGGCGACCGGCACCGAGGATGCGCAGCAGTAAGCTGCCGCGACCGGCCTGACCGGACATAGGGCACGGGCCGCGAGGGCAACCTCGCGGCCCTTTTTCATGCGCGGGCGCGGGGGGGCAGGCTGCCCGCAGGCGACGCGGCAACCCCGATGTCGTGTGTGAGCGGTCGGGGTTGCTTCGGCTTCGCCTCGCGGGTGACGGAACATGCCGTTCGCGCGATTGCCCCGCATTTGACGCCCGCGACAATGCGCAGGAACAAAGGGTCAGCGCGAGTCGGTCGCATCCGTGAAACCGCGATCCGCCCATGAAAAAGGCGCGCCCGGCGTGGTGCCGGGCGCGCCCGATGTTTACCGAAGGCCGGATGGTTCCCGGCCTATTCCTCGTCGCCGGCTGCGCCGCCGAGATCGTCGAACAGCGCCTCGATGTCCATTTCCGCAGCCGCTTCCTCTTCGGCGGCCAGGTCCTGGATCGACTTGCCCGAGGCCTGGAGTTCGGCCTCTTCGGGCGAGCGGGCGACGTTCACCGTCACGGTGACATCGACTTCCGGGTGCAGGCGCACGGTGACGCCGTGCAGGCCCAGTTCCTTGATCGGGGCGTTCAGGATCACCTGGCGCTTGTCGACCGAGAAACCGCCCGCCGTCGCCGCCTCGGCCACGTCACGCGGGGTGACGGAGCCATACAGCGCGCCGCCGTCCGATGCCGAACGGATCACGACGAAGGATTCGCCGTCGAGACGTTCGCCCAGCGATTCGGCTTCCTTGCGGGTCTCGAGGTTGCGGGCCTCGAGTTGCGCCTTCTGCTCCTCGAAGCGCGAGATGTTCGCGTCGTTGGCGCGCAGCGCCTTGCCCTGCGGCAGAAGGTAGTTGCGGGCAAAGCCCGGACGCACGGACACGACTTCGCCCATCTGGCCAAGGCGTGCGACGCGCTCAAGCAGGATGACTTGCATCGGTCTCTCCTTACTTCGTCGCGTAGGGCAGCAGCGCGAGGAACCGCGCCCGCTTGATCGCCTGGGCGAGCTTGCGCTGGTTGCGGGCACCGACTGCGGTGATGCGCGAGGGGACGATCTTGCCGCGCTCGGAAATGTAGCGTTGCAGCAGCCGCACGTCCTTGTAGTCGATCACCGGGGCGCCTTCGCCCTCGAACGGATCGGACTTGCGGCGGCGGAAGAAGGGTTTGGTTGCCATGTGTCTCGCTCCTCTTCTCTCAGCGCCGCGGGCCGCGGTCGCGGTCGCGTTCGTCACGCTTCTGCATCTGGACCGAGGGGCCGTCCTCGTGCTTGTCGACCTTGATGGTCAGCACGCGCATCACGTCCTCGTGCAGCCGCATGAGGCGCTCCATTTCCTGGACGGCGGCCGCCGGGGCGTCGCTGCGCAGGAAGGCGTAATGCCCCTTGCGGTTCTTGTTGATCCTGAAGGCCATCGTCTTGACGCCCCAGTATTCGCTCATCACGACCTTGCCGCCGTTGTCGGCCAGCACGGTTCCGAAATGCTCGATGAGGGCCTCGGCCTGCGCACCGGCAAGATCCTGGCGCGCGATGAAGACATGCTCGTAAAGCGGCATGCGATCTCCGATCCTGGCGCATTTCACCGGGGGGGCGTGACCTTCCGCTCCCCGCCCACGAGAGCTGCGCGTTATGATGTCCTTGCGGAAGGATGGGGTCTTATAGCGATCCCTGCCGCCGGTGCAAGGCGGATGCCGCGCGCCCTATTCCCCCGCGCACAGGGGCAGCACCCGATCCTTTCCGGCGCGACATCGGACGGGCACATCGGTGACACAATTTTGACCTTAATTCTGGTAAACCAATCACTGGACAATCACGTCGGGAAGGCACCGCAAGCAGAGGGACAGGGCACCATGAGCGTCGTCGGGATGAAGTTGAGTCTCGGTGGGGTTTCGAGTTCCGTTGGCCAGTTGGCCGAAATTACCGTGCAGGAAAGGGTGACGGGTTACACCGTTCGCAGCGAGGGGCGGCCGTGCCCGCGTGAGCGGATCGTCAGGGTTTCCGCGCTTGTGCTTGCCGTCGTGCTTGCCGGGCTGGCGCTCGCGCTTTTCGCCTCGTCTCTCTCGATGTCCGAGCCGCTGGGCTGGGCCATGGCGATCATCTTCGCGGCGGGCGCGGCGCTGGTGTTCGATTTCGGCTGCCGTCACCGCAGCAGCATCGTCGAGGTCGATCGGGCCGCCGCCGAACTGCGCGAGATCGGCTGGGGTGGCCGCGTCGCCGCCCGCCATCCCTTTGCGGGCGTCAGCGGCCTGTTCATCGACGAGACGCGGGGGCCGCCGACGCTGGTGCTGCGGCTGGGCAGCTCGCCGCAGGTCGTCCCGGTGGCCTTCGGCAGCCGCGCCGAGCTGAGCCTGATCGCCACGCGGCTGAGCCGCGACATTCTCGACACCCAGCCCGAACGGTCGGCCTGATCCCGCACCGGGGCGGCACCCGTCATTGCGAGGCGCAAGCCGAAGCAACCCCGACCGCTCGCGCACGACATCGGGGTTGCTTCGTCGCCTGCGGCTCCTCGCAATAAGGGGCGGGGGCATTGCCGTCTCACGGGCGTCCGGCGGGCGGGTGATCGTCCGTCGTTCCCCCTCTTTCCAAACGGTCGTCGCCCGCCTAGATGGGCGGCGTCGGGGCGTAGCGCAGTCTGGTAGCGCATCTGCTTTGGGAGCAGAGGGTCGGGAGTTCGAATCTCTCCGCCCCGACCATGATCCGGTCGCCGTCCGGCACCCGTGACGGGCTTGCCTGTGACCCGCGCGGCACAGCGCGCGCGCCGGTCGCCCCGGTCGCGGCGCGGGGTGCGGCTCATCCTTTGCGCGCGCTGTCACGGACAAGTGTGCCGCGATATTGCCATCTCGCGCCGGGGCGCGCGCCGGGGGGGCTGTGGACGGAATCGGGCGCCGCCCCGAGAGGGCCGGGATATGTCGGGGTCAAGCGGATAAATCCCTTGACGGAGCCCGAAGCAACGCGCAATTTGTGCGGGTGATCGGATGACCCACAAGATATGGTGTCCGGGCATAGGCGGAACCAGACCGGATCAGCGGGCGGCGAAACCCCTTTCGAGGGGGCGATGCCCCATGCCCGGCGGCTCCTTGGGAACGGCAACCAGATGCCGCGCAAGGCGGTGCGAGAGGGAACGGGCAGATGCGGATCGAGCGGCATTACACGGGCGCAGAGGGCGAACTGGATGCGGTCTATGCGGGCTTCGGCTGGCGCGCGGTCACTTCGGAGATTCGCAACCCCGACGGCTCGGTGGTGTTCCGGCTGGAAAATGTCGACGTGCCCGAAGGCTGGAGCCAGGTTGCCGCCGATGTCATCGCCCAGAAGTATTTCCGCAAGGCGGGCGTGCCCTCGGCCACCAGGCGCGTGAAGGAAAAGGGCGTGCCGGTCTGGCTGCAACGCTCGGTCCCGGCCCAAGGCGCGACCTTCGGCGGCGAGACCAGCGCCCGGCAGGTCTTCGACCGGCTGGCGGGGGCCTGGACCTACTGGGGCTGGAAGGGCGGCTATTTCAGCAGCGAATCGGACGCCCGCGCCTATTTCGACGAGATGCGCCACATGCTGGCCGCGCAGGTCGCGGCGCCCAACTCGCCGCAATGGTTCAACACCGGCCTTCACTGGGCCTACGGCATCGACGGCCCGGCGCAGGGGCACCATTACGCCGACCACCTGACCGGTGAGGTGCGCCTGTCGGAATCGGCCTACGAACATCCCCAGCCGCACGCCTGCTTCATCCAGTCGGTCGCCGATGATCTGGTGAACGAGGGCGGGATCATGGACCTCTGGGTCCGCGAGGCGCGGCTGTTCAAATACGGCTCGGGCACCGGCACCAACTTTTCCAGCTTGCGCGGCGAGGGCGAGGCGCTGTCGGGCGGCGGGCGCTCCTCGGGGCTGATGGGCTTTCTCAAGATCGGCGACCGCGCGGCGGGCGCGATCAAGTCGGGCGGCACCACGCGGCGCGCGGCCAAGATGGTGATCGTCGATGCCGACCACCCCGACATCGAGGAATTCATCGACTGGAAGGTGATCGAGGAGCAGAAGGTCGCCAGCCTCGTCGCCGGATCGAAGATGCACGAACGGATGCTCAACGCCGTCTTCGCCGCGCTGCGCGGCTGGGACGGGCGCGACGAGGACCGTTTCGACCCCGCGCTGAACCCCGCGCTGAAGGCCGCGATCCGCGAGGCCAAGCGTTCGGCGGTGCCCGAGGCTTACGTCAAGCGCGTGCTCGATTACGCGCGGCAGGGGTTCGACCATGTCGAATTCCCGACCTGGGATACCGACTGGGATTCCGAAGCCTATGCCACCGTCGCGGGCCAGAATTCCAACAACACGGTGCGGGTGACCGATTCCTTCCTGCGCGCGGTCGAGGCGGGCGGCGACTGGCACCTGCGCGCCCGCGTCACCGGCGAGGTGACGCGCACCATGAAGGCGCGCGATCTGTGGGACAAGATCGGTCACGCCGCCTGGGCCTGCGCCGACCCCGGCCTGCAGTTTCACGACACGATCAACGCCTGGCACACCTGCCCGGAAGACGGCGCGATCCGGGCCTCGAACCCGTGCTCGGAATACATGTTCCTTGACGACACCGCCTGCAATCTGGCGTCGATGAACCTGCTGACCTTCCTCGGGAAGGACGGCGTCGATTCCGCCGCCTTCGTCCATGCGACGCGGCTGTGGACCGTCACGCTGGAAATCTCGGTGATGATGGCACAGTTCCCGGCGCGCGAGATCGCCCGCCTGTCCTGGCAGTTCCGCACCCTCGGGTTGGGCTATGCCAATGTCGGCGGCCTTCTGATGAACCTCGGCCTGCCCTACGATTCGCGCGAAGGCCGCGCGCTCTGCGGGGCGCTGTCGGCGATCATGACCGGCGTGGCCTATGCGACCTCGGCCGAGATGGCGGGCGAGCAGGGCGCCTTCGCCGGTTTCGCGCGCAACCGCGACCACATGCTGCGGGTGATCCGCAACCACGCCCGCGCCGCGAAGGGCGAGGCCGAGGGCTACGAGGGGCTGGCGATCCCGCCGGTGCCGCTCGATCACGCGGGCTGCCCCGATGCGCGGCTGGTCGCCATCGCCGAAGCCGCCTGGGCCGAGGCGCTGGCGCTGGGCGAGGCCAACGGCTTTCGCAACGCGCAGGTCACGGTGATCGCGCCCACCGGCACCATCGGGCTGGTGATGGACTGCGACACCACCGGGATCGAGCCGGATTTCGCGCTGGTGAAGTTCAAGAAGCTGGCGGGCGGCGGCTATTTCAGCATCATCAACCAGTCGGTGCCCGCCGCGCTGGTGCGGCTGGGCTATGCGCCCGCGCAGGTCGAGGAAATCGTGGCCTATGCGGTGGGCCACCGCACGCTTGGCAACGCGCCCGGCGTGAACCATACCGCGCTGATCGGCCACGGCTTCGGCGCGGATGAATTGAAGCGCATCGAGGCGGCGCTGGCGCAGGCCTTCGACATCCGCTTCGTGTTCAACGCCTGGACGCTGGGGCAGGAGTTCTGCGAAAAGACCCTGGGCATTCCGGCAGCGAAGATGGCCGATCCCGGCTTCGATCTGCTGCGGCATCTGGGGTTCACCCGCGCGCAGATCGAGGCGGCGAATGACCATGTTTGCGGCACGATGACGCTGGAAGGCGCGCCGCATCTGAAGCCGGAACATCTGGCGGTGTTCGACTGCGCCTCGCCCTGCGGGCGCCGGGGCACGCGTTCGCTGTCGGTCGAAAGCCACATCCGCATGATGGCCGCCGCGCAACCCTTTGTTTCCGGGGCGATTTCCAAGACGATCAACATGCCCAACGCCGCCACGATCACCGACGTGCAGGCCGCCTATGAAATGTCGTGGAAGCTGGGGATCAAGGCCAACGCGCTTTACCGCGACGGGTCGAAGCTGAGCCAGCCGCTCGCGGCGTCATTGGTCGAGGACGACGACGAGGCCGAGGAGGTGCTGGCCACCGGCTCGACCCCGGAAAAGGTCGCGGTGCTGGCCGAGAAGATCGTCGAGAAGATCGTGGTGCGCGAGCTGCGCAGCCACGACCGCGAACGGATGCCGCAGCGCCGCAAGGGCTATACGCAAAAGGCGATGGTCGGCGGCCACAAGGTCTATCTGCGCACCGGCGAATATGCCGACGGGCGGCTGGGCGAAATCTTCATAGACATGCACAAGGAAGGCGCGGGCTTCCGGGCGATGATGAACAACTTCGCCATCGCGATCAGCGTCGGGCTGCAATACGGCGTGCCGCTGGAAGAATTCGTCGACGCCTTCACCTTCACCCGCTTTGAACCGGCGGGGATGGTGCAGGGCAACGATTCGATCAAGCAGGCGACCTCGATCCTCGACTACGTGTTCCGCGAACTGGCGGTGAGCTATCTTGATCGCACCGACCTGGCCCATGTGAAGCCCGAGGGCCACAGCTTCGACGAACTGGGCGGCGGCGCGCATGAAGGCCGCGCCAATATCGCGCCGGTCAGCGACGATGCCGCGTCACGCTCGCTGGCGGTGCTGAAGCAGATTTCGTCCTCGGGCTACCTGCGCCACCGCCTGCCGGACGAATTGCTGGTCCTGCAGGGCGGCATGGCGGCGATGCAGCCGCACCGGGTCGAGACGACCCTGCATGAAAGCACCTCGGTCACCGCCATCGCCACCACGATGAGCGCCCGCGACAAGGCCCGCATCCAGGGCTTCGAGGGCGACCCCTGCGGCGAATGCGGCAACTACACGCTGGTCAGGAACGGCACCTGCATGAAGTGCAACACCTGCGGCGGCACGAGCGGCTGTAGCTGAAGGGGCGGGGGGCTTTGCCCCCCGGCCCGTCCCGGGCCTCCCCCCAGGATATTTGTGAAAAGGTGAAGGGGCAGGCGGCACCTGCCCCGTTTCGCCGTGTCACCCCTTGGCCGGGCGCAGGTCGGGCAGGGTGATGCGCGCCACCTGTTCGGCAACTGGTTCGACCGACAGCGGATGCGCGGCCTGCGGGAAATGCGCCGGGTCGTGCACCTCCTGCCACTTGCCGCCCGCATAGACTTCGAGCGGGTGGAAGCGCGCCTTGTAGCCCATGCGCGCGCTGCCGGGCACCCAGTAGCCCAGATAGACATGCGGCAGCGCCATCCCGGTGGCGATGCCGATGTGATCGAGGATCAGGAACGTGCCGGGGCTGGTGGCGGCGCGGGACGGGTCGAAGAAGGAATAGACCATCGACACCCCGTCATCGAGAATGTCGGTCAGGCAGACCGCCACAAGCTCGCGCGTGGCGCGGTCGCGGTATTCGACGAGACGGGTGTTGACCGGCGTTTCCTCGACCATGGCGGCATATTCCATCAGCGTCATGTCGGCCATGCCGCCGTCGGCATGGCGGCTGTCGAGATAGCTGCGGAACAACGAGAACTGCTCGCGCGTGGCGCGCGGCGCGATGATGCGGCGGCGCAGGTCCGCGTTGCGGTGCAGCACGCGGCTCTGGTTGCGCGAGGGTTTGAAGTCGCGCGCGCGGATTCGCGCCGAGAGGCAGGCGGTGCAATCACCGCACGAGGGCCGGTAGAGCACGTTCTGGCTGCGCCGGAACCCCTGTTTGGACAGCGAGTCGTGCAGCGCGCCCGCATGTTCGCCCTGCATGGCGGTGAACAGCTTGCGTTCGGTCCGGCCCGGCAGGTAGGGGCAGGGCTGCGGTGCCGTGACGAAGAATTGCGGGGCAACAGGAAGCGAATGGCGCATGGAAGGCTTCGGTCTGTAAGCGGCGGATGACTGGCTGGCAGGCATGGAAGCCGGGCGGGCCGCACCAGACTAGCAGCGCGGGCGGGCGAGGCCAAGAAAAACGTGGCCTCGGGCGGGCAACCGGGTGCGCGGCCATATTCCCGTCATTGCGAGGAGGCGAAGCCGACGAAGCAACCCCGATGTTGTGTGCGAGCGGTCGGGGTTGCTTCGGCTTCGCCTCGCAATGACGGGAGTTTTCGGGCGGCGGCGTCATTCCGGCCCGCGCGCGGCCGTTTGCCCGGCTGCCCCGTCACCTCAGGCGGGGCGGTTCACCATCGCGGTGCCGAGAACCAGGTCGGTCAAACCCTGTCCCCGCCCGAGCGCCGCCATCAGCAGCACCGAGATCACCTGCAGGGGCGGGATGAGGAACGACAGGTAAAGCCCTGCCACATGAAGCAAAGCCGTCCCGGCGCGCAGGCGCAGCCCGTCGGATTCGCGCAACTCCAGCGCCATGAGCCGCATCCCCCAGGTGGCCGACCCCCGGCGCAGGGTCAGGACGCGGTAGATGAAGCCGATGACGCTCCAGAACAGCGGAAAGAAGAACAGCCCGAGGAATGCCGTGAAGGGCAGCACCACCAGCGCCATCGCCAGCGTGATGATGCCGTCGACGACAAAGGCCGCAAGGCGCTTGGCGGGGACATTCGCGTAGAAGGCGGGTTCGCGGTCGGGATCGGGCAGGCCGGGGCTGCGCATCTCAGGCGGTGAAACCGGCGGCGACGGCGCCGCTGGCCCGCGCGATGTCCTGCGGTGCTGCGGCAAAGACATGGCGCGGCGTGCCCGCCGCCGCCCAGACCGTATCGAAGTCGAGAAGCCGCCGGTCCATCCACACCGGCACCTGTTGCACCAGCCCCACGGGCGAGACCCCGCCGATGGCGAAACCCGTCTGTGCGCGCACCGTATCGGCATCGGCCCGGACCAGCGCCTCGCCCGCCAGCGCCGCCGCCCTGGCCGCATCGACGCGCTTGCTGCCCGCCGTCAGGAACAGGAACACCCGCCCCGAGGCGGCGCCCTGGAAGATCATGCTCTTGACGATCTGGTCGATCCCGCAACCCACCGCCGCCGCAGCGTCTTCGGCCGTGCGCGTGCCCTCGGCCATCTCGAGCGGGACCGAGGCGATCCGCGCTTCGGCAAGCGCGCGGGTGACACGGGCGAGGCTTCGGGACATGGGCAGGTCTCCGTGGCGGGATCACCGGGGCAATCGAACACCGCAGGCGGCGGGTTGCAAGCCCGGTGTCGTGCCGGGGTGATCGGGCGAATGGCTCTGCGCGGGCTGACACGGCATCGCCGCCCGCAAATCCCGTCATTGCGAACGGAGTGAAGCAACCCCGACCTCTCGCGCGTGACATCGGGGTTGCTTCGTCGGCTTCGCCTCCTCGCAATGACGGAATATGTCGTTCGCCCGATTGCCCCGGCGTCGCGCGCGCCCCCCTTGCGCCTGCCACGCCGTGATGGTCACATCGCTGCCGAACCGTCGAGAAAGCCCCGCCATGCGCGATCCCCGTGACCCCGATGACCCGAAGGGTCTTGTCCGCGAATCCTACCGGATCGAGGGCATCACCGTGCCCGATTGCCGGGTGATCTTTCTCGACTGGGCGCTGAGCCTTGCGGTCGATGCCGACATGGTGCGGGCGATCGGGGCCATGCTCGACCGATATGGCGATGCCGCCCCCGATCATCCGATGACCGCGACCCTGCGCGCGGGGCTGGCGGATGCCGCCAGTCCGCGCCGGCGCGGCGGTGCCATGGGGCGGCGCGCCGAGGGTTGAGGGCCGGGGCCGCCGGGGCGGCGGCTCCCCGCCATCAAGTGTCGGTTTTGGCTCTGGAACAGCGGCGGGCGCTCTCATATCTGGGGGGCGAAGTCGTGGAGGGCGCGAGATGGCCAGGATCACCTATGTCGAACATACCGGGCGCGAACATGTGATCGACGTGCCGACCGGCCTGACCGTCATGGAGGGTGCGCGCGACAATGGCGTGCCGGGGATCGAGGCCGATTGCGGCGGCGCCTGCGCCTGTTCGACCTGCCATGTCTATGTCGATGCCGAATGGGTGGACAAGCTGCCGCCCAAGCAGCCGATGGAGCAGGACATGCTCGATTTCGCCTGGGAGCCGGACGAGCTGCGCTCGCGGCTGACCTGCCAGTTGAAGGTGTCCGATGCGCTCGACGGGCTGCGGGTGGTGATCCCCGAAAAGCAGATCTGAGCGTTTCCAGCCGGACGGACCTGCCCGGCGCCCGCGACACTGCGACCGGAGCGGGTCAGGCCAGCGCGGCCAGCGCCAGCAGGCCCGCGATCTCCGTGACCTGCTGCCCGGCACCGAGGATGTCGCCGGTCTGGCCGCCGATCCTCGCCCGCGCGATCAGGCCCCAGCCCGCCAGCGCCAGCGCCATCACCGGCGCCAGCACGAGAACGGCGGCGCCGGTCAGAATCCCCGCAAGCAACAGGGCAAGCGCCAGCCCGAGCGCCACCGTCGCGCTCTGCGGGCGGCCGACGCTGGCCGACAGCCCGCCGGGCCGCGCGAAGGGCAGGGCGCCCGCCAGCGCCGCCATCCCCGCGCGGCTGAGCGCCGCCACCGCCACCAGCGCCGCCGCCCAGCCCGGCACGGCAAGCAGCGCGGCGACGGCGCTGAAACGCAGCAGCAGCGAGATCACCAGCACCAGCACCCCGTAGCTGCCGATGCGGCTGTCCTTCATGATCGCCAGCCGCCGCGCGCGGTCGGCGCCGCCCCAGAGGCCGTCAAGGCTGTCGGCCAGCCCGTCCTCGTGCATGGCGCCGGTCACCGCCACCTGCACCGCCAGCACGACCGCCGCTGCCGCCGCGACCGGCACGCCCAGCCGCAGCGCCCCCCAGGCCGCCAGTGCGGCCAGCGCCGCCACCACGACGCCCGCCAACGGCCAGGCCCAGGCCGCGCCCGCGCCTCGGGCGGTGGCGCGCGTCACGTCCACCCGCACCGGCAGCCGGGTGAGCAGGCCAAGTGCTGCGGGAACATCGGCTGCGGCGATCAGCGGCATCGGATACCCTTTCCAATTCACCCCCGAGCGTTAGAGAGACGGGCGAGACAACGCAACGGACCCTGCCATGACCGCCCCCTTCTCGACGCTTGACGACTTTCGCGCGACCCTGTCGCAGATGCCCGCGCCCGACACGGCGGCGCGCGACGGGGCGGCGGCGCGCAACGCGCAACTGACCAAGCCGCCGGGGGCGCTGGGGCGGCTCGAGGATCTCGCGCAATGGTATGCGGGCTGGCGCGGCGACGCGCGCCCTGCGCTGGCGCATCCGCAGGTGATCGTCTTTGCGGGCAATCACGGGGTGGTGGCACAGGGCGTGTCGGCCTTTCCTGCCGAGGTCACCGTGCAGATGGTGGCCAATTTCGAGGCGGGCGGCGCGGCGATCAACCAGTTGGCGCAGGCGTTCGGGGCGACGCTCTCGGTGCAGTCGCTGGAACTGGACCGGCCCACGGCGGACGTCACCCGAGGCCCGGCGATGAGCGAGGCTGAATGTGTCGCGGCTCTGGCACGGGGCTGGGAGGCGGTGGATGCGGGCGCCGACCTGCTGGTCACCGGCGAGATGGGGATCGGCAACACCACCTCGGCGGCAGCGCTGGCGCTGGCGCTGTTCGGCGGCGAGGCGGGCGACTGGGTCGGGCGCGGCACGGGGGTCGACGACGCAGGGCTGGCGAGAAAGCGCGCGGCGGTCGAGGCGGGGCTTCGCGCCAACCCGGCGGCGGCAGACGATCCGTTGCAGGCGCTGGCCGCGCTGGGCGGGCGCGAGATTGCGGCCATGGCAGGCGCCATCGCCGGGGCGCGGGCGCGGCTTGTGCCGGTGATCCTCGACGGGTTCATCTGCACGTCAGCGGCGGCGGTGCTGGAACGCGCGCAGGCGGGCGCGCTGGATCATGCGGTCGCGGGCCACATGAGCGCCGAGGCCGGGCACGGGCGGCTCTTGCAGGCGCTGGGCAAGGTGCCGCTGCTGTCGCTGGGGATGCGGCTGGGCGAGGGCACCGGCGCGGCGCTGGCAATCGGTGTGCTGAAGGGCGCGGTGGCGTGCCATTCGGGCATGGCGACATTCGCCGAAGCGGGCGTGTCGGGCGGGTAGGAGTGTCGGGTCGGGATCAGGGAGCAACACGTTGTTGGTATGTCTCTCTCCATTCCCAGTAACCAATCTGATGCCATTCCTTGGCTTCATCAAAATTCATTTTCTGTTGATTAAGCCTTGGCCCAATAACAGAAATTAGTAGTGCTTCAAGGTCGCCGATTGTTGTCGGCGTATTATCCGTTACGTCTTCAACAGGTGGGCGTAACGACAATACGCCATCAGTGTCCGGGCGGTCGTTGACGGGGTTGAAGCCGAACCAGGAAAACCGATCCCACTTTTCTGCGAGATGATCAATCCGATGTTCTTGAAGGCGTGCACCAAGCCGGTCTCCCCTTGCAAGCCCGACATAAGCAGGGCCGTATTCGTTAAATAAAATGTATATCCCTTGCTGCTGACGAAAATCAGCTACCCGGAGCTTGGGGCGATTCACCCCAAATCGGCCGAGAAGCCGAAACTCGTTTCTGACGCCTCGGCCCGGTGTCCATTCAATCTCATCGGCTCTCCAGAATAGACCATAGCTTGTTACCCGCATGTTTCTCTCCCCGCTCCGAAAGCACCCTTGGTGATGAGGGTATCATGCCTCAAGCCGCGCAACAATTTTTTTATGATGATATGTTCACTGTGTTTGCTCTGGGGGCTTCTGGGCCTCTTGTGTGGGTGGGGTGCAGAGAGCATGTTTGGCTTCAGGCAAAGAAAAACCACGACGTGGGTGTAAAAATCAACCTGATCTTAACCTTTGGCGCCTAACAAATTTCTGGAAATTTGTTCTGCCAAATTTGTTGGAAATCAGCAAGTTGTCGTAAAATCCGCCCTTCCCCTACCGCCAGACCCAAGCGACGCCCGCGAGCCACCCCTGCGCCTTTGCCAGCGCCCGGTTCGCGGCCCCGCGCCGCAGCGGGACGCCCGATTCCAGCCGCGCCAGCGCCACCTCGGGCGGGCAGGGCAGGCCGCTGACCGGGTCCGTGTAGCGCGGGTAATCGACCAGCACCGCATGGGCCAGCGCCAGCAGATCGGGCCGCGCCTGCCGCCGCGCCGGGACCGGCCCGCGATCCTGCGTCAGCCCCCAGCCTGCATAGAAGGGCGCGCCGGTGCAGGTGACCGGCAGGCCGCGCAGCAGCGCCTCGAACCCCAGTCCCGAGGTCATGGTCCAGACCGCATCCACCCCCGCCAGCAGCAGCGCCGGGTCGGTGCCGGGCAGCACCGCATCGGCCAGTTCCGCCGCATCGGGCAGGGCGCCGGGGCGCAGGCCCGCCTCGGTGTCCGGGTGCGGCTTGTAGAGGATCACCGCGCGCGGATTCACCGCGCGCGCGGCCAGCAGCAGCGCGCGATTGGTGCGGATGTCGCCCGCGCCAAGGCGGATCGAGGCATCGTCCTCGACCTGGCCGGGGACAAGGATGCGCCGGCCCGCAGGCAGGCCGTCAGGCAGCCCGGCGCCGCCCTGGTTGTATTTCGTCACCCCGCCCGCAAGGATGCGGGCGACCAGCGCCCCGGCCCGCGCGCGCGCCCCGTCGTCCAGCGTGCAGGCGCGGGCGATCAGCGCCTCGAGCCGGCTTTCGCGCGACGGGTCGTAGTAGATGCCCCGGTCATCGAGGACGAGCGACAGCGGCGGCACCAGTGCCGCGCCCAGCCCGCGCGAGCGCAGCAGCCCGTCCTCGACGCGCACCGCCCCCGCCGCATCCAGCGCTTGCGTGGCGTGCCCCGCCCAGACCATGAGCCTGCGGCCCTCGCGCGCGGCGCGGGCGATGGCGGTGTCTGGGTCGGCCACGAACGCGACGGGCCGCTGCCGCCCGAACATGCGTTGCAGCGGCGCGCGTTTCCACAGCCGCATCCCGGTGGCGACCCAGCCGCGGTGATCGTCGCGCCAGGCGCGCGCCTCGGCCCCAAGCTGCCGCGCGGCATCCTCGAAGCTGCAGACGCGCCCCCGGCAGGGGTCGAACCACAACGGCGCCAGCAACATCGCGCCCGCGAACAACTGCGCGACCGTCAAGGATCGCCCGCGCCGCGCAGGCGCACCCGCGCGGTCGTCGCTCAGGCCCCAGCCCGCGCAGAACGGCTGGCCGAAAAGCACCGGGTGATGCCCGGCCAGCATCGCCTCGAAGGCAAGCTGCGACGACACCGCATAGACCGCCCGCGCGCCCGCCAGCAGATGCCACGGGCTGACGGCGCCGTCGCTGACCTCGGCGCCCTCCAGGTCGGCGGCGGTGAAATGCCCCGCCCGCAGCCCGAGCGTGGTCTCGGGGTGGCGGCGGATGACGATGCGGGCGCCGGGGTGCTCGGCCCGCGCCGCCGCCAGCATGGCGCGGAAGGTGGCCGGACCCGCGCCCGAGGCCGTCACCGAGGCATCGCCCGCCGTCTGGTCGACGACCAGGACGTAGCCCGGTGCGGGGGCCGGGGCGGCGGGGTCGAAGGCGCAGTATTTCGACAGGTGATGGCGGCGCAGAAAGGCGATGCCGTCGCGGGCGCGCGTCAGCAGCGCCGGGTCGTCCAGCGGATGCGTGGCCAGCAGCGTCTCCAGATCGGAGGGCGCGCGCGGGTCGAAATGCACCCCGCCCGCGCGGTCGACCAGCAGCCCCAAAGGCCCGCCGCCACCGCGCGCGCGCCCCGGCAGGACCGAGCGCAGGAAGGCGTCCTCGATGCGCCACAGGGGCACGCCCGTGCGCGCGGCCAGCCGTTCGCCGCGCCGGGCGTAGGGGCTTTGGCCCCAGACGGCGACGGCATCTCCGGCACGGGGCCAGCCGGGCCGGGGCCGTATCCCCGCCGCCGCCAGCATCCGCCGCAGGCGCCGGTCGACCAGCAGCCCGCCGTTGAAGGCGAGGATGCGCCCCGCAGGATTGCCTGCGGGTGCGCCGGTCATCTGTCGAACTGCGTCACCGTGTCATCGACGGCGCTGAGCGTGCCGGTCAGGGCCGAGATGATCTTGGAGAATTGCGAGAACGGCGCCTCGGTCACATAGACGGTGTCGCCGTCGCGGATGTTGAAATCGCGCGCGAAGAACATGCCGTTGGGTCGCGTCAGGTCCAGCACGTAGACGACGCGCTGGGTGCCCTGCAGGGCGGGGTTGCCCATGAGCTGGCGCGCGATGGCCTCGGGTTCGTTGCGGAAGACGAAAACCCCGGTCGGGTCGGCTGCGGCGGGCGAGAGGCCGCCGACGCTGGCGATGGCCTCGATGGCGCTCAGCGTCCGGCTTTCAAAGGCGACGCGGTTCTGGGTGCCGGTGGCGCCCAGCGCGGTGAAGCTGCGGGTGTCGCGCTGGACCATGATGCGGTCGCCGCCGCGCAGCGCCACGTCGCGGCCCGGTCCCTCGAACAGGTCCTCGAACCAGACGTGGTTGCTCTGGTTGCCGCGCGTCAGCGTGACCTGCGCGATGTCGGGATTGACGGCCACGCCGCCCGCGCGGGCGAGCATCGCCGACAGCGTCCGGGTCGAGCGTTCGATCGGATAGACGCCCTGCGCGCCCACCGCGCCGACGACCGACACGGTCTGTCCGTCACCGGCCTCGCGGGCGATCTGGACCTGCGGGTCGGGGGTCTGTTCGGCCAGCTTTTCGGCGATGAGCGCGCGGACCGCCTCGGGCGACTGGCCCGCGACGCGGATGCGGCCCGCGTAGGGCACGAAGATGAAGCCCTGGCCGTCGACCTGCACCTCGTTCAGCGCCGTCGCGCTGGAGGGCGTGCCGGTCCGGGCCAGCAGCCCGTCGTCGACATTCTCCCAGACGGTGATGGTCAGCGTGTCGCCCGGCTGGAGCGTGTCCGACCCGACTACCCCCGCCGAGGCGACGGATTGCGCAAAGGCAAGCGCGGGCGAGACGCCCGCAATGGCGTTCACCCGGTCATCGACGGTCAGGATGAAGGCGTCGCCATCGCGCAGGACCGAGCCTGCGAAGATTTCGTTCTGTGTCGGCCCGCTGCGCGGCAGCCCGCAGGAAGCGACAAGCGCCACCACTGCAAGCAACGCCACCGCACGCGGCCTGCGGAAGCCTCTGGAAGTCACTGCCCGGTCTCCTCGACCCTGGTTCTTGTCGTTTTGCCGGAAAGCCTAGCGGAAAGACCCGGTTGTGCCTAGCCCCGCCGTGCAACGCAGCGCCGGGGTGTTGCGCGGGGGGGACGGGGTCAGGGAGCCTGTGTTCCCGACAGTCGCAGATCGCCGAGAAAGCTTTCAAGCGTCACGATGTCCGTCCGGATGCTGGCAGGGAACTTCGCAATCAGCGGCTCCGGCACCACAAGCTGCACATTGGCCTGCATCATCTCGCGAAACTGTGCCTCGGACACGCCCTCCTGCAAGGTCAGCAGGTGCTTCACCGGAATCCGGTCTGCCTCGTTGATGACCTGCCGCCAGCGGTCGCGGCATGTGGTCTTGGTGGCGAGCATCCGAAGCCGGGCCTCTGGAAAGCCCGGGTCACGATAGGCAGTCTGCGAGGGGAACAGGAAATCCGGGCGCTTGTCGGGATCCGATTGCGCACCGTGCTGGAAATCCACGCCTTCCCGGAATCGCTCCTCGATCAGGATTTCCCTTGTGTGCAGTTCCAGCGAGCGGCCCGAGCGCGCCTTGCGCCGTTGCAGGATCGTCTGCGCGCGGGCGATGAAATCGTCCAGCGTCGTGAAGCCCGCCGTGATCGCGGGAAGCTCTATCGCCTCTTCCACGCTTCGGAAGATTTCAAACTCGCAATCGCGCCGCCGCAGAAGCCGTCTGTCGGGCGGTGTGCCATGCTCGGGCCGAAGCTCCACCGTCTTGCGCACGATGTCCGCGCCGGTCGGAAACTGTGCCAGCCATGCGGGTGGAATTCGGGCGGGTTCCAGCCAGCACCGCACCGGCCCGGCGCTGTGGGGCGGGAACAGCCCTGGCTGATCGGGCGTCCAGATGAAGAAACGCCCCGGTTCCACCGGCCCGAACCGCTCCTCGGCAATGTCTTCCTCTGTCGCATGACGGCACACCCAGACATGGCAGCGGGTTGCCGCGCCGTTCTCGTCCAGCGGAAAGGCAAAGATCGTCAGTGCGCCAGTGCTCTCCGGGTCGAGAAGCGCCGATGCGCCGCTGAAATTGGTCAGCCGGGTTTCATCAGCACTAAAGAAGTATTGTTATTTGCCAATTTCGGAGAATCCAAAGCGATAGCGATGTTCCTCAAGGAGCCGTTGATCGGGAAGGAATCGGGTTGGTTTGCTGAATGTAAGGCCGGTCTTCGACAAAATACTGATGGTGTCGTTGGTTGCGGTGGGAGAGAATAGAATATTAAAGTCATTTGAGAATGAAATGACACCTGTATCGAATGCTTTGTCGAGAAGTGCGCTCAAGCAGATACCGTTTCGAGGGTCCAGTCTGCGACCGACGTTTGTTGCCCAAGGTGCTATGTGGCTTGCCACGAGTAGGCGAGTGTCGGAGATTCCGGTTATTGCGCAGCTATAGTTGTAAGACGCAAGAACTGCGCTCCGGAATCGATCCTGCCCGCGCCGCGCTTTGACTTCAGTGAGTCTCTCTGTGTCATCTGTTGACGATGCTGCCGCAGAGTAGCACGGTGCGCTTTCTTCAAACCCATTGCATTGGTCGTTGGGATCACTCGGCGCTGAAAGGTAGTAGTCGATCCGATTGAAGAACTTATTCCATGTTTCTCGATCTAACGCGGAGACGTTAGACATGCCCTTCTGATCAATAGTGGGATCGAGGGATGCGAAATTAACCAATTTCAGTGCAATGGCTCCAGGAGTCCGACCGAGTTCTTCCGCAATCTTGATTATTTTCTGATTTCGAGAATGAAGTTGCCCGAAGGGTAATTAGCAATACAGAAGAAGGACTCTTATGAGCTCAGTTTCAGTCCATCGCTTACGCTCCATGAAGCCACCCTGCCGAGCTAGCTCTCTTAAGTCGCGCAACAAAAGCGCCTACAGTCATGGTCGGTTCTGGCATTTTGCAGTCGATAACATCCTCAATCTCATGTAGCTGGTGGTCGTCTGAGTTACTGTGGGTCGGTATCAAATCAGGGATGCCAACCACACTAGGAACGAAATACTCGCCATCAAGCAGATATCGGCGTATCGTCTTGATGCTAACCTTGCCTGAGAGTATGAAGTGGCCCCTGTATTTATAGTTAGAGGCGTCTCGGTATAAGTATTGAATCTCAGTTGCTTGTATCATGGCTATCAATTATAAACTAGCTGGCGTGTCTCGTCCGCGAAGCCATGCGCCCGGCCGAGTGCATTCTTCTTCGACACGCCCGCGATGCTGAATGGCTGGCAGGGGAAACCGGCAAGAAGCAGATCATGTTCAGGGATGTCCCTCGCCTCGATCTTGGTGATGTCGCCCGCAATCTCGTGATCGTCATGCGGAAAGTTGGCGCTGTAAGTGGTCCTGGCAAACCGGTCCCATTCCGAAGTGAAGACACATTTGCCGCCGAGCGGTTCAAAACCCCCGCGAATCCCCCCGATCCCCGCGAACAGGTCGATAAAGCGGAAACCGGACTCCTTCGGCGGCATCGCGCCCCGGCCTCGCACGAGGTCTTCCAGAACCTTGAGCACCGCCTGCCGGGGCATGGCCTCGCCACGCTCCCAGCGGTAGATCGTCGCAAGGGAGTAACCCGCCAGGGGTGCGAGGGCTTCGACCGAAATGCCTGCCCGTTCGCGGAGGCGGGAGAAATCGGAACGGGTTTCGTCAAGCACGGCGCACCTCTGGGGCAATTTCTGTCATTCTTGTAGCAATCGACACGTTACCGCAAGAACAAAAGAGGAAACATTCGGTGTGACTCGTGTCATCGACGGGTTAAGATCCTGTTACCATCACTCCCCCCCCTCACCCCACCACCCGCAGCGCCTGTCTGGGGGCGGCGTGGCCGAGGCGCAGGGCGTCGTAGGGGTCTTCGGCGGCCAGCATCATGTCGACCACCTGCCGCAGCAACTGCCGCCTGCCGCGTGCCGAATAGAAGCCGCCGGGGACCTGGCTGGTTTCCAGCAGGTAGCGGCGAAAGTCGCGGTAGGCGGCGGTATCGGGGCGGCCCGGCTCGGCGAAGAACGCGGCGAGCGCGGCGTCCGACACCAGTTCGGGCTTGGCATAGATCGCCCGGCCCATGACGCGCAGCGGGATGCCGCGCCACAGCACCTGCTGGCCTGCGGTCGAGTTCACGGTCACCGCGCTGCGGGCAAGGTCCAGCAGTCGTGCGAGTTTGCCGCCGCCGACGTAATGCACCCGCGCCGCAACCCCGTGTTCGGCGGCGATCCTGCGCACCAGCGCCTTCAGCGGCGCGCGGCCGTTTTCCAGCGGATGCGCCTTGAAGACCAGCAGATGATGCGGCGGCGCGCCCGCGGCAAAGCCGCGGATCACCGGGCGGATGAAATCCTCCATGCAGGCAAAGGGCGAATGGGCGCGGAAGCTCGCGTCATGTTCAAGCTGCAGCAGGACCAGATGATAGGGCCGCCCCGAGGCCCGGATGCGTTGCGTGGCGACGATCCGTTCGGCGGCCAGCAGCGGCATCAGCATCAGGCGGCGGGTATAGAGCCGGGTCTCGCGCGCCACCGACAGTTCGCGGTGGGTGCGGAAATGCGGATAGCCGCGGTTCCGGAACAGCACGAACCAGTGATAGAGCGCGCCGTAGAACACATGCTCGCGCATGTCGCCCCAGCGCGCGGGCGGGCGCGGGATGTCGAAGCCGGTGCGCGCCAGCGCGGCGCGCATTTCCGCAATGCTCATCTCCATCAGCCGCGAATGGCCGTTCGAGCCGCCGCGTTCATAGGTGACCCAGAAGGGGCGTAGATAGCCTTCCTCGAAGACATGCACGCAAAGGCCGCGCGCGCGGGCGATCTCGATGGCCTGGGCATGGACGGGCCGGGTGTCGCCGTAGAGCACGATATCGGTGATCCTGTGCCGGGTGACGATGTCGGTGAATGTCGCGGGCCAGTCGTCCGGCGGGCCGTCGCAGGCGATATAGCCGTCGCCCCCGAACCAGAACGCCCGGTCGCCCGCGTTGAAGCCCGCGCGCCAGACCTGCGCACCGGCCGCACGCAGCATCCGGCCCAGTTGCCGGAAGAACGGCCCGTGTGGCCCCTGAAGAAAGAGAAAGCGCCGCATGACCCGCGTTCACCCTGCCCGTTGCCGCGACCCTAGCACCGCCACGCGGCGGGATTAAGGCCGGAAGCGGGGGGCGGCATGGCCATTTCGATGGGACGCAGCCCGCGAAGCGATCCACGGGCAGAGCCTCGCGGCAGGGGTGTGCTCCAGTGCGTTCGCAATGACGATGGCCCGAACTGGCGCGGGGCGAGTGACCCGCGCCACGGCGCTCCGCATCAGCAAGAACCGCCCGTGCTCCCGGAGCACGGGCAGCGCCCGCCCCTCCCCTGGCGGGCGCTTCGCGCCCACCGGGGCAGGCGCCGCCCGTGCGGAGATGTCCGGGACGGTTGAACCCCCCGCGCCCTTCGCTTGCGCTCCGGGCGAAGGGCCGGGTCGGGCCGCACTGCGGCCCGC
>JACFNP010000034.1 GCA_019454835.1 Rubellimicrobium sp.
GCCGAAGCAACCCCGACCGCGCGGGTATGACATCGGGGTTGCCGCGTCGCCTGCGGCTCCTCGCAATGACGGGTGATGGTCGTCATTGCGAGGCGCAGCCGAAGCAACCCCGACCGCTCGCACACAACGGCGGGGTTGCTTCGGCTGCGCCTCCTCGCAATGACGGCACACACGGGCGGCGGCTTTGGACCGGCGATGTCGTATTTGCGGTGTCAGGTTGACGCCCGCCGTCGCATAGCCGAGACGGATGCGGCTGCGGGAGGGTGCGATGTTTCTGTCCGTCTTCGACATGTTCAAGGTGGGAATCGGCCCGTCATCGTCGCATACCATCGGGCCGATGGTGGCGGCGGGGCGGTTTCTCGACCATCTGCGCGCCCAGCCCTTTGCCGTCTCGGGGCTGCGTGCCAGCCTGCACGGCTCGCTCGCCTATACCGGGATCGGGCACGCCACCGACCGCGCGGTGATCCTGGGTCTCGCCGGGTTCGTCGCCCATGACTACGACGCCGCCCGCGCCGAGGTCGTGCTGGCGCAGATCCGCGACACGCACCGCATCACGCCGCCCGACCTGCCCGAAATGACCTTCGACCCCGACCGCGACCTGATCTTCGACCGTGGCCCCGCCCTGCCCGGCCATGCGAACGGCATGATCCTTTACGGCCTCGACAGCCAGGGCGACATCATCACCGAGGTGACCTATTATTCCATCGGCGGCGGCTTCGTGCTGACCGCCGACGAACTGGCGCGCGGTGCCGACAGGGAAGACGGCGACCCGGTCCCCTATCCGTTCAAGTCCGCCGCCGAGATGCTGCGGATGGCGAAGGACAGCGGCCTTTCCATCGCGGGGATGAAGCGCGCCAACGAACTGACCCGCACGACGCCCGCCAAGCTGGAATCCGGCATGGCGCGCGTCTGGGGCGTGATGAACGACTGCATCGACCGTGGCCTTGCCAATGACGGCATCCTGCCCGGCGGCCTGAACGTGCGCCGCCGCGCGCATGGCATCCACGAACGCCTGCTGGCCGAACGCGGGCTGAACATCACCCCGCCGCATACGGTGAACGACTGGATGATCACCTACGCCATGGCCGTGAACGAAGAGAACGCCAACGGCGGCCAGGTCGTCACCGCCCCGACGAACGGCGCGGCGGGGGTGATCCCGGCGACGATCCGCTACTGGCTGGACCATGTGCCGGGGGCACAGCCCTCGCGGGTGGGCGAGTTCCTGCTGACCGCCGCCGCCATCGGCGGCCTCATCAAGTACAACGCCTCGATCTCGGGTGCCGAGGCCGGGTGCCAGGCCGAAGTCGGCTCGGCCTCGGCCATGGCGGCGGCGGGGCTGGCGGCGGTGCTGGGCGGCACGCCCGAGCAGATCGAGAATGCCGCCGAGATCGCGCTGGAACATCACCTCGGCATGACCTGCGACCCGATCAAGGGCCTCGTGCAGGTGCCCTGCATCGAAAGAAACGGGCTGGGCGCGATCAAGGCGGTCTCGGCCGCCTCGCTGGCGCTGCGCGGCGACGGCACCCATCTCGTGCCGCTGGACGCCTGCATCGAGACGATGCGGCAGGTCGGCGAGGACATGAGCCACAAATACAAGGAAACCTCGCTCGGCGGGCTTGCGGTGAACGTCCCGGTCTGCTGAAACCGGGCCACACGCCTGCAACCCCGCCCCGATGGCGGCCCTGCCCGGACCGCCGCCATGAGCATTCCCGTCGATCCCGTCCTGCCGCCGCCACCAAGACCGGGTGACCGCACGGGCCGGGGCATCGTGCTCATGCTGGGCTTCTGCGCGACGGCGCCGCTGCTGGACGTGTTCTCGAAACTCGCCGTGGCGACCATTTCGGTCGGCGAGGTGACGGTGGCCCGCTTCATCGTGCAGACGCTGGTCATGGTGCCGGTGCTGGCGATCATGGGGCTGGGCCTGCGCCTGCCGCGCTCCATCCTGCCGCTGATGGCGTTCCGCGCCGCCTGCGTCGTGGTCTCGACCTTCTGCTTCGTCTCGGCGGTGCAGGTCATGCCGATCGCCGACGCGCTGGCCATCGCCTTCGTCGAACCCTTCATCGTCCTGCTCTGGGGCCGGTTCGTCATGCACGAACCCGTCGGCCCGCGCCGCCTGATCGCCTCGGTCGTGGGCTTTGCCGGGGTGCTGCTGGTGATCCAGCCGTCATTCCAGCGCTTTGGCGCCGTCGCGCTGTGGCCGCTGGGCACGGCGACCGCATTTGCGGCCTACATGCTGGTGACCCGGCAGATGGCCGGACGGCTGCATCCGGTGGCGGTGCAGTTTCACACCTCGTGGATCGCCGCGCTCATCGCCGTCGTGCCGCTGGCGCTATATGGTCAGGGCGCCTTTGCGCCGTCGATGCCCGGCGGCGTCGAATGGCTGTGGCTTGTCGGCGTGGGCGTGGCGGCGGCGGTCAGTCACATGCTGATGACGCTGGCCTTCGGCATGGCGCCCACGACGCTGCTGGCGCCGCTGCATTATTTCGAGCTGATAAGCGCGGTCCTTTACGGCTGGCTGGTCTGGGGCGATTTCCCCAACGCGCTGGCCTGGGCGGGCACGGCGGTGGTGATCGGGTCGGGCCTCTACATCATCCACCGCGAGGCGGTTGCGGCCAGGGCCGCGCCGCGCTGAGGGATCGCGCCGCCTCGGGCAGCGCTGCGCGCGGCAGGATGACAAGGGCGCCGGGCGCATCCGTGCGCAGCAGCACTTCGGGCGCGGTGACCGCGTTCGAGGTGCCGATGCGCCCGCCGGGGGCGAAATCCAGCCCGTCGGTCGGCCAGCGCAGGCCGCGTGATCCCACCCGTCCAGGTCGCAGCGGGAACAGCGAGAAGGGCGTCCCCTCGGGCAGGTGCAGGGTGATGGCGGGCGGGCACAGGAAAGCCAGCGTCTCGCGGCCCGCCAGCAGGCAGCGCTGCCAGGGATGCGCCAGCAGCGTCGACAATCCCGCCAGCGCATGATCGAGCCGCCCGTCCGACAGCCCGACCCCCACGATCAGCGGCGCCGCGACATGGCGCAGGCCCTTGTCGAAGTCGCTGGTGACCTGTTCCTCGATCCGGTGCAGGCGCCCCGAGAACGCCCTTCGCGCGGCGGATGACAGCGAATCGAGATCGCCGATCACCGCGACCGGGGTGATCCCGGCAGCGAGGCAGGCATCCGCCCCCGAATCGAGCGCGACCGCGACGGGCGCGACCGCAAGCGCGTCGGCGATGTCGCCTGCCCCCAGCGGCCCGCCGCCGACCAGGGTTATCGGGCGTGTTTCGTCAACAATCATGGAATGTGGCACGAATCGGTGGCAATATGGACAGAGTGCCCCGAAACCGCCCCGAAATAATACCGTGATCTTCGTTCTTTTGTTCCAGTTCCGGAACCAGAACTGAAGGCCAGAGCCGGGAGAGGACGGACTCCGGCCGGAATGGTCCAGACATGGTCCGCAGCAGGCACGAGGTGAACTGTGCGCAACACGATGAAAGACATGGCCCGCGACGCCGCGATGTCACGCAAGGTGCTGACGGTCTCATACGGCACGTTCTCCTGCACGCTCGAGGGGTTTGACGACGCCTTCCAGACCATGACGAAGATCGCGGACTATTTCCGCGACCTTGCCGCCGAGGATCGCTATTTCGGCGCCGAACCGCCGGTCCCCGATGCCGAGATGCTGGCCCGGATCGCCGAACGCGAGATCGCCCGTCGGGTCGAGGCCCGCCGCGAAGGCGGCGGCATCGTGCTGCGCGCCGGGCAGGCGCTGGAACCGCCCGCCGGGGCCGAACCGGCGGTCGCCGAGGCGATGCCGGACGCAGGCTTTGCCGCGATTTCTGCGGCAGACGTGGCAGAGGTGGCGGAACCCGCCGAGGTCGCGGCCCGGATGCCCGAGCCGCCCGCGCATCCGCCCGCCTCGGACACGATCGCCGCGCGGCTGGAACGCATCCGCGCCGTGGTGGGCCGCCAGCCCGCCGCCCTCGACGCCGGTGACGCCGAGGACGACGCCGCGCCGATCCCGCTTGAACCGGCGGCGATGATGGCGGCGACGGACGAGGACGAGGCGTCCGAGCTGGCAGCGCCCGCCATGGACGAGGACGCGCCCGATGCGATGGCGGATGCCGAACCCGTCGAGGAGATGGAGACGTTCGAGGCGCCGGAAATCGTCGCGGATGACGCGGACGAGGCCGTTGCCGAAGCCGACGACGCCGTTGCCGAAGCGGACGCGGCGGATCTTGCCCCGGCGATGGAGGCCGACGAACCTGCCGACGACACCGCCGACGATTTCGACGAGACCGACGACGATGCGGCCGCGACCGTCGCGCCGGACATCCGCCCGCGCGTCATCCGCGTCCGGCGGGTCGAACTGCAACGCGCCGTCGCCGCCGGGATCGTTCCCGCCGCCGCCGTCGGCACGATGGCGATGGCCGAGGCCGAACCCGAGGCGCCCGAGGCTGGTCTCTCGCCCGAGGACGAGGCCGATCTGATGGCCGAACTCGCGGCGCTCGAAATCGACGACGACGCCGAAGCCGCACCGCTTGAGGTCGAGGTCAGCGCCACTACCGCAGAAGCGGTGGACGATTTCGACATCGACAGCTTCCTTGCCGGCTTTGACGACACCGGGGCCGAGGACCACGCCACGGAGCACACCGCCCAGGCCGGTGATGTGCCCGAGGACATGCCCGAGGATGCGTCCGGGGACGACGAGACATTCCTCGCCGATCTCTACGCGCAGCTTGGCGCCGAGACCGAGGCCGCGATGGAGCCGCCTGCCGTGGAAGCCGAAGTCGAAGCAGAACCGGAACCCGAACCCGCAGCCGCCGAATACACGCCCGACGACGCCCCGCAGGACCGGCCCGAATCGCGCTTCGATGCGCCGGACGACGATGCGATCTCGCGCCTGCTGCAACGCGCCGAGGAAAATCTTGCCGACCCGGCGGCGCGTGACCGGCGCGAGGCGCGCACCAGCCTGCGCGCCGCCGTCGCCGCCACCGAGGCCGAGCGCCAGCTTGGCGGCGACCAGCCCCCGGCGGAGCAGGCCGAGGCCGCCTTCCGCGACGATCTGGGCCAGGTGATCCGCCCGCGCCGCCCGGTGCCTGCCGAAGGGACGACCGCGCGCCCCGCCGTCGCGCCGCTGCGCCTTGTCGCCGCCCAGCGCGTCGATCTGGCCGAGGCGGAACCGGCTGCGGCAGCCCAGCCGGTCCTGCCGCGCCGCGTGACGCTCGACAGTGCCGCCCCGGCGCGACCCGCCGCCGGTGACGCCACCAGCTTCGAGGAATTCGCCGACCGGATGGGCGCCCACGGCCTGCATGACCTTCTCGAGGCCGCCGCCGCCTATACCGCCTATGTCGAGGGCGCGGGCAATTTCTCGCGGCCGCAGATCATGAAGCGGGTAAACCAGATCGCCCCCGGCACGACCCGCGAGGACAGCCTGCGCGGCTTCGGCACGCTGCTGCGCGACGGGCGCATCCTGCGCGCGGGCGTCGGCCGCTTCCAGTTGGCCGAGGACAGCCGCTTCAACCCGGAACGCCGCGCGGGCTGACCTGCGGCACCGGCACGGAGAACGGGCGGGGGTGATGCCCAAGGCGACCGGGCGCATGGCATGTTTTCGTCATTGCGAGGCGAAGCCGAAGCAACCCCGACCGCTCACTCAACGTCGTCGGGGTTGCTTCGTCGGCTGCGCCGCCTCGCAATGACGAAAAAGGATGCCGTCACCCGCGAGGCGGCGCAGCCGACGCGGCAATCCATGCCACCGGGCGGGGCCCCCTCAGCCCCCGGCCAGCAGCGCGTCGATTTCGGCGCGCGCGGGCATCGAGGGCGCGGTGCCGGGCCGTGTCACCGAAATCGCGGCGCAGGCGGCGCCGAAGCGGGTCGCGGCGACCGGGTCCATCCCCTCGGCCAGCGCGGTGGCCAGCGCACCGTTGAAGGCATCGCCCGCGCCGGTCGTCTCAACCACCGGCCCGGCCCGGAAGGCAGGCACATGCACCGCCGCGCCGCCGTCGCACCACAGCGCGCCGTTCTCGCCCAGGGTGATGATCGCCGAACGCGCCCCCTGCGCGATCAGCGCGCGGGCGGCGGCCTCGGCCTGCGCCACACCGCCCACCGGCAGGCCGGTCAACGATTCGGCCTCGCTTTCGTTGGGGGTGACGATGTCGCACAGCGCCAGCATCCCCTCGGGCAGCTCCGCCGCCGGGGCCGGGTTGAGGATCGTCGTCACGCCCGCCTCGCGCGCGATCTGCAACGCGCGCATCGCGGCGGGCAAGGGCTGTTCGAGCTGGGTGACGAACACCCCCGCGCTGCGGATCAGCGCCGCATTCGCGTCCATGTCAGCGGCAGATATGCGCGCCGCCGCACCGGGCGAGATGATGATGGCGTTGTTGCCCGATGCCGCCTCGATGAAGATGAAGGCCGCGCCGGTGTAGCTGTCGGGGTCGTCGGTGATGACCGGCGTGACCCCCGCCCCCGCCCAGGTGGCGCGGGCCAGCGCGGCGAAATCGTCCACGCCCAGCCGCGAGAGGAAATGCACGTCCGCCCCGGCGCGCGCCGCCGCCACCGCCTGATTGGACCCCTTGCCGCCGGGGCCGAGCACGAAGCTTTCGCCCAGCACGGTTTCACCCAGACGCGGCATCCGTCCGGCGCGATAGGCGGTGTCGGCGACGAAGACGCCAAGAATGACGACCGGGCGCGCCATGGTCACGCCTCGGGCCCGATGACGCCCTTGCGCAGGATGAAGCAGCCGTAGAAGCGCCGCTCGCCGGTCTGGATCACCGCATAGGCGTCGCGGGCGCGGTCGTAGAAATCGAAGCGCTCGATCGAGACCATCGGCCGGGGGCGGCCCTCTGCGGCGTCGATGGCCTTCTGGACCTCTTTCTGCACCGCCGGGATGGTGTCGGGTTCGTCCACGATCTCCATGCGCGCGGCGAAATCGTCGACGAAGGTGTCGAGCGGCATCACCGAAAGCACCGCCTCGACCGCCTGCGCGGCGGTAACGTTGCCGATGCGCAGCAGGTCACCGTGCACGGTGGCGCGGGCGACCGAATCCGAGGGGAAATTGGTGTCCGCGATCACCAGCGTATCGCCGTGACCCATCGCCGCCAGCACATAGAGCACCTCGGCATTGAGGCGGCTGTCGATTCCCTTCAGCATGGTTCCCTCCCCGGAAGATTCAGATGCGCGCGCCGGTGGCGGCGTCGAACAGATGCACGAGGCCCGGCAGCGGCGCCAGCACCACCTCCTGCCCCGGCGCGAAATCGCGGCGGTCGCGGAAGATGGCGACCAGCGCCTGCTCGTCCGCGCGCGCGTTGACGTGGATTTCCGAGCCGGTGGGTTCGACCACGGTGATGCGGGCCGCAATGCCGGTGTCGGACAGGGTCAGATGTTCGGGGCGCACGCCCCAGACCACGCGGCGCCCGTTTTCGGCTACGGCCCCGCCCAGGGGCAGGCGCAACCCGCCCGCGACCACGGCATCGCCCTCGACCACGCCCTCGACCAGGTTCATCGCCGGGCTGCCGATGAAGCCCGCGACGAACACGTTGGCCGGACGGTCGTAAAGTTCCAGCGGGGCGCCGACCTGCGCGATATGGCCCGCATCCATGACCACGATGCGGTCGGCCATGGTCATCGCCTCGATCTGGTCGTGGGTGACATAGACCGTCGTGACCTTCAGCCGCTGGTGCAATTCGCGGATTTCGGTGCGCATCTGCACCCGCAGCTTGGCGTCGAGGTTCGACAGGGGTTCGTCGAACAGGAACACCTGCGGGTCGCGGACGATGGCGCGGCCCATGGCGACGCGCTGGCGCTGGCCGCCGGACAGTTCACGCGGGTAGCGGGCCAGATAGGGGGTCAGCCCGAGGATTTCGGCCGCCCGCTTCACCCGCGCCTCGATCTCGGGCCGGGCCATGCGGGCCATCTTCAGCGCGAACCCCATGTTCGCGGCCACGGTCTTGTGCGGATAAAGCGCGTAGTTCTGGAACACCATGGCGATGTCGCGCTGGCTGGGCGGCAGGTTGTTCACCACCCGCTCGCCGATGGCGATGTCCCCGGCGGTGATCCCCTCGAGTCCCGCGATCATGCGCAGCAGCGTGGACTTGCCGCAGCCCGATGGTCCGACGAGAACGACGAACTGGCCGTCGGCAATGTCGATGTCGATTCCATGCAGGACTTCGACCGTCCCATAGGACTTGCGCAGCCCCGTGATCTTCACTTCCGCCATCGAACCCTCGCTCCCCGATGTGCGATTTCCTAGCCCAGCCTCCCAGACCTGTCTACCGATTGTGCTGACATGCCAGCGCTTGACTCGCGCCCGGCGAGTGATGAAGCTGCGCGCAACCGGCAGTCGGCCGGGATTGCGTCGAAGCTGACTCCGGCCTCTTCCCGCCCGGCAGCGCGGGCAGGCCGGTGTGGTCGGTTGCGCATCATGCGGGAGGAACAAGATGAAGGTCGAACATTACAACGCCATCGTCCGGGCCGGGCTGACCCGGCGGCGGCTGCTGCAATCGGCGGCGGCGGCGGGCGGGGTCGCGGCGATGGGCGGACTGCCCGGCGCGGCGGCGGCACAGGATGCGGACGAGGCCGCGCTGCGGGCGCAGATCCTGCAAATCCCCGGCGTGGGCATGGGCAGCCCGACCGACGCCGACTGGCGCAAGGTCGGCGAACTGACCCTCGGCAGCACGAAGGCCACCGTCGAGGAAGGCGAATTCGCCGGGGTCGAGCTGTCCTTCATGGGGCTGAACAACCAGAACCTGCACAACTTCCTGTTCCGCGGCTTCCTGGCACCCTGGGAGGAATATACCGGCGCCAAGATCAACTGGATCGACCTTGCGCAGGCCGACTTCAACGCCCGGCTGCAACAGTCGATCGCCACCGGCACCGTCGATTTCGACATGCTGGAAATGGGCGCGCCCTTCGAGGGCGACACCGCCGGGCGCGGCCTGCTGGACGAGATGCCCGACTGGGTGGCCGAGATTCTCGATCTCGACGACCTCGTGGGCTATCTCAAGCCGCCGGTCGGCACCTGGGACGGCAAGACCTACCGGGTCAGCATCGACGGCGACTGCCATACCCTGTCCTATCGCAAGGACTATTTCACCGACCCGACCATCTCGGCGGCGACGGGCTATTCCGAAGTGCCCGACACCTACGAGGCGATGGACGACTGGACCGTGAAGATGAAGGGCCAGACCGACCCGCTGACCGGCCTGCCCGCCTACGGCTTCCTCGATCCGCTGAAGTATCAGTGGGGCGGCTTCGGCTTCTACTTCCTTGCCGACCGCGTGGCGCCCTATGCCAAGGTTCCGGGCAACGCCGCCTGGCTGTTCGAGCCGGACACGATGAAGCCGATGGTGAACAACCCCGCCTGGGTGCAGGCGATCGACGACGTGTTCAACCTGATCAAGGCCGACGCCTATCCGCCCGACCAGATCAATGCCGACGCCAACTCGACCGCCTTCGCGCAATTCCTTGCCGGGACCGGCGGCGCGCTGATGTGGTGGGGCGACGTGGGCGCGATGGCGCGCACCTCGGATACCTCGGTGGTGGGCGATGTCACCGGCTTCGGCATCAACCCCGGCGCGACGAAGCTGTACGACTGGACCAAGGCCGAATGGGTCGAACCCGAGGGCGGCAAGAACGAGGCGCCCTACATGGCCTATCTGGGCTGGGGCATCTACGTCACCAGCCGGGTCTCGGGCGACGAGAAGAAGCGCAAGGCCGCCTGGTCGGCTGCCGCGCATCTGGGCGGCAAGGACCTTGCCCTGTGGATGTCGGCCTATCCGTCCGGGTTCCAGCCCTACCGCAACTCGCAGTTCGACTACGACGAATGGGCGGCGGCGGGCTATGACCGCGACTATATCGCGGACTACCTCGGCTCGAACCTCGACAGCTACAACCACCCCAACGCCGCCGTCGAGCCGCGCATCCCCGGTATCTTCCAGTATTTCTCGATCTTCGAGGACGAGATGGCCAAGGGCGTCGCCGGGCAATACGCCTCGGCGCAGGAGACGGCGGACGCCATCGCTGCCGCCTGGGAGGAAATCACCGACCAGATCGGCCGCGAAAGCCAGATCGCGCTCTACAAGGCCTCGCTCGGCCTTTGAGACCACAATGGCCATGGGGCGCCCGGATCATCCGGGCGCCCCTGTCGTGGCGCACCGCAGGGCCGCACGAAAATCGGACGCAACCCTGCGGTGCCCACTTCCTTGCACCCGGCAAATGCAGTTAGCATGGGAACCATGAGCACCGAAGGCGATCTCCTGCACGTCATCACCAGCGACGTGATCTCACCGCAGCGGCGCATGGTCGGGCGCATTCTCGTCTGGGGCGCGGCGGCGCTGGTCGCCGTGGTCGTGCTGCTCCAGCTTCTCCAGATCAGCGGGCGCATCGACATCGGCTTCACCAACTGGCGACCGGCGCTTTATGCCTATTGCGTCTGGGTCGCGGCATTTCTGGCCGGGCAGGTCATCATTCGCGGCGAGATGGGCAAGCGGCGGCTGTTCGTGCTGCCCGCCGTGCTGTTCGTCGCCTCGCTGACGCTGTTTCCGCTGCTGTTCGGGCTGGTGATCGCCTTCTCGGACTGGAACCTCGCCTCGCCGGACGGGCGGCGCTTCAACGGCACCGCGAATCTGGTGAAGATGTGGAACGATCCGTTCTACTGGAACGCGCTGGGCAACATGGTGCGCTATTCGCTGGCCATCGTCGTCGAATATGCGGTGGCCTTCGGTCTTGCGCTGCTGCTGGCCGCAAATATCCGGGCGCGCAAGTTCTTTCGCGTGGCCTTTCTCATGCCGCTGATGCTGTCGCCGGTGGCGGTAAGCTGGATGGTCGGCAAGTCGATCCTCGAGCCGCGCTTCGGCCCCATCGGCCGCCTGATCCGCGACCTGGGCTTTCCCAGCCCGGCGTTCTTCACCGATCCGGTGATCGCGCGGCTGATGATCATGATGATGGACGCCTGGACCTACATTCCCTTCATGATGATCATGCTGCTTGCCGGGTTGCAGGCGATCCCGCGCGAGGTGCAGGAGGCCGCGCATGTCGACGGCGCCTCGGGCTGGCGCGGGTTCTGGGAAGTGACCTTTCCGCTGATGCTGCCGGTCTCGGTCACCGCAATCCTGATCCGGCTGATCTTCAAGCTCAAGCTCGCCGACATCGTCATCACCGTCACCTCGGGCGGCCCCGGCGGGGCGACCGATACGGTCACATCCTTCATCTACCGCGAATACCGCGACCGCTCGAACGTCGGTTACGGCACCATGCTTGCCATGGTCTATCTGGTGCTGATCGTCATCGTCATGACGGTGATGATGAAGGTCTCGGAGCGCTGGACGAGGCCGCAGACGTGACGCCCTTCGCAACCCGGAGCCGCAAGTGACCGACGCCACGCAGATATTCCACGACTCGGCCGTGGACGGCGCCAGCCGTGCCCGCTGGTGGACCAGCCGGGTGCTGATCTACGGGCTGTTGATCCTCTGGGCGGTGGTCTGCCTGTTCCCGATCTACTGGACCGTCACGACCAGCTTCAAGACGGCGCCCGACGTGATGCAGGGCCATCTGGTGCCATGGGTGGACTATCAGCCCGCCTGGCTGGGCTGGCGCGGGCTGGGCATGTCGCCGGACACGATCGGCGGGCTGTCGACGCCGCGCGCCGAGTTCCTGAAGCGCTTCGCCAATTCGGCGGTGATCTCGCTGTCGGCCTCGGCGCTGGCGGTGATCCTGGGGTCGATGGCGGCCTACGGGCTGTCGCGGTTTTCCTACCGCTTCGGCTTCATGCGCAATTCCGACATCTCGTTCTTCTTCCTCAGCCAGCTCATCCTGCCGCCGGTGGTGCTGGCGTTGCCGTTCCTGGTCCTGTACCGCGAGGTCGCGCTGCTGGATACCCGCATCGGGCTGATCCTGCTTTACACGCTGACGGTGCTGCCCATCGTCATCTGGATCATGCGCGACCAGTTCGCCTCGATCCCGACCGACCTGGAAGAGGCGGCGATGGTCGACGGCCTGTCGGTCTGGGGCGCCTTCGTCACCATCATCCTGCCCATCGCCCTGCCCGGCATGGTCGCGGCCTTCATCCTGTCGCTGGTGCTGACCTGGAACGAATATTTCTTCGCCTCGCTGCTGACCTCGACCCATGCCAACACATTGCCGGTGATGGTGGCCTCGCAGACCGGCTCGCAGGGGGTGCAGTGGTGGTCGATGGCAGCGCTGTCCTTCGCCGCGATCCTGCCGCTGATCGTGATCGGCATCGCGCTGGAGCGTTTCATCATCAAGGGCATGGCGGCGGGCGCGGTGAAGTAGGGGCGGGAAGGTCCGCCTGAAAGTCCCGTCAGGGAACACCCGTCATTGCGAGGCGCAGCCGAAGCAACCCCGACCGCTCGCACACGACATCGGGGTTGCTTCGTCGGCTGCGCCTCCTCGCAATGACGATGCCTTCGATGACGACGCCCTACCCCAGCCCCAGCACCTCGCGCAGATGGGCGAGGATGATCGTCACCCCGGCCTCGCCCGATTCCGGCGTGGCCTCGTGCGCGTCGGCGACATACCAGGGCACATCGTCGCCCAGCGCCGCCATGTCGACCGTATCGGGCGCCAGCGCCCGCATCAGCCCGGTTTCGCCCTTGCCCGCATGGTCGAACGGATAGTCGGCGCCGGGCGGCAGCAGCGGGTGGACGGAAATCCAGTTGAACGGATTCTCGCCCCCGGCGAAATCGGCGTAGTAATCGGCGTTTTCGGGCGCCCCCCACCAGCCGCTGCCGCGCGTGGATTCCAGATGCGCGAACACCGCATTGCGCGCCGCAAGGCGGAACGCGAGGTCGGTCGGCATACCCTGCCAGAAGTTCTCGGTCTGGTGATGGATGATGCCGTGGATGTTGCGCAGCCCCGCGCGCAGCAGGCTGGCGAACATCGCCTGCGCGAAGGGCAGGATCGCCTCGGACGGGACATGATAGGTGCCGAAGGTTTCCGGCCCGGCAACCGCATGGCTGGCGGCGCCGAAGGCGAAGGGCGGCAGCACCACCACCGCGTCCCCCAGCCGGGCGACGGCCTCGGTCACCGCCAGCAGGTCCATGCCGACCGGCAGGTGTTCGCCGTGGTATTCCTGCACGCCGATGGGCAGCACGAAGGGCGTGCCCGCCGCCACGGCGGCACGAATCTGGCCGGGACGCATCCGTTCAAAACGCATCAGAGTTGCTCCATGAGGTCACGGTTGCGCGCGTAAAGTGCGCGGTAGATCGGGTAGAGGCGGTCATATTCCGGCACCGCGCGCGGCGTGATGCGGCGCGCCGCCGGGTTCCAGGCGTCGATGTCGTCGCGCCCCGCCGCGCCGGTGGCGACGGCGGCAAGGAAGGCGTCGCCATACGAGGCCCCGAGCGTGGTCTGCCGCACGATCTGCTCCAGCCCGGTCATGTCCGAGGTCGCCTGCGACCAGGCCCGGTTCTGCACCCCGCCGCCCACCGCCATCACCCGCCGGGGCGGCACACCGGCCTCGGCATAGGTCTCGGCCAACTGGCGGGTGGCGAAGGCGATGCCCTCGCAGGCGGCGCGGAACAGTTCGGGTCTGCCGTGGCCGAGGGTCAGGCCGAAGAACACGCCCTTGGCGTGGTCGTCGTGCAGCGGCGTGCGTTCACCCGAGAAATGCGGCAGGCAGACCAGGCCGCGCGCGCCGGGAGGCACCGCCTCGGCCTCGGCGGCCAGCGTGGCAAAGGCGGTGGCGCGGTCCTCACCCGGCAGGGTCAGTTCGCGGAACCATTGCGTCAGCGTCCCCGAGGTCGCCAGCCCGGCCATCACCGCATGTTCGCCCGGAAACAGCCATGGCGCCTGCCACAGCCGCCCGTCGCGGATGCGCCCTGCGGCGATCTCGATGACGAACAGCGTCGAGCCGTACATCATCATCATGTCGCCCGGATGGCGCACGCCGACCGACACGGCCTCGGCGGCGGCATCGACGGTGCCGCAGGTGACCGGGGTGCCAGGCGCCAGCCCGGTCTCGCGCGCGGCGGCATCCGTCACGTGACCGGCGATCTGCGTGGACCACAGCAGGCGCGGCAGTTGCGCGCGGGTGCAAATGTCGCCCAGGTCGAAGCACCAGTCCTGTGCGTCGATGTCATAAAGCGGCGCCCAGTTGCAGGCGGTGTAATGGTCGATCACCCATTCGCCGGTCAGCCGGTAGGTCAGCCAGGTAGTCGAGGTGCCGATATGCGCGGTGCGCGCCCAGAGGTCGGGGTGACTGCGGCGCAGCCAGAGGATTTTCGGCCCGACCATCTGCGAGGTCAGCGCATTGCCGCAGCGCTCTTCGATCACGTCCTGCCCGAACCGTTCATGCAGTTCGGCGATCTCGACCCCGGCGCGGGTGTCCACGCCGTAGAGCACCCCGTTCATCAGCGGCCGAAAGTCGCGGTCCACCGGCAACATGCAGGGGCCGATGGCCGAGGTGGCGACGGCGGCGATGGTCGCGGGATCGACGCCCGAGGTGGCCAGCAACTCGCGGGTGATGGCGGTGAAATCACCCCACCAGTCCGCATCTGCGCGATGCTCGGCCCGGCCGGGGGCGGGCACGATCATCTCGTGCTGGCGGCGGGCCTGGGCAAGGATGCGACCGGTGGCGTCGGTGATGACGCCTTTCGATTCAAACGTGCCGATGTCGACGCCGAGAAAATGGGGCATGGGCGGGTTCCTGACCGGGTGGGGGCCGCTACCCCCGACCGGAAGTTCGGGGGCCAATGAAATCAGCAGTCACGGACAAGCGGAAAATCCGGGCCGATCCCGGCGATGGCATGGGTCAGAAGATCGGCGAGCGCGTCCAGATCGCCGGTGTCGCAGGTTTCCAGCGCGGAATGGGAATGGCGCATCGGAAAGCCCGCGTCGATGCAGGCCACGCCCTCGCCCACAAGCTGCACATAGGCGTTGTCGGTCAGCACGCCGACCATGGCGGATCGCTGCAGCGGGATGTTCTGGGCGGCGGCGGTCTGCTCGAACAGGCGCACCATGGCGGGATGCGGGATGGTGCCGTTGAGCGTGCCACGCCCGTGGAAATTGTAGAGCGAGATGCCGGGGCCGCCGCCCATGGTGATCTCGCCGTGATCGGCCATGTCGGGGGTGTCGGTGGCCAGCAATATGTCAAGCTGGATCGCGCAATCGGGGCGCAGGCGCTGCGCCGCGACCTGGGCGCCGCGCAGGTTGAATTCCTCCTGCACGGTAAAGACGACATGCACGGTCGGGCCGCCTTTGCGCGCCGCCAGCCGCCGCGCGACCTCGATCGCCACCGCGCAGCCCGCGCGGTCGTCGATACTGGTGCCCGCGATGCGCCCGCCCGCCAGTTCCAGCACCTGCGGGCGATAGGTGACCGGCGTGCCGATCTTCACGCCCGCCGCCTCGACCGCCGCCTTCGAGCCGTGGCCGGTGTCGATGCGGATGTCGCGAGTGGTGACGACATGGTATTTTTCATCCTGCCCGGTGGCATGGTGGGCCTTGTTCATGATGACGCCGGGAATGTCGCCCCGTTCGGTGCACAGGACCACCGCCTGCGCGGCCATGGCGCGCTCGGACACGCCGCCCATGCGCTCGACCCGGATCAGGCCGTCGTCCTCGATCTTGCGCACGAAAAAGCCGAGCTGGTCGGTATGGGTGAACAGCATCACCGAGGGCGCATCCGCATCGCCCGGAAAGCTGGCGGTGAGGTTGCCCATGCGGTCGGGGGTCGCCGCGATGCCCGCATCGGCCAGCTTGCGGCGGATCGCGCCCGCGACCCGTTCCTCGTGCCCCGAGAGGCCGGGGATCAGCATGAGGTCGACGAGATCCTTGCGGATGGCGGTCATCGGGCACCCTTTCCATGAAGTGCGGTTGCGCGCAGGCGGCGATGTGCTTTGCTGCCTGGGCGAGTCGGCGACATGTTAGCCACGGGGAGAGGCGCGATGCAATTCAGGAGCAGGCACTGGGACCGGCACGGCGACGGCGGCCTTGCCTTCACCGAGCTTGGCATGGGGACGGCGCCGCTGGCCAATCTCTATCAGGCGGTCAGCGACGAGGATGCGCAGGCCGCGCTCGATGCCGCCTGGGCGGGCGGGGTGCGCGTGTTCGACACGGCGCCGCTTTACGGCCTGGGCCTGGCCGAGACCCGGCTGAACCGCTTTCTGCGCGGCAAGCCGCGTGACGAATACGTGCTGTCGTCCAAGGTCGGGCGCCTGCTGCGCCCCTGCCCGCCCGAGGCGCGCACCGGGATCGGCAAGTTCTTCGACGTGCCGAACCGGGTCGAGGTCTACGACTACACCTATGACGGCATCATGCGCTCGTTCGAGCACAGCCTGGAACGGCTGGGGGTCGAGCGGCTGGACGTGGCCTTCGTCCATGACATCGACGTGGTGAATCACGGCTCGTGGGCGGCGGTGCAGGGTCGGCTGGCCGAGCTGATGCACGGCGGCTACCGCGCGCTTTTGCGGCTGCGCGACGAGGGGTCGATCCGTGCCTTCGGCGCCGGCCTGAACGAATGGGAAATCTGCGCCTGGCTGATGGAGCGCGGCGATTTCGACATCTTCCTGCTGGCCGGGCGCTATACGCTGCTGGAACAGGAATCGCTGGAAGGCTTCATGAACCCAGCCCGCGCGCGTGGTGTCGGCGTCGTCATCGGCGGGCCTTACAATTCGGGGATTCTCGCCACCGGCGCGCGGCCGGGGGCTTATTTCAACTACGAACCCGCACCGCCCGCCGTGATGGAGAAGGTCGCGCGGATCGAGGCGGTCTGCGCGCGCCATGACGTGCGGCTGGTCGATGCGGCGTTCCAGTTCCCGCTGCGCCACGAGGCGGTGCTGACGATGATTCCTGGCGGCAAGAACGCCGCCGAGGTGCAGGCCAACATCCGCGCGGCCCATGCGACGATCCCGGTCGCGCTCTGGGACGAGCTGAAGGCCGAGGGGCTGATCGCCGCCGCCGCGCCGGTCTGACGGTCAGGACGCCGCCACCTGCGCGGGCGTGATCGTCGCGCGCGCCTCGGGCGGGGTGGCGACATGCAGCGCCGCCGCCTTCTGCGCAAAGGCGCGGGCGGCGGGCAGCGCGTCGCCCGCATCCAGCCGCGCGGCCAGCGCGCCGATGAAGGCATCGCCTGCACCATGGCTGGACACCGCGCGCACGCGCGGCGCGGGCAGGTGGCGGGTGGTGCCGTCGTGCAGGACCAGCCCGCCCTCGCCCAGCGTGACGATCACCTGCGCGGGGCCGAGGGTGGCGAGGGCGCGCGCGGCGCCCTGCGGGTCGGAGAGATCGCGCTGGCCGAGATACTGCGCCGCCTCGACGCGGTTCACGACCAGAATGTCGGCCAGCGCCAGCAGCGCCCGGTCATCCACTCGCGCGGGCGCGGCGTTGAGGATGACGCGCACCCCTGCGGCGCGGGCGCGGGTCGCCGCCTGACGATTGGCGGCAGGCGGGATTTCGTTCTGCAACACGAGGCTCGTGCAGCCGGGGGGCAGCGTGATGCAGCCGTCATGCGCCAGATTCGCCGCCGAGACGATCACCGCGCCATAGGCGCCGCCCGCCTCGACCACGGCGACCGACATGCCCGAGGCGCCGCCAACCGCCTGCACCTGCCCGCGATCCACCCCGGCCGCGTCCAGCCCGACAAGCAGCACCTGCGCGAAACCGTCGGCGCCGACGCGCCCGGCCATGTGCACGCGCGCCCCCATGCGGGCGGCGGCCACCGCCTGATTGCCGCCCTTGCCGCCGAAGGCATAGGCCACGGCGCTGCCGGTCACGGTTTCATCGCGCGCGGGCAGGTGCGGGGCGTCCACCATCACGTCAAGATGCAGCGCCCCGCAGACCAGCACGCTCATCGGTAGAGCGCCCCGGCCACGACATGCAGCGCCGCCGCCGCATCCTGCCGGGCGATGGCCTCGGCCAGCGCCGCATCGCCGCGCAGGCGCCCGGCCGCCGCGCGCAGGCGTTCGGCCATGGCGACATTCGCCGCCGCCTCGGCCACCGGATCAAGGCCGCCGTGATCGGGGAAGGTGTCGAAATAGATCGCGCCCGCATAACCCTGCCGGTCGAGTTCGAGAAACAGCTCGACCGTCTGCACCGGATGGACCGAACCGACCATCAGCCCGTCGTCGCGCTTGCCGTAACCGTCGTTGAGATGGACGCCCAGCAGCCGCGCATATCGCGCGACCAGCGCCGCCGCCTGCGCCGGAATTTCATCGGCAAAGAGGACATGGCAGAAATCGAGCGCGACGCCGAGATTGGCGCGCCCGACCTCGCGGACCGCCAGCAGCGTCGTCGCCGCATCGGGCATCAGCGCATGGGCGCGCGGCTCATTCGGCTTGTATTCGATGGCGACGGGGATGTCGGGGGCATGGGCGCAGACCGCATCGAGCGCGGCGATCGTGTCGTCCCACATGCGGGCGTGATCGCCCTGGAAGGAATAATCGACGCCGTCCTGCCCCATCCACAGCGTCATCACCCCCTGCCCCATCGCCGCCAGCGCATCCAGCCCGGCGCGGGTCATGTCGATGGCCTTCTGGCGCAGGCGGCGGTCGGGGTTGGTGAAGGCACCAAGGCGAAAGCCGGGGTCGGTGTAATAGCGCATCGCCACGCCGTTCAGCACCAGCCCGGCATCACCCAGCGCACGCGACAGCATGGCGGGACTCTGGCCCGCGAAATGGTCGGGATAGTTCAGGTCGGCGGCATCGAGGCCCGCCACCGTTCCGGCGCGCGCGATCAGGTCGGGCGTCGAGGCGCCGGCGGGCAGGCCGTGGCGAAAGGCGTTCAGGCGCGCGGCATAGAGCGGGCGGGTATCGAGCATGTCATCCTCGGGAAAACAGGTCCGGGCGTTCCTGCGCCAGCGGTTCGAGCTGCGCAAGCAGGCGACCCAGATGCAGCCGCGTCGCCTCGCGCGCGGCGACCGGGTCGCGTGCGGCAAGCGCGGCATGGATGGCGCGATGTTCGGCAATGGTGGCGGCAAGGCGGCCCGGTTCGGGCAGAAGCAGGCGGCGCGCGCGGTCGACATGCACCCAGGCGGTGCGACTGAACCGCGCCAGCCGGGGAAAGCCGGTCGCGTCCAGCACCAATTCGTGAAAGGCGGCGTCGGCGACGTAAAAGCGGGGGTGGTCGCCCGCGGCCTGCGCGGCCTCCTGTTCGGCGAGGTTGTCGGCGAGCGCGGCCAGCAGCGCCGCATCCGCGACCGGCGCCACCCGTTCGGCGGCGTGAAGTTCCAGCGCCTCGCGCAGGAAGGCGCCCTCGCGCACCTTCTCCATCGAAAGCCGCGCGACATAGCTGCCCGACTGCGGGCGGATTTCGACCAGACCCTCGGCGGCCAGCCGGGCCAGCGCCTCGGAGACCGGGCTGCGCGAGACCCCGAGCTGGGCACAGATGTCGCGCTTGCCCAGCCACATGCCGGGGCGGCAGCGCAGATCGAGAATCGCCGTGCGCAGGCTTTCGGTGCAGCGCCGCGCCAGCGTGCCGTCGAACCCGGCAAGCGGCGGCAGGCGCGGCAGCTTCGGGCTGCCGTCGGGCGCTTGCGATCCGGCGCGATCCGTATCATTCATACTGACATGTTAGCTGGCGATCCGCCCCTGTCAATCGGCACGGGCGCGCGCCACAACCGGGAACAGGACCACATGACCGCGCCGCGATACATCCGCCTCGATCCTGCCGACAACCTTGTCGTCGCACTTGCCAACCTGCCCGAGGGCGAGATGGTCGAGGGCGTCACCCTGACCGCCAGGGTGCCGCGCGGCCACAAGATCGCCACCCGCGCCATTGCGCCGGGTGAAAACCTGTTGCGCTACGGCCAGATCATCGGCGTGGCGACCCGGCCCGTCGCGCCGGGCGACCATGTCCACAGCCACAATCTCGGCATGGGGGCGCATGATACCGATTACGCCCATGCCACCGAGGCGCAGCCGCTGTCGCTGCCCGTCGAGGCCCGCGAATTCATGGGCCATGCGCGCGGTGACGGGCAGGTGGGCACGCGCAACTATCTGGGAATCCTGACTTCGGTGAACTGTTCGGGGTCGGTGGCGCGCTTCATCGCCGACGAGGTCGAGCGGCAGGGCTGGCTGGCCGATTATCCGAACATCGACGGCGTGGTGCCGATCGCGCATGGCATGGGCTGCGGCATGTCGAACCGCGACGAGGGCTATGCGACCCTGATGCGGACGATCCGGGGCTATGCCCGCAACCCCAATTTCGGCGCGGTGCTGCTGGTCGGGCTGGGCTGCGAGGTGATGCAGGTGCCCGACATCATCGCCGAGGGCGCGCTGCGCGGCGACGGGCTGTTTCGCACCATGACCATCCAGGAGGAGGGCGGCACGCGGCGCACTGTCGAGCGCGGCGTCGCCATGCTGCGCGAGATGGCGCCCGAGGCGAACCGCGCCCGGCGCGCGCCCGCGCCGGTCTCGGCGCTGTGCGTCGCGCTGCAATGCGGCGGCTCGGACGGCTATTCGGGGATCACCGCGAACCCGGCGCTGGGCCATGCCAGCGACCTGCTGGTTGCCCATGGCGGCACGACGATCCTTGCCGAGACGCCGGAAATCTATGGTGCCGAACATCTGCTGACGCGGCGCGCGGTCAGTCGCGCGGTTGGCGAGAAGCTGGTCGCGCGCATCCGCTGGTGGGAGAACTACACCGCCGCGCGCGGCGCCGAGATGGACAACAACCCCTCGCCGGGCAACAAGCTGGGCGGGCTGACCACGATCCTCGAGAAATCGCTGGGCGCGGCGGCCAAGGGCGGGCGGGCGCCGCTGAGCGACGTGCTGCTGTATGGCGAGCCTGCCCGCGAGAAGGGTTTCCTGTTCATGGACAGCCCCGGCTATGATCCGGTCTCGGTCACCGGACAGGTCGCCTCGGGGGCCAATCTGGTCTGCTTCACCACCGGGCGCGGGTCGGTGTCGGGCTACAAGCCGGTGCCCTGCGTGAAACTTGCGACCAACAGCGAGATGTTCGCGCATATGTCCGAGGACATGGACATCAACTGCGGCGACATCGTCTCCGACGGGGTCACGCTTGAGGAAAAGGGCCGCGAGATTTTCGAGACCTGGATTCGGGTGGCCTCGGGTCAGGCGACGAAATCCGAGACGCTGGGCTTTGGCGGCGCCGAATTCGTGCCGTGGAACATCGGCGCGGTGATGTAGGCGCAGGCCCTGCGCCGGGCGGAGTTCAGGCCGCAAGGTTGCGCACCGTTTCGGCAAGCGCGCTCAGCGAGAACGGCTTGGGCAGGAAGACCGCGCCGGGGATGCGGGCGCGGCGGTCCGAGCGCCCTTCGTCGGCATAGCCCGAGACGAAGATCACCCGGGTCTCGGGGCGGTCTGCCAGCGCCTCGCGCACCCAGGTCGGGCCGTCCTTGCCGGAGCCGCAGTTCCTGCGGCGGGCGGAGTTCAGGCGGCAAGGCTGCGCACCGTTTCGGCAAGCGCGCTCAGCGAGAACGGCTTGGGCAGGAAGACGGCGCCGGGGATGCGGGCGCGATGGTCCGAGCGCCCTTCGTCGGCATAGCCCGAGACGAAGATCACCCGGGTCTCGGGGCGGTCTGCCAGCGCCTCGCGCACCCAGGTCGGGCCGTCCTTGCCGGGCATGATCACGTCCGAAAGGAAGATGCCGACCCGCAGGTCCGGGTCGGCGAGCAGCGCGAGCGCGGCTTCGGCGCTGTCGGCCTCGATGACGGTATGGCCGCGCAGGCGCAGGGCGCGGGCGGCGAAGGCGCGGACGGGGGCCTCGTCCTCGACCAGGAGGATGGTGCAGGGCGGCGCGGCGGGTCGCGGCGCATCGGCGGGCGCAGCCACGCCGGGCGCGGCCGGTCGGTCGCGGCTGGCCGGGAACCAGAGGCTGAAGGTCGTCCCGACGCCGGGTTCCGAGTCGACGAAGATGAAGCCGCCGGTCTGCTTCACGATGCCGTAGGCGGTCGAGAGGCCGAGGCCGGTCCCCTCGCCCACGCGCTTGGTCGTGTAGAAGGGTTCAAAGATCTGGCCGATCCGTTCGGGCGGGATGCCCGCGCCGTGGTCGATGACCCGGATCACGACGTGATCGCCCGCAGGCACGCGGGCGCGGTCGCGTTCCAGCGGCCGGTCGAGGTGGCGGTTTTCGGTCTCGATCCTGATTTCGCCGCCCTCGGGCATGGCGTCGCGCGCGTTCACCACGAGGTTCATGATGACCTGTTCGAGCTGGCGCGGGTCGGCCCGGACGGGCCGGAGCGACGGGTCGTGTTCGAGCACGAGATGCACTTTCTCGCCCACGAGGCGGTTCAGGAGATGGGCGAGATCGGCCAGCGTGTCGCGCAGGTCGAGCACTTCGGGGGCAAGGCTCTGCTTGCGCGAGAAGGCAAGCAACTGGCCGACCAGGCCCGCCGCACGATTGGCGTTCTGGCGGATCTGGGCCAGGTCGGGCCAGTCGGGGTCGCTGTCGTCGCGCCGGTGGATGAGCAGGTCGCAATGCCCCGAGATCGCGGTCAGCAGGTTGTTGAAATCATGCGCGATCCCGCCCGCAAGCTGGCCGATCGCCTCCATCTTCTGGCTCTGGACGAACTGGGCCTCGAGCGTCTTGTATTCGGTGACATCGTTCAGGATCGCAAGGACATGCCGCCCGCCGCCGCTGCCGTCCGGCGTGTCGCCGGGGTTGTCGCCGGGGTCACCGGCGGGGCTGAGCGTGACGCGCAGGAACAGGTCGCGGTGGGCGCCGGTGCCGCGCAGGAACTGCGCCTGTTCGTCACCCCGGCCTTCGGCGGCGTCGCGCAGCCATTCGGCCACCGGACGACCCGGCCCCTCGACCAGGTCGGCAAAGCGCGTCGCCGGGCCGATCACCATCGGCAGCAGGGCGCGCGCTTCGGGATTGGCGGCGCGGATCAGCCCGTCGGGCGCCAGAAGCAGGAGCGGAATCGGCAGCGCGCCGACCCTGTCCCAATCCGCAGCCTCGGGGGCGGCAGCGCCGGGCAGAAGATAGATCTCGCGGCGCCCGGCGCTGCCCTCGACCACGGCGACGAGGCATGAGAGCGGCCCGGTAGCCGCCTTGAGCAGATGCCGCCTGCCGTTTTCGACCGGCAGGTCGGCGAAGACATCGCGCAGGTCGTGGACCCGTTCGCCGATCAGGCGTCGCAGTGCCGCGTTCATGCACAGGATCGTGCCGCCCGGCCCCGCCGTCAGGAAGGGCAGCGCGATGTCGTCGCGCGGCGCGGCGCGGCGTTCGGGGCGCGCCAGCCGCCACAGGAACAGGCCCGCCCCGAGCGGCACGACCGACACGCCAAGCGGGCCGTGCCGCGTCATCATGTCCTCGCGCGCCGATCCCTGCGCCAGCGCCCGCGCCTGCAGATTGCGCGCGGTGGCCGCCGGGTCGGCAAAAATGCGGGCGAGCATCGTCCCCACCACGGGCGCCGGATCGCCAGAGTCGTCCGCGTCCTGCGCGGCGCGGTTGCGCCAGCGGATCGCCCCGGCGGCATCGGCAACCAGCGCCGGTCCCGATTCGGCCGCGAGCATGGCGCGCGCCCCGCCGAGAACCAGCCGCTGCCGCAACAGCCGCCCGGTGCCGCGCGCCGCCATTATCAGCGCGCCCGCGAGCAGCACCAGCCCGGCCACCACCGCCGGGCGCGGCAGACCGGAATCGCCCGCCAGCACCGCCAGTACCAGCAGCGTCGCGGCGCCGAGCAGCAACAGCGCCAGCGACATGACCGACCGGGCGCCCCGGCCCCCGTCGCCCTGCCCCGCTGCCATGGCTGCCCCGAACTGCGTCACGCCATCCCCGCATCCGCATGTTGCTGTCGGCTCGGTTCTGGCACGGATTCGCTAAGAGCGGGTTAACGGCTGACGGGGCCTGCACCGGAAATCAGCCCCGGATCGGGTTACGTTTTCTTCATGACTGCAAGATAGAACCCGTCGCCATGCAGACCAGGCAACCACAGATGCGAATCGGCGACACGCCAGCCGCCCTCCGCCGCAAGGGCGGCGACGCGGGCGTTGTTTTCCTTGTCCAGAACGGAACAGGTCATCCAGGCCAGCACGCCACCGGGCGCGACCAGCGCCGCCGCCTCGGCCATGATTCGCGCCTGCAGGGCGACCAGTTCCTCCAGGCGCTCCGGCGTCAGCCGCCATTTCGCGTCGGGCGTGCGCCGCCAGGTGCCGCTGCCCGAACAGGGCGCATCGACGATGACCATGTCGAAGGGCGCCTCGCGCGCGGGGGCGGGCAGGATGCGGATGTCGGCCCGCGCGCGGGCCGCGCGCGCCGGGATGTCGCCCATCCGCGCCGGGTCGGCATCATGGGCGAACACCGGCCCGCCGGTCAGCGCCGCCACCGCCAGCGCCTTGCCGCCGCCACCCGCGCAATGGTCCAGGATGCGCATCCCCGGCACCAGCGGCAGCCGCAGCACCGCCGCCTGCGGGGCGGCGTCCTGCAACTCGACCATGCCGTCCGCCCAGGCGCGCGTCTGCCGCAGCTTTTGCGCACGCGCCGTCACCTCAAGCGCGGTTGCAACCTCGTGATGCGGGCGCGTGGCGATATCCTCGGTCGCCAGTGCCTGCGCGGCGGCCTCGCGCGATGCCTGCGCCAGGTTCACCCGCAGCCACAGCGGCGCGCGCCCGCGCTGCGCGGCACCGATCCGCGCCGCAGCGTCCGCGCCATGCTGCGCCACCAGACGCGACCAGACCCAGTCCGGCAGATCGGCGCGCACCGCCTCGGGCGCCCCGTCAAGACGGCCCTGCCCCTCACCCGCCTGCAGGGGCGCGGGCGCATGGCCCTCGCCGGTGAACAATGCGCCCGGATCGGTGCCGTCCAGCACCAGCGCGCCGATCATCAGCGCGCGGCCGGTGTCGCCGCCGCCGACCCGTGCCGCCGACCGCCTGCGGCGCAGGGCGTCGTGGACGTGATCGCGCACCGCCCGCCGGTCGGCGGACCCGGCATAGCGCGCCCCGCGCGCCCAGCGGATCAGCGCCTGCTCCGACGGCATCCCGGCGATGATCGCATCAAGGCAGCCGATCGCCGCCTGCACGCGGGCGCCGGGGGTCATGGCGTGACGGGCAGCATCGCCACCTGCTCAGCCGCCGCTGCGATAGTTGGGGCTTTCGCGGGTAATCGCCACATCATGGACATGACTTTCGTGCAGCCCCGCCGCGCTGATGCGCACGAATTCGCAATTCCGCCGCATCTCCTCGATGGTGGCATTGCCGGTATAGCCCATCGCCGCGCGCAGCCCGCCGACCATCTGGTGCAGCACCGCCGCCACGGCGCCCTTGTAGGGCACCTGCCCCTCGATCCCCTCGGGCACCAGCTTGTCGCTGGCGGCGTCCTTCTGGAAATAGCGGTCGGCCGAACCGCGCGCCATCGCGCCAAGGCTGCCCATGCCGCGATAGCTCTTGTAGGTCCGGCCCTGATACAGGATCTGCTCGCCGGGGCTTTCGTCGGTCCCGGCGATCATGCTGCCGACCATGGCGCAGGACGCCCCCGCCGCGATGGCCTTGGCGAAATCGCCGGAAAACTTGATGCCGCCGTCGGCGATCACCGGCACGTCGCCCGCAGCCGACGCGGCATCCATGATCGCGGTCAACTGCGGCACGCCCACACCCGCGACCATCCGCGTCGTGCAGATCGACCCCGGCCCGATCCCGACCTTCACCGCATCGGCCCCGGCACCGATCAGCGCGCGGGTGCCCTCGGCGGTGGCGACGTTGCCCGCGATGACCTGCACGTCGGGCGCCGCGCGCTTCACGCGCTCGACGGCGCGGGCCACGCCCTCGGAATGGCCATGCGCGGTGTCGATGACGACGATGTCGGCGCCCGCGTCGATCAGCGCCGCGCTGCGCTCGAACCCGGCATCGCCCACGCTCGAGGCGGCGGCGGCACGCAGCCGGCCCATCGCATCCTTGCAGGCCATCGGGTTCAGCACCGCCTGCTCGCTGTCCTTCAGCGTCAGCAAGCCGGTCAGCCGCCCGGCGCCGTCGGTGACCAGCAGCTTCTCGATCCGCCGCGCCTTCATCAGCGACCGCGCCTCGTCCAGATCGGCGGGTTCCTGCAGCATCGCCAGATCGTCGGAGGTCATCATCACGCTGACCGGCGTGCGCTCGTCGCTGGCAAAGCGCATGTCGCGGTTGGTCAGGATGCCCAGCACGCGGCCCGCGTCGTCAACCACCGGGAATCCGCTGACTGCATAGCGCGCGGTCAGCGCGCGCGCATCGGCCAGCGTCTGCTCGGGGCGCAGCGTGACCGGCCTGTAGACGATCCCCGAAACGAAGCGTTTCACGCGGCGCACCTCGTCGGCCTGCTCCTCGACCGACAGGTTGCGGTGGATGACGCCGATCCCGCCCGCCTGGGCCATGGCGATGGCCATGCGCGATTCGGTCACCGTGTCCATGGCGCTCGACAGCAGCGGGATATTCAGCGCGATGTCACGGGTCGCGCGGCTGCGCACATCCGCGCCCGACGGCAGGACCGCAGACGCCCCCGGCACCAGCAGCACATCATCAAAGGTGAGAGCCTCACGAATCTGCATCTTTTCCCTCCGGGCGGCAGCGTCGTTTGGCGCCCCCCTATTGCAGCTTTGCCACCAAAGCGAAAGAGCCTTTCCGGCGCGCCACCATCGCAATCGCATATGCGCGGCACGACAGGCCGCGCGTTGGGGCGGCGGAGGGGCGGGGCGAAGGCGAGCGCGTAACGGCGAGTGGCGGGCGGGGACGGCGGATGGCAGGCACAGGCGTCAGGCCCGGACACGCAACTGCGGGCGGCACACACGGGCAACGGGCCGAGGCGGCAGGCACTACCGTGCAACGGCGGGACGCAGGCACCGGCGGCGGACACGGGCGCGCAGGTGGCGGGCGGCAGGCGCGGACACACAACGGCGGGCGGCAGGCGCAGGCAACAGACACCGCCGCGCAATGGCGGGCGGCAGGTGCAGGCAGTGCAGTCGCATTTGCCGACCACGTAGCGCGCGGCCCGCAGATGTCCCCCATCGGGCGTGCGCAGCACGACCGGCGCCCGCCCCGCCCCCCAGGGCGGGCGCATCCGCGCCCACCCCCGGTGCGGGCGCCGGTCATGCTGCCCCATCGTTGCACCATGCACCCCGCCGCGCAGGGCAGGTGCGGTTGCGATGGTGGCGCAGGCGAAGGCGGCAGGCGCAGACCCGCAACGGCGAGCGGCACACACCGGCAACGGGCGAAGGCGGCAGGCACTACCGCGCAACGGCAGGCGGCAGGGACAGGCAGCAGACACCGCCTCGCAACGGCGGGCGGCAGACGCAGGCACGGCAATCGCATTTGCCGAACATTCGGCGGGTGGCTCCGCAGATGTCCCCCTTTGGGCGTGCGCAGCACGACCGTTGCACCACGCGGGCAATCGTGCAGGGCATGTGCGATTGTCCCGAGGGGATCGTCATTGCGAGGAGGCGCAGCCGACGAAGCAACCTCGATGTCGTGCGCAAGCGGTCGGGGTTGCTTCGGCTTGCGCCTCGCAATGACGAAAATATCCCGTTCGCCTGATTGCCCTGGCCTGTCACGCCCGCCGGATCCGCCCCACCAGCACCACCGCCCCGCACCCACCAGCCCCATCGCCATCGCCACTCACCCCCGCGATGACGCTCTTGCGCAAGGAAGCGGCGCGAATGTCTTGTGCGTGCCGCGCGGCTCGGGTCTAAGGTCGCGGATGAGTGCAGGTGCGCGAGAAAATCCGACATGACCGATTCGACAAATGATCCGCTGGTGATCTTCACCCCCTCGGGCAAGCGCGGCCATGTGCCCGCGGGGACCAAGGTTCTCGATGCCGCGCGCCACCTCGGCGTCGATCTCGATTCCGTCTGCGGCGGGCGCGGCATCTGCTCGAAATGCCAGGTGACGCCGTCCTACGGCGAATTCCCCAAGCACGGCATCCATGTCGCCGAAGACGCGCTGTCCGAATGGAACCGGGTCGAGGAACGCTATGACCGCGTCCGCGGCCTCAAGGACGGGCGCCGCCTCGGCTGCCAGGCCGAGGTGCAGGGTGATGTCGTCATCGACGTGCCGCCCGAAAGCCAGGTGCACCGCCAGGTCGTCCGCAAGGAGGCCGACAAGCGCACCGTCCACATGGACCCGGCCACGCGGCTTTTCTACATCGAGGTCGAGGAACCCCATCTCGCCACCACCACCGGCGACTTCCAGCGCGTGAAGGAGGCCCTGCGCGACCAGTTCCGCATCGAGGGCGTGACCGCGCCGCTGTCGATCCTCGGGCGCCTGCAGAAGGTGCTGCGCAAGGGCGAATGGAAGGTGACGGTGGCGCTGCACAAGGGACACCGCGACCACGAATGGCAGGTGATCGACATCTGGCCCGGCCTGCGCGAGGACAATCTCTGGGGGCTGGCCATCGACCTCGGCTCGACCACCATCGCCGCGCATCTGGTGAACCTCTCGGACGGCACGGTCGAGGCCAGCGCCGGGGTGATGAACCCCCAGATCCGCTATGGCGAAGACCTGATGAGCCGGGTGTCCTATTCGATGATGAACCCCGGCGGCGACCAGGAAATGACCCGCGCGGTGCGCAAGGCGCTGAACGAACTGGTCACCAACCTCGGCGACCAGTCCGGTGTCGACACGAACGACATCGTCGAGGCAGTGATCGTCTGCAACCCGGTCATGCACCACCTGCTGCTGGGCATCGACCCGTTCGAGCTGGGCCAGGCGCCCTTCGCGCCCGCCACGAACGAAAGCATCTCGATCCCGCTGCGGGAAATCGACATCACCACCGCCAACATCGAGGGGCAGCTTTTCATCCTGCCGATCATCGCGGGCCATGTCGGCGCCGATTCGGCCGCCGTGGCGCTGGCCGAGGAACCGTCGAAATCCGACGATCTGGTGCTGATCGTCGATGTCGGCACCAACGCCGAACTGCTGCTGGGCGACCGCGAGCAGGTGCTGGCCTGTTCCAGCCCCACCGGCCCGGCGCTGGAGGGTGCGCAGATTTCCTCGGGCCAGCGCGCCGCTCCCGGCGCCATCGAGCGGGTCGAGATCGACCCTGTCACCAAGGAGCCGCGCTTCAAGGTCATCGGTTCGGACCGCTGGTCGGACGAGCCGGGCTTTTCCATGGACATCACCCACAGCGGGATCACCGGCATCTGCGGCTCGGGCATCATCGAGGTGGTGGCCGAGATGCGCGTCGCGGGCATAGTCGACAAGCACGGTCTCATCGGCTCGGCCGAACAGACCGGAACGGCGCGCTGCGTGCCCGACGGGCGGACCCATTCCTATCTGCTCCACGACGACAGCGCCAATGGCGGGCCGAAGATCATGGTGACGCAGGCCGACATCCGCGCCATCCAGCTTGCGAAATCCGCGCTTTATGCCGGGGCCGAGCTGCTGATGGAGGAAAAGGGCGTCGATCACGTCGACCGCGTGGTGCTGGCCGGGGCCTTCGGTGCGCATATCAGCCCGAAACATGCGATGATCCTCGGCATGTTCCCCGACGTGCCGCTCGACAGGGTGCGCTCGGCAGGCAATGCCGCCGGGACGGGGGCGCGCATCGCGCTCTGCTCGGTCGCGGCCCGCGCCGAGATCGAGCACGAGGTCCGCGTCATAAACAAGATCGAGACCGCCATCGCCCCGAATTTCCAGGATTTCTTCGTCGGCGCGAACGGCATCCCGCATCTGACGGCGCCGTTCGAGAATCTCTCGAAGATCGTCACCCTGCCCCAGGTGGAATTCAACGCCTCGCCGCACAGCCACCCGCGCCGCCGCCGCCGCCCCGAGCCGGTCGAAGGCTGAACGGGGCCACGGGCAGGACAATCGGACGAACGGCACTTTCGTCATTGCGAGGCGAAGCCGAAGCAACCCCGACCGCTCAAACACGACATCGGGGTTGCTTCGTCGCCTTTGGCTCCTCGCAATGACGAAAGATGCCGTTCGCCCGATTACCTCGGGGCCACGGGCGCCGTGCCCGTCTGCCGAACACCGGGAAAAGCAACGGGCGTCGAATGGACACATTCGACGCCCGTAAGATCATGCGGGATCAGAAAGCTGGCGCGCTTGCGCTGAACCCCCGCAACCGCGCGCCCCCGGCCGATGATGGCCCGAGGCGCATCCGGTCCGGTTCAGCTCCCCCAGACGTAGATGACGAAGAACAGGAACAGCCAGACCACGTCGACGAAGTGCCAGTACCAGGCCGCCGCCTCGAGGCCGACGTGGTTTTCCGCCGTGAAGTCGCCCTTGTAGACCCGGATCAGGCAGACCGCGAGGAAGATCGTGCCGACGATGACGTGGAAGCCGTGGAAGCCGGTCGCCATGAAGAACACCGACGGATAGATCCCTTCGGTGAAGCCGAAGGCCGCGTGGCTGTATTCATAGGCCTGGAAGATCGTGAACAGCAGGCCGAGCAGCACGGTCAGCCACAGCGCCATCTTGGCGTCCGAGCGCTTGCCGCCGGTGGCGATGACATGGTGCGCCCAGGTCAGCGTCGCCCCCGAGGTCAGCAGGATCAGCGTGTTGATGAGCGGCAGGTGCCAGGGGTCGAAGGTCACGATGCCCTCGGGCGGCCAGACGCCGTCCACGATCGGGCTCATCGGCCCCATCGGATAAAGCGCGTTCTTGAAGAAGGCCCAGAACCACGCCGCGAAGAACATCACCTCGGACATGATGAAGATGATGAAGCCGTAGCGCAGGCCGATGCGCACCACCGGGGTGTGTTCGCCGGAATTGGCCTCGCTCACCACGTCGGACCACCAGCCGTACATGACGAACAGCACGCCCGCGAGGCCGATCAGGAACAGCCAGTAGTTGGCAAAGAAGCTGCCGGTGCTGCCGTGAAAGCCCATGACGGCACCGACCATCATGAAATAGGCGGCAATCGCACCCAGGACTGGCCAGATCGAGGGAGGGAGGATCTGGTAGTCGTGGTTCTTGGCATGTGCCATGTCGGGGTCCCTCGCGACTGTTTTAATTGATTTGCGTTGGTGCCGCAGCCTCGGTCGCCGGGCTGTCGGGCGTGATCTCGAGCCGGGCCTGGACGGCGGCATCCGCGCCGTCGGGCAGGTCGATCTCGTAGAAGGTGTAGCTGAGCGTGATCGTGTGGACGAAACGCCCGTCCGGGTCGTCGACGATGGCGGGATCGACGAAGAAGCTGACCGGCATCATCACCGTCTCGCCGGGTTGCAGCACCTGTTCGGTGAAGCAGAAACATTCGATCTTGGTGAAATAGCCGCCCGCCGCATAGGGCGCGACATTGTAGGCCGCCTGCCCCGCGACCGGGCGATCGGTGGGATTGCTGGCCTCGTAGAACGCCAGCCCTTCCTCGCCGATGCGCAACTGCATGTCGCGCTGCGCGGGCCGGAAGGTCCAGGGCATCCCCGGCGCGCGCGTCGCGTCGAAGCGCACGGTGATCATCTGATCGAGCATCTCGTCGGGCGCCGCCGCCGCCACGCCCGGCGCGCCGCCATAGCCGGTGACCCGGCAGAACAGGCTGTAGAGCGGCACCGCCGCGAACGACGCCGACACCATCAGCGCCACCAGCGCCGCCATCATCGCGGCCAGGCGGGTGTTGGGATTGCCGATGCGGCGGAACGGGTTCACGGCGTGTCCTCTCCTGCTGCCCGCTCGGCCTCGGCGGCAAGGCCGTAGCGGATGTCGTGGTCGAAGCCCTCGAAGGCGCTGGGGTCGCCGGTGCGGGCAAGTTTCACGATGGTCATGCCGAAGACGATGGCGACGAAGGCCAAGAGCACCGCCAGCATCCCCAGATTGCGGCTGCGGCGGCGCGCGTGAAGTTCATGTTCGACGTATATCGCCATTTCAGCCCCCGAATCCCCAGCCGCTCCAGCCGCCCCAGCCCCAGATGCCCAGCACCCGCTCGGCGATCAGCGCGCTGAAATGCAGGAACAGGTAATAGAGCGAGATGACGAAGGCGCGCTTCTCGGCGGCATAGCGGTCGGCCTCGGCCTGCGCCTCGTCGCGGCGCCAGACCCGGATGCAGGCGGCAAGGAACCACAGGTTCACCGCCACGGCCACCGCCATGTAAAGCGGCCCGCCGATCGAGGTGAAACCCAGCGCCACCGCGACGGGCACCTGCAGGACTGCATAGGCGAGGATATGGTTGCGGGTGCTGCGCCGCCCGTGGGTCTCCGTCAGCATCGGCACCTTCGCGTCGCCGTAGTCGGACTTCACGAACAGCGCCAGCGCCCAGAAATGCGCGGGCGTCCACATGAAGATGACGGCAAACATCAGGATCGACTCGATCGAGACCGTCCCCGTCGCCGCCGCCCAGCCGATCATCGGCGGGAACGATCCGGCCACGCCGCCGATGACGATGTTCTGCGGCGTCACCCGCTTGAGCCAGATCGTGTAGATGACCGCATAGTAGAAGATGGTGAGCGCGAGCAGCCCCGCCGCCAGCAGGTTGGTGTCGAGCCACAGCATCACCACCGCAAAGCCCGACAGCGCCACGCCCAGCGCCAGCGCCTCGCCCGGCTCGATCCGGCCGGCGGGGATCGGGCGGTTGCGGGTGCGCTTCATCAGCACGTCGATGTCGGCATCCCACCACATGTTCAGCGCGCCCGACGCGCCCGCGCCCACCGCGATGCACAGGATCGCCACCAGCATCTCGAACGGGTGCAGGTTCGCGGGCGCGACCAGCAGGCCCGCAAGCGCCGTGAACACCACCAGCGACATGACGCGCGGCTTCAGGAGTTCGACGTAATCGCCGAAACCTGCCTCCCGCACTTCGGTATCGAGACTGGCATGTGTCACGCCTGCACTCCGGGTTTGCGCCTCGTGGGAAAAACACCGGCCCCGGCGCCTGCCGGGGCCGCACTCGTCACCACATGACGTAGTCGGGGTCGTTCTGGACCCGGTCGATCCAGGCCGCATAGGCCTCGGGGCTGACCACCTTCACGGTGATCGGCATGAAGGCATGCGAGCGGCCGCACAGTTCCGAGCACTGGCCGAAGAAGATGCCCTCGCGGTCGGCCCGGAACCACAGTTGCGCCAGCCGCCCCGGCACCGCGTCCTGCTTCACGCCGAAGGCGGGCATCGCCCAGGAATGGATGACATCCGCCCCGGTGATGTCCATGACCACCGCAGCACCCAGCGGCACCACTACCGAGGTGTCGGTCGCCAGCGCGAATTCCTGGTCGCTGTAGCCCAGGTCGGCCAGATCGGCGCGCGCGTCGTCGTTCAGCGTGTTGTCGCCGCCGAGGATGTCCGAGCCGATCATGAAGCTCTCGAAGTTCAGCGGGTTGCCGTCGGCATCGAGAACGTCCTCGTATTCGTATTCCCAGTACCACTGATGCCCGGTCACCTTGATGGTGATGTCGCCGTCGGGAATTTCCTGCGCGTTGAACAGGATCGGCAACGAGAAGGCGCCGATGACGACCAGCGTGAGCACCGGCAGCAGCGTCCAGGTCACCTCGAGCGGCGAGTTGTGGCTGAAGCGGGCCGGGACCGGGTTCGCCCGCTTGTTGTAGCGGAAGATCACGTAGATGATGAGAAAGGCGACCAGCAGCGTGATCGGGATGATCACCCAGTTCAGCATGTTGTCGAGCCAGTGCAGGTCGTCGCCGATATTCGTGGCCGACGGCTGCAGGTTGATCCCGCGCGGCACCGGCGCGCCGACGATTTCAAGCCCGGCCAGCGGATCGTCCACATTCGCACCCTGCGCGAAGGCCGGCCTCGACATGAAGAAGGCCGCGAGCGCGGCAACTGCGGCAGAGCCGGGATTTGAAAGGAGCTGTCTGAGCTGCATCTTCTCTACCTTGCTGTCCCGATGATCCCCGTCTGGCGCGCGCCGGTCGGATACCGGCGGTTACGGCGGATTCCCTTGTTCACGGGCAAACTCTTCCCATATCCTGAACCGCGCGACAAGAAGCCGCAGGATGGCCGGTGCTTTTTTGTCGCATGTGATGCCAGACAGGAATCTTCATGGCCGATACCAGCTTTCGCCCGTTTGAAACCCGGCTCGACCCCGACCGGGCGCTTGCCAGCCTCCGCGATGCCGTCGCGGGCGGCGACGACGGCGAGCTGTTCGTCGAGCGCCGCCGCTCGGAGGCGCTGGTCCTCGACGACGGGCGGTTGAAAACCGCGAGCTTCGATGCCGCCGAAGGATTCGGCCTGCGCGCCGTGCATGGCGAGACCACCGGCTATGCCCATTCGACCACGCTTGATGATGCGGCGGTGGCGCGGGCGGTCTCGACGGTGCGGCTGGCGGTGGGCGCGGGCGGCGGCACGCTGGCCGATGCGCCCGCAGGCACCAACCGCCGCCTATATACCGACGCCGACCCGATGGCCGATGCCGCGTTCGCGGTGAAGGCCGACCTGCTGCGCGAGATCGACGCCTATGCCCGCGCGCTCGACAGCCGCGTGGTGCAGGTCTCGGCGACGCTGGCCGCCAGCCTGCAGGAGGTGGCGATCCTGCGCCCCGAGGGCGGGCTGGTCACCGACATCCGCCCGATGGCGCGGCTGAACGTGTCGGTGATCGTCGAGGATCAGGGCCGCCGCGAATCGGGTGGCCACGGCTCCGGCGGACGTTACGGGCTGGCCGGGCTGATGGACCCCGCCGCATGGCAGGCATCGGTGCGCGAGGCGTTGCGCATCGCCACGGTGAACCTGGGTGCCGAGGACGCGCCTGCGGGCGTGTTCGACGTGGTGCTTGGCCCCGGCTGGCCTGGCGTGTTGCTGCACGAGGCGGTGGGGCATGGCCTTGAGGGCGACTTCAACCGCAAGGGCACCTCGGCCTTCGCCGGGCTGATGGGGCAAAGGGTGGCGGCCCCCGGCGTCACCGTGGTCGACGACGGCACATTGCCCGACCGGCGCGGCTCGATCACCGTGGACGACGAGGGCACGCCCTCGGCGCGCAACGTGCTGATCGACGACGGGATCCTGACCGGCTACATGCAGGACCGCCAGAACGCCCGACTCATGGGCCGCACGCCCACCGGCAACGGCAGACGGCAGAGCTTTGCCCATGCGCCGATGCCGCGCATGACCAATACCTTCATGCTGAACGGTGGCGCCGATCCGGCGGACCTGCTGGCCGGTGTCCGGGACGGCATCTGGGCGGTGGGCTTCGGCGGCGGCCAGGTGGACATCACCTCGGGCAAGTTCGTGTTCTCCTGCACCGAGGCCTACCGGGTCAGGAACGGCAAAGTCGGCGCCCCCCTGCGCGGCGCCACGCTGATCGGCGACGGGCCGACCGCGCTGCGGCACGTGCGCGGGATCGGCAATGATCTGGCGCTCGATCCCGGCATCGGCAACTGCGGCAAGGCGGGCCAGTGGGTGCCGGTCGGCGTGGGCCAGCCCTCGCTGCTGATCGGCGGGCTGACGGTCGGGGGCGCGGCGGCGGGGTGAAGGGATTCACGGTCTGTTAACTCGAATCTCGTAGACCGGGCCTGCAACAGGCGGGGTCTCGGGATGACCGTAACGGCAGTTTCTTCCACTCACCCCCCACTCCCACCCACCGAGGAAGAGGAACGCCTCGCCCGTCTCCGCCTGTTGCGCTCGCGTCGCGTGGGCAATGTCACCTGGTGGCGGCTCATGCGCGAACACGGCTCGGGCAAGGCGGCGCTCGATGCGCTGCCCGGCGTCGCGCGCAGCGCGGGAATCGACGATTATACCCCCTGCCCCGAAGGCGTGGTCCGCGCCGAACTGGCCGCCGGACACCGCGCCGGGGCAAGGCTGGTCCTGCATGGTGATGCCGCCTACCCGTCCGATCTGGGCCTGCTCGCCGATGCGCCGCCCGCGCTGTGGGTGAAGGGCAATCCCGCGCTACTGCAGCGCCAGATGGTGGCGGTGGCGGGCGCGCGCAACGCCTCGTCGCTGGGTCTGCGCATGGCGCGGCTGCTGGCGGGCGAACTGGGCCGCACCGGGCTGGTGGTGGTCTCGGGCCTCGCGCGCGGGATCGACGCCGCCGCGCATGAGGCCGCGATCGACACCGGCACCGTCGCCGTCATGGCGGGCGGCATCGACGTGATCTATCCGCAGGAACATGCCGGGCTGGCCGCCCGCATCGCCGAAACCGGCCTGCTTCTCAGCGAACAGCCGGTGGGCGTCGCGCCCGTCGCGCGGCACTTTCCGGCACGCAACCGCGTCATCGCCGGGCTGTCCCGCGCCGTCGTGGTGGTCGAGGCGGCGCTGCGCTCGGGCAGCCTCATCACCGCGCGCGACGCGCTGGATCTGGGGCGCGAGGTGATGGCCGTCCCCGGCCACCCGCTCGATGCGCGGGCGGGCGGCTGCAACGCGCTTTTGCGCGACGGCGCGACACTGGTGCGCGGCGCGCAGGACGTGCTGGCGGTGATCGCGGCGGATGCCGCGCCCGCCGCCCCGGCGGATGCCGCGCCCGCCACCGTCCACGCGGACCCCGCTCCCGCCGCCCCGGCCCCCGGCTTTCAGGAACGCGCCGCGCAGGGCCTCGCCCGCGTCGCGGCATTGCACCGCCAGATCCTCGCCCGGCTCGGTCCGGTGCCGGTCGCCGCCGACCACGTCATCCGCGACATCGGCGCCCCGGCACCGCTGGTGTCGTCCGCGCTTGCAGAACTGGAACTCGACGGCCACATTCACCGCACCCCCGGCGGCGGGCTGGCGCTGGCCTCGTGACGGGCGGGGCCGGGGTGCGCGGGGGCGCCGGTGACCATGCCCGGTGATGCGGAGGGCGCGGTTAGGGCGACCCGAAAATCCCGTCATTGCGAGGCGAAGCCGAAGCAACCCCGACCGCTCTCGCACACGACCTTCGGGATTGCCGCGTCGGCTGCGCCTCCTCGCAATGACGAGTATTAGGCCGTCATTGCGAGGAGCCGAAGGCGACGCGGCAATCCATGATCCGGGCGCTGCGCCCGGAATGGATTGCTTCACTTCGTTCGCAATGACGGGGAGAGGGGGCACGGCAATCGCATTTGCCGAATATGCAGCGGGCAGCCCGCAGATGTCCCCCTTCGGGCGTGCGCAGCACGACCGGCGCCCGCCCCGCCCCCCCAAGGGCGTTTCTGTGGCGGGCGCATCCGCGCCCACCCCGGTGCGGGCGCCGGTCATGCTGCCCCACCGTTGCAACACGCGCCGTGCCGCGCAGGGCATTTGAGATTCCCCCGGATCTCATCCGCAGGGTCCCGAATCCAATCACCCCACCTCAGCCATGAGAATGCTCTCCAGATAG
>JACFNP010000035.1 GCA_019454835.1 Rubellimicrobium sp.
ATTGCGAGGCGAAGCCGAAGCAACCTCGAACGCTCGCGCACGACATCGGGGTTGCGTCGTCGGCTGCGCCGCCTCGCAATGACGGGGTTTGCGCGCGGCAGTTCCGCGTCAACCCGCGCAACCGCCGCCCGCCCGACTGCCCCGGATCAGGACGGTTCGACCCCGTTGTCGGTCAGCACGACGCGCGCCTCGTCGAGGTCGCCCTCGCGCACCATGACCCGGCGCGGCAGGATGCCGATCGAGCCTTCGAGCACGCTCGTGTTTACGTCGAGCACGAAGCATTCTATACCCTCGCCGCCCAGCAGGGCGGTAACGAAGGCGATCAGGGTCGGGTCGTTGGTGCGCAGAAGTTCTCTCATGGCGGCACTCAGCCACGCAGCCGGGGGAAAGTCGAGAAGGATCGCGGGGTGAGCCTCGATATGCCGACAGTGACGCCGCAGGAACGCCTTGCCGGGGTACTGGCGCGTGATCTGGCTTCGGTCGATGCGCTGATCCGCGAGCGCATGGCCTCGGAACATGCGCCGCGCATCCCCGAGGTGACGGCGCATCTCGTCGATGCGGGCGGCAAGCGGCTGCGACCGATGCTTACGCTTGCGGCGGCGCGGGCCTGCGGCTACGACGGCCCCCATCACATCCATCTCGCCACCACGGTCGAGTTCATCCACACCGCGACGCTGCTGCATGACGACGTGGTGGACGAAAGCACCCAGCGGCGCGGGCGGCCCACGGCGAACCTGCTCTGGGACAACAAATCCTCGGTGCTGGTGGGCGACTACCTGTTCGCGCGCGCGTTCCAGCTCATGGTCGAGACCGGCAGCCTGCGGGTTCTCGACATCCTCGCCGATGCCTCGGCCACCATCGCCGAGGGCGAGGTGCTACAACTGACCGCCGCGCGCGATCTTGCGACCACCGAGGATACCTATATCCGCATCATCCGGGGCAAGACGGCGGCGCTGTTCTCGGCGGCAACCCGCGTCGGCGCGGTCATCGCCGGGGCGGGACAAGCGGTCGAGGAGGCGCTGTTTGCCTATGGCGACGCGCTGGGCATCGCCTTCCAGATCGCCGACGACCTGCTCGATTATGCGGGCGATGCCGGGATCGGCAAGAATCGCGGCGACGACCTGCGCGAGGGCAAGCTGACGCTGCCGGTGATCCGCGCGCTGGCGCTGGCCGATGCGGACGAACGCGCCTTCTGGCAGCGGGTCATCGTCCGGGGCGATGTCGCCGATGCCGACGTGGCCCGCGCGCAGGCGATCCTCGCCGGTCGCGGCGCGCTGGAAAGCACCCGCGAGACGGCGCTTGTCTGGGCGGCACGGGCGCGCGACGCGCTGGCGGCGGTGCCTGCGGGCGAATTGCGCGACATCCTGTCCGATCTTGCCGCTCACGTCGTCAGCCGGCTGAACTGATCACCCCGGCACTGATTACCCCAGCACGGGCGCGGGGGCGACCCACCAGCCCTGTTCGCTGATCTGGACCGCCTTCGCCACCTGCTTGGCGGTGGCAAGGTCACGACAAAGGCCGAAGCAGGTCGCCCCCGATCCCGACATCCGCGCCAGCACCACCCCCGGCTGGGCGCGCAGCCGCGCCAGCACCGCCCCGACCTGCGGCACCAGCGCGCGCGCGGGCGGTTCGAGGTCGTTGCGCTGCCGGGCCAGCCAGCGGGTGAAGGCATCGAAGCCGGGGGCGGGCGGCGGCTCGAGCGGCGAGTTCTCGCGCCGCTCCAGCGCGGCGAAGGTGGCGGCGGTCTGCAACTCGACCCGCGGGTTCACGAGCACCAGCGCCATCGGCGGCAAGTCCCCCCAGGGGGTCACATCGTCGCCGGTGCCGCCCAGCCGTTGCGGGACGGGTGCCCTCATGCAGACCGGCACATCCGATCCCAGCGCCAGCACATCCGCATCATCCGCCGCCAGCGGCGCCACGCGCCACAGTTCGGCCAGCCGCCTGATCGCCGCCGCCGCGTCCGACGAGGCGCCGCCGATCCCGGCCGCATGGGGCAGGATCTTGGTCAGCCTGATCTGCGCACCGATCCGCACGCCGCGCCGCGACGCCAGCAGCAGCGCCGCCTGCATCACGAGATTGTCGTCATCCACCGGCACGCCGGGTGCGAAGGCCCCGGCGACGGCAAAGGTGATCCCGCGCGCGGCGGTGGCCGATACCGTGTCGCCCACGCCCGCAAAGACCACCAGCGAATCAAGCAGGTGATAGCCGTTCCCGGCCCGCCCCGTGACATGGAGTGCCAGGTTCACCTTGGCGGGGGCGAAGCCCTTATCCATCGGCGCCCGGCTCGGGCTGCGGGTCGAGCGCGAGGCCGCTTTCGAGTTTCCGGCGAATCGCATCCGCCTCGTCGGGGTCGGGGCCGAAGGACAGCGCCCGTTGCCACTGGAAGCGCGCCTCGCGCAGGCGGCCGACCATCCAGTAGGCGTCGCCGAGATGATCGTTGACCACGGCGTCGGTCGCCTCGAGCGTCGCGGCCTGTTCCAGCCGGGCCACCGCGTCGTCGAAGCGGCCCAGCCGGAACCAGGCCCAGCCGAGGCTGTCCACATAGGCGCCGTTGCGCGGTTCCAGCGCGACCGCCCGCTCGATCAGATCGAGCGCCTCGTCGAGTTTCTCGCCCCGGTCGACCAGCGAATAGCCATAGTAGTTGAGAAGCGACGCCTCCTGCGGTTGCAACGCGATGGCGGCGCGGAAATCGGCCTCGGCGGCGTCCCAGTCACCCAGTCCGAACGAGGTCACGGCGCGGGCATAGAGGATGCGCCAGCGACCGGGGCTGTCGGCACCGGCCAAGTCTAGCGCGCGGGAATAGGCGGCCACCGCCTCGGCTTCCCGCCCCGAGGCGCGCAGGGCATCGCCCAGACGCTGCACGGCGGGGCCGAGGTCGGGATTGTCGGCCAGCAGCCCCTGCAGGACCGTGATCGCGGCATCGCTGTCGTCCATGCGGCGCAGCACGTCGGCCTCGCCCAGCTCGGCGGCGACCCGCAGCGGGTGGCCTTCGGGGATGGCCGCATAGGCGATGCGGGCGGCGTCGTATTGCTCCATCCGCTCGAGGATCTGCGCGACAAGGAACTGCGCCCCGACATGGCGGGGGTTCATCGCCAGCGCGAGGCGGGCGTTGAGCAGCACGTCGAGATCGGCGCCGCCGTTCACCAGCGCCCCGGCGATGGTGAACCAGGCTTCGGCCATGCCGTCGGCGGCGCTGCGTATCCCGGTGAAGGGCAGGGTCTCGCCTGCCGCAAGGCGCGCGCGCTGGTCGGCAAGCACGGGGTCATCCATCTGCGCAAGCGCGCGGTCGAGCAGCGTGATCGCGGCGTCACCCTCTCCAAGCTGCGACAGCACCTGCGCCTGCATGGCGATCACCGATTGCGTGGGAACCGGCCCCTCGCCGGGCGGCAGCGACAGGATCGCGCCCGCGCCCTCGAAGTCGCCCGCCAGCGCCAGTGCCAGCGCCTTGTGCTGCAACGCCACCGCGCGCATCCCCGGCGCGGCGGCCATCACGTCGAACGCGGCCAGCGCGGCCTGCATGTCACCGGCCCCGGCCAGCGCCCAGGCCCGGCTCAGCGCATCGGCCAGCGGGCTGATCCGGCGCCCGGCATCCAGCGCATCAAGGATGTCGTCCCAGGCCCCGGCGCGGACGGCGGCGGCGGTGGCGACCATGGCGGCGCGGGCGCTGCGGGCGCCGGTGGCAAGCATGTGGTCGGCCGCCGGAACCGCCGCGTCGAAGGCCCCGCGGCCAAGCTGCGCGATGATCGTCGATTCGAGCAGGTCGGGATTGTCGGGATCATCCGCGAGAGTCCGCGTCAGATAGGGCGCGGCGGTGGCGAAATCACCGGCCTGCAACGCGGCCCTGGCCGAAAGATAGGACCCCGCGTCGATCCCGGCGGCAAGCGGCCCGGCCAGCAGGAGGCCGAGGATCGTGGCGGCGGCTCGGGTCGGTGCGGGCATGGGCGAAGTCTCGTCTGCAGGGCCGGGCGAGCATAGGCGGCGCCTGCGGGTGAGACAATGCACGGGCAGCACGGCTCGCGCAAACGGCATCGCGCGGGGGGGGCATCATCCGTCATTGCGAGGAGGCGCAGCCGACGAAGCAACCCCGACGCTGTGCGCGAGCGGTCGGGGTTGCTTCACTTCATTCGCAATGACGCGGATGCCGCCGCGTGCGGTTGCGCGGGGCGGGTGAAGCTGTATCCATGCCGCCGGGTTGGCGCGGGGCCGGATGTGACGGAGAGCGGGATCTTGCCGGAAGGGCCGGTTGCGCTGCGCGCCGCGCGGGTGGTGCTGCGCGGGCTGGCGCAGGTGATGTTCCAGCGCGACGCGCGCGCGGGGGCGGTGTTTCTGGCGGCGCTTGGCGTGGCGGCGCCGGTGCTGGCCGTCGCGGCGCTGGCCGGGGCGGCGGTCTCGACCGCGACGGCCCGCAGGGCGGGTGCGCCCGAGGCCGAGCTTCGTGCCGGGCTGCACGGCTTCAACGGCGCGCTGGCGGGCATCGCGCTGGCGCTGTTTCCCGGCGCGCCGGGGCCGGGCTGGCGGGCGGCGCTCGTGCTGGCGGGGGCCGCCGCGACCGCGCTGGTCTGCCTGCGGCTCGCACCCCTGTTGCGCCGCGCGGGCCTGCCGGTGCTGACGGCGCCGTTCAACCTGCTGGCGCTGCCGGTGCTGGCGCTGGTGCACGGGGCCACCGGGCCGCTGGTGCCCGCCCTGCCCGAAACCGGCGGGCTGGCGGTCATTCTTGCTCGCGGCACGGTGAACGGGTTTGCGCAGGTGTTCTTCCTGCAAGGCGTGCTGCCGGGCCTGATCGTGGCCTCGGGTCTGGCGCTGGCCGCGCCGCGCGCGCTGGGGCTGGCCGTGGTGGCCAGCGGTGCAGGTGCGGCGCTGGCGCTGGCGCTGGGCGCGGAGGCGGGCGCCGTGGGGGCGGGGCTTTACGGCTACAACGGGGTTCTGGTGGCGATCGCGCTGGGCGCGGTGTTTCTGGCGCCGGGGCGCGCGGCGGTGCGGCTGGCGCTGGGCGCCGCGCTGGTGGCGGTGCCGGTGCATGTCACCATCGCGGGCGCGCTGGGCGCCATGGGCCTGCCGGGCCTGACGGTGGCTTTCGTGATCGTCACCTGGGGCGGGGTGCTGGTCGCCCGGCGGCTGGGGATCGCCCGTGGCTGAGCGCGAGATCACGGTGGCGGGCCATTTCGGCGAATGGTTGCAGGGCCGCGCGGGCGCGGGCGGGCCGGTCGTGCTGGTTACGCTGCAACCGGCGGGGCTGAGGCTGCGCGCGCGCCACCGGGCGGGCGCGGGGGATGTGCCCGAGATCGCGGGGGATGCGCCCGTCTCGGCCGGGCGCGCCGGTGCGCTGCTGGCCACCCTCGGTCTGCATCTGGGCGGGACGGTCGGTTTCGAGATGCCCTTCGCCCCCGGTCTCGGCACCGGGATGAGCACGGCGGCGCTGGTGGCGCTGGCGCGGCTCGCGGGGTTTTCCGGCCCGCCCGAGACCCTGGCCCGTGCCTGCATTGCGGCGGAAGGGGCCAGCGATCCGCTGATGTTCCCCACGCCCGACCGGCTGCTCTGGGCCTCGCGCGAGGGCAGGGCGGTGGCCACCCTTGCCGCGCCGCCGCCGGTGTATCTGCTGGGCGGGGTGTTCGGTCCGCCCCGTCCTACCGATGCGGCGGATGCCGATTACGACGACATCTCGGATCTCGTCGCCGCCTGGGGCCGCCGCGACGATGCCGCCTGGTGTGCCGCGCTGGCCAGCGAAAGCGCGGCGCGCTGCCTTGCCCGGCGCGGGCCTGCGGGCGACCCCGTGCCCGAGCTTGCCCGCGACCTGCGCGCGCTGGGCTGGGCCACGGCCCATTCGGGCGCGGTGCAGGCGCTGATCTTCCCGCCCGACGCACCGCCGCGCCACGGCGCCGAGGCGCTGGCCGAGGCGGGCGTCACGCAGGTGTGCGACTTTGCCCCGCAGAAGGAGACCGCCTGATGCGCGACCATGGCGGCGACCTCGACCGCGCCATCGCCCGGTTCGGCGGCGACATGGCGGACTGGATCGACCTCTCGACCGGCATCAACCGCCGCCCCTGGCCGATGTCGCCGGTCCCCGAATCCGCGTGGCGGCGCCTGCCCACGGCGCAGGATCACGCGGGCCTGATCGCCGCCGCGCGGGGCCTGTGGCGGGTGCATCCCGAGCTTGCCGCCGTCGCGCTTGCGGGCGCGCAGGCGGCGATCCAGACGATCCCCCGCCTGCACCCGCCGGGCCGCGCCCGCGTGCTGGTGCCGACCTACAACGAACATGCGGGGGCGCTGGCCGCGCAGGGCTGGCAGGTCGAGGAAGGCGCGACGCTTGCCGCGCTGGCGGGCGCCGATGTGGCGGTGGTGGTGAACCCCAACAATCCCGATGGCCAATGCCACGCGCCCGAGGCGCTGCTGGCGCTGGCCGACCGCGTCGGGCTGCTGGTCGTCGACGAAAGTTTCGGCGACGTGGCGCCCGGCCTGTCGCTGCTGCCCCTGGGCGGGCGGGCGCTGGTGCTGCGCTCGTTCGGCAAGTTCTGGGGGCTGGCCGGGCTGCGGCTGGGGTTCGCCTTCGGCCCGGCGCCGCTGGTCGCGCGGCTTGCGGCGCTTGCCGGGCCGTGGCCGGTCTCGGGCGCGGCCATCGCGGCGGGCACGGCGGCGCTGTCCGATCCCGGCTGGGCCGCCGCGATGCGCGAGACGCTGGCCGCCGATGCCGCGCGCGCCGATGCGCTGGCGCAGGGCGCGGGCTGGCGGCTGGTGGGGGGCACGACGCTGTTCCGGCTGTATGACGTGGGCCGTGGCACGGCGGCACAGGAACGGCTTGCCCGGCACCACATCTGGAGCCGCGTGTTTCCCCATGCCCCCCGCTGGCTGCGCCTGGGCCTGCCGGGGCCGGAGGGCGAATGGAGCCGGCTCGCGGCGGCGCTGGCGCGTTAGGCGGCGCTTGCCCGTCACCCGCGAGAAGCCGCAGGCGACGAAGCAACGCCGATGTTGTGCGCGAGCGGTCGGGGTTGCTTCGGCTTGCGCCTCGCAATGACGAACCCACCCCGTCATTGCGAGGAGCCGCAGGCGACGCGGCTATCCACGGGACCGGGTGCTGCGCCCGGTCTGGATTGCTTCGGCTGCGCCTCGCAATGACGAGAAAACCCCCACCGCGCGACCCGCCTTCCCCGCCCCGGCCCCCCTTGCTATAGGGGCGCGGTGCGCGAGCGGAAGGACGGGCAAAATGGCGAATGTCGCGGTGATCGGGGCCCAGTGGGGCGACGAGGGCAAGGGCAAGATCGTGGACTGGCTGTCCGAACGCGCCGACATCATCGCGCGCTTTCAGGGCGGTCATAACGCGGGCCACACGCTGGTCATCGACGGCGTGACCTACAAGCTGTCGTTGCTGCCTTCGGGGATCGTGCGCGGCGGCAAGCTGTCGGTGATCGGCAACGGTGTCGTGCTTGATCCCTGGGCGCTGGTCGCGGAAATCGGGCGGCTGAAAGAGCAGGGCGTCGAGGTGACCCCCGACAACCTGCTGGTCGCGGAAAACGCCGCGCTGATCCTGCCCCTGCACGGCGAACTCGACCGCGCGCGCGAGGCGTCTTCCGAGGCCGCCAGAATCGGCACCACCGGGCGCGGCATCGGCCCCGCCTACGAGGACAAGGCCGGGCGCCGCGCGATTCGCGTCGCCGACCTGGCCGATGCGGCGACGCTGGACGCCCGGATCGAGCGGCTGCTGACCCATCACAACGCCCTGCGCCGGGGTCTCGGGCTGGAAGAGGTCGAACCCGGCGCGCTGAAGGCCGCGCTGACGACCATCGCGCCGCGCATCCTGCCCTTTGCGGCGCCGGTCTGGAAGGTGCTGAACGAGGCCCGCCGTGCCGGGCGCCGCATCCTGTTCGAGGGCGCGCAGGGGTCGCTGCTGGACGTGGATTTCGGCACCTATCCCTATGTCACCTCGTCCACCACGCTGGCGGGCGCGGCGGCGGCGGGCACCGGGCTGGGGCCGTCGGCGGTGGGCTTCGTGCTGGGCATCGTGAAGGCCTACACCACGCGGGTGGGCGAAGGCCCGTTCCCCGCCGAACTGCATGACGATGTCGGCGAATGGCTGCGCGACAAGGGCCACGAACGCGGCACCGTCACCGGGCGCATCCGGCGCTGCGGCTGGTTCGACGCGGTGCTGGTGCGCCAGACCTGCGCGCTGTCGGGCGTGAACGGCATCGCGCTGACCAAGATGGACGTGCTCGACGGGCTGCCGGAACTGAAGATCTGCACCGGCTACGAACTGGACGGCAAACGGCTGGATTACCTGCCGTCGGCGGCGGACGAACAGGCGCGGGTCACGCCGGTCTACGAGGTGATCGAGGGCTGGCAGGGATCGACCGCCGGGGCGCGAAGCTGGGCCGACCTGCCCGCGCAGGCGGTGAAATACGTCCGCCGCATCGAGGAGCTGATCCAGTGCCCGGTGGCGCTGCTCTCGACCTCGCCCGAGCGTGACGACACGATCCTCGTCACCGACCCGTTCGCCGACTGATGCGCTACCGGACCCGCAGGCGGCTGGCGCTGCTGGTGCTGGTCGTGGGGCTGCCGCTGTATATCATCGCGGCGGTGGCGGTGATGTCGGCGCTCGACCGTCCGCCGGTAGTGGTCGAATTCGGGGTCTATGTGCTGCTCGGCGTGCTCTGGGCGCTGCCTCTGCGCTGGCTGTTTCTGGGGCTGGGCCGCGCGGACCCCGACGCGGACGGGGACGGCTGAGCCGCCCCCGTTCGTGTCACCGGGGCGGCACGTTCAGCGCGCGTTGCACCGCAGGCCGCGCAAGGAACCGGGCGAGATAGGCATTGGCGCGCGGGAAACTGTCCCAGGCCACCAGATCGGCGACCCCGTAGCCTTCGGTCAGCCCGCGCAGCCAGGGCGCGATGGCCATGTCGGCGATGGAATAGTCGCCCGCGATCCAGTCCTGCCCGTCAAGAACGCCCTCGATGACGCCGAGCAGGCGCTTCGCCTCGTTCAGGTAGCGCTCGCGCGGGATCGGGTCGGTGACGGCGGTGCCCGCGTATTTCAGGAAGAAGCCCACCTGTCCGAACATCGGCCCGACGCCGCCCATCTGGAACATCAGCCATTGCAGGATGCGATAGCGGTCGGCTGCGCTGCTGCCGAGAAAACGTCCCGTCTTTTCCGCCAGATAGACCAGGATCGCGCCACTTTCAAACAGGCCGATGGCGGCGCCGTCCGGCCCGTCGGGGTCGATGATCGCGGGGATCTTGTTGTTGGGGTTCAGCGACAGGAATTCGGGCGTCTGCACGTCGGCATCCAGCGTGACGCGATGCGCCTCGTAGGGCAGGCCGGTCTCCTCGAGCATGATCGACACCTTCACCCCGTTGGGCGTCGGGTAGGAATAGAGCTGGATCGCACCGGGCCGCGTGGCGGGCCAGCGGCGGGTGATCGGGAAGGCGGAAAGGTCGGCCATGTCGTCCTCGGCAAGATGTGTCGGCGGCAACCTAGTCGCGCGTGATGAAAGAAGAAAGACGTGGCGCAGGTGCGGGTTTTTCGGCATTCTGGCGCTGGTTAACCGGGCCGCGCCGCCGGCGGGCAGTCAGAGGAAAGAGTGGACCATGTGGAAGGAATTTCGTGATTTCATCGCCCAGGGCAGCGTCATGGACCTTGCCGTCGGCATCATCATCGGCGCCGCCTTCACGGCGATCGTCAGCTCGCTGGTGAACGACCTCATCAACCCGCTGATCGGCCTGATCGTCGGCGGGATCGACTTTTCGGGGGTCAGCTTCGGCCTGGGCGACGCGCAGTTCATGATCGGCAACTTCATCAACGCCGTCATCAACTTCCTCATCATCGCCTTCGTCATCTTCATGCTGGTGAAGCTGGTCAATCGGGTGAAGGATGCGGCGGTGAAGAAAGAGGAAGCGGCCCCTGCCGCCCCCGCCGGGCCGACCGAGGTCGAGCTGCTTGCCGAAATCCGCGATGCGCTGAAGGCGAAGTGACGGCAGCGAGGGGGCGCTGCCCCCTCGAGCGCATCCGCGCTCTCACCCCCGGAGTATTTGCGCAAGGATGAAGGGCATATGTGCCGTCATCCGGACGAGGATATGTTTGGGGGCGGGGGCGGGGCTTCTTTCGTCATTGCGAGGAGGCGAAGCCGAGGCGGCAATCTACAGGGCCGGGCGCTGCGCCCGGTGTGGATTGCGTCACTTCGTTCGCAATGACGAGAACTGCCGTCATTGCGAGGAGGCGAAGCCGACGAAGCAACCCCGATGTCGTGTGTGAGCGGTCGGGGTTGCTTCGGCTGCGCCTCGCAGGTGACGGAAATATGTCGTGGTTGCGGGGGGCCGGTGGCCCCCCGCCCGCAACTCAAGCAGCCAGCAGGTCGTCGGCCGGGTGCACGGCCAGCCCCTGCGCCTCGGCCACCGCCGGGCAGGTGATGCGGCCTGCGTGGATGTTCAGCCCGTGACGCAGGTGGATGTCGTCGGCGCAGGCCTGCCGCCAGCCCTTGTCGGCCAGCGCCAGCAGGAAGGGCAGCGTGGCGTTGCCCAGCGCCAGCGTCGAGGTGCGCGGCACCGCGCCGGGCATGTTCGAGACGCAGTAATGCAGCACGCCGTCGACCTCGTAGATCGGGTCGTGATGGGTGGTCGGGCGCGAGGTTTCAAAACAGCCGCCCTGATCGACGGCGACATCGACCATGACCGACCCCGCGCGCATCGACGCCAGTTGCTCGCGGCGCACGAGGCGCGGCGTCGCGGCGCCCGGCACCAGCACCGCGCCGATGACCAGATCGGCCTGCGGCAGCAGTGTGGCGATCGAGGCCGCATCCGCGAACTGCGTCGTGAGCCGCCCCATGAAGATGTCGTCGAGATAGCTCAGCCGCGCCAGCGAGCGGTCGACCACGGTGACGCTGGCGCTCATGCCCGTCGCCACCCGTGCGGCGGCGGTGCCGACCACGCCGCCGCCGATGATGAGCACGTTCGCAGGCCGCACCCCCGGCACCCCGCCCAGCAGCACGCCGCAGCCGCCGTTGGCCTTCTGCATCGCCCAGGCGCCGACCTGCGGCGCAAGCCTGCCCGCCACCTCGGACATCGGCGCCAGCAGCGGCAGGCCGCCGCGCGCGTCGGTGACGGTCTCGTAGGCGATGCAGGTGGCGCCCGACGCGACCAGCGCCTGCGTCAGCGCCGGATCGGGGGCGAGGTGGAGATAGGTGAACAGGATCTGCCCCTTTTGCACCAGCGGCAGTTCGTCCGCCTGCGGCTCCTTCACCTTGATGACCAGATCGGCACCGGCCCAGACCTCGGCGGCGGTCGCTGCGATCCGTGCCCCGGCGGCGGCGTAATCGTCGTCGGAAAAGCCCGCGCCGGTGCCCGCGCCGGTCTCGACGGTCACCTGGTGGCCATGGCGCACCGCCTCGTGCGCGGCCTGCGGGGTCAGCCCCACGCGGAACTCCTGGGGCTTGACCTCTCGGGGGCAGCCGATATGCATCCTCGTCTCCGTCTCTGATTGCTGGCCTGGCGGGCGATTGGAATATTCTGCGAATACCGCCCTGACGACTGGCCATTGTTAGAAGAAAACCGCAAGGGCCTGCAAGGCCCAAGGATGCAGATTGCATGTTTGAACCTGACGCCACCGACCGCCGCATCCTCGACATCCTCCAGCGCGAGGGGCGCATCTCGAATGCCGACCTTGCCGAACGGGTGAATCTTTCGGCCTCGGCCTGCCATCGCCGGATGCAGCGGCTTGAAGACGAGGGGCTGATCGCGGGCTATGTCGCGCTTCTGGATGCGCGCCGCATGGGACGCGCCACCACGGTCTTCGTGGAAATCACCCTGTCCGGTCAGGCCGAGGAGCTGCTCGACGCCTTCGAGCGCGCGGTGGCGCTGGTGCCCGAGGTGCTCGAATGTCACCTGATGGCCGGGTCCGCCGACTACCTGCTGAAGGTCGCCGCCGCCGATACCGACGATTTCGCCCGCATCCACCGCCGCTCGCTGTCGGCGCTGCCGGGGGTGCGCGGGATGCAGTCGTCCTTCGTCCTGCGCACGGTGCGCGAAAGCACCGCGCTGCCGATCTGAGGCAGGCAGGCGATTTCCATTGCCTTTTTCCGCGCGAAGCGGAAGAGATCGGCCATGGCACGGTCGGGCGCGCGGCTGCGACCGGGAGTGGGTCATGACGGTGGACGGTGCGGGGGGCGCCATCGACGAGGCGCGGCCGGTGGGCGACATCCTTGCCCGTCTGGCGGTGTTGTCGAACATGGAACGGGTGTCGGTCGGTGCGATTCGCGCCGCCTTCGGCGAGGCATCCTTCCTGCCCGCGCTGATGATCCCGGCGCTGATCGTGGTCTCGCCGCTCTCGGCGATCTTCTTCCTGCCAACGGTGATGGGCCTGTCGGTGGCGCTGGTCGCGGCGCAGATGCTCAGCGGTCGTCGCGCGCTGTGGCTGCCGCGACTCGTCACCCGCCAGAGCCTGCCCGGCGACAGCCTCGCCCGTGCGCTGGTCTGGCTGGAGCGGCCGGGCGACTGGCTCGACCGGCAGACCCGGCGCAGGCTGGGGCTGCTGTTCGTCTGGCCGCTGCGGCTGGTGCCGGTGCTGGGCTGCCTGGTGTCCGGGCTGATGATGCCGTTTCTGGAACTGGTGCCGCTGTCGTCCAGCGTGCTGGGGCTGGCCATCACCCTTTTCGCGCTGGGGCTGCTGGCGCGCGACGGGGTGTTCGTCATCATCGGGCTGATGCTGGTCGGGCTGGCCTCGGTCATCCCGCTGCTGATCATGCAGCGCTTTACCTGACCCACAGCAAAAGACCCCCGGACTTGCGTCGCGGGGGCCGGTATTGCGCCTTCAGTCGAAACCGGGGATCAGAGAAGACCCTCGCGCTGCAGCTTCTTGCGGGCGAGCTTGCGCTGCCTGCGGATCGCTTCGGCACGCTCGCGCGCCTTCTTTTCGGACGGCTTCTCGAAATGCTGCCGGAGCTTCATCTCGCGGAAGACGCCTTCGCGTTGCAGCTTCTTCTTCAGGGCACGAAGCGCCTGGTCGACGTTGTTGTCGCGGACACTGACCTGCATGTGGTTTTCACCACCTCTCTAGATTGGTTGCGGGTTGCAGGAGATGCGCCCCTAGCAGGGATCGGCGCCCTTGTCCACCGGCACCATGCGTCGGGGGGCGATGGGGCGCCCGAAAATCCCGTCATCATCATCCGTCATTGCGAGGAGGCGCAGCCGACGAAGCAACCCCGATGTCGTGTGTGAGCGGTCGGGGTTGCTTCGGCTTCGCCTCGCGGGTGACGGGGTTTGCGAGCGACGCCGTGCCAATCCGTGCCGCGCCGTTCGCCCGCCCCCCGGCCCGTCGCCAAGGATTGCCGCAGCCGCGTGACCGTGCGACATTCGGTGCATGGAACGCCTGCGCCTTGTCCTTGTCCTGCCGCTCGCCCTTCTCGGGGGCTGTGCCCTGTTTCAGGAACCTGCGCCCGTGCCCGAGGTGCCGGGCGAATCCGCCGCCGTGACTGCCACCGCCGCCCCGCCGCCGCCCGCCGCCGCGCGCACGGCCGAGGCGTTCGACACGACCACCGCCGCGCAGCGCGCCGCCGCCACGGCGGTGCCCGCCCGCCAGGGCGAGACGCGGCTCGGCACCACCATCGTCTCGCTCGGCCCGCCCGCCGAACCGGGGCTGTGGCTGCGCACCGGCCTTGTCAGCGCGGTGACCATGGGGCGCATCGAGGATGCGCAGTCGGGCACATCGGTGGCGCTGGAGCTGCGGCCCTCGGGCGGCCCGGCCACGGGCGGCAGCGAGATCAGCCTCGCGGCGATGCGGCTGCTGGGCGTGCCCCTGACCGCGATGCCCGAGGTCGTGGCCTACCGGGACTGACCGACCCCCTTTCGGGGCGCCCCGGCGCGGGCCGAAAAGCCATTTTGCCCTCCGGGAATTCATGCTAGAGGGACCGGGCGAGCGAACAGGGCAAGGGGGACAGGGTGTCGGAATCGGGCAGGCGCACAAGGATGGCCATTCTGGCACTGGCGCTCTCGCTTCCCCTCGCGGCCTGTGGCGGCGGCGGGGATGTCATCGGCTCGCTCGAAGGCATGAGCGCCGAGCAGATCTACCAGAGCGCCGAGGGCGAGCTGTCGCGCAACCGCGCGGGCAAGGCCGCGACCTATTTCGCCGAGATCGAACGCCTCTATCCCTATTCCGAATGGGCGCAGCGCGGTCTCGTCATGGCCGCCTACAGCTATCACCGCGACCGCGACTACGACAACGCGCGGGCGGCGGCGCAGCGCTATCTCGATTTCTACCCGACCTCGGCCGATGCGCCCTGGGCGCAATATATCCTCGCGCTCAGCTACTACGACCAGATCGACGAGATCGGCCGTGACCAGGGCCTGACCTTCCAGGCGCTGCAGGCGCTGCGCCGCCTGATCGAGACCTGGCCCGACAGCGAATACACGCAGGACGCGATCCTGAAATTCGATCTGGCCTTCGACCATCTGGCCGCCAAGGAAATGGAGATCGGTCGCTACTACCTGCGCCGTCACAACTACAACGCCGCGATCAACCGCTTCCGCGTCGTGGTGGCCGACTTCCAGACCACGAACCAGACCCCCGAGGCCCTCTACCGGCTGGTCGAGGCCTATCTCTCGCTCGGCCTCGCCGCCGAGGCGCAGACGGCAGGCGCGATCCTCGGCCACAACTATCAGGCGACCGACTGGTATCGTGACGCCTATACGCTGCTCACCGGGCAGGGGCTGCGGCCCGAGGCCGAAGGCGACAACTGGCTTGCGCAGATCTATCGGCAGATGATCCGGGGCGAGTGGCTTTGATCGACCTGGCGAGGGACCATGCTGCGCCAGCTCGACATCCGTGACCTGCTCCTGATCGAGCATCTGGTGCTGGACTTCCAGCCGGGGCTGAACGTGCTGACCGGGGAAACCGGCGCGGGCAAGTCGATCCTGCTCGATGCGCTGGGCTTCGTGCTGGGCGGGCGCGGGCGGGCCGATCTGGTGCGTCAGGGCGCCGCGCAGGGCGAGGTGACCGCCGTGTTCGACCTCGCCCCCGGCCATCCCGCCCGTGCGGTGCTGGCCGAGGCCGGGATCGAGGCTGCGGACGAGCTGATCCTGCGCCGCGTCAACACCCCCGAGGGCCGCAAGTCGGCCTGGGTGAACGACCGCCGCGCCTCGGGCGAGGTGCTGCGGGCGCTGGCGGGCGTGCTGGTGGAAATGCACGGTCAGCAGGACGACCGGGGGTTGCTGGACCCGCGCGGGCACCGGATGCTGCTCGATGCCTTCGCGCGCGACGGCGAGGCCCGCGACGCGGTCCGCGCCGCCTGGGACGCATGGCGCGGGGTCCGGGCACGGCTGGCCACCGCCGAAGCCGACATCGCCCGGCTGGCGCAGGAAGAGGACTACCTGCGCCACGCGGTCGCCGAATTCGAAGCGCTGGCCCCCGAGGCGGACGAAGAACCCGCCCTCGATGCCGGTCGCCGCCGGATGCAGGCCGGGCGCCGGGTCCGCGACGAGATCGCCCATGCCCATGCGGCGCTGGGCAATGACGGTGCCGAGGGCCTGCTCTGGGACGCGATGCGCCGCCTCGAAGGCGCGGCGGGGGATGCCGACGGCCTGCTCGACGCGCCGCTGGCGGCGCTGGCGCGCGCGCTCGACGCGCTGGGCGAGGCCGGGCAGGGGGTCGAGACGGCGCTTGACGCGCTCGATTTCGACCCGCGCGAGCTTGAGCGGGTGGAAGAGCGGCTGTTCGCCCTGCGCGCGCTGGCCCGCAAGCATGGCGTGACCCCGGACGACCTGCCCCGGACCGGCGAGGCGCTGCGCGCGCGGCTGGCCACGCTCGATGCGGGCGAGGGCGACCTGCGCGACCTGCGCGGCGCCGTGGCGCAGGCCGAGGCCGCCTATGCCGCCGCCGCCGCCGCCCTGGCCGCCGCGCGCGCGGGCGCGGCCGAGCGGCTTGCCGCTGCCATGGCCGCCGAACTGCCGCCGCTGAAGCTGGATCGTGCCCGCTTTGCCGTGGCGATCACCCCCGCCGCGCCCGGCCCCGAGGGTGCCGACGACATCCGCTTCGAGGTCGCCACCAACCCCGGTGCGCCTGCCGGGCCGCTCGACCGGATCGCCTCGGGCGGCGAACTGAGCCGCTTCCTGCTGGCGCTGAAGGTCTGCCTGACGGCGGATGACGCGGGCCGCACGCTGATCTTCGACGAAATCGACCGGGGCGTCGGCGGCGCCACCGCCGATGCCGTGGGCCGCCGCCTGGCGCGGCTGGCCGGGGGTGCGCAGGTGCTGGTCGTCACCCATTCGCCGCAGGTCGCCGCGCAGGGCGCGCATCACTGGCATGTGCGCAAGGCCGAGGCGGGCGGCATGACCACGACCTCGGTGATCCCGCTCGACGCACCCGGCCGCGCGGACGAGATCGCCCGGATGCTGGCGGGCGATGTCATCACCGACGCCGCCCGCGCGGCGGCGCGCGCGCTGCTGGCGGGGGCCGACGGAACCGGGTGAAGGCGGTTACGGGGAACGGGGGGCAGGTCGCGGGGGACTCGCATTTGCCCTGCGCGGGGTGGCACGGCGTCGCTGCCCGCGAATCCCGTCATTGCGAGGCGAAGCCGAAGCAACCCCGACCGCTCAAACACGACATCGGGGTTGCTTCGTCGCCTTTGGCTCCTCGCAATGACGGAAGATGCCGTTTGCCCGATTGCCCTGGGGAAATCTGCGGGCCGCTTGCTGCACGGACGGCAAATGCGATTGCCCTGGGGCAGATCGCCCGCGCGTCGTCATGGCAGGGCAGGTCGCCCACCCCGCGCGCAAATCCCGCGTTACACCGCCATCCCCGGCGTCTGCCGCCGGTCCTCGGCGAAATGTGAGCGTATCTGCCGGGCGATCTGGTCGGCGTGCGCTGCGGCAAGCCGTTCGGCCCCATCCGCATCGCGGGCGGCGATGGCGGCGATCATCGCGTCGTGTTCGTCGACGAAGCGGGTCGGCAGCGCGTCGTGGAAGGATGAATAATAGATGCGCAGCAGCCGCATCCCTTCATCCAGCAGGCGCGCGAAGAATTCGGTGAAATGGCGGTTGCCGCCCGCCTCGGCGATGCGCAGGTGAAAGTCGCGGTTCACTTCCAGCATCGCCACCACGTCGCGCGCGGCCACGGCGGCGCGGTAGTCCTCCTGCAAGGCCCGGATCGCCGCGATGTCCGCCGCCCGGTGGCCCGGCGCCGCAAGCCGGGTCGTCACCCGGTACATCAGCGACAGCGCGTCGAGAAACTGCGCGAGATTCAGGAAATCTATCTGGCTCACCATCGTCGCCCGGTTGGGCAGCGTGGTGACGAGGCCCTCGGCGGTCAGCCGCACCATCGCCTCGCGGATCGGGGTGCGCGACAGGTTGAAGCGCTGCGACAACTGCTGCTCGTCGATGATCGCGCCGGGCGGCAGGTCAAGCGAGATGATCTCGCGGCGCAGGGTCTCGTAGACATGCGAGACCCCCGATCCGCGCTTGTGGGGCCGGCTTTCGCTCGTGGCGGGCATCCTGGTCTCCTCGCTGGCTCGGGTCAGCATATACGCATTGTCGACAGAGTGCATCCTTTGTAATGTGGCGGCGGACGGGTTCGGGACAACGACCATGGAAATCGGAGTCATCGGCGCAGGCGTGATCGGCGCGACGGCGGCGCTGGAACTGGCGCGGCGCGGCCATGGCGTCACGCTCATCGACCGCTCGGACGGCGCCGATTCGGCGGCGCGCGGCAATGCCGGGGCGTTCGCCTTTGCCGACGTAATCCCGATCGCCACGCCCGGCATCATGCGCAAGGCGCCCGGCTGGCTGCTTGATCCCGCCGGGCCGCTGACGCTGGCGCCCGGTTACCTGCCGCGGATTGCGCCGTGGCTCGCGCGCTTCTGGCGCGCCTCGTGGCCCGACCGCTACGCCCCGGCGGTGAGCGCGCAGACCGCGCTCATGAACGTATCGCAGGCGGCGCTCGACCGCCTGCTTGCCGCCGAGGCGCTGGAGCCGCTGTTGCGCCGCGAGGGGCAGTTGCAGCTTTACGACAGTGCGCAGACCTTTCGCGCGTCATTGCCCGGCTGGGAGGAATGTCGCCGCAACGGCGTGCGCTTCGATCTGATCGAGGGCGCGGCGGCGCTTGCCGAATACCAGCCCGGCCTTGCGGCGCGGTTCACGCATGGCGCCTGGACGCCGGACTGGATGAACGTCACCGATCCCGCTCTCTGGGTCGAGACGATCACCGCCCGTGCCCTCGCCCGTGGCGCCACGCGGCTGCGCGCTGCCGCGCAGGCGGTCCGGCCTGCGGGGCAGGGTGCCGAGATTGTCACCGACCGGGGCGTGCAGGCGTTCGACCGCGTGGTGATCGCCGCCGGGGCCTGGTCCGGCCCGCTGGCCCGCAGTCTGGGCCTGTGCCTGCCGCTCGATACCGAACGCGGCTACAACACGACCTTGCCCGCGCGCGGCTTTGACCTGCGCACCCATGTCACCTTTTCCGACCACGGCTTCGTCGTCTCGCGGATCGGTGACGACATCCGCGTCGGCGGCGGGGTCGAGCTGGCCGGGCTGACCCGCCCGCCGCGCATGGCGCGTGCCGATGCGCTGCTGGCCAAGGCGAAGGCGTTCCTGCCGGGGTTGGAGGTGACCGGCGGGCGGCAGTGGATGGGCTTTCGCCCCTCGATGCCCGACAGCCTGCCGGTGATCGGCCGCGCGCCCGGTGCGCCTGCGGTCGTCCTTGCCTTCGGCCACGGGCATCTTGGCCTGACGCAATCGCCCGGCAGCGCCGAAATCGTCGCCGATCTGGCCGAAGGCGCCGCGCCCGCCATCGACATCACGCCCTTCCGCCCCGAGCGGTTTTCAGGAGCACGCGCATGAGCATCCACACCTTCCTCTGTCTCGACGGCCATACCTGCGGCAATCCGGTGCGGCTGGTGGCCGGTGGCGGGCCGCTGCTGCACGGCGCCGACATGATCGAGAAGCGCGCCGATTTCCTGGCAAACTGGGACTGGATCCGCACCGGCCTGATGTTCGAGCCGCGCGGCCACGACATGATGTCGGGCAGCATCCTCTACCCGCCGACCCGCGACGATTGCGACATCGCGGTGCTGTTCATCGAGACTTCGGGCTGCCTGCCGATGTGCGGTCACGGCACCATCGGCACCGTGACCATGGCGATCGAGAACGGCCTCGTCACCCCGCGGGTGCCGGGGCGGCTAGCGCTTGATACGCCTGCGGGGCGGGTCGACATCAGCTACCGGCAGGAGGGCCGCTTCGTCGAGGAAGTGCGGCTGACCAACGTGCCGGCCTTCCTGCATTCCGAGGGCCTGACCGCCGAGGTCGAGGGGCTGGGCGAGATCGTCGTCGATGTCGCCTATGGCGGCAATTTCTACGCCATCGTCGAGGCCCAGGCGAATTTCCGCGACATGGCCGATTTTTCCGTGGGCCAGCTTGTCGAACTGGGCGGGCGGCTGCGCGCGGCGCTCAATGCGAAATACGACTTCATCCACCCCGAAAAGCCCGCGATCCGGGGCCTGTCCCATGTCATGTGGACAGGTGCGCCGACGCAGCCGGGGGCGGATGCGAGGAACGCCGTGCTTTACGGCGAAAAGGCCATCGACCGCAGCCCCTGCGGCACTGGCACCAGCGCGCGCATGGCGCAGCGGGCGGCGAAGGGGTTGCTGAAGCCGGGCGAGAGCTTCGTCCACGAATCCGTCATCGGCAGCCTGTTCCATGGCCGCCACGAGGGCACCGCGCGGGTGGGTGATTTCGCCGCCATCATCCCGTCGATCGGCGGCTGGGCACGGCAGACCGGGATCAACACCATCACCATCGACAGCCGCGACCCCTATGCGCAGGGCTTTCAGGTGAAGTGAGGGCAGGGGCCGTCCGTCAGGATGGGCGCGGGATCAGCCGAAGAACATCTTCAGCACCGCGCCGGTCAGCGCCGCCGTCACCGTGACGAGACCCGCTGCGGCAAGGAACGGCGCAAGGAACGTGTTGACGTTGATCTGCCGGGTTTCAGCCAGCAGCCTCGCGATTTCTGCCCGCATCCGGTCGTCGGCAAGGCTTTGTTCGGCATGGGTCATGGCGGGCGTCACGGTGCGGTTTTCTTTTCGTAGCGGCTTCCGGTTAATATAGCGTGAACGGCGCATCGCTCCAAGCCGCCTCGGCGCGGCCATGGATTGCCACGTCGGCTTCGCCTCCTCGCAATGACGGAATCTGCGGGCCGCTTGCTGCCCGTCCGGCAAATGCGATCCCCCCTCGCGCGGGCGGACAGATTTTGACAACACCGGGGCTTGCCTGTAGTCACTGACTCGGCTGCCAGCCTGACCGAGCGGGGGGACAATGACGATACTCGGGTGGATTCGCCCCATGCGCCGCAAGGCCCCCGTGCGCGGGCAGGTGTCGCGGGCCGCGCTGCGCAGCGCGGCGGTCGTGCTGGCGCTGGCGGCCTGGCCGGTAGCGGCCCAGCAGTTCAGCTTTTCGTCGATCCGCGTCGAGGGCAACGCCCGTATCCCGACCGGCACCATCCTCACCCAGGCCGGGATCGGCTCGGGGCAGGCGCTTGGCGCGGGGGCGCTGAACGATGCCGCGCAGCGCATCCGCCAGACCGGCCTCTTTGAAAGCGTCGATGTGGTGCCGCAGGGCAGCACGCTGGTCATCCGCGTGGTCGAATATCCGACCATCACCCGCATCGCCTTTGAAGGAAACCGCTCGAAGAAGGATGCCGAACTGGCGGCGCTGGTGCAGTCGCTGCCGCGCCATGTCTTCAACCCCGCCACCGCCGAGGCCGACGTGGCCGCGATCACGGCCGCCTATGCCGAATCCGGTCGGGTCAATGCCGTGGTGACGCCCGCGATCATCCGCCACAACGACAACCGCGTCGATCTGGTGTTCCAGATCGCCGAGGGCGGCGTCTCCGAGGTTGAACGCATCACCTTCGTCGGCAACCGCTCGTTCGGCAACTACCGGCTGCGTAACGTGCTCGAAACCCGGCAGGCGGGCCTTCTGCGCGCCATCATCTCGCGCGACACCTTCTCGCCCGACCGGATCAACGCCGACCGGCAGATGCTGACCGATTTCTACCGCTCGCGCGGCTTTGCCGACTTCACGGTGCAGAACATCGACGTTGAACTCACCCAGGATCGCGGCGGCTATCTCGTCACCTACAACATCCAGGAAGGCCAGCGCTTCACCTTCGGCAATGTCGGCGTGACCAGCGACCTGCCCGAGGTCGATGCCGCTGCCTTCCGCCAGGTCGTGCACCTGCGCAGCGGCGAACGCTACTCGCCGGTGAAGATCGAGCAGGACATCGCCCGGATCGAGCGGCTGGCCACGCGGCTGGGGCTGAATTTCGTCCGGGTGGAGCCGCGCATCACCCGCAACGACCGCGACCTGCAACTGAACGTCGAATTCGCGCTGGTGCGCGGTGACCGCATCTTCGTCGAGCGCATCGACATCGAGGGCAACGCCACCACGCAGGACCGGGTGATCCGCAACCAGTTCACCACCGTCGAAGGCGATCCGTTCAACCCCCGCGAAATCCGCGAGAGCGCGGAACGCATCCGTGCGCTGGGCTATTTCGCCAATGCCGACGTGAACGCCCGGCAGGGGTCGGCGCCCGACCAGGTGGTGATCGACGTGGACGTGGTCGAACAGCCGACCGGCTCGTTGTCGTTCGGGGCGAATTTCTCGTCCGATAACGGCGTGTCGCTACTGGCGTCCTTCGCCGAGCGCAACTTCATGGGGCGCGGCCAGACCCTGAACTTCGATCTGTCCACCGGCCAGCAGAACCGGGTGCTGAGCTTCAATTTCGCCGAGCCGAACTTCCTTGGCCGCGACCTGCGCTTTGGCGTGGCGCTGGAATATCGCACCACCGACAGCGACTATGCGCTGTATGACACGGAAACCTTCCGCTTCTCGCCGTCGCTGGCCTTCCCGGTCAGCGAGAACGGGCGGCTCTCGGTCTATTACGCGGTCGATTTCGGCGACATCAAGGATGTGGACCTGGCTGCCAGCGACATCATCCAGAATGAGGCCCTAGCAGGCGGCATCTGGACCCAGTCGGTCGGCTATACCTACACTTGGGACACGCGCCGCACCGGGATCGACCCCAACACCGGCTTCGTGCTGCGCTTCGGGCAGGAATTCGGGGTCGGCGACGCGAGCTTCGTCAAGACCACCGCGCTGGCCAGCGCCGAAACCCGCGTCTGGGGTGAAAACGTCACCCTGCGCGCCACGCTGGAAGGCGGGCTGCTGGATTACAACGAGGGATCGAGCCGCGTCACCGACCGTTTCTTCATGGGCAGCCGCGTCATGCGCGGGTTTGAACCCGGCGGGATCGGGCCGCGCGACGCGGCGACTGACGATGCGCTGGGCGGCAATGCCTATGCCGTGCTGCGGCTGGAAAGCGAATTTCCGCTGGGTCTGCCGGAAGAATACGGCATCACCGGCGGGGCGTTCATCGACTACGGCTCGCTGTGGAATGTGGGCGAAACCGGCGGGGTCTCTGTCCTCTACAATGACTTCACCCCGCGCACGATTGCCGGTGTGTCGCTGTTCTGGAAGACGCCCATCGGCCCGCTGCGCTTCAACTTCACCACGCCCCTCGATGTTCAGGACGAGGACCGTCCGCGCAGCTTCGACCTGACCATCGCCACCTCGTTCTGAGGCGGCGATGGCTCTGCGCGCCGCCCTTGCAGCCCTTGCCCTCGCGGCGGCTCCGGTGGCCGCGCAGGAGGCGGCGCCGCTGACGCTGGGGCAGGTGCAAAGCGCGGTGCTGACCGTCGATACCGACCGGCTGTTCAGTGAATCTTTGTTCGGGCGCCGCGTCGCCGACGAGACCCGCACCGCGACCGAGGCGCTGGCGGCGGAGAACCGGACCATCGAGGCGCAACTGACCGTCGAGGAACAGGGCCTCACCGACCGCCGCCCCGGCATGACCCCCGACGCATTTCGCGCCGAGGCGGATGCGTTCGATGCGCGTGTGCAGGCGATCCGCGCCGAGCAGGACACCAAGGAACGCGCCCTGCAGGACCGGCTGAACGCGGGCCGCGACGCCTTCCTGTCCGCCGCCGCGCCGGTGCTGGGCGATCTCATGGCGGGCGCCGGGGCAAGCGTGATCCTCGACCGCCGCTCGGTGTTCCTCGCGCTGGGCGCCATCGACATCACCGACCAGGCCATCGCCGCCATCGACGCCGCCATCGGCGACGGGGCCACGGAGTCCGGCAGCCCATGAGGGGTGCGGGGTGGGTGTTCCGTCACCCGCGAGGAGGCGCAGGCGACGAAGCAACCCCGATGTTGTGTATGAGCGGTCGGGGTTGCTTCGGCTTACGCCTCGCAATGACGGGACATGCCCCCCCAACGCGCGGGCGCCGTCACTTGCCCGCACCGGGGCTTCGCGCTAACGACCACCCCGCACAGCCCGGAGACATGCCATGCAGGACCAGCCCCCGCACGAGGCCGACATCGCCCTCATCCAGCGCATCCTGCCGCATCGTTATCCGTTCCTGCTCGTCGACCGCGTCGTCGAGATCGAGGGCGTGGCCCGCGCGGTCGGCATCAAGAACGTCACCATGAACGAGCCGCATTTCCAAGGCCATTTCCCCGGCAGGCCGATCATGCCCGGCGTCACCATCGTCGAGGCGATGGCCCAGACCGCCGGGGTCATGGTGGGCGCCTCGCTGGGGCTGACCGACGGCAACCTGCTGATCTATTTCATGTCCATCGACTCGGTGAAATTCCGCCGCATGGTCACGCCCGGCGACCAGTTGCGCATGGAGGTGACGACCTTGCGCGGCAAGCCGGGCGGCAAGGTCTGGAAGTTCCGGGGCGAGGCCCGCGTCGACGGCGAGATGGCCGCGCAGGCCGAATTCACCGCCATGATGGACCTTCAGGGGGCGGCGGGATGAGCACCTTTCATCCCCAGGTGATGATCCACCCGCTTGCGGTGGTCGAGGAGGGCGCGCGCCTTGCCCCCGGCTGCCGGATCGGCCCCTTCGCGGTCATCGGCCCCGAGGTCGTTCTGGACGAGAGTGTCGAGGTGAAAAGCCACGCCATCATCACCGGCGACACCCATATCGGCGCGGGCAGCACGGTCTTTCCCTTTGCCGTGGTGGGCGAGGTGCCGCAGGACCTGAAATTCGCGGGCGAACACACCAGCTTGCGCATCGGCGCGCGGGTGCGCATCCGTGAACATGTCACCGTGAACACCGGCACCACCGGCGGCGGCGGCGTGACGCGGGTGGGCGACGACTGCCTGCTGATGGCGGGCTGCCACATCGCCCATGACGCGCAGGTCGGCGCGCGGGTCGTGGTGGTCAACTGCGCCGCCGTCGCCGGGCATTGCGTGATCGGCGACGATGCGATCATCGGCGGGCTGGCCGGTATCCACCAGTTCGTGCGCGTCGGGCACGGCGCGATGATCGGCGCGCTGGCCATGGTTGCGCATGACGTGATCCCCTACGGGCTCGTGCAGGGGCCGCGCGGGACGCTGGATGCGCTGAACCTCGTCGGGCTGAAGCGGCGCGGCGCGGCGCGTGCGGACATCACCGCATTGCACGCCGCCTTCGACGCGCTGCGGGATGGCGACGGTTCGTTTCGCAGCCGCGCCGAGGCGCTGGCCGACAGCGACAGCGCGCTGGTGCGCGATGTCGCGGCCTTCATCCTCGGCCCGAGCGAGCGCCAGTTCCTGACCCCCGCATGATCGCGCTGATCGCCGGGACCGGCGATCTGCCCGGCGTGCTGGCCGCCCGGCTGGTCGCTGCGGGCACGCCGCCGGTGATCTGCGCCTTGCGGGGATTTTCGCCCGACGTGCCGCCGGGGCTGGAGCGCCTCGATTTCCGGCTCGAGACCTTCGGCACCCTGCTTGCCGACCTGCGCGCGCGCGGCGTCACGCAGGTCTGCCTCGTCGGGCTGGTGCGCCGCCCCGAGATCGCGCCGGAGGCGGTCGATGCGGCCACGGCGCCGCTGCTGGCCGCGCTGCGCGATGCGCTGCCGCTGGGGGACGACGGCACCCTGCGGGCCATCATCGCCCTGATCGAGGCGCAGGGCTTCGCCGTCATCGGTGCCGCCGCGATCGCCCCCGATCTGGTCGCCGCGCCGGGCACCTTTACGCGCCGCGCGCCGGGTGCCGGGCTGGCGGGCGCGCTGCCGCTGGCGCGCGCCACGCTTGCCGCCATGGGCCGCGCCGACAGCGGGCAGGCGCTGGTGCTCCGCGCGGGCCGGGTCATCGCCCGCGAAGGCCCCGAAGGGACCGATGCGCTGCTGGCCGCGCTGCCTGCGGGGCAGGGCGGGTTCCTGTTCAAGGGGCCGAAGCCCGGACAGGAGCTGCGCGCCGACATGCCCGCCATCGGCCCCGAAACCGCGCGCGGGGCGATCCGCGCCGGGCTTGCGGGGATCGCCGTCGTGGCAGGCGGCACGCTGGTGATCGGGCGGGCGGACACGGTGGCGCTGCTCGATGCCGCCGGGCTGTGGCTGGAAGGGGTCGCGCCATGAGGGTCTTCGTCATCGCGGGCGAACCCTCGGGCGACAATCTCGGCGGCGCGGTGATGGCGGGCCTGCGCGAGCTGGCGCCCGGCACCACGTTTGACGGCGTCGGCGGCCCGGTGATGGCGGCGCAGGGGCTGGAAAGCCGGTTCCCGATGGCGGAACTCTCGGTCATGGGGATCGCGGAAATCCTGCCGCGCTACCTGCACCTTAAACGCCGCATCCGCGAACTGGCCGACGCGGTCATTGCCACGAACCCCGACCTGCTGCTGACCATCGACAGCCCCGACTTCTGCCTGCGCGTGGCCCGCGCGGTGCGGGCGCGCGCGAACATTCCCGCCAGCCATTACGTTGCGCCCTCGGTCTGGGCGTGGCGGCCGGGCCGCGCGCGCAGGATGGCGCCGTTCATCGACCATGTCCTTGCGCTGCTGCCGTTCGAGCCGCCGCTGATGCGCGCGGCGGGCATGGAGTGCGACTTCGTGGGCCATCCGGTCGCCACGATGCCGGTGGCGACACGCGCCGAGGCCGCAGCCTTCCGTGCCCGGCGCGGGCTGGGCGACGCGCCGCTGGTTCTTGCGCTGCCCGGCTCGCGCCGGGGCGAGATCGCGCGGCTGGCGCCCCGCTTCGGGCAGGCGCTGGCGCAGGTGGTCGCGGCGCGCCCCGAGGCGCGGCTGGTGCTGCCGGTGGCCGCTGCCGTCCGCCACGAGGTGCGCGCCGCCGTCGCGGGCTGGCCGGTCGCCCCGATCCTTGTCGATCCCGACGACGGCCCCGGCGACAAGCGCGCCGCCTTCGCCGCCGCCGATGTGGCGCTGGCGGCCTCGGGCACGGTGTCGCTCGAACTGGCGGCCAACGACGTGCCGATGGTGATCGGCTACGACATGGCGCCGCTGTCACGCCTGGTCATCGGCCGGATGCTGCGCACCGACACGGTCACGCTGGTCAACCTGGTCAGCGAGACCCGCGCCGTGCCCGAATTCATCGGCCGCGCCTGTCTGCCGGGGCCGATGGCCGATGCGCTGCTGGCCGTGCTTGCCGCCCCGCAGGCGCAGCGCGCCGCGATGGCCGTGACGGTGGAGCGGCTGGGCCGGGGCGGCGATCCCCCCGGCCTGCGCGCCGCGCGGGTGCTGCGCGCGCGGCACGAGGCGCTTCATCCTTGAGGAAATGCGCGCGGGGGGTGTGCGGGGGGCGGCAGCCCCCCGCACACCCCGCCGCTTCAGCGCTGTTCGTAGATCCAGCCGCCGCCCAGCACCCGCGTGCTGTTGATCTCGTAGAAGACGCAGGCCTGTCCGGGGGCCACGCCTTCCTCGGGCGTCACCAGCTCGACCTCGGCCATGCCGCCCGCAGCGGGGCGCAGGATGGCGCCGACCGGCGCTTTGGTCGAGCGGATGCGCACCGCGATCTCGTGCTCGCTGCCCGGCGTCAGGGCCGCGTCGCCCAGCCAGTTGATCTCGCGCACCGGGACGCGGCTTGTCGCCAGCGCCTCTTTCGGGCCGACGATCACCTGCCGCGCATCGCCGTCGAGGCGGACGACATGGAGCGGCTCGCCCAGGCCCCCGATCCCCAGACCGCGCCGCTGGCCGACCGTGTAATGCAGCACCCCCTCGTGGCGGCCAAGCACGTTGCCCGCCATGTCGACGATCTCGCCCGGTTCGGCGGTGCCGGGGCGCAGCTTCTTCACCACGGCGGCATAATCGCCTTCGGGGACGAAGCAGATGTCCTGCGAATCGGGCTTGTCGGCGACCATCAGGCCGTAGCGATGCGCCAGCGCGCGGGTTTCGGCCTTGCTTTTCAGCCCGCCCAGCGGGAAGCGCAGGTATTCGAGCTGCGCGCGCGTGGTCGGAAACAGGAAATAGCTCTGGTCGCGCGCGGGATCGGCGGCCATGTGCAGTTCCGCCCCGCAAGGCCCGACCTCGCGGCGGATGTAGTGGCCGGTCGCCATGCAGTCGGCATCCAGATCGCGCGCGACCTGCAGCAGGTCCTTGAACTTCACCCGCTCGTTGCAGCGGATGCAGGGCACCGGCGTGGCCCCGGCAAGGTAGGTGTCGGCGAATTCGTCGATCACCGCCTCGCGGAAGATGTTTTCGTAATCAAGCACATAATGCGGGAATCCCATCGCCTCGGCGACGTTCCTCGCATCATGGATGTCGCGGCCCGCGCAGCAGGCGCCCTTGCGCGCCAGCGCCGCGCCGTGGTCGTAAAGCTGCAGCGTCACGCCCACGACATCGTAGCCCTCCTCCTTCAGCATCGCCGCCACGACCGAGGAATCGACGCCGCCCGACATCGCGACCAGAACGCGCGTGTCGGCGGGGGCCTTGGGCAGGCCAAGGCTGTTGAGCATGGGGTCGAGGGGCATGGGGCTGGTCCCGAGAGTCGCGGATGGTGCAGAATATAGAAAAAACCGTCACACTCTCAACCCCTCGCTTCACCGACCCTTAAGCGGATTTGCCCACGCTGCCTCGCGGGAGTTCCAGACCGCATGAAGGGGTGAGAGATGTATCTGCACAAGGTCGATGGTCCGCGCACCGTCGCCCTGCCCGACGGCAGGGTTCTCAGCCGCGCCGACCTGCCGCCGCGCGACACGCGCCGCTGGGTCGCCAGCCGCAAGGCCGCCGTCGTGAATGCGATCACGGCGGGGCTGATCACGCGCGACTGGGCGCTGGATCGCTGGGCGCTGTCCGAGGACGAATTGCACGAATGGCAGGACGCCGTGACCCGGCACGGCGAGGGGGCGCTGAAGGCGACCCATCTGCAACGCTATAGACAACCTCAGGTTGAATGAGATACCTCTCGGGATAGTAAGGGAAGATTAACCCTGCCATGCGATGACCGCCTCGGCGCCTATGCTGGAGAACCGGGAATGCGTATCCTGCTCATCGAGGATGATCCGATCACCTCACGCAGCATCGAACTGATGCTCGCCCATGCCAATCTCAACGTCTTCGCCACCGATCTCGGCGAAGAGGGGATCGACCTTGCCAAACTCTACGACTACGACCTGATCCTGCTCGATCTGAACCTGCCGGACATGAACGGCCACGATGTGCTGCGTCAGTTGCGGCTGGCCAGGGTCGACACGCCGATCCTGATCCTGTCGGGCGAAACCGATACCGACAGCAAGCTCAGGGGATTCGGCTTCGGCGCCGACGATTACCTGACCAAACCCTTCCAGCGCGAGGAACTGATCGCCCGCATCCACGCGATCATCCGCCGCTCGAAGGGCCATGCCCAGTCGGTGATCCGCACCGGCAATGTCGTGGTGAACCTCGACACGAAAACGGTCGAGGTGGCGGGTTCCAACGTGCATCTGACCGGCAAGGAATACCAGATGCTGGAACTGCTGTCGCTGCGCAAGGGCACGACGCTGACCAAGGAGATGTTTCTCAACCATCTCTACGGCGGGATGGACGAACCGGAACTGAAGATCATCGATGTCTTCATCTGCAAGCTGCGCAAGAAACTGTCGCAGGCCAACGACGGCGAAAACCATATCGAAACCGTCTGGGGGCGCGGCTATGTGCTGCGCGACCCAGAACCTGCGACCGCACGGATCGAACGCATCGCCGTCGGCTCGTGAAGGCGCCACTGGACCCGCGCGCCGCAGCCCCCTAACTAACTGCCGGAAGGACAGCCTCTGGCGGAGGGCGGGCGGTGTCGATCCCGGACAGCGAATTCTCACCATCGGCGGATGACGCGGAGGTCGCGCCCGAAGCGCTCGACCGGATTGCGGCGGCGCGCGAACTCGCCCGGCTCGCCGCGCTGACGGCCCGCGCCGACGCCGCCTATTACACCCGCGACGACCCGGAGATGAGCGATGCCGACTACGACGCGCTGAAGGCGCGCAACCTCGCCATCGAGCAACGCTTTCCCGAACTGCGCCGCGCCGACAGCCCCTCGGGCCGGGTCGGCGCCGCCCCGGCCTCGGGCTTTGGCGAGGTGCGCCATGCCCTGCCGATGCTCAGCCTTGCCAACGCCTTCACCGAGACCGACATCCGCGACTTCGACGCCAGCATCCGCCGCGCGCTGGGCTGGGCGGCGGATGCGCCGCTCGGGCTTCTGGCCGAACCCAAGATCGACGGCCTGTCGCTGTCGCTGCGCTACGAAGGCGGCAGGCTGGTCCGGGCCGCGACGCGCGGCGACGGCGCGACCGGCGAGGACGTGACCGCCAATGCCCGCACCATCGCCGAGATTCCGCAGGTCCTGACCGGCGCCCCCGATCTTCTCGAGGTGCGCGGCGAGGTCTACATGCGCCACGACGATTTCGCCGAGCTGAACGCGCGGGCCGAGGCGGCGGGCAGCCATGTCTTCGCCAACCCGCGCAACGCAGCCGCCGGATCGCTGCGCCAGCTCGACCCTGCCGTCACCGCCACGCGGCCGCTGCGCTTTTTCACCTGGGGCTGGGGCGCGACCAGCGAACCCTTGTCCGCCACGCAGTCCGGGGCGCTGGAACGGCTGGGGGGCCTTGGCTTTCCGGTCAACCCCCACATCACCCGCTGCAAAGGCCCCGACGACATCCTTGCGGTCTGGCACCGGCTGGGGACGATCCGCGCCCGGCTCGGCTATGACATCGACGGCGTGGTCTGCAAGGTCGACGAGATCGCGCTGCAGGACCGTCTCGGCCTGCGCGCGACCACGCCGCGCTGGGCGGTGGCGCTGAAATTCGCGGCCGAGACCGCCTGGACACGGCTGCTGGCCATCGACATCCAGGTCGGGCGCACCGGCGCGCTGTCGCCGGTGGCGCGGCTGGCGCCGGTGACGGTGGGCGGTGTCGTGGTATCGAACGCGACGCTGCACAACGCCGACTACATCGCCGGGCGGTCCGCCGCTACCGGCGAACCCGTGCGCGGCGGCCGCGACATCCGCGTGGGCGATCTGGTCCGGGTGCACCGCGCGGGCGACGTGATTCCCAAGATCGACGATGTCGATCTTGCGCAGCGCCCCGCCGGTGCCGTGCCCTTCGTCTTTCCCGACCATTGCCCCGAATGCGGCGCCGAGGCGATCCGCGAGCCGGGCGACGCCACCTGGCGCTGCACCAACGGCCTCGCCTGTCCGGCGCAGCAGATCGAGCGGCTGAAGCATTTCGTCAGCCGTGCCGCCTTCGACATCGAGGGTCTCGGGCCGCGCCAGATCGCGGCACTCTACGACGACCCCGACCTGCCGATCCGCACGCCCGCCGACATCTTTCGGCTGCGCGAACGCGACAGCCGCAATCTCGGCAAGCTGAAGAACCGCTACGGTTACGGCGAGGCGAGCGCCGCGAAACTGTTCGACGCCATCGACGCGCGCCGCGTGATCGGGCTGGAGCGGCTGATCTTCGCGCTGGGCATCCGCCATATCGGCGAGGTCGCGGCCCGTGATCTTGCCCGGCATTTCGGGACATGGGCGCGGCTGATCGCCGCCGTGGACCGCGCGCACCCGGCGGCCGAACGCCAGCTTGCCGCCGATGCCGCCGAACGCGACGAACGGGCAAGCGCCGCTGCCGAGGGGCGCCGCGCCCGCCTGGCCCCGGTGCGCGATGCGGTCTGGGCCGCCGCACCGCCGCCGGACGCGGCGGCACGGGCCGCCTGGGACGAGATTCTGGCGGTCGAGGGCTTTGGCGCGGTCATGGCGCTGTCGCTTGTCATCACGCTGAGCCAGCCCGAGGAACGCGCGATCGTCGACGACCTTGTCGCCTGCCTCGACGAGATCACGCCGCCGCCCGCCCGTGCGAGCGCCAGTGCGATCAAGGGCCTTACCCTGGTCTTTACCGGAACCCTCGAGCACATGAAGCGCGACGCGGCACGGGCGCGGGCCGAGGAACTGGGTGCCCATGTCGCCGATTCGGTGAGCCGCAGGACCGATCTGGTCATCGCGGGACCCGGCGCGGGATCGAAGGCCGCCGCTGCGGCGCGGCTGGGCGTGCGGGTCATCGACGAGGGCGAATGGCTGCGCCTGATCGCCACATGACGCCGCGCTCTGGCGATGGCGCCCGGCGCGGCGCGGGCGGCGACCGGGGGCCTGGTCCGGGCCGCGATGCGGGTTCGGAGCGCGACGCGGGACGCGGGGCGGGGCCGGGCGCGGGTGCGGTGCCTGGCGCGGGTGCGGGGCGCGATGCAGAACACGGGGCGGCTCGGGGCGCGAGTACGGGTGCGGGGCAGGGCGCAGCTCGGGGCGTGGGGCGTGATGCGGGGCAGGGCGCAGGTTCGGGGCAGGGCGCGGGCGACGCGCCGCTGCCGCCCGCCGGTCGGCCGGACGGTCGGCCGGAAATTCTCTGGCCGCTTTTCGCGGCGACCGATTCGCTGGGCGGGATCGGCCCCAGGACCGCCCGCGCCATGGAAGGCGGTGGCATCGGGCGGGTCCGGGACCTTCTGTTCACCCTGCCGTCGGCGGTCATCGACCGGCGCCCGGTGCGCACGATCCGTGCGGTGACCCCCTCGGACATCGTCACCGTCGAGGTCACGGTCGGCGCGCATCATCCGCCGCGCACCGCCAGCGGGCCGTACCGGATCACGGTGAATGACGCCGAGACTTCGTTCCAGCTTGTCTATTTTCGCGCGCATGGCGACAGCTTGCGCCGCCTGCTGCCAACCGGGGCGCGCCGGATCGTGTCGGGAAAGATCGAACTGTTCGACAATGTGGTGCAGATCGTCCACCCCGACCATGTGGCCGAACCTGGTGCCCGCACCCCGGTTCCCGTGCACGAGCCGGTCTATCCGCTGACCGGGCCGGTGACGCAGAAGGTCATGGCCCGTGCGGCGGCGGGCGCCCTTGCGCTGGCGCCGGTGCTGGACGAATGGATCGACCCCGCCCTTCGCGCCCGCGAGGGCTGGCCCGCGTGGCGTGATGCGCTGGCGCTGGCCCATGCGCCGCAGGGGCTAGCCGATGTCGCGCCGGACAACCCCGCGCGGCAGCGGCTGGCCTATGACGAACTGCTGGCCCATCAACTGACCCTCGCGCTGGCGCGGGTGCGGGCGCGGCGTGGCAAGGGGCGCGCCACGCAGGGCGACGGGCATCTGCGCGCGCGGGTGCTGGCCGCGCTGCCCCACGCCCTGACCGGCGCCCAGACCCGCGCCGTCGCCGAGATCGCCGCCGACATGGCGCTGCCGCAGCGAATGAACCGGCTGCTGCAGGGCGATGTGGGGTCGGGCAAGACGCTGGTTGCGCTGCTTGTCCTGCTGGTCGCGGTCGAGGCGGGCGGGCAGGGCGCGATGATGGCGCCCACCGAACTCTTGGCGCGCCAGCACCACGAGGTGCTGCAGCCGCTGGCTGCGGCCGCTGGCGTGCGGCTGGCGATCCTGACCGGCCGCGACAAGGGCGCCGAGCGCGAGGCGACGCTGGCCGCCCTGGCCGGGGGCGGGATCGACATCATCGTCGGCACCCATGCCCTGTTCCAGCGCGAGGTCGCGTTTGCCGACCTGCGTCTGGCGGTCGTCGACGAGCAGCATCGGTTCGGGGTCGAGCAGCGGATGGAGCTTGCCGCCAAGGGGCACGGCGCCGACATGCTGGTCATGACGGCGACGCCGATCCCGCGGTCGCTGGCGCTGGCGCAATATGGCGACATGGATGTGTCCGTCCTGGACGAAAAGCCGCCCGGTCGCCTGCCGGTCACGACCGCGCTCGTCTCGGTCGAGCGCATGGGTGAGGTCGTCGAACATCTGCGCCGTGCCGTGACCGGCGGGCAGCAGGCCTACTGGGTCTGCCCGCTGGTGGGCGAATCGGAGCTGAGCGACCGCGCGGCAGCCGAGGAACGGCATCGCCATCTGGCGGCGGCGCTGGGCGCGGATGTCGTCGGTCTGGTGCATGGTCAGCTTCCCCTGGCGGAACGCGACGCAGCGATGGCCCGGTTCGTGTCGGGCGAAAGCCGGGTTCTGGTGGCCACCACGGTGATCGAGGTGGGGGTGAACGTGCCGTCGGCCACGATCATGGTCATCGAGGGGGCCGAGGGTTTCGGCCTGGCACAACTGCATCAGTTGCGCGGCCGGGTGGGGCGCGGGGCGGGCCGGTCGACCTGCCTGCTGCTGTATACGCCGCCGCTGTCCGACGCGGGGCGGCGGCGGCTGGAAATCCTGCGGCAGACCGAGGACGGGTTCCGCATTGCCGAGGAAGACCTGGCGATGCGCGGCGCGGGTGACGTGATCGGCACGGCGCAATCCGGGTTGCCCCGGTTCCGCATCGCGGACCTGGAACGGCAGGCGGCCCTGATGGCGCTGGCGCAGAGCGATGCCCGCGCGCTTTTGGCGGCGGACCCTGGACTGGCGGGTGAAAGGGGACAGGCGGCACGGTGTCTTCTCTGGCTGATGGAACAGGACCGGGCGATTCGGCTGATGGGCGTGGGTTGACCGCTTGTTCCACCTGAGTCGCACAAAAATGTTGACAGATCGTGAACAAGATGGAACAAAGCGTCAACATGCTGTGGAGAATGCCGATGTTCCGGACCGTGCACGAAATCCTCGAGGTGCCGCCCAGCCACGTTCTGGCGGATGCGGTCGGACTCGTCGCGCTGGTCGCGCTTCTGGTCGGGGCGCTCTATCTGCCGCTGTTTTTCTGACCTGCCCGCGTTCTCGCCCCGGTCCGGCACCTGCCGCCGGACCTGTCCTGCCTGCGAAGACGCCAACTAGCGCCGCCATCCCCCCGGATGTGCGGCGCTTTCTTAGAGCGGGTCGCGTTATCATGGATTCGGCGGACCCGCGCTAACGCTTTGTTTTTGCACATTGTCGCGGGCGCCAAATGTTCCATTTGGCTGCGAAATGCTTTATTCGGCCTTGCGCGCGGCAGCGGTGTCGAGCGCTGCAAGGGTCGCGTCGAGCGCAAGCAGGATCGAGGCGTGGCGATTGCGGTGATCGCGCGCCACGGCCAGCACGGCCAGCCCGTCGAACGGCGCTTGTGGCGGCGCGCCTCCGCCCAGCATCCCGGCCAGTTCGTCGCGCGCGCGCGCAACGTCATCGCGGGTGCAGCCGATGATGGCGCCGCCCACGACCGAGGCCGCCGCCTGGCCCAGTGCGCAGGCGCGGACCTCCTGGCGGTAGTCGGCGATTCGCCCGCCTTCCAGCGCCAGATCGACGGTCACGGTCGAGCCGCAGAGCGGTGCCCGCGCCCGCCCGGTCGCGTCCGGCGCCGCCAGCCGCCCGCAGCGCGGCATGTCGGCGGCCAGCGCGAGGACGCGCGTGGAATAGAGCGTCATCAGATCGGAATCATCCGCCATCGCCGTCTTTCCCGTCGCCGTCATGCGGTCTAGATAGGTCCGCACCTGCGCCGAGGACAAGACCGATGCCGTTCGATCCCACCAGCCTGACCTATGATTCGCGCGGCCTGATCCCCTGTATCGCGCAGGAGGCCACGACGGGCGAGGTTCTCATGCTCGCCTGGATGAACCGCGAATCGGTGGCCCGGACGCTGGAGACCGGGCTGGTCACCTACTGGTCGCGCAGCAGGGGTGAATTCTGGGTTAAGGGCGCGACATCCGGGCACCGGCAGCATCTGGTCGCCCTGCGCATCGACTGCGACCGCGACTGCCTGCTCGCCCTGGTGCGGCAGGAGGGGCCGGCCTGCCACACCGGAAGAAGATCATGTTTTTTCACCGAGTTGCGGGACGGTGTTGAAATCGATTTACCCGAGATCCAGCCCCGCCATCCTGCGGATATCCTCGGGCGTGGCGCCGTCATCACGATAACGTGACAGGGCGCGGGCGTCATCGCGCTTGGCCAGGCGGCGACCCTGTTCATCCCTTATCAACCTGTGGTGGTGATAGTCGGGCACGGGAAGGCCGAGAATCACCTGCAGAAGGACATGCACCCGTGTCGACGTGAACAGATCTTCGCCCCGAACCACATGCGTGATTCCCTGCGCCGCATCGTCGATCGTGACGGCCAGATGATAGGAGGTGCCGAAATCCCGACGGGCAAGGACGATATCGCCGATGTCGCGGCGATATTGCGCAGGTGTCGTCGTTACGGTGCCCGCGTGGCCGGGGCCGGTCTCGGTGAAGGACAGCGGACGGCCCGCGATCCGCTCCAGCGCGGCACCCATGTCAAGGCGCAGATGCGCATCGTCGGGCATGTGCGCGGGCCGGGGCCGCGTGCGGCAGGTGCCCGGATAGACGGGGCCGTCGGGGCCGGTTGCCGCTGCCTGCACGGCCTCGGGGCGCGGGGCGGGGCTGCCGGACGGCACGCGGGGCGGCCGGGTTTCCTGCGGCGCGGCCAGCGCCTCGGCAATGTCGCGCCGGGTGCAGGTGCAGGGATAGAGCAGGCCCTCGTCCCAAAGTCGCGCAAGGGCGGCGCGATGGGCGGGCAGACGGCTGGACTGGCGCAGCGGCGGCGCGTCCCAGCGCAGGCCCAGCCAGGCCAGATCGTCCAGCGCGGCCGTCTCCCATTCCGGGCGGCAACGCTGGCGGTCGATGTCCTCGAAGCGCAGCAGGAACCGACCCCCGGCGGCGCGGGCCATGTCATGGGCAAGGATCGCGGAGCAGGCATGGCCCAGATGCAGGGGCCCGGTGGGTGACGGGGCGAAACGGGTGATCATCGGCAGGCTTCGGGTGGCGGTGGCTGTCCGGTCGGCAGGAGCGATGGGCAAGAAAAGGCGGGAACGGCGCCCGGATGCAAGGGGTGGCAGGACGGGACGGCGGAACCTGACGTGCCCGTTGCGCCAAGTCCGGCCGCTGGCCGGACGATCCCAAGGCAATCGGGCAAACCGCCCCAGGGCCACGAACCCAACACCCCCGTGACATATGCCGCGCGGTCTGACTCAGT
>JACFNP010000036.1 GCA_019454835.1 Rubellimicrobium sp.
TCGTCGGCTGCGCCTCCTCGCAATGACGGTCCCCCCGCCCCCCGCACCTTGTCCGGCGCGCGAGCGGTGCTAGGGTCGCGCCGACCCCAGATGCCGGAGAGTGCCATGCTGCCCGATACCCCCCAGAACGCAAGACTCGTCGGCCGTGTCTGGCGGCCCGGCATCGGGCCTTCGGTCGTCATCCTGCGCGAGGGTCGCGTGATCGACGTGACGGCCGCCACCGTCTCGGTCGCCGATTTTCTTGACGACGATCCCGTCGGCCGTTTCGACGCGCTCGAGGGCGAGGACATCGGTGCGCCCGGCGATTTCGTCCATGCGCCCGATGCGATGGGCGCGGGGTCCGACCGGCCCTGCCTGCTGGCGCCCTGCGACTTTCAGGCGATCAAGGCCTGCGGCGTGACCTTCGCCCGCAGCATGGTCGAGCGGGTGATCGACGAGCGCACCTCGGGCGACCCGGCCCGCGCCGATGAACTGCGCCGCCGCATCGGCGCGCTGATCGGCGACAGCCTGGCCAGCATCGAGGCCGGATCGGACAAGGCCCGCCATGTGAAGGAGGAACTGATCGCCGAAGGGTTGTGGTCGCAATATCTCGAGGTCGGGATCGGCCCCGATGCCGAGGTGTTCACCAAGTCACAGGTGATGTCGTCGGTCGGCCACGGCGCGCATGTCGGCGTGAACCGCATTTCCGCCTGGAACAACCCCGAACCCGAAGTGGTGGTCGCGGTCGATTCGCGGGGCAACATCCGCGGTGCCAGCCTGGGCAACGACGTGAACCTGCGCGATGTCGAGGGGCGCTCGGCGCTGCTGCTGGGCAAGGCCAAGGACAACAACGCCTCCTGCGCCATCGGCCCGTTCATCCGGCTGTTCGACGACGGGTTCACCCTGGCCGACCTCGAACGCGCCGAACTGGCGATGAAGGTCACCGGCACCGACGGCTTCACCATGTCCGGCCATTCCAACATGGCCGAGATCAGCCGCTCTCCGGCGGAACTGGTCGCGCAGACGATCAACGCCTCGCATCAGTATCCCGACGGCTTCGTGCTGTTCCTCGGCACCATGTTCGCGCCGACGCAGGACCGGGGCCGGAAGGGGTCGGGGTTCACCCACAAGCCCGGCGACGTGGTCGAGATTTCCACTCCGCTGCTGGGCACGCTGGTCAATACCGTGGTGCATTCCGACGAGGCCCGCCCCTGGACCTTCGGCACCCGCGCACTGATGCGCAACCTCGCCGGGCGCGGGCTGCTGTAGGGCGCCGGGGGCAAACGCCGGAACCTGCGCCCGGTGGCAGGGTGATCGGGCGCGCCGCCTGTTTTCGTCATTGCGAGGAGCCGCAGGCGACGAAGCAACCCCGATGTCGTGTGCGAGCGGTCGAGGTTGCTTCGGCTTCGCCTCGCAATGACGGGATATGCCGTTCCCCCGATTGCCCCGCCCGATGCCAAGGTTTGACTTTGGGCGGCGCCTCGGTAGTGTGGCGATCTGCCCGTCAACAGGAATTTCCGGCCCCGCCATGACCTGCGATCGCGCCTGCCTTGCCCCCCGGTCGCGGTTGTCCGGCCCCTGCCATCGGGTGCGCCCTTGAGCGGCTCGATCGTCCTTCTCAATCTCGCGGGGGCCGTCGCGCTGATGCTCTATGCGACCCGGCTGGTGAAAACCGGGGTCGAGCGCGCCTATGGCCATGTCCTGCGGCTGCGGCTGCGGGCGACGATGCGCAACCCGCTGATGGCGGTTCTGGCGGGGACCGGGCTTGCCATCGCGCTGCAAAGCTCGACCGCCGTGACGCTGCTGGTCGGGTCGTTCGCCGGATCGGGCATCGTCTCGGGCATGGCCGGGCAGCTTGCGGTGCGCGGGGCCGAAATCGGCTCGGCGCTGGTGGCCAAGCTGCTGACCTTCGACCTGTCGGCGCTGGTGCCGCTGTGCCTCGTCACCGGCACCTTCCTGTTCATGGGGTCCGAGCGCCGGTCATGGCAACAGAACGGGCGCATCATCGTCGGCGTCGGCCTGCTGATCCTGTCGCTGCGACTGATGGGCGAGGCCTCGGCGCCGCTGCGCGAAAGCCCGCTGCTGCCGCAGATCCTCGACTATTTCTCGCATGATTCGATCACCGCCTTCCTGATCGCGGCGGTCATCACCTGGGCCTTCCAGTCCTCGATTGCCGCGATCCTGCTGATGGCGACGCTGGCCGCGCAGGGGATCATCTCGCATGATCTGGGCATCGTGCTGGTGCTGGGGGTCAATCTCGGCTCGTCCGGCATCGCGCCGATGCTGACGCGCGGCGCCGAACCCGAGGTGCGCGTGGTGCCGGTGGGCAACCTGCTGATGCGCGGCGCGGGGTCGGTGGTGATGCTGGTCTTGGTGATGCTTTTCCGGCCCGACCTGTCCTTTCTGGGCGCCGATGCGGGCGAGCGGCTGGTGAACGCGCATATCCTGTTCAACGTCATCATCCTCGCGCTGGGCGTGCCGCTGGCGGGGCTGGTCTATCGCGCCTCCGAACTGATGGTCCGCATGGGTCGGCCCGGCGACGGGGCGACCGCCCCCGAAGAGGCGCGGTTCACCGCCCTTGACGAGACCGCGCTCGACAATCCGCCGCAGGCCATCGCCAACGCCACCCGCGAGGTGATGCGCATCTGCGAGACGGTGGACCAGCTTCTGTCCGGCATCATCCATCTCTACGAGGACGCCGACGACGCCCGCATCGCCGCCTTTGCCGCCCGTGACGACGAGGTGGACGCCCGCCATGCGGCGGTGAAGCTGTATCTTGCGCGCGTCACCCGCAACCAGTTGTCGGACAGCGACGCGCTGCGCACGCAGGAACTGCTGGGCGCCTGCGTGCGGCTGGAACAGGTCGGCGACATCGTGGTGCGCAACATGCTGGTGCATGTGCGCAAGAAGATGGAACTGGGCCTCGCCTTCGCGCCGGAAGGCTGGCGCGACCTGGTCGCCTTTCACGCCGCCGTGCTGGCCAATGCGCGCATGGCCTTCAACGTGCTGGTGTCGCACGACATCCAGACCGCGCGGCAACTGGTGCAGGAAAAGGACCGCCTGCGCGAGAAGGAAAAGACGATCAGCCAGGCCCATTTCCTGCGCCTGCGCGACGGCACGCCGCAGTCGATCGAGACCAGCTCGATCCACCTCGACACGATCCGCGACCTCAAGCAGATCAACTCGCTGCTCACGTCGATGGCCTATCCGGTGCTGGAGGAACACGGCCTGCTGTCGTCGTCGCGGCTGAAAAGCATGAAGGAGGCGGATTGAGGGGTGCGGTTCGCCCGCCATTGCCCTGCCCGTCACCCGCGAGGCGGCGCAGCCGACGAAGCAACCCCGATCTTTTGCGCACGACATCGGGGTTGCCGCGTCGCCTCCGGCTCCTCGCAATGACGGGGTAACAACCGTCATTGCGAGCCGTCAGGCGAAGCAACCTCGACCGCTCACACACGACATCGGGGCTGCTTCGTCGGCTTCGCCGCCTCCCATTGACGGGAGTGGGGGCAAGCGCTCTGCCCCCCCGAACGCAAAACGCCGCCCCGGAGGGCGGCGTTTCGTCGCGCAGGCGGCGGGGTTCAGAACCCCAGCCCCGCATACTTGTTCTTGAACTTCGACACGCGCCCGCCGGTATCCATGAGCCGCGTGCCGCCGCCGGTCCAGGCGGGATGCGACAGCGGGTCGATGTCGAGCGAGAGCTTGTCGCCGTCCTTGCCCCAGGTGGAGCGCATCTGCACTTCGGAGCCGTCGGTCATGCGCACGGTGATGAAGTGGTAGTCGGGATGGATGTCAGCCTTCATCTCACTCGTCCTTCGGCTTGTAGTTGGTGACCTCGGCGATCCGGGCCGACTTGCCGCGCCGGTCGCGCAGGTAATAGAGCTTCGCCCGCCGCACCCGGCCGCGGCGCACCACGGTGATCGAGTCGATGTTGGTCGAATAGAGCGGGAAGATACGTTCCACCCCTTCGCCGAATGAAATCTTGCGCACGGTGAACGAGGCGGCGATGCCGTTGCCGTGCTTGCGGGCGATGCAGACGCCTTCGTAGTTCTGCACCCGCGAGCGCGAGCCTTCGGTCACCTTGTAGCCGACGCGGATCGTGTCGCCGGCCTTGAAATCCGGGATGTCCTTGCCGAGGGCGGCGATCTGTTCCGCCTCGAGTTCAGCGATCAGGTCCATCTGACGCTCCTTCATCTGCCTGCGGTTCGTTCCGCAGAGGTCTGGCCCTCCGAGAGCTCTGGTCTTCGACCGGGTCCATGTCGCGCACTGCGCGATATGCCCGCCAGAGATCGGGACGGCGTTCCTTGGTCAGCCTTTCGGCCATGTCCCTGCGCCAGGTCTCGATCCGGGCGTGGTGGCCGGAGAGAAGAATCTCCGGTATCGCGCGCCCTTCCCAGATGGCAGGCTTCGTGTACTGGGGATGTTCGAGCAGGCCGTGCGAGAACGACTCGTCCTCGACCGACCCCTGATTCCCGAGCACGCGCGGTATAAGGCGGACCGTGGCATCGAGCAAGGCCATTGCCGCGATGTCGCCGCCGGTCAGGACAAAGTCGCCGAGGCTGATTTCCTCGGCCCCGAAAGCGTCGATGACCCGCTGGTCCAGCCCCTCGAACCGCCCGCAGACCAGCACGACCCCCGGCCCCGCCGCCAGCGCCTGCGCGCGGGCCTGCGTGAAGGGCGCGCCGCGCGGCGACAGGTGGATCAGCGGGGCGTCCGCAGGTGCCCCGGCCCGCGCCGCGCGGATCGCCGCCGCCATCACGTCGGGGCGCAGCACGAGGCCCGGCCCGCCGCCTGCGGGCGTGTCGTCCACCTTGCGGTGCGGGCCGTCGCCGAAGTCGCGCAGGTCGATGGCGTCCAGCCGCCACAACCCCTCGGCCAGCGCGCGGCCGGTCAGGCTGTGGCCCAGCACGCCGGGCCAGGCCTGCGGCACCAGGGTGATGACGCGCGCCTCCCAGGGCGCCGCGCTCACGCCTCGTCCTCGGGCGCGTCGACCACCATGCGCCCGGCGGCGATGTCCACTACGGGCACGAAGGCGCGGGTGAAGGGAACGAGCAGGCTGTCGCTGCCCGGCCGGGCGATCTCGATCAGGTCGCCCGCGCCATAGTCGGGCACCGCCTTGACCCGGCCCAGAACCGCCCCACCGGGATCGACCACTTCAAGGCCGATCAGGTCGGCGTGATAGTATTCCTCGTCGCCCGGCGCGGGCAGCCGCGCGCGGTCGGCCCAGAGCCGCGCGCCTTTCAGCGCATCGGCCTCTTCCTTGGTGGAAATGCCCTCGATCCGCGCGACCAGCGCCCCCGGCGCCTGGCCGGTGACGACCAGCACGGGAAAGACCTGCCCGCCGTCGGCGCGCAATGGCGTGTAGATGGCGATATCGGCGGGTTCGGCGCAGTAGCTTTTCACCCGCACCTCGCCGCGCACCCCGAATGCACCGGCGATCTGTCCGACGACGATCTCGCGCCCGCCCATGACCGGCCCCTTCATCCTTGCGCAAATACTCCGCAGGGGGTGCGGGGGGCGCGCAGCCCCCCGATGCTGCCTTATTCGGCGGCGGCTTCCACGCCCTCGGCGGCCTTGGCGGCGCGCTTTTCGGCGCGATCCTGCGCGGCCTTGCCCGGCGCGCCCTTTTGCGGGTTGTTGCGCGTGGCCTTCTCGCGCAGCCCGGCAGCCTCGAGGAAGCGCGCGACGCGGTCGGTCGGCTGGGCGCCGTGGCCAAGCCAGTATTGCACGCGCTCGACGTTCATCTTCACGCGGTTCTCGTCGTCCTTGGGCAGAAGCGGCGCATAGGTGCCCAGCTTCTCGATGAAGCGCCCGTCGCGCGCCATGCGCGAATCGGCGGCGACGATGGAATAGAACGGGCGCTTCTTGGACCCGCCACGGGCGAGCCGGATCTTCATGGCCATGTCGTTTCTCCTTGGAATGGCGTGAAGGGATGCGACCGGAGGTCCGGTCAGGTCTGGTGTTGTTCGTGGTGCTTGATGACTTCCTGAATGATGAAAGTCAGGAACTTGCGGGCGAATTCGGGGTCGAGATCGGCCTCGTCGGCCAGCCGGGTGAGCCGCGCGATCTGTGCCTCCTCGCGCACCGGGTCGGCGGGCGGCAGGCCGTGCGACGCCTTGAGCCGCCCGACCGCCTGCGTATGGGCAAAGCGCTCGGCCAGCGTGAACACGAGAATCGCATCGAGCCGGTCGATGGATTCGCGGTGATCGGCCAGCAGTCCGGCAGCGCGCGCGGTCATGGCGGGGTCCGGTGACTGGTTCATTTCTTGCGCAACAGCCCCGACAGCCCCTGCGGCAGCGCCGCCCCGCCCAGCCCCGGCAGGCCGCCGCCGGATTTCAGCGCATTGGCCGCCGCCTGCAGCGCCGCCGGGTCCATCTGCGCCGGGTCGGGCATCCCGCCCTTGCCCATCATCTGCTGCACCGCCGCGCGCATGGCGCCGCCTTTGGTCTGGCGGCCCATCTTCTTCATCACGTCGGCCATCTGCCGGTGCTGTTTCAGCAGGCGGTTCAGTTCCTGCACCTCAAGCCCCGCGCCCGCCGCGATGCGGCGCTTGCGGCTGGCCTGCAGCAGCGCCGGGTTGGCGCGTTCCTGCCGGGTCATGGAATTGATGAGCGCGACCTGACGGCGCAGCATCGAATCGTCCAGCCCCGCCTCGGCCATCTGGGTCTTCATCTTGCCGACGCCGGGCAGCATCCCCATCAGGCCCTCGACGCCGCCCATCTTCATCATCTGTTCAAGCTGCATCTTCAGGTCGTTCATGTTGAAAAGGCCCTTCTGGAACCTTCTCATCATGCGTTCGGCCTGTTCGGCCTCGAAGACCTCCTGCGCCTTTTCCACCAGCGCGACGATATCGCCCATGCCGAGGATGCGGCCCGCGATCCGCGCGGGGTCGAAACCCTCGAGCGCGTCGGTCTTTTCGCCAAGGCCGACGAAGCGGATCGGCTTGCCGGTGATGGCGCGCATCGACAGCGCCGCGCCGCCGCGCCCGTCGCCGTCCATCCGGGTCAGGACCACGCCGGTCACGCCGATCTTGTCGTCGAATTCGGTGGCGACGTTGACGGCATCCTGCCCGGTCAGCCCGTCGACGACCAGCAGCGTCTCGCGCGGGTTCACCGCATCGCGCACCGCCGCCGCCTGGGCGATCAGGTCCTGGTCGATATGCAGCCGCCCGGCGGTGTCGAGCAGGTAGACATCGTAACCGCCCATCGCCGCCTGGGTGCGGGCGCGTCTGGCGATGGCGACCGGGTCTTCGCCCTTCATGATCGGCAATGTATCGACGCCGATCTGCTGGCCAAGGATCGCCAGTTGTTCCATCGCCGCAGGGCGGCTGGTGTCGAGCGAGGCCATGAGCACGCGCTTGCCCTCGCGCTCTTTCAGGCGGCGGGCGAGTTTCGCGGTGGTGGTGGTCTTGCCCGATCCCTGCAAGCCCACCATCAGGATCGGCGCGGGCGGGTTGTCGATCTTCAGCGCGCCCGCATCATCGTCGCCGCCCAGCACGCGGATCAGTTCGTCATGGACGATCTTCACGACCTGCTGGCCGGGCGTGACCGAGCGGGTCACCGCCTGTCCGGCGGCCTTGCGGCCGACGGCCTTGATGAAGTCGCGCGCGACCGGCAGCGAGACATCGGCCTCGAGCAGCGCGGTGCGCACCTCGCGCAGGGCGGTCTGGACATCGGCCTCGGTCAGCGCACCCTGCTTCGTCAGCCGGTCGAAGACGCCGCCAAGCCGCTGCGAGAGAGATTCGAACATCGCCAGTCCCTTCGCCCCATCGGGGCCGTCAAAGCAGTTGCGCGCCCGCGGGCGTGAAACGCTGGCGGACGGCGATCCCCCGACAGGGCGGGGGACCGGAAGGCCGAGGCTTTCCGGTAGTCGCGCAGCCGTTACGGCAAGCGCGGCGCGAGGTCAAGGTCGTGATGCGCGGTTGCCCGCCGCCCGCCGTCATTGCGAGGAGCCGAAGGCGACGAAGCAACCCGATGTTGTGTGTGAGCGGTCGGGGTTGCTTCGGCTGCGCCTCGCAATGACGACGACACGACCGTCATTGCGAGGCGAAGCCGAAGCAATCCATGCCGGGTGCACCGCTGCGGCATGGATTGCCGCGTCGCCTTCGGCTCCTCGCAATGACGGCGGGGGCGCGTGTCACAAATCCATCAGCAACCGGCGCGGGTCTTCCAGTGCGTCGCGCACGCGGACGAGGAACGTCACCGCGCCCTTGCCGTCCACCACGCGGTGATCGTAGCTCAGCGCGAGATACATCATCGGGCGAATGACGATCTGGCCGCCCACGACGACGGGGCGGTCCTGAATCCGGTGCATCCCCAGAATCCCCGACTGCGGCGGGTTCAGGATCGGCGAGGACATCAGCGAGCCGTAGATGCCGCCGTTCGAGATGGTGAAGGTGCCGCCCTGCAGGTCTTCCATCGCCAGCTTGCCGTCACGCGCCTTCACGCCCAGTTCGGCGATGTCCTTCTCGATCTGCGCAAACCCCTTGGTGTCGGCGTCGCGCACCACCGGCACGACAAGACCCGAGGGCGAGCCGACGGCCACGCCCATGTGCACGTAGTTCTTGTAGACGATCTCGTCGCCGTCGATTTCGGCGTTGACCTCGGGCACCTCGTGCAGCGCATGGACGCAGGCCCTGGTGAAGAACGACATGAAGCCGAGCTTCACGCCGTGTTTCTTCTGGAATTCATCCTTGTAGGTGTTGCGCAGCTCCATGACCGCACTCATGTCGACCTCGTTGTAGGTGGTCAGCATCGCGGCGGTGTTCTGGGCGTCCTTCAGGCGCCGGGCGATGGTCTGGCGCAGGCGCGACATGCGCACCCGTTCCTCGCGCGCGGCATCGGCGGCGTCCACGGGCGCGCGCTGGACGGGGGCGGGGGCGGGCTGCGCGGGGGCGGGCGCCGGGGCGGCGGCAGCCGCCGCAGCGGCGGCGACGGCATCCTCCTTCATCACCCGCCCGTCGCGGCCGGTGCCGGTGACGGCGGCGGGATCGAGGCCCGCTTCGGCCATCACCCGTTTCGCCGAGGGCGCATCCTCGACATCGCCGCGCGTGGGGGCGGGGGCGGGTTGCGGCGCGGGCGCTGCGGCAGCGGGGGCCGGTGCGGCAGGGCTGGCCGTGGCGCCCTCGCTGATCGTGGCAAGCAGCGCCTCGACACCCACGTTGGCGCCCTCGGGGGCGACGATTTCCGCGACGACACCCGCCACCGGCGAGGGCACCTCGACCGTGACCTTGTCGGTTTCAAGTTCGCAGAGCATCTCGTCCACCGCGACGGCATCGCCGGGCTTCTTGAACCAGGTCGCCACCGTGGCCTCGGTGACGCTTTCGCCCAGGGTGGGCACGCGGACTTCGGTTGTCATGTCACTTCCCCTCGATGGTGAGCGCCTCGTTCACGAGGGCGTCCTGTTCGGTCTTGTGCTGGCTCATCAGCCCGGTGGCGGGCGAGGCCGACATCCTGCGCCCGACATAGCGCGCGCGGGTATGGGCGGCGCCCAGCCGTTCGAGGATCATCTCGAGCGGCGGCTCGATGAAGGTCCAGGCGCCCTGATTCTGCGGCTCTTCCTGACACCAGACCATTTCCGCCTGCAGGAAGCGGCCCAGTTCGGTCATCAGCGACTTGGTCGGCACCGGATAAAGCTGTTCGACGCGCAGCAGGTAGATGTCGTCGATCCCGCGCCGGTCGCGTTCCTCGAGCAGGTCGAAATAGACCTTGCCCGAGCACATCACCACGCGGCGGATCCGGTCGTCGGGTTGCAGCACCGTATCCGAATTGCCGTATTGCGCATCGTCCCACAGCACGCGGCGAAAGACCGAGCCGGTCTGCATTTCCTCGGCCCGCGACACCGCGAGGTGATGGCGCAGCAACGATTTCGGCGTCATCAGGATCAGCGGCTTGCGGATGTCCCGATGCACCTGGCGGCGCAGGATGTGAAAATAATTCGACGGCGTCGTGCAGTTGGCGACGATCCAGTTGTCTTCCGCCGACATCTGCAGGAAGCGTTCCAGTCGCGCCGAGGAATGTTCCGGCCCCTGTCCTTCAAACCCGTGCGGCAGCAGCGCCACGAAGCCCGACATGCGCAGCCATTTCGATTCGGACGACGAGATGAACTGGTCGAACATGATCTGCGCGCCGTTGGCAAAGTCGCCGAACTGCGCCTCCCACAGGGTCAGGCCGTTGGGTTCGGACAGCGAATAGCCGTATTCAAAGCCGAGCACCGCATATTCGGACAGCATCGAGTCGATGACCTCGTAGCGCGCCTGCCCCTCGCGGATGTGGTTGAGGGGATAGTAGCGTTCCTCGGTGACCTGGTCGACGAAGGCCGACTGGCGATGGCTGAACGTGCCGCGCGTGCAGTCCTGGCCCGACAGGCGCACCGGAAAGCCCTCGAGTTCCAGCGAGCCGAAGGCCAGCGCCTCGGCGGTGGCCCAGTCGAAGCCCTTGCCGGTGGCGAACATCTCTTCCTTGGCGGCAAGCTGGCGGTGCACCGTCCGGTGCAGGTTGAAGCCGTCGGGCGCCTTCACCAGCGCGCGGCCGATCTCGGCCATCACCTCGGGGGTGATGCCGGTGGCGCCGGGTTCGTAGCCCTCGCCGTCGGCGGGGGTGATCTTCTTCCAGCGCCCGTCCAGCCAGTCGGCCTTGTTGGGGCGATAGTCCTTGCCGGCCTCGAACTCGTCGTTGAGATGGGCCTGGAAGGCGGCCTTCATCTCCTCGATCTCGCCCTCGGGGATGAGATTGTCGGCCACCAGCCGTTCCGTATAAAGCTGCAGGGTCGTCTTCTGCTTCTTGATGCGGGTATACATCGCCGGGTTGGTGAACATCGGCTCGTCGCCCTCGTTGTGACCGAAGCGGCGATAGCAGAAGATGTCGATGACCACGTCCTTGTGGAACTTCTGCCGGAATTCGGTCGCCACGCGGGCGGCATGGACCACGGCCTCGGGGTCGTCGCCGTTGACGTGGAAGATCGGCGCCTCGACGATCAGCGCGATGTCGGTCGGATAGGGCGAGGTGCGGCTGTAGGCGGGCGCGGTGGTGAATCCGATCTGGTTGTTCACGACGATATGGATGGTGCCGCCGGTGCGGTGGCCCTTGATGCCGGAAAGCTGGAAACATTCCGCCACGACGCCCTGACCGGCGAATGCCGCGTCGCCGTGCAGCAGGATCGGCAGCACGCGCGAACGGTCGATGTCGTTCTTCTGGTCCTGCTTGGCGCGCACCTTGCCCAGCACGACCGGGTTGACCGCTTCCAGATGCGACGGGTTCGCGGTCAGCGACAGGTGGACCTTGTTGCCGTCGAATTCGCGGTCCGAGGACGAGCCGAGGTGATATTTCACGTCACCCGAGCCTTCGACATCGTCGGGCTTGTAGCTGCCGCCGTGGAATTCGTGGAACAGGGCGCGAAACGGCTTGCCCATGACGTTGGCCAGCACGTTCAGCCGCCCCCGGTGCGGCATCCCGATGACGATTTCATCGACACCAAGCTGGCCGCCGCGCTTGATGATCTGCTCCATCGCCGGGATCAGCGATTCGCCGCCGTCGATGCCGAAGCGCTTGGTGCCGACAAAGCGGATCTGGCAGAATTTCTCGAAACCCTCGGCCTCGACCAGCCGGTTGAGGATCGCCTTGCGGCCCTGCCTGGTAAAGCTGATCTCCTTGCCGTAGCCCTCGATGCGGGCCTTCAGCCAGGCGGCTTCCTCGGGGTTGGAGATGTGCATGTATTGCAGCGTGAAGGTGCCGCAATAGGTGCGCCGCACGAGGTCGAGAATCTGGCGCAGCGACGCCATTTCCAGCCCGAGCACGTTGTCGATGAAGATCGGCCGGTCCATGTCGGCCTCGGTGAACCCGTAGGACGCGGGTTCGAGTTCGGGATGCGGCTCCTCGTCGCGCATCCCCAGCGGGTCGAGATCGGCGATCAGGTGGCCGCGGATGCGGTAGGCGCGGATCAGCATCAGCGCGCGCAGGGAATCGAGCACCGCCTGCCGGACCTGGCCCTCGTTCAGGGTCACGCCCTTTTCGGCGGCGCGGGCGGCGATCTTCTCGCCCGCCTTCTGCGGATCGGCGGGCCATTGCCCGTCAAGTGCGGCGATCAGCTCGCCCGACGGCTGTGGCGGCCAGTCGGGCCGCGCCCAGGACGGGCCTGCGGCATTGGCCGCCGCCAGGTCGGCGCCGTCGCCCAGCGCGGCGAAGAAGGCCGCCCATGCCGGATCGACGCTGGCCGGATCGGCGGCGTGGCGCGCGGCGAGATGCTCGACGTAATCGGCATTGCCGCCTTGCAGGAAGGACGAGGAACGGAACTGGTCGTTGGCAGAGAGATCGGTCACCGAGTCACCCTCATGTAGGACTGGAAGGGCGGGCAGGACCCCGCCCGGCGTCATTTTCCCATCGCGGCAAGCACGGCCTGCCCCAGCGTGGCCGGGCTGTCGGCCACCACGATGCCGGCGGCCTTCATCGCTTCGATCTTCGAGTCCGCGTCGCCATGCCCGCCCGAGACGATGGCGCCCGCATGGCCCATCCGCCGCCCCGGCGGCGCGGTGCGTCCGGCGATGAAGCCCGCGACGGGCTTGGCTCGTCCGGCGCGGCGTTCGTCGGCCAGAAAGCGCGCGGCGTCTTCCTCGGCCTGGCCGCCGATCTCGCCGATCATGATGATCGCCTCGGTTTCGGGGTCGGCAAGGAACATTTCCAGCACATCCACATGCTCGAGCCCCTTGATCGGGTCGCCGCCGATGCCGATGGCCGAAGACTGGCCGAGGCCCACATCCGTCGTCTGTTTCACGGCCTCGTAGGTCAGCGTCCCCGAGCGCGATACCACCCCCACCTTGCCGCGCGAGAAGATGTTGCCCGGCATGATGCCGATCTTGCATTCGCCGGGCGTCATCACGCCGGGGCAGTTCGGCCCGACCAGCCGCGAGGACGACCCCGACAGCGCCCGCTTGACCCGCATCATGTCGAGCACCGGGATACCTTCGGTGATGCAGACGATCAGCGGCACTTCGGCGTCGATGGCCTCGAGGATGGAATCGGCGGCGAAGGGCGGCGGCACGTAGATCACCGACGCATCGGCGCCGGTCGCGTCGCGCGCTTCGTGCACCGAATTGAACACCGGCAGGCCAAGATGTTCCTGCCCGCCCTTGCCGGGCGTGACGCCGCCCACCATGCGGGTGCCGTAGGCGATGGCCTGTTCGGTGTGGAACGTCCCCTGCGAGCCGGTAAGGCCCTGACAGATGACGCGGGTGGATTTGTCGATGAGAATGGCCATGAACCTGCCCCTAGTCCGAAAAGATTGCCGCCGCGCCGTGCCACAGCGCCACCGCCAGCGCGACCAGCGCCATCAGCCGCGAGATCCAGAGCGCAAGGCGAAACACCACGGGTTCCAGCGCGCGCAAGGGGCGGCCCAGCCCGACCCGGTCGGCGAGGCCGCGCTGCCAGCGCACCAGCACGTCGTCGTCGCGCGCCGCCGCCATGGCGCCGATGGCCAGTGACAGCGCGGCGACGACCAGAAAGAACCCGAAGGCCACCGCCGCGATGACGAGGTGTTCGCTCACCCCTTCACCGCCTTGACGATCTTGCGCGCCGCGTCGCCCAGATCGTCGGCGGCGATGACGTTGAGGCCGGAATCGTTGATGATCTTCTTGCCCAGATCGACGTTGGTGCCTTCCAGCCGCACCACCAGCGGCACCTGCAGGCCCACTTCCTTCACGGCGGCGACGATGCCTTCGGCGATGATGTCGCAGCGCATGATGCCGCCGAAGATGTTCACCAGAATCCCCTTCACATGAGGGTCGGAGGTGATGATCTTGAAGGCTTCGGTCACCTTTTCCCTGGTGGCGCCGCCGCCCACGTCAAGAAAGTTGGCGGGTTCCGAGCCGAACAGCTTGATGATGTCCATGGTCGCCATGGCCAGCCCGGCGCCGTTCACCATGCAGCCGATCTCGCCGTCAAGGGCGATGTAGTTCAGGTCGAAGCGCGAGGCGGCGAGTTCCTTGGGGTCTTCCTCGCTCTCGTCGCGCAGGGATTCGATCTCGTGCTGGCGGAACAGCGCGTTGTTGTCGAAGCCCATCTTGGCATCGAGGCATTTCAGGTCGCCCTGTTTCGTCACGATCAGCGGGTTGATCTCGACGAGTTCGGCGTCGCGCTGGCGGAACAGCCGATACAGCGTCCCGGCCAGCTTCACGCATTGCTTCACCTGGTCGCCCTTCAGCCCCAGCGCAAAGGCGATGCGGCGGCCATGGAAGGGCTGAAAGCCGGTCGCGGGGTCGATGGCGAAGGACAGGATGCGCTCGGGCGTGGTGCGGGCGACTTCCTCGATGTCCATGCCGCCCTCGGTCGAGGCGACAAAGGAGATGCGGCTGGATTTGCGGTCGACGAGCAGCGCGAGATACAGTTCGCGCGCGATCTCGGCGCCTTCCTCGATATAGACCCGGTTCACCTGCTTGCCCGCCGGTCCGGTCTGCAGGGTCACCAATGTGCGGCCCAGCATCCGCCGCGCTTCCTCGGCTGCCTGCTCGACCGACGAGGTGATGCGGACACCGCCCTTGTCGCCCGCCTCGCGTTCGAGGAAACGGCCCTTGCCCCGGCCCCCGGCGTGAATCTGCGCCTTGACGACCCAGGCGGGGCCGTCGAGTTCCCCGGCGGCGATCTTGGCATCCTCGGCGCGGGTGACGACCCGACCGTCGCTGACCGGCGCTCCGGCGGCGCGCAGCAGCGCCTTGGCCTGATATTCGTGGATGTTCATGCGCCTCTCCGTCAGCCCGTCCAGCCGCCCTATAGGACAGCCGATCCGGTTTCAGAAGGGTGGACGGTGCCGGAGGTGCCGAAACCCCACGTTCGTGATCACAGCGTTTCCGCGTGTGATCACAACCAGCCGCAAGCGCCGCCCGAACGGTGCCGGATCATGGGCCGGAGGGATTCGCCACGGCGAGTCGCCGAAGGAATCGCATGACGCCCGGCGCGGCTCAGAGCTTGCGCAGGTTTCCCGCCATCGTGCGTCCGTCGCGCCCCTCGATCAGCTCGTACTCGACCTTCTGGTTGTCGGCGAGGCCGGTCAGCCCCGCGCGTTCGACTGCCGAGATATGCACGAACACGTCATTGCCGCCATCGTCGGGGGCGATGAATCCGAAACCCTTGGTCGTGTTGAACCATTTCACGGTGCCCTGGGGCATGTCCTTCTCCATCGTCGTGCCGCCCGGACTGCGGGCAGCGGGCCGGGCGCCCGGCTTGCCTTTGCCGCCGACCGCCGCGAAGATTGTGCGTCGCCGGGGGACACTTGGCAATCATTCGTTGTGCAGGACGGGGCGGAAGGCGGGCAGCAGATGCGGGTTTGGGGGCTGAAGACCTGTGACACGACGCGCAAGGCGCTGGCCGCGTTGCGCGAGGCCGGGCACGAGGTCACCTTCGTCGATGTGCGCGAATCAGGCATCGATGCCGCGCTGGCCGCGCAGATTGTGGCGCTGTCGGGCGACCGGGCCGTCAACCGCGCCTCGGCCACCTGGCGCGGGCTGGGCGCCGAGGAACGCGACGCCGCGCCCGAGACCCTGCTTCAGCGCCACCCGCTCTTGATGAAGCGCCCGGTGATCCGTTCGGGCGACGACTGGACGCAGGGCTGGGACGACACCGCGCGCCGCCGCTGGCTGTAACGCCGGGCGGGCGCGGCGCGGATCACTCGGGGTAGGCGGCGATGCAGGCCTGGGTCTGCGCCTGCGCCTGCCGTTCCAGCACCCGTTGCTGCGCGACAAGCTGGTCCAGCTTGCGCCGCTCGGCGGCGATGTCGATGGTCACTGGCACCTGGGTGTCGAAGACATCGGTGCGTTCGCAATCATACCGGAAGCTGAAGCTGTTGCCCTCGGCATCCTTGCCCTGCCCGGTGCAGCGCGACGGCACGACGCGCGTTTCCTGCCGGGTTTCCAGCCCGTAGCCGCGCGCGAGATTCTGCTGCGTCTCGAGGATGAGCGCGTTCACCTGCCGCAGGTCGCGCGTGGCCTCGTTGATGCAGGATTCGCGCGGCGTGGCGCAGGCGGCAAGGATCACGAGCGAGGCAAGGGCAGGGGCAGCAAGGCGCATGGGGCCTCCGGGGGTTGTGAATCTGCGTCGGAATGATGATGCCCCATCGGGGGGCCGACTCGGGCTGATAGGCAATAACACGAAAGGGTGCGCGATGGCAGAAAACGACATGCAGCGGGAAAAGGACACCGCCGCCGGATGGTTCCGCACCCTGCGCGACAGGGTCGTCGCCGCCTTCGAGACGCTCGAGGATGCGCAGGCCACCGGTCCGCTGTCCGACCGCGCGCCGGGCCGGTTCGAGGTGACGCCGACCAGGCGGGCGTCCGACGACGGCAGCGACGCGGGCGGCGGGCTGATGTCGGTGATGCGCGGCGGGCGGGTGTTCGAGAAGGTGGGCGTGAACGTGTCCACCGTGTTCGGGCGCCTGAACCCGGCGGCACAAAGGGCGATGGCGGCGCGCGGCGTGGCCGGGGTCGCGGATGATCCGCGCTTCTGGGCCTCGGGGATCAGCCTTGTCGCCCACATGCAGAACCCGCATGTGCCGTCCGTGCACATGAACACCCGCATGTTCTGGACCCCCGCCGCATGGTGGTTCGGCGGCGGCGCGGACCTGAACCCCTGCATCGAGTATGCAGATGATACCGCTGCATTTCACGCCGTGCAGAAGGCGCATCTCGATCCGCACGGGGCGGACCTGTATCCTCGGCTGAAGGCCTGGGCCGACGAGTATTTCTTCATCCCGCACCGGGGCCGCGCGCGCGGGGTCGGCGGGGTGTTCCTTGACGACCATTGCACCGGCGACTGGGCGGCGGATTTCGCCCTGATCCAGGACATGGGACGGGCATTCCTGCCGTCATGGCTGCCGATCACCGAACGGCGGCGCGGGCAGGACTGGGACGAGGCCGACAAGGAGGTGCAACTGGTCCATCGCGGCCTCTATGCCGAATACAATCTGGTCTATGACCGGGGCACGAAGTTCGGCCTCGCCACCGGCCACAACGCCGATGCCGTGCTGATGAGCCTGCCGCCCATGGCGAAGTGGGTGTGAATTCAGAGCATTTCGCAGTCAAATGGACTCATTTGACGCCCGCGACAATGCGACACGCCCTAACGGGTCGAGTTGAGCTTGCTGCGCCGGTGCAGCCAGCGGCCCATGCGGCGGCGAAAGCGGATCGTCGCCAGCGTGACCGGCCCGCGCAGCAACGGCAGGTCGAGCGCGAGCAGCAATATGCCCAGCGGCAGCATCCACAGCCCCAGCACCGGCAGGAAGGACAGCAGCCCGCCAAGGATCAGCAGCACCGCCAGCGGCACGCGGTAGATGCGCGTCCGGTCGTCCTCGATCCAGTCGAGAAAGCGGTCGAGCCGCGCGTTGCGCCCGCGCAGGACCGCGATCTGGCGATGCAGGCGCGCCTTGAGCTTGCGATGCTGTTCGGGACTCATGGGGTGAACATGGGACAGCGGGACAGGCCCCGCAATGAATAATTCCGTGTGTGGGCGAATTCGCCCCGGTGGTGTGGTGATGTTCATGGGTTGTTCATCATCGCACGCTACAGCGGCAGGATGCAACGGCTTCGGGATCATCCTGTTTTTCAGGTCTGGCATGTCTGGCGGCTCGTGCTGCACGCCTGGCGGCTGTATCGCGCCCGGCATCGCGGCACCCGCCGCTGGCTGGTGTCGGCGTTCCTGCGCGACGGCTGGCGGGCGCGGCGGGCGGCGCGGCACTGGCTGCGGCACGGGGATGCGGTGTCGCTGGCCCGGATCAAGGCGGCGCTGCGGCTGACCGCGGGGGCGGCCTCGGGGCCGCTCGATGCGCGGCTGCGCGGCCCGCCTGCGCCTGTGTCCCCCGCGCGTGATGTGGCGGCGACGATCATCATGCCGGTCTTCGATGCGTTCGACATCCTGCCGCTGGCGCTGGGCCGCGTCGTCGCACATTCCGATGGCGACTGGCGCCTGATCGTGGTCGAGGATTGCTCATCCGACCCGCGCCTGCGCCCGTGGCTGCGCGTGTGGCATGCCGGGTTGGAGCCCGATGTGGCCGCGCGGGTCGTGGTGGTCGAAAACGACGAAAACCTCGGCTTCGTCGGCGCGGTGAACCGGGCGCTGGCGCTGGCGGTGCCGGGGCGGCGGCATGTGGTGCTGCTCAATTCCGATGCGCTGGTGCCGCAGGGCTGGCTTTCGCGGCTGCTGGCGCCGATCCTTGCCGATGCCACGGTGGCCTCGGTCACGCCGATGTCGAACGAGGCCGAAATCTTCACCGCGCCGGTGATCGGCGCGGCGACGGCGCTGCGCGGGGGCGAAGGGGACGCCATCGACCGCGCCGCAGCCCGCCTGCCGCCCGCGCTGGCGCTGGCCCCGGCGCCGACCGGCGTGGGGTTCTGCATGGCGCTGAACGCGGCCTGGCTGGCGCGCGTGCCGCGCCTCGATGTCGCGTTCGGGCGCGGCTACGGCGAAGAGGTCGACTGGTGCCTGCGCACAGCGGCGCTTGGCGGGCGGCATCTGGGCACGGCGGCGCTGTTCGTCGAACACCGGGGCACCGCCTCGTTTGCCGCGCCGCTGCGCGACCGGCTGCGGCGCGACAACGGCGCGCTGCTGCGGCGCCGCTATCCGCGCTTTGACAGGCAGGTGCAGGCCTTCGTCCGCGACGATCCCCTGCGCAGCGCCCGGCTGGCGCTGGCTTTGGCCTGGGCGGGCGCGCGGATGCGGCAGGTGCCGGTCGTCCTCGCGCACAGCATGGGCGGCGGGGCGGAGCTGGTGCTGCATCGGCAGATCACGGCCCTGTCGGCGCAGGACGGCGCCTGCGTGGTGCTGCGGGTCGGCGGCGTCGCGCGCTGGCGGATCGAGGTTCATGCCGCCGCAGGCGTCACCAGCGGCGAAACCGACGACACCGCGCTGCTGCGCCACCTGACCGGCCTGCTGCCCGCGCGGCGCATCGTCTATTCCTGCGGCGCGGGCGACCGCAATCCGGTGGAACTGCCGGGGGTGCTGCTGTCGCTGGCGCGCCCCGGCGACCGGGTCGAGGTGCTGCTGCACGACTATCTGCCGGTCAGCCCGTCATGGACCCTGCTCGACGCGGACGGCCATTATCGCGGCCTGCCCGACCCGGCCCCGCTGGCCTGCTGGCAGGCCGCATGGGGCGCGCTGCTGCAACGCGCCGACCGCATCACGGCCTTTTCGCCCTCCAGCGCCGCAATCCTGGCCGCCGCGTTTCCCGATGCCGCCGGTCGCATCGCCGTCACCCCGCATGAGGGGCCGCCGCCGGACCCGGTGACTGCGCCGCGCGGCGGGCCGGTCATCGGCATCCCCGGCAATATCGGCCCGGCCAAGGGCGCGGCGGTGGTGCAGGCGCTGGCGCGGCATCTCGCGCGGCACGGCGGCGCGCGACTGGTGGTGCTCGGCACCGTCGATCCGGCCTTTCGCCTGCCGCGCACGGTACGGGTCCACGGCAGCTATGCGCCCGCCGACATCCCCGCCCTTGCCCGCCGCTACGGCATCGACCGCTGGTTCATCCCCTCGATCTGGCCCGAGACGTTTTCCTTCACCACGCATGAGGCGCTGGCCACCGGCCTGCCGGTCTGGTGCTTCGATCTCGGCGCGCAGGCCGAAGCCGTGCGCAGCGGCCGGGGCGGCGTGATCCCGCTGCCGCGCGGCGACCCGGATGCGGCGGCGATCCTTGCCGCCATCGCGCCCGACAGGCGCATCCGCCGCAGGGCAGGGGACCATGCGGGCCGCAAATCCCGTCATTGCGAGGCGCAGCCGAAGCAACCCCGACTGCTCACACACAACATCGGGGTTGCCGCGTCGCCTTTGGCTCCTCGCAATGACGGAAGATGGCGTTCGCCCGATTACCTGCTTTGCCTGCGCCTGCATTGACGGCAGGCACAGGCGCGCGGCAGTCGTCGTGCGGCGGTCCATCGGCGCCGGAACGCCAGCCCTGCGCCGGTCACGGGCGCCGGATGTTTCATCCGGCGGCAAGATGCTCTACCGGGGGTGCGCAACCCGGTGGCAGCCATGACCGACATAACGCCCGACACGACCCGCCTTGAAGAACGCATTGCCCATCTCACCCGCACGGTGGACGACCTGTCGGACATCACCGCCGCGCAGGGGCGCGAGATCGACCGTCTGGTGCGGCAGATGCGTTTCCTGCTGGAACGCGAGGCCGAGCGCGAAGCCGACGCCTTCGCCCCCGCCGACCCGAACCAGCGTCCGCCGCACTGGTGATCAGAACTCCTCGACCTCGAGGATGCCCGGCAGCGCCCGCAGGCTGCCGCGCAGCAGCGGGGTCAGCGGATAGCTCTGCGGCAGTTCCAGATCGACCTCGCCCAGCGCGCCATCCGCCACCGCGACGCGCACCGGCCCGCGCCCGGCGCGCGGCAGATCGGCCAGCGCGCGCTCCAGCAGCGCCGCGACCTCGGGCAGCGCCGCCGCCTCGTCGAGGATGACCCGCAGGCCCGAGGCGCCCGCATCGGCGACCACCTCGTCGGCGGGTGTCACCTGGCGGCAGAGCAGCTTGAGCTGCTCGCCCTCCATTGTCGCCTCGACCTGCGCCACGGCGCGCATTCCCGGTTCCAGCATGGGCCGCGCGGCCTCGAGCGCCTCGGAGAACAGGGTGATCTCGAACTGCCCGGTCGGGTCGGACAGTTGGGCAAAGGCGAAACGGTTGCCGCGCGCCGACTTGCGTTCCTGCCGCCCGGCCACGGTGCCCGCCATCTTCGCCACCAGCGGCCCGGCGGCGGCGCGGGCCGTCACCTCGTCCAGCGTCATCACGCCCTTGCGCTTCAGCGCCTTCATGTAATCGTCAAGCGGATGCCCGGTGAGATAGAAGCCCACCGCCCGGAATTCCTCGGCCAGCCGCTCGGCGGGGGTCCAGTCGGGCACGCGGGGCAGGCGCGGTTCGGGCAGGTCGTCGCCGCCCTCGCCGAACAGCGAGACCTGGCTGGACGATTTCTGCTCCTGCACCGTGGCCGACCAGGCGACCAGCGCATCAAGACTGTCCATGACCCGGCGGCGGTTCGGCTCGATCAGGTCGAAGGCGCCCGCGCGGGCCAGCATTTCCAGCGGCCGCTTGCCAATGCGCTTCATGTCGACGCGCCGGGCGAAATCCGCGAGGCTGGCAAAGGGCGTCTCGCCGCGCGCCGCGGTAATCAGGCGCATCGCCTCGACGCCGACATTCTTCAGCGCGCCCAGCGCATAGACCAGCCGCCCGTCCTGCACGTCGAACAGCGCCTGCGAGCGGTTCACGCAGGGCGGCACCCAGTCGAGCCCCAGTCCCTTGCGCGCCTCCTGGAAATAAAGCGCGAGCTTGTCGGTCAGGTGAATGTCGCAATTCATCACCCCGGCCATGAATTCGACGGGGTGATTCGCCTTGAGCCAGGCGGTCTGATAGCTGACCACGGCATAGGCGGCGGCGTGGGACTTGTTGAAGCCGTAATTGGCGAACTTTTCCAGCAGGTCGAACACTTCGCCTGCCTTTTTCGCGTCGATCCCGTGGGTTTTCGCCGCACCCTCGATGAACTTGGGTCGCTCCTTGGCCATTTCCTCGGGGATCTTCTTGCCCATGGCGCGGCGCAGCAGATCAGCGCCACCCAGCGAATAGCCCGCCATCACCTGCGCGATCTGCATCACCTGTTCCTGATAGACGATGATGCCCTGGGTTTCGGCAAGGATGTGGTCGATGGTCGGGTGGATCGATTCCACCTCGCGCCGCCCGTTCTTGATGTCGCAATAGGCGGGGATGTTCTCCATCGGGCCGGGGCGGTAGAGCGCGACCAGCGCCACGATGTCCTCGATGCAGGTGGGTTTCATGCGCTTGAGCGCATCCATCATCCCCGACGATTCCACCTGGAACACGGCGACGGTGCGGGCGCGGGAATAAAGCTCGTAGGTCTTCGGATCATCCAGCGGGATTGCGCCGATGTCGTGTTCGTGGCCCTCGGGCGGATCATAAAGCCGTGTCCCGTCTGCGGCCACGTTCAGCGACCGCCCGGCGCGGCGGATCAGCGCCACGGCGTTCTCGATCACCGTCAGGGTCTTCAGTCCCAGAAAGTCGAACTTCACCAGCCCGGCCTGTTCGACCCATTTCATGTTGAACTGGGTCGCGGGCATGTCGGAACGCGGGTCCTGATAGAGCGGCACCAGCGCATCGAGCGGACGGTCGCCGATCACCACCCCCGCCGCATGGGTCGAGGCGTTGCGCAGCAGCCCCTCGATCTGGCGGGCATAATCCAGACAGCGGGCGACGACCTCCTCGGCGGCGGCGGCCTCGCGCAGGCGGGGTTCGTCCTTCAGGGCCTTTTCGATGGACACCGGCTTCACGCCTTCCACCGGGATCATCTTCGACAGCCGGTCCACCTGCCCGTAGGGCATCTGCAGCACCCGGCCCACGTCGCGCACCGCCGCCTTGGACAGCAGCGCGCCGAAGGTGATGATCTGGCCGACCTTTTCACGACCGTATTTTTCCTGGACGTAGTGGATCACCTCCTCGCGGCGGTCCATGCAGAAGTCGATGTCGAAGTCGGGCATCGAGACCCGTTCGGGGTTCAGGAAACGCTCGAACAGCAACTGATAGCGCAACGGGTCCAGATCGGTGATCGTCAGCGACCACGCCACCAGGCTGCCCGCACCCGACCCGCGCCCCGGCCCGACCGGAATCCCCTGCGCCTTGGCCCATTTGATGAAATCGGCCACGATGAGGAAATAGCCGGGAAAGCCCATCTGCTCGATCACGCCCAGCTCGAATGCCAGCCGCGATTCGTAGTCCGCGCGGCTGGTGGCCAGCGGGCCGATGGCAAGGCGGCGCTCCAGCCCCTCGCGGGCCTGACGGCGCAGTTCCTCGACCTCGTTTTCGGCGAAACGCGGCAGGATCGGCTTGCGCCTCGGCGCGCGGAAGGCGCAGCGTCGCGCGATCTCGACCGTGTTGGCAATGGCCTCGGGCAGGTCGGCGAACAGCGCCGCCATTTCCGCCTGCGACTTGAAGTGATGCGCGGGCGTCAGGCGGTGGCGCGGTTCCTGCTGGTCGACATAGGCGCCCTCGGCGATGCAGAGCAGCGCGTCATGGGCCTCGTAAAGATCGGGCGTCGGGAAATGCACGTCGTTGGTGGCCACCAGCGGCAGCTCGAGCCGGTAGGCCAGATCGACCAGCCCCGGTTCGCTGTCGCGCTCGGCAGGCGGCAGGCCGCCGTCGCCGGGGTGGCGCTGGAGTTCGACGTAAAGGCGGCCGGGAAAGGCGCGGGCCAGCCGCGTCACCAGCGCCTCGGCCTGCGCGGCATGGCCCGCGCGCACAAGCCGCGCCACCGGGCCATCCGGGCCGCCGCTCAGGCAAATCAGGCCGTCGGCATGGGCCTCGAGTTCGTCCACCGTCACCTGCGGCAGTTCCCCCTGCGCGTCGAGATAGGCGCAGGAGTTCAGCTTCATCAGGTTCAGCCAGCCCGAGTCGTTCTGGACCAGCAGCACGACCGGCGCGGGCGGATCGGGGCGGCGGCCCGGTTCGGGCGTGGTGAACGCAAGGTCAAGCTGGCAGCCGATGATCGGCTGCACGCCCGCCTTCACCGCGTGTTCGGAAAACTCCAGCGCGGCGAACAGCGCATTGGTGTCGGTGATCGCCACGGCGGGCATCCCGGCGGCGGCGGCAAGGCCGGGCAGTTTCTTCACCGGCACCGCGCCCTGGAGCAGCGAATATTCGCTGTGCACCCGCAGGTGTATGAATTTCGGATCGGTCATGCGTTCAGCAGCCTGTCCAGCCGTCGTTCGGGCCGCCCCAGCACAGCCCGACCGATTCCTTCATCGCATAGAGGGTATCGTAGAGCTGGTTGCTGGCCGAGCCGGCGTCGCAATACAGGCTTGCCACCGACGACGCACCCCGGCTCACCTCGATCCCGGCGTTCAGGCCGTCAAAGTTGCGGTCGGTCCGGGTCCAGACCGTATAGCTGTAGCCACCGTTCCCGAAAGTCACCTGCTCCCAGACCGAGCTGCCGATTCCCGGCCATGGTTCGTAATCCAGCGTGACGAGAGGCGCCGAGAGCCGCAGTTCCGGCGCGCCGGGCGGGCCGAAGCTGTAGGTGATGTTGTCGGCCTTGCGGCACAGTTCCAGCACCTTGGCGCCGATCTGGCAGGAAAAGACCAACCCGCCGGGGGCACATTCGGCTGCGGCGGGCAGGGGGGTGCAAAGGGTCAGGGCAACAACTGCAAGCACGCGCATGGGAACCTCCGGCAGCGGCCCCCATGATGGGTGCAGGACGCCTCCGGCGCAAGCATGGCGCGCGTCGGCCGGGGTAATCGGGCGAACGGCATATCTCGTCACCCGCTAGGAGCCGCAGGTGACGAAGCAACCCCGATGTCGTGCGCGAGCGGTCGGGGTTGCTTCACTTCGTTCGCAATGACGGGAATTTGCGGGCGGCGGCGCCCCATCCGGCCCGGCCGCCGAAGGAATCCGCAAATCCCCCTTGTCAAACCCCGCGCGAATGGCGTTGATTGCAGCCACAGGGAGAAGGCCCGCGCGCTCTACGCCGCATCGATCGCGCAAGGCCAGGGAGAATACGAGTAAGGCGGCGGGTTTTCAGATGGAAATCTCGTTTCTTCTCAACGGAGAGACGGTGACGGCGGATTGCGCGCCAACCGAGACGCTTCTCGACTTTCTCCGGCTTCGTCGTCATCTCACCGGCACCAAGGAGGGCTGCAACGAAGGCGATTGCGGCGCCTGCACCGTCATGGTGACGGACGAGGACGGCACCCACAGCGTCAATTCCTGCATCCTGTTCATGGGGCAGCTTCCGGGCCGCGCCGTCCGCACCGTCGAGGGCGTGAACGGGCCGGACGGCGCCATGCACCCGGTGCAGGAGGCGATGGTCACGCATCACGGCTCGCAATGCGGGTTCTGCACGCCGGGCGTGGTGGTGTCGCTGGCTGCGGCCCATCAGGAAGGGCGGCATGACTGGGATTCGGTCCTTGCGGGCAATCTCTGCCGCTGCACGGGCTATGCGCCGATCATCCGCGCCGCCGAGGCGGCGGCCGGGGTGCCGGTGCCGGTGTGGATGAAGGGCGACGGCGACCGGCTGCCCGCCGATCACGGAACGGCGCCGAAAAGCGCCGACGAACTGGCGGCGCTGCTGGTCGCGCATCCCGAGGCGACGCTGATCGCCGGGGCAACGGATGTCGGCCTCTGGGTGACCAAGCAGTTGCGCGACCTGCCGTTCCCGGTGTTCCTGAACCGCTGCGCCGACCTGCGCGAGGTGAAGATTGCGGGCGACACGCTGCATATCGGCGCCACCGCGACGGTGGAAGAGGTCCGCAAGGCCGTCGAAAGCCTGCATCCGTCATGGGCGGCGATGCTGTCGCGCTATGCCTCGCTTCAGGTGCGCAACGCCGCCACGGTCGGCGGCAACGTCGCCAACGGCTCGCCCATCGGGGACAATCCGCCGGTGCTGATCGCGCTGGGCGCGACGCTGCACCTGCGCAAGGGCGATGCCCGGCGCAGCATTCCGGCTGAATCGTTCTTCATCGACTACGGGCGGCAGGACCGCGCGCCGGGCGAGTTTCTTGAATCCATCACCCTGCCCGCCGCCGCCCCGGCGCTACGGGTCTACAAGCTGTCGAAGCGCTTCGATCAGGACATCTCGGCGGTGCTGGGCGCCTTCAACGTGACGCTCGATGCCGGCAGGGTGACGGCGGCGCGCATCGCCTTCGGCGGCATGGCCGGGGTGCCCAAACGCGCCGCGCATGTCGAGGCGGCGCTGGTCGGGCGCGACTGGAGCCTTGCCGCCGTCACCGCCGCGCTGCCCGCCTTTGCCGAGGACTTCACCCCCATGACCGACATGCGCGCCAGCGCGGCCTACCGGCTGAAGACGGCGCAGAACATGGCCTTGCGCTATTTCCACGATCTTGCGGGAGAACAGGTGCAGGTGCGGGAGGTCTCGGCATGAGCGTCTATCAACCCCTTCCCCACGATTCCGGCCCGCTGCATGTCACGGGCCGCGCGCGCTATGTCGACGATACCGAACTGCCGCCCGGCGCGCTGCATCTGGCCTTCGGCCTCAGCCCGGTGGCGCGGGGCACCATCACCGCGATGGACCTTGCCGCCGTGCGCGCGGCACCCGGCGTGGTGCTGGTGCTTACCCATGCCGATCTGCCCTTCGACGCCGACACCTCGCCCACCAACCACGACGAACCGCTGCTGTCCGACGGCACGGTGCATTATGTGGGCCAGCCGGTGTTTCTGGTCGTGGCCGAAACCCACATGCTTGCCCGCCGCGCCGCGCGGCTGGCCAGGATCGAGATCGCCGAGGAAGAGCCGGTCCTGACCATCGAGCGGGCGCTGGAACTGGACTGGCGCTTCGAGGAAGGCCCCCGCATCTGGGAGAAGGGCGACGCCGGGGCCGCGCTGGCCGCCGCGCCGCACCGCCTGAAGGGGCGGCTCGAGATGGGCGGGCAGGAGCATTTCTATCTCGAGGGCCAGGTCGCCACCGCCTATCCGCAGGAAGACGGCGGGATGCATGTCGTCTCGTCCACGCAGCACCCGACCGAGGCGCAGCACAAGGTCGCCGTGGCCATCGGGCGCCACATGAACGATGTCCGGGTGGAAACCCGGCGCATGGGCGGCGGCTTCGGTGGCAAGGAAAGCCAGGGCAACAGCCCGGCCATCGCCTGCGCCGTGGCCGCGCGGGCGACCGGGCGTGTCTGCCGGATGCGCTATGACCGCGACGACGACATGACGATCACCGGCAAGCGCCATGATTTCCGTGTCGATTACGATGTGGGCTACGACGATACGGGCCGCATCCTTGCCATCGACTTCACCCATTACACCCGCTGCGGCTGGGGACAGGATCTGTCGCTGGCGGTGGGCGACCGGGCGATGCTCCATGCGGACAACGCCTATCTCGTCCCGAACATGCGCATCACCTCGCACCGGCTGCGCACCAACATGCAGTCGGCAACGGCGTTCCGGGGTTTCGGCGGGCCGCAGGGCCTGTTCGGCATCGAGCAGGTGATCCACCACCTTGCCCATGTCACCGGCAGGGACGAGATCGAGCTGCGGCGTCTCAACTATTATGCCGAATGCGAGGACGGCGCCGCGCCGCAGGCCAGCGCCACGCGGACGGCAAGCGGGGCGACCAGGCTGTCGTCGGGCACCGGCGCCGCGAAACGCTTTGGCGGCGCCCATTCGCCCGAACCGAACCGGCCGCTCGCCAACCTGACCCCCTACGGGCAGGAGGTGACCGATTTCATCCTGCACGCCATGACTGACCGCATCCTTGCGATGGCCGATTACGCCCGCCGCAAGGACGAGATCGACGGCTGGAACGCGCAAAGCCCGATCCTGAAGCGCGGCATCGGCTTTGTCCCGGTGAAGTTCGGCATTTCCTTCACCAACACGCAGCTCAACCAGGCCGGGGCGCTGGTCAGCGTCTATCACGACGGCTCGGTGATCCTGAACCACGGCGGCACGGAAATGGGGCAGGGCCTGAACCAGAAGGTCGCGCAGGTGGTCGCGGCGCGGTTCGGGCTGGATGCGGCGAAGGTGAAGATCACCGCGACCGACACGTTCAAGGTGCCCAACACCTCGGCCACCTCGGCCTCGACCGGGTCGGACCTGAACGGCATGGCGGCGCAGAATGCGGCGGACACGATCCGCGACCGCATGGCGCAGTCGCTGGCGCTGAAATACGGCACCAGCGCCGATTCGGTGCGCTTTGAAAACGGTCGGGTGACCGTGGGCAACAAGGCCGACCTGACCTTCGCCGAAGCCGCCGGGGAATGCTACGAGGACCGTGTGGCGCTGTCCTCGACCGGCTATTACCGCACGCCCGACATTTCCTGGGACCGGATCGCGGGCAAGGGGCGGCCGTTTCTGTATTTCGCGCATGGCGTGGCGGTGTCCGAAGTGGTGATCGACACGCTGACCGGCGAAAACCGGGTGCTGCGCACCGACATCCTGCACGACTGCGGCGCTTCGCTGAACCCGGCCATCGACATCGGCCAGATCGAGGGCGGCTATGTGCAGGGCGTCGGCTGGCTGACGACCGAGGAACTGGTCTGGGACGACAAGGGCCGACTACGCACCCATGCGCCCTCGACCTACAAGATCCCGGCCTGTTCGGACCGCCCCGACGTGTTCAACGTCACGCTCTGGGAGGGCGCGAACCGCGCGCCGACGGTCTATCGCTCCAAGGCGGTGGGCGAGCCGCCATTCATGCTCGGCATCTCGGCCTTCCTTGCCCTGTCGAACGCCTGCGCGGCCTGCGGGCCGAACTGGCCCGGCCTGAACGCGCCCGCGACCGCCGAGGCCGTGCTTGCAGCGGTGGAACGGGCGCGGGGCCAGGGGTGAGCCTCGACCTTCCCGCCCTGGCCGCTGCGGTCGATGCCCATGGCGACGTGGTGCGCGTGCTGGTCCTGCGCACGATGGGATCGACCCCGCGCGAGCGCGACACCGCGATGCTGCTGTGGCAGGGCGGGCAGGCGGGCACCATCGGCGGCGGCACGCTGGAATGGGAGGCGATCACCCGCGCCCGCGCCATGCTGCGCGAAGGGCGGCGGCGCGAGGTCGAGACCCTGCCGCTTGGTCCCGCGCTGGGCCAGTGCTGCGGCGGCTCGGTGTCGCTGCTGCTGGAGCGGTTCACGCCCGACACTTTGCCCGGATCGCTGCCCTGGGCGCGCCCGCTCGATGCGGGTCAGGACCGGACCGCGCGCGTCGATGCGCGGCTGCGCGACTGGCCGCCCGGCGCGCCCTCGGCCGAGGTGGACGGCTGGCTCATCGAGGGGGCGCCCTTGCCGGGGCGGCCGCTGTGGGTCTGGGGCGCGGGCCATGTCGGTCACGCGCTGGTCGAGGTGCTGGGGCCGCTGCCGGGCCTTGCCATCACCTGGGCGGACGTGGCGCCCGAACGCTTTCCGCCCCTGTCGCCGCGCGCGGCGCCGCATGTGACGGTGCTGCCCGCCAACGACCTGCCGCGCCTGGCTGCACACGCGCCCGTCGACGCCGAACATCTGATCCTGACGATGAGCCACGACATCGACCTCGCGCTGTGTCACGCGCTGCTGCAACGGGGGTTCACGGCCTGCGGCCTGATCGGATCGGCGACCAAGTGGAAGCGGTTCCGCTCGCGGCTGGGCAAGCTGGGCCACACGCAGGCGGAAATCGCCCGGATCGCCTGCCCGATCGGTGATCCGGCGCTGGGCAAGCATCCGCAGGCCATTGCCGTGAGTGTCGCTGCCGCGCTACTCATGAGGGAATCCGCAACCGCACGGGAGGGCCGCGCCGGATGAGTGATACGCTCCTCAGCCTCAGGGGTCTGACCAAGGTCTATCCGGCGGTCATTGCCAATTCAGACATCTCGTTCGACATCGGCGCAGGCGAAATCCACGCCCTGCTGGGTGAAAACGGCGCGGGCAAGTCCACGCTGGTCAAGACGATCTACGGCCTGCACCGCCCCGACGCGGGCACGATGACGCTGAACGGCCAGCCCTACGCCCCGTCCGAACCCCGCGCGGCGCGGGCGGCGGGGGTGGCGATGGTGTTCCAGCACTTTTCGCTGTTCGACGCGCTGGACGTGGCCGAGAACATCGCGCTGGGCATGGAGAACCCGCCGCCGATGCGCCAGCTTGCGCAGCGCATCCGCGACGTGTCGAACGCCTACGGCCTGCCGCTCGATCCCGCGCGCATCCTTGGCGACCTGTCGGCGGGCGAACGCCAGCGGGTCGAGATCATCCGCTGCCTGTTGCAGGATCCGCGCCTGCTCATCATGGACGAACCGACCTCGGTGCTGACCCCGCAGGAGGTCGAAATCCTGTTCCAGACCCTGCGCAAGCTGCGCGACGAGGGCACGTCGATCCTCTATATCTCGCACAAGCTGGAGGAAATCCGCGCGCTTTGCGAACGCGCCACGATCCTGCGGCTGGGCAAGGTGGTCGGCGCCTGCGACCCGCGCGAGGCCAGCGCCCGCGAACTGGCCGAACTGATGGTCGGCACCGCGCTGAAGCCGCCGACCCGCGCCGCCGGGGCAGGGGCGGCGCAGGGCGAGGTCGCGCTGGAAATCCGCAATCTCAGCGCCGCCTCGCCGCGCGCCTTCGGCACCGCGCTGTCGGAGGTGAATCTCGTGCTCCACAAGGGCGAGGTGCTGGGCATCGGCGGGGTGGCAGGCAACGGGCAGGACGAATTGCTGCTGGCCCTGTCGGGCGAGATGCGCACCGCGCCGGGCAGCGTGCTTCTGGCGGGCGAGGATGTCGCGCAACTGCCGCCGAACGAGCGCCGCGCCAGGGGGCTGCTGGCCGCGCCCGAGGAGCGGCTGGGCCATGCCGCCGTGCCCGACATGACGCTGATCGAGAACGCCTTCCTGACCGGCGCGGTGCGCGAGGGGCTGGAACGCCACGGTTTCGTCGACTGGCGCAGGACGCGCGGCTTTGCCGAGAAGGTGATCGCCACTTTCGACGTGCGCACGCCGGGGCCGGACCGTATCGCGCGATCATTGTCGGGCGGCAACCTGCAGAAATTCGTCATCGGCCGGGAAATCCTGCAAGACCCGGTCGTCCTGGTCGTGAACCAGCCCACCTGGGGCGTCGATGCGGCGGCGGCGGCGGCGATCCGGCAGGCCCTGCTTGATCTTGCCGCCAAGGGGGCGGCGGTGATCGTGGTCAGCCAGGACCTCGACGAGCTCATGGAGATCGCCGACCGCTTCGCGGCGCTGAATGCCGGGCGCCTGTCCGGGTCGGTTCCGGTCGAGGGCCTGACCATCGGCCGCATCGGCCTCATGCTCGGAGGAGCGCATGACATGGAAGTTGCCCGCGCGGAGGCTGGATAGGTGGCGATGATCCGTCTCGAACGCAGGGCCGATCCGTCGAACTTCTGGCGCTACGGCGCGCCGCTGGTTGCGGTTCTGGCGACGATCATCGCCGGGGGCATCATGTTCGCGCTCCTGGGCAAGAACCCGGTCGAGGCGATCCGCACCATCTTCTGGACCCCGTTCACCGGGCGCAACGCGGCCTATTACCTGTCGCAGCTTCCGATCAAGGCGGCGCCGCTGGTGCTGATCGCCACGGGCCTTGCGCTGGGGTTCCGCGCGGGCATCTGGAACATCGGCGCCGAGGGGCAATACGTCATCGGCGCGCTGTCGGGCGCGGCGGTTGCGCTGGCGCTTTACCCGATGGAGGGGCGCTGGCTTTTCATCATCTGCATCGCGGCCTCGCTTGCGGGCGGGATGCTCTGGGCGATGATCCCGGCGGTGCTGAAGGTCCGGCTCGGCGTGTCGGAAATCCTCGTCTCGCTGATGCTGGTCTATGTGGCGGAAAACATTCTCGCCTCGCTGGCCGTGGGCGCGATGAAGAACCCCGAAGGCTACGGCTTCCCCGGCAGCCGCAACCTGTCGCAATATCCGGCGGTCGCCAATCTCGACATCTGGAGCGGCACCGGCATCCACTGGGGCGTCATCGCCGCGCTGCTGTCGGTGCTGGCCGGGCAGATCCTGCTGTCGCGCCATATCCTCGGCTTCCAGATCCAGGTGGCGGGGCTTGCGCCGCGCGCGGCGCGGTTCGCGGGCGTGGCGCCGGGCAGGCTGGTGATGGTCTGCATGGCCGCCTCGGGGGCGCTGGCGGGGGCGGCGGGCTGGTTTGAACTGGCCGGGCCGTCGGGCATCGTCTCGGTCGATTTCAACGTGGGCTACGGCTTTACCGCGATCATCGTGGCCTTCCTCGGGCGGCTGCATCCGGTCGGCATCCTGCTGGCCGGGGTGCTGCTGGCGGTCACCTATGTCGGCGGCGACGTGGCGCGGTCGTCGCTGGGCCTGCCCGCCGGGTCGATCCAGTCCTTCCAGGGGATGCTGCTGTTCTTCCTGCTGGCGCTGGACGTGCTCACCGCCTACCGTATCAGGATCGGCCGGAAGGCCCGCGCATGAACGGGCAGGGGAGATAATCGCATGGGTGGCATTGATCCGATCCTGCTGCTGGCCTCGCTGATGGTCGCCTCGACGCCGATCCTGCTGGCCGCGCTGGGCGAACTGGTGGTCGAGCGGGCGGGCGTGCTGAACCTTGGTGTCGAGGGCATGATGATTACCGGCGCCGTCTGCGGTTTCGCCGCGACGGTGCTGACCGGCTCGCCCTGGCTGGGCTTTGTCGCGGCGGCGCTGGCCGGGGGCGTGATGGCGCTGATCTTCGGGGTGCTCACGCAATATCTGCTGTCCAACCAGGTGGCGACCGGCCTTGCCCTGACGCTGTTCGGGCTGGGGCTGTCGGCGCTGATCGGGCAAAGCTACGCGGGAATCACCATCGACCGGCCGCCCTCGCTGAACCTGCCGCTGCTGCGCGACATTCCCTGGCTGGGGCCGATCGTGTTCCGGCACGATGTCATCCTCTATCTGTCGCTGGCGATGGTCGTGGCGATCTGGTGGTTCCTCACCCGGTCGCGCGGCGGGCTGATCCTGCGCGCGGTGGGCGAGAATCACGACGCCGCGCACGCGCTGGGCTATCCGGTCATCGCGATCCGCATGGCCGCGATCACCTTCGGCGGCGCCATGGCCGGGACGGGCGGCGCCTATATCAGCATCATGCGCCTGCGCCAGTGGACCGAGGGCATGACCTCGGGCGCGGGCTGGATCGCGCTGGCCATCGTCGTCTTTGCCTCGTGGCGCTCGGGCAGGGTGCTGCTGGGGGCCTATCTGTTCGGGGGCGTGACGGTGCTGCAACTGAACCTCCAGGGCGCGGGCTTTCGCATCCCGGCGGTGCTGCTGTCGGCCTCGCCCTATCTCATCACCATCATCGTTCTGGTGCTGATGTCGCTGAGCAGGAATGCCCGCAACGCCACGCCCGGCAATCTGGGCGCGACCTTCCATGCCTCGAACTGAGCTCAACCACCGGGGGACGATCCCCTCAACAGCGGAGAGAAGACCATGAAGAGACGCAGTTTCCTTGCCGGGACCGCCGCTGCCGCGACTGCGGCTGCTGCGGGCCTTCCTGCCAGGGCGCAGGCCGACAAGATCAAGGCCGGGTTCATCTACGTCGGCCCGATCACCGACATGGGCTACAACTACCAGCACAATGTCGGCCGCGAAGACGCCATGGCCCATTTCGGCGACGCGCTCGAGACTGTCTATGTCGAGAACGTCCCCGAAGGCCCCGACTGCGAACGCATCCTGACCCAGTTGGCGCTGGACGGCTGCGACATCATCTTCGCCACCTCGTTCGGCTTCATGGACCCGACCATCAACGTCGCGGCCAAGTTCCCCGACGTGAAGTTCGAGCACGCGACCGGCTTCAAGACCGCCGACAACGTGGCGATCTACAACGCCCGCTTCTACGAGGGCCGGGCGGTCATCGGCCATCTGGCGGGCAAGCTGACCAAGAGCAACCAGATCGGCTACATCGTCCCGGTGCCGATCCCCGAGGTCATCATGGGCATCAACGCGGCCTTCATCGCCGCGCGCAAGGCCAACCCGGACGTGCAGTTCAAGATCATCTGGATCTACGACTGGCACAATCCCCAGAAGGAAGCCGACGCCGCCAAGGCGCTGGTCGAACAGGGCTGCGACGTGCTCATGCAGCACACCGACTCGAACGCGCCGATCACGCTGGCGGAAGAACTGGGCATCCACGCCTTCGGCCAGGCCGCCGACATGTCGGCTTACGGCCCGAACGCCTGCGTGACCTCGATCGTCGACAACTGGGGCCCCTACTACATCGAACGCATCGGCATGATGTTCGACGGTAGCTGGGCGACCTCGGACCAGTGGCTGGGGATGCCCGAGGGCGTGATCGTCGTTCCCGAGATCAACGCCAACATCGACCCCGAACTGCGCGCCGAGGCCGACGCGATCCGCGACTCGATCATCAACCGCGAATACCACCCGTTCACCGGCCCGCTGAACAAGCAGGACGGCACGGAATTCGTGGCCGCAGGCGAGGTGGCCGACGACGGCACGCTGCTGAACATGATGTTCTACGTCGAGGGTATCGACGCCGAACTGCCGTCGTAAGCGGCGGCTGCTGCAGCGCGATACCACGAGGGAGGCCCGCGGGCCTCCCTTTTCGTTGCGGGGGTGGTTGGTTCGCGCCCGCAGGGCAATCGGGCGCATGGCCTGTTCCGTCATGGCCTGTTCCGTCATTGCGAGGAGGCAAAGCCGACGATGCAACCCCGATGTCGCGTGTGAGCGGTCGGGGTTGCTTCGCCGGCGGCTCGCAATGACGGTGTTTGCGGGCGGTGACGCCCTGCCGACCCGCGCAGCCGCAGTTTCCCCGATTGCCCTGCACCTGCCGTGCCTGCCTTGCCCTTTTGCGCGGCGGCATCACCCCCCTTTCCGTGACCGGGCGTTACGGGTGGTGACTCTTCTTCCCATAACATGAGTAGTTGCTTATATATGACCATCAACGTGTATTAAGCCACGGCAGGGAGAGAGCACCATGGCACATGTCGTCATTGCGGGGGCGGGGCTTGGCGGGTCGATCATGGCCTACGAGCTGAAGGATCAACTGCGTCCCGAGGACCGGATCACCGTCGTCACCCGCGACCCGTACTATCACTTCGTCCCCTCGAACCCCTGGGTCGCGGTGGACTGGCGCAAGCGCAAGGACATCACCATCGACCTCGCGCCGGTGATGGCGCGCAAGGGCATCGACTTTCGCCCCGTGGCGATGGAGGCACTCGACCCCGGCGCGCGGCGCATCACGCTCGCCGATGGCAGCGCGCTCGATTACGATTATCTCGTCCTCGCCACCGGCCCCGAACTGGCCTTTGACGAGATAGAGGGTTTCGGCCCCGAGACCGGCCATACGCAATCGGTCTGCCATGTCGATCACGCCGAAAAGGCGCAGGCGGCGGTCGAGAAGCTGATCGCCGATCCCGGCCCGGTGGTCGTCGGCGCGGTGCAGGGCGCGTCCTGCTTCGGGCCGTCCTACGAATTCCTGTTCATCCTCGAAACCGCGCTGCGGCGCGCGAAGGTGCGCGACCGGGTGCCGATGACCTACATCACGCCCGAACCCTATGTCGGCCACATGGGCCTCGACGGGGTCGGGGATACCAGGGGCCTGCTCGAATCCGAAATGCGCGCCCGGCACATCAAGTGGATCACCTCGTCGCGGGTGAAGAAGGTCACCGAGGATGTCATCACCGCCGAGGAAGTGGCGGATGACGGATCGGTGAAGGCCACGCATGAACTGCCGTTCAGCTTTGCGATGATGATTCCCGGCTTCCGGGGCATCAAGCCGCTGATGGGGCTGGAGGGGCTGGTGAACCCGCGCGGCTTCGTCATCGTCGACGAACACCAGCGCAACCCGCGCTACCCGGAAATCTTCGGCATCGGCGTCGGCGTCGCCATCCCGCCGGTCGGGCCGACCCCGGTGCCCTGCGGCGTGCCCAAGACCGGCTTCATGATCGAGAGCATGGTGACCGCGACCGCCCGCAACATCGGCGCCCTGGTGCGCGGGCAGGAACCGAAGGAGCGCGGCACCTGGAACGCCGTCTGCCTTGCGGACTTCGGCGACGGCGGCGTGGCCTTCGTGGCCCAGCCGCAGATTCCGCCGCGCAACGTGAACTGGTCGTCCGAGGGCAAGTGGGTCCACGTGGCCAAGGTCGGCTTCGAGAAATACTTCATGCGCAAGATCGGCAAGGGCCAGTCGGAACCCTTCTACGAGGGTCTGGCGCTGAAGATGCTCGGGATCGACAAGCTGAAGGAAACCGCGCCTGACTGATGGCCTCGCTGCCCCCGTCATTGCGAGGAGCCGCAGGCGACGAAGCAACCCCGATGTCGTGCGTGAGAGGTCGGGGTTGCTTCGGCTTCGCCTCGCAATGACGGTGAATGCGTCGTCATTGCGAGGCGGCGCAGCCGCCGTGGCAATCCACCCGCCCGGTATGGATTGCTTCGTCGCGTTCCGCTCCTCGCAATGACGGCGGGAGAGGGACGCGCCGCCCGCAAATCCCGTCATTGCGAGGCGAAGCCGAAGCAACCTCGACCGCTCACACACAACATCGGGGTTGCTTCGTCGCCTTCGGCTCCTCGCAATGACGAAAAGGCCAGTGGCGCACATGCCCCGC